>NZ_JBHVIX010000001.1:0-404779 GCF_042799415.1 Streptomyces sp. NPDC057694
GGTCTGCTCCGCAGACACGACGCGCCGCCGCTACGCGGCGGGTGACCGGTGCTCCGCACCGGTGCAACTCCCCGACTTCGTCGTGGAGTTGGGCGTCACTCCGTGACGCCTGCCGGTTCCGCTCCGCGGCCCGGCGGCTCGGATCGCTCCGCGATCCGGCCTGGCAGCTCCACGCTTCGCGCGGACCTGAAAAGCGGCTGGCTGCAAGGGGCGGTCTGCTCGTGCTTCTGCGGGCTGGGGAGCGGGCCTATCTGTGGCTTCGCCTCACAGTCCGGTGGATCGGTCTCGCTGCATTATGTGTGTCATTATTTTAGGTAGGCTATGTTATGGCCTTGGTTCGGACCCCTGGTCGTCCTGAGCAGAACTGGGGTCTGGCGCCGAATTTTCGGCAACTCGGCGCCACGCTTTTCAGTGCTTGCCGAGAATACCTTTTACGTGAGTCAGGGATTAGCAACAGTGAAACTTCTGCCGCATCAGGTCGAGGCCGTAGACGGCGTTCTGAGGGCCCTTCAGGAGCCGGCCGCCGGCACGATGCCGTCGCAGGGGCTGCGGGCCCAGGTGATTTCCGCGACGGGGTCGGGTAAGACGCTGATCGCGGTGGAGACGGCCCGTCGGTTGAGGGCGCGGCGTGTGTTGGTGTTGGTGCCGACGTTGGATTTGTTGTTGCAGACGGTGGCGGCGTGGCGGGCCGGTGGCCGTGGTGGCGTCATGATCGGTGTCTGCTCGCTGAGTGCCGCGGACAGCGAGGGCGTTCCGTGTACGACCAGTGATGTGGAACTGCGTTTGTGGTTGCGTGGTTTGGATCAGGTCACGGTGTTCGCCACGTACGCCTCGCTCGGTTTGCGGACCCTGCAGAGGGCGCATGCGGCCGGTGTCGGCGTGTGGGACCTGGTGGTCGTCGACGAGGCGCACCGTACCTCTGGTGATACGGGCAAGCCGTGGGCTGCGGTGCATGATCAGCAGCAGGTTCCGGCGCGGCGTCGGTTGTACATGACGGCGACGCCGCGGGTGTGGGAGGCCGGTGGGGACACTCCTCGGATGGCTGCCTCGATGGACCGGGACAGTGCGGTATTCGGGCCGGTGGCGTTCGAGCTGAAGCTGTCGGAGGCGATCCGGCGCGGGATCGTGGCGCCGTATCAGGTGGTGTGTGTGGAGATCGAGGACGCTGAGCTGTACGAGGCTCTGCAGGATGCTCCCTTGGGCGCTGGCTCTGTGCGGGGCGCGCGGCTTGCCGCGTTGCAGACGGGGCTGTTGACGGCGGCCGCGGACGAGAAGCTGCGCCGGATCCTGACTTTTCACAGCCGGATCGTGGAAGCGGAGGCAATGGCGGCTGGGGTGCCGGCCGTCGCCGGGGAGTTGCACGCTGACGATCCTGAGCGGTTCCCTGCGCCCGGGCGGGTGTGGGCGCAGTGGCTGTACGGGGAGCACTCCCCCGGCCACCGCCGGGCGGTGCTGGCGGAGTTCGCGTCCGACTTCCTGCCTCGCGAGCAGGGTCGTGAGGTGAAGGCGGCTGTGCAGGTGTTGGCGTCGGTCAAGGTGTTGGGTGAGGGGGTGGATACCGCTCGGTGTGATGCGGTTGCGTTTATGGATGCGCGTGGCTCGATGGTCGATATTGTGCAGATGGTCGGGCGGGCTTTGCGTATCCGTCCGGGTGAGGGGAAACTCGCCACTTTGCTTGTTCCGGTGTTTGTGCGGCCGGGTGAAAACCCTTCGGAAATGCTTACTTCAGATGCTTACATCAGCCTGAGCAAGGTGTTGTCTGCCCTGCGGGCTCATGACACGGAGACCATTGAGGCGCTCGCGGATCCTCGTGTGCGCAGTGGGAGTTGGGTTACCGACGACGTCCTGGGTGAGGCCGACGAGGCGACCGGCGACATGGGCGACGCCGAGGACGCCGAGGGTCAGGACCAGAACGTCGATGACGTCGGCCGTGGGGATGCCGAGCCGGTGGTCAGTGGTGCGGCTGCGGAGTTGTTGCGGTTTTCCACTCCGCGGGATCCGGCGTTGCTCGCGCAGTTCATCCAGCTGCGCGTCCTCGACCCGGAGAGGGCCTATTGGCGGCGTGGTATTGCTGCCTGTCTGCAGTACCTCAAGGAGACCGGCATCGAGGAGCTCAAGGCGCCGTACCGGTATGTCACGCCCGAGGACTGGGCGCCGGCCGGGTTTCCGCTCGGTGTGTGGCTGGCCGACCTGCGCAAGGCCTACAACGCGGAGGCCCTGCCGGATGAGCGGGTGCGGCAGTTGGATGCGCTGGGGATGGTGTGGAACGCACACGACCACGCTTTCGAGGAAGGCCTGGCCATCGCGCGGGCGTGGGCGGCAGAGCACGGGCATCTCCTCGCGCCGGTGAGTGCGGTGAGTGCGGGCGGGTTCCCGATCGGGGTGTGGCTGAAGAACCAGCGCGCCGCAGCCCGCCAAGCGGCAGAAGTCGCTGCTGCGCGCGAACAGGGCGAGAGGGTGCCTTCGGGTGGGTGGGGGCTGTCGGAGAGCCGGCAGGACGCGCTTGACGCGATCGATCCTGGGTGGTGCCCGGTATGGGACACCGCCTGGCAGCGCTGCTTCCGGCTCGCCAAAAACCACCTCGACGCCGGTGGCACTCTCCCCCACCAGGCTGGCGCCCTGGTCGTGCAGGGCGAGGACCTGGGCGCGTGGGTACAAGCGCAGCGGCTGGGGTGGGACAAGCTCGGAGCGGCGCAGCAGTGGCTGCTGGAGAGCGTCCTGGGGGTTGAGGAGGCCGGGGAGGACGAACGGCCGGTCCGGCGCACCCAGGACGACAAATGGGCTCTCAACCTGACCGCGGCAGAACGCTTCCACGCGCGGGAAGGGCACCTGCAGGTACCCCGGAAACACACCGAGCTCGTGCCACTCGCGGACGCCGGCTCCGGTGCGGGCGGTACCGAGCAGGACGCAGACGGAGTCCGGGTTCAGCTGGGCATGTGGCTGGCCAACGTACGGCGGCGAGCCGCCAAGCTCACCCCGCAGCGGCGGGCAGACCTCGATGCCCTCGGCATGCGCTGGTAACCACACAGACCACCGGAGGGAGCAGGCACCCATCAGCAGGCCGAGCGCCCCGGCCTTGAGACCATCCCCGCGCCCGCGGGGATGGTGCTGCGCCTCACTCGGCTCGTCTCTTGCCCGATCGCGTGGGACCACGATGCGCTGCGCTCGATTCAGCTGGCCAAGCGGCACACTGATCCGATGGCATACGACTTCTCGAAGGGGTCAGCATCACCCCAGCCCCCGGCACAGGTCTTCAAGGGGTACGTCGCGACCGTCACCCTTTATGCGGACCGGGCTGACATCAAACGCACGCTCATGGGGAAGGTCACTGGGGCAAAAGACGCCGTGATCCCGCTCAAGGACGTCATCAAAGTCCAGTCCAAGGAGCCGACTCGGCTCGCGAATGGATACGTGCAGCTCGCCACCGAAGAAGACCGCGGGCAGCTCCGCATCGCGACCGCCGAAAGAGAGAAGGCCATCGCGAACAACTCCCGAACCGTCATGTTCACCTGGAACCAACGCGAGACCTACGCCGCCTATCTCAAGGCGATCACCGCCGAAGTGCAGACCCAGGGAGGCAACCCCTTCGGGTAGAGCCAGTCCGCAGCACAGGGCAGCTGCCCACGCCCCGTGGACGGCCGCCCCCGTGCAGATCCGCGGGCCTACTTGTCCTTGGCGGCGTCCTTGAGCTTGGAACCCGCGGCCACCTTCACGCCGTAGCCGGCGGGGATCTTCATCGCCTCGCCCGTGGACGGGTTACGGCCCTCACGCGCGGCACGGTGGGTGCGCTCGAAAGTCACGAAGCCAGGAACGGTGACCTTCTCGTCGCCCTTGGCGACCACGTCACCAACCGTGGCGGCGAACGCGTTCAGCACGGCGTCGGCGTCCTTCTGCGTCACCTCGGCACGCTCGGCCAGCGCGGCTACCAGCTCACTGCGGTTCATTGCGGTACTCCAATGTCGAACTCGGTACCCCCACTCCCAAAGAGCAGGGCCAGATCAAAGCGCCCATGTTGTCACCCGCCACTGACAACAGGCGCGCGACCTGACATGGCGTACTCCGAACGGCTCGCGCCGCACAGGGCGGGGCCCGTGCGGCGTACAAGGCGACGCGTATCTTGCGAAGCAGCTGACAGCAGTCAGGTCTCACCGCACGCGGGCTCGTCTGTGTGCGCCTCGTACTTCTCCTATCGCCAGCAGTTTCGCTCGTTCGGGACGCGAACACGGCAACGGGTGAGCCTCCTACACGCCAGGCATCCCCCCGGCACCACCCGCCTGCGGCCGCCGGGGCTCGTTGCGCATCTTCCGCCTCGTGGCGTCTTGCTGTACCACAGGCTCCTTCGGCGCGTCTGCCAGCGCTTGGGGGACATCACCCGCTGTGGTGGGCTCCGAATCGGGCGGAGTCTGCCCAACATTCCTCACCCGACGGCGTCCCTCGTGCCGCCCGAGCCGTAGCAGTGGAGACGCCTGTGCCGCTTCGTCGATCGCCTTCATCAAGCCGGCCCCCCGATCCACCGCACCACGAACCCCGATCTCGTGCACAGGCCTGACGAGCCCGTTGACGACGGAACCGAACAACAGGCCAGTGAAGGGATCGAGATGAAGGGATGCGGTCACCCACCGCGCGGCTCCATTCTGGAGCGCCCAACGGTCAGCGGCTGCGTCAGCCGCCGTTTCGTCCCGGGCACGGATTTCCGCCCGCTGCCTGTCCTCGAGGACAGCGCCGCCGTCGAGCTTGTCGAGGCAGGGGGTGCCGACCCGGCGAATGCGTGCAAGGTCATCCTCTTCGAAGACGCGCGAGCTCATATCACGTGCAAACTCCCTTGCCAGCAGCACGATCTCATCGACAGCGATCGGGTCTGAAATCTCACCCAGTCGTGGGTTAGGGGCACCCAGCAGCACCTCGACCGCTCTGTCGAAAGCAGCACAGCCAGCCTCCGTCAGCCTGTTACCACGTTCAACCTTGCGAGCTTGATACAGCAAGACCTTTGCTGCCTGTTCCATGGCCTGGTAATCCGGAACCGTCTCGCCCACAGGCCCGTCATCGTGTGATGACTCCCCACCAGCCATGAACGCCCCCTCCTCCAGTGGGACTCAGTCGTACCCGCAACCCCCAACCACTCACGCCCTGGGCCCGGTAGGGGAACGCGTGCCCTTGCCTTTCCAGCCACACTCGCCGAACCAACGCCCCCAGGCCACCAGACCCGCTTACAGGCGCGCACCAGCGCAGAATCATCAGCCCGCAGACCACCGTGCAGGGGAACAACACAACACGAATATCAGCAGTACGCGCAGGCCCCCTCTTTGCCATCGCGAGGTCGGCGCGAATGGATCCCTCCAACGCCCCGGCACGGCCCGCTCAAGTCTTCCCCACCACCAGGCGCTGGAGAACGACCATGCGATGCTGCTGAACATGCAGCAGGCACTCGGTTCCCCCGTCACCACGACGGCCGCCGCCAAGAAGGCAACACCCCGCAAGAAGGCTGTGCCTGCTCCGCGGGAAGGTGCGAAGCGCTCCGCCGCCTCCCGGGCCAACAAGCCCGCGGCTGCTACTGACAAACCCGCCGAGGGCGCACCCAAGTCCGCAGCGAGGAAGTCGGCCCTACTCGCAGCGGGGCCGACCTGGTCGAACTGGTCGACGACCACCTCGGCCGGCAGTCCGAGCCTCGCTCCGCTGCCGAGATCGCCGCCGCGCTCACCAAGTCTCATGCGGAGCGCACCTTCAAGGCCACCGTTGTGCGCTCCACGGTGGAGAACTTGGTTGCCAAGCCTCGGGCCCAGCGCACGAAGCAGGGTTCCTCGGTCTTCTACACGGCAGACTCCCTGGCAGAGCAGGCCCTCAAGCCGCAGCCGGAGACCGCCGGCAGCTGAACTGCGCCTGGGGCGCTGCGGGATCCCATCACGGTAGGCCGCCCTGGCCTGGCACCTGGTCTTCAGTACAGGCGTCCAGGAGGCCGCAACGGCTTGTCGCGCTGAGTGGCGGGCTGGGCCATTACGGCAGGGCAACGCTGCCGTGCGTGAAGGTCAGGGCGGCCGGCGTCTCGAGGTCTTGCACCGCCTGGAGGAAGCTCTCGACCCACATCAGGCGGGCGCAGACGTCGGGCCAGCGATTCCGTCCCTCCTCACGTTCTTCGGCATCCTGATGTTCGTCACCGGAAGCGGCGGAGCCGTCTCGCTGGTGTTCTTCTCCCTGTGCGGCGTCAGCCTCGCCTGGGCCGGCCATCGCACCAGGGAACTCCGCCGGGCCGCCGGGGGCTGTGCACTCCAGTCCATGGAGGTCGCCCGCTACCAGGTCATGTCACCCCGCGAGTTCGAGGAGGCCATCGCCTACCTCTGGCGCCGAGACGGCTGCCCGGACGCCCGCGTCGTGGGCGGGGCCGGCGACCTCGGCGCGGACATCATCGCCATCGCACCGGACGGACGCCGCATCGTCATCCAGTGCAAGCGGTACGGCCCCACGATGAAGGTCGGCAGTCCCGACCTTCATCGGGTCGGGGGCACAGGCTTCACCATCCACGGCGCGCATGTCGCCACGGTGGTGACGACGAACGTCTTCACGGCACCAGCCCCGGGCTATACCACGCAGCACAGGATCCGCCGCGTCGGCGAGCATGCCCTCGCCGCGTCGGCGAGCAGGACCGGGCCCGCGCCGTGGATGTAGCACCGCGTCCCGCATGAAAGCGGTCACAACAAAATCCCTGTGTCACGAATCAAACACTTTGCCTTCACGCTACCTGCACAACACCGCATCATGCGCAGACACAGCGCAACCGCAGGGGGACCCCTTGAGCACCACCACGCCGCCGCCACAGCCCGACTTCCCGCCGGCCGCACCACCCGAGCCACCCACCACGAAGCGCGCCAGCAACGCCGTCGTCATCGGCGCAGCAGCCGCGATCATCGCCGCCATCGTCGGCACCGGCCTCTACGTCGTGCAGTCCAGAGACGACAGCAAGCCCGCCGCGACCGCGTCCAGCAGCGAGACCCCGAAAGCTGAGGCCGCAGCCGAGGAGGAGGAAGAGACCGGGGAGCCGACGTTCGAGGCACCGACAGCCGACGACTTCACCATGACGCTGAAGACCACCAAGCGTCAGTGCTTCGGATCAGCAGGCTGCAACGTGACCGTCGAGCCGCGGCTCACCTACGACGGCATCGCCGAGGCCCTCGACCCCGACGCGGTGTACGAGATCACCTACGAGATCTCCGGGGACGCCTCGGGAACGGTGACCGAGACCGCTGAACTGTCGGACCAGACGAGCCTCAACTACACGCCGTCGCTGATCAGTACAGCCTCGGCGAGCACAAAGGTGTCCGTGGAGATCACCGACGTCGCAGAACAGGGGTAGCAAAACCGCACGCAACGAGCGGCCCCGTGGATGCGGCGCGCACGATGATGGTGCGGCCTGCATACGCTGGGGAGAGCCAGCGTGCAACGCACGCCTCCAGACCCGCAATCGATCGTTAAGGACTCCGACAGTACGTTGCCATTGAGTGAGTCCGGCCGGCGCAAGGATGCACTCAAGATGAGGGAGGGTGGCCCCCGATCACTGGGGATTGACCGGGGGCCACTCCGGGCCGAAGCCCTTTAATGGTGGATCAACCTTTCGATCAAGGACCACACCACGCGAGCCGCGAGTGCGATCCCCAAGCGTTCAGTTGCTTCGCGCATCCATCCCTTGCGGGGTGGGGCGCCACTTTCCGACACCATCTACCCACCTCACCTCATCTTGTTGGGCCGGAGATGCCGGTGCCCCGGCACTCCCCAGTAGCCGGGCTGCTACCGAGACATCCCCGGCCTGCCAACTGATGAGGTGTGGCGTGACGACGCTACGTCGCCGCCTTGGTGAGCTGGCAGGGCGCACAGCAGGCGCGAGGGAGTGCGCGCACGGCATGCGTGCACAGCAGCCCCAAAGCCCTCACGAATTCGAGCTCGCCACCCTTACTGCTCGGCCTTCACAAAGCTCGTCACCTGATCGAGCAGCCAAATCACGGCGTCGGGCGCAGAGAGGCAGCGCAAGCTGAGCTTGACCGAGCCGGCGAACTCACCTTCCTCGCGGTGCGGAACGTCCCTGCTGCCGTACTCGCCGACATCACGGCCACCGGAGTCTGTATGCGCGAGGGCGACAAACTAATCGGCTGACCAGCGGGCCGCCCAGGGATGCCCGTCGGCCTCGCGTGACGCGGCCTCGCGAGCACCCCCGGAGCGCATCGGGCGGGCTGCAGCGGCCCGCGAGAGGTGAGGTGCTCAGCGAGCTATCGACGGGCCCACCCCGGCAGCTGGTGCCCGTGGTGGGCGGGACGTGTCGTCCAGGTGCTGGTCGGCCCGCCGCGGCGCTACACGGGAGCGGCTGCTGGCTCCTTCGTGGGGCCAGTAGTTCCATCGGTACCATGACAGCGGAGGCTCCCCGAAGGCCATGAACCTGCGGTTCCCCGACCCGGCGAAGCGTGAGGCCATTGAGACCGCGGCGCGGCAGAAGAACATGTCGCTGCAGGAGTACATCCTGTCGGCGGCCTACGACAGGGCGACGGCGGTCGAGCGGTCCTTCCTGAGCAACTTCCGGGCGTCCATGGCGCACAGCGGAGGGGCGTTCAGGGATGCCGACGATCTGGATCCGCGCCCGAGCAGCGCGCGCCGTGAACTCGAGGCGCAGCAGCCGGGGCAGGGGCACTCCGCGTGCCCCAGCCCGGCCCTCAGCAGCGGCTCGACGTCCAATTCCTCCTCCATGCCGCCGAGCTCCTCGACTGCGATCCGCAGGTGGACGACTTCGGGCCGCTTTGCGCAGCGGTGGCGCGCGTGAACGCGCGCGCCCTGGAGCACGACATCTACGGGTCGCTGAATCTGAAGGCGGCGGCGCTCCTGCAGACACTGGCGAAGCTGCCCTGCCTGGAACACTCCAACGCCGCGTTCGCCTGGCACTCCGCTGAGGCCTACCTGCTGCTCCACGGCCAGCGCCTCGACTACCCGCCCAAGGCGGCGGTCGAGCTCGTGCGCGACGCCGCGTCGGACCACCTCGGCGTCGCCGGAATCGCCCGTCAGCTCCGCGACTGGACGGTCACCTGATCCTCAGCTACTTCCGTGCCATCGCGGCTTTCTTGGCCTCGGTGAACTCTTCGTCGCTGAGAGCCCCTGCCTCGTGCAGGGCGGCAAGTTCACGAATCTCGTCCGCCAAGGTCTTCGCTGCCGACGGAGGCGACGCAAGGACAGCAACCTGTCCCTTGGAGTCGGTGACGCGAGAGCGCAGCTCATTCAGCCAGGGCAAGGCTTCCTGGTACAGCCTTTTCGGCAGGGGGAGCGTATTGCTGAGGGTGTACGGGTCGTGTGAGTCGGCGTTTCGGGAGCTTCGGGTGCCTCGCCAGAAGTCTTTGTTCGCCGTTCCCTGGTAACTCGCTGTGAGGATTTCCAGGACGCCGTTCGAGAGGCCCGAGTTGTACTCGATCCCTGTGATCTCGCGGTATGCAAAGCTCGTAATGCGCGCCCCACCCGTGGCACCGGCCATCATGGCGGCCATCCCACCCGCCTTGATGATCATGCATCGGTCTTCGAAGGCGGCCAGGACACCGGCGCCACTGGAAGTGAGAACGAACCACGGGGCCTCCGTGGCGGCGCAGTGCTGTTCGAGCACCCTACGTGCTTTGTCGCTGAGCTTTGCGCCGATGAATCTTGTCGCCCCCCAGGCAGCTTCAGCAGCCGCTTGGGTTTCTGTCCACGATTTTGCTGTTTCTGTATCCGGTCCCTCGGCTACCGCCTCCCGCACTGCGGTGAGGTTGTCCTCGGCATCTGCGTTCACCAGTGCCCCGAAGGAGATGTCCTCGCCCGCGCGAGTGTGCACGACGAGCTTCTTGCCCCCCATGCTCGATCTGATCTCGGCGGTTTCAATCTCACCGAGAGGGACATCCAAGAACAGCCCTTTTCCCCCAACCTCAAGCCCAAGGAATGACATGACGCGAATCGACGTGACCGCGAAGGCGTCAGCCCCTCTCATCGCGTTGATCCGCCCCAGGTAGCGAACAGTCTCTCCGGACACAAGGTGCCCTTGGAGCCCATGCAGCCATCGCTGGGCGTGCTTGTCCTTGACCTTCGAAGCCGTGCGGGGCATGTCGCTCATGAGGGACCTCCCAGAAACAGTGTCCCATTTGGGCGCTTTGCTTACTACTGCTGGCCCCGCCCCCTGCTCGCCGCCGTAAATGGTTCTGATCAGCGGTCGGTCCGCAGCCGCGGCTCCCACATCCCACCCTGGTCCTCGGGACGCCTCGTAGCGGCCGGCAGCCGCGCCATCAGCACCCGTGACGCGCAGGGCAGCTGCCAGCAGAGCCCGTGCGACAGTCAGTCAGTCCGCCCTTCAGTCCCCCCTCGGCCGCCATGCGCGACTACGAGGGAACCAGCGCGCTGGAAGCGATTCGCAGCACGGCCCATGTGGTGGATGTGGTTCTTCGGCCTCTGGTGGTCCGCTCACCGAGCCGGTCGGACAGTCTGCCACCTCGCTGAGCTCGTTCACACGAATGGTCCGTCTCGGTGAATCGGTGCAGGCCGACCGTTTGCGGTGCCCGGTGCGGGACAAGCGGGGTGAGGGTTCGGCGGTGATCACGGCGAGTCCTTCTGCCCCGAAGAAGGACTCGCCCTCACCTCAAGTGCCCGCAGCGGGCTCGCCGTTCCGCGTCTCGCTCTGCAGGGTCCGCAGTACGGTCACGACCTTGCCAAGTATCGTGGCAGTATCACCGCAGATCGGGTCATACGACGGGTTCTCGGCCATCGGCCTTACCTGCGAGCCGTCGCGCTTGACGGTCGCTTCGCCGTCGAGCACGGCCGCAACGACCTCGCCGGCCTCGGCCTGGTCCTGGGCGCGCGCAACACCGGTGTCATCATCGAGATGTGGGCACCTGCCATGGAATCGCCGCGCACGAGAAACCGATCGGTTCTCGGATTCTTGGGGCACTCTGGCGACCAATCCGGGGGCATTAGCCCCAGTCCCCTCGGCGCGACTGCCTCAAATTGTGGCTGGTCACCTTAATCGGCGCAATTCACTTCGCAAGGCTGGCGCCTGGTACTGAGGACATTTCACTGCAGGAGGGCTGCGACGGACGCGGGGAGGAGACTCCGCAGATCGGTGATCTGAACCTGGGCGGCATGGGTCGCGGTGAACTGGGCCACGGACATGCTCGGTGTGCCGAAGACGGTGGTGAAGGTCCGCAGCGCCCCTGGGGCGCGGTCCAAGGCCCAGGCCGCGGTAGAGGTGCTGGTGGTTAGGAAGCGGCGGGGCTCGGGGCCGATCACGAACAGGTCCGCCTGGCGGCCCGAGGTGTCGGCGGCGAGCATCACGAGGTCCTTGAAAGTTTGGCGCTTACGCATGGCGTCCGCGCCGCGCCAACGAGCGAGCTTGAACTCCGCGATGCGCTGGTCTGTCTCCAGGTCGTACGGGCGGCTCGGGTCGTTGCCGGCGCCGAGGGAGGGGCGGACGGTGATGCGTTCTTCATCCTTGAGAATGTGAGGCAGTACGAGGAGGATGCCGCAGGCGTGGATCAAGTCGTTAATCCGGCCCAGGCTCTCGCGGACCGTGAGGGCTGAGGCAAGCAGCTCCGGCACGACGTGGCCATCCTCGGCAACCCGTATGACATTCATCCCGTCGGCGCCCTCCAATCGGTACTCCAACGAGGCCAAGGCCTGGGTGAGCGGCTGCCGGCTCAGGAAATCGGCGAGGACCCCAACGGCGGTGCTCAGCCGTTCTGCTTCTTCACGGTCCTGGTGGGCTGAGGAAATGTCCATGGCGGACAGTCTGGCTTTCCTCCCGTCTGCAGTGGGCATTTTGACGGCACTCGCCGCAAGCCTGTGGCGAGATACCGCGGCCTCCCGCCGCAGGCCATCGGGCAGTTGATCGGCGCCCAAGGCCTGCCGCTACTCAGGGCTTGTCCCCACCATCAGTCGGCTCGACGCCACTCGTCTGTTCATTGCCTACGTCGGCACCTTGCGACTGGCCGGCGGCTCGGACCTCTCGCGTTGGAAGATCTGTTCGCACTACGCGGTCGATGATGATCTTTCGATAGGCGTCGGCCATCCGTACCAGGGGGTGCTGCAAGACCTCATCCGCGGGTGGACCGCTCGGTTCGCCGGTCTTCGGGGCGTTGAACTGCTCAATGAGTGTCGCCCGCTCGCTGAGGGCTTCGCTGTGCTGCGGTGCGTCGGCAGCTCGGCGCAGGATCACGGTCTCGGCGTCCGTGAGAGGCTCCCCCGAGGCACGGAGCCAGTCCTATTCCTTGTCGTCGGGAGCGCTCGCTGCGGCCTCATCAGTGAACGCAGCGAGGAGCACTTGGTGCACGGCAGTGAGGCGTACGGGGAGTGAATGGGCGGGCCAGGTGTCCGCCGTCACTCACCAGCTGATCGTGCAGGCACTGTCGAGAGACTGACGGAGGCCCGCGCCCGAGGCGAGCTCCTCGGCCATACGCCGGTCATGATCGCAGAGCAGATTCGCCGCTCCCGTGCGACGGCCGGGCGAGTTCGTGATGGGGCGCGCTGGATGGCCATGTCCGCAGCGGACTACCCAGCGGAACGGCTTCCGGGGCTTGGCCATGGTCCCGGATCAGCCTGCGGTGCCGTCCCTCAGGGCGGCGGTTACGTCGGCGTCGAGATGATCGATGGGGCGTTCGGCATTTCGCTCGCAGCCGTGCGTTGACCGGTGAATTGTGTGGTGACGCATCCACACCGCAACGTCACACGTTCTCAGCACGCTCACCGTTTGCGGCACTCCCGCTGCCTGCCGTACCGCCAGGACTTCCTCGTGGAGTGCATGGTTGCCGTGTTGAAGTGCGCCGTGCAGCGCGACCCAGAAGGACTGAGGTCGGCCCAGCGCGCAGCGCACGACGTTGTCGTAGACGGGGAGCAGTCGGGGTCGCTTGCGGGCCAGGAGTTTGCCGGCGATCACCCAGTTCACTCCGCGTTGAGCGCGCAGGAGGTGCCAGGCGTGGTCGGCGGGTGAGCCGGCCTCAAGGTGGTGTGCGTCGGCGTCGGTCATGTCGGTGTCTGCGGGGATGTGCGAGAGCAGCTCGGATAAGCGTGTGCCCAGGGTGCCTTCGAGAAGGTCGAGGGCGACGGGCGCGGGGACCGTCACTGACAGGGTCTGCACGGCGATCAGGTCCGTGGCGGTGATGGTGTTCGCATGCTGGTGGGTATCTGTGCCACTGCCCAGCGACTCGAAGCGGGCGCCGGTGAAGGGGGCGGCAACGGGTTCGAGGCCGAAGTAGGTGCGGAGATCTGTGAGGGCGCGAGGATCGTTGAGAACCGCGCGCATCCTCGTTGCCAAGTGGCACGCGGCCTCGTCCGGAGTCGGCAACGTCTGTCGTGGAGAGGTCTGCTGGAGGGTGGTCTGTGTGGTGCGGTCGGTCGTCTGCTCGGCTGACGGTGTGGCGTTCACGGGCGGATCCAGGCGGCGAAGGCGTCGATGAGGCCTGTGTAGAACCGCTCGCCGGGGACCGAGCCGGGGTTCTTGCTGGCGTCGTAGAAGGCGACGTTGCTGAAGGTGGCAGACGTTGAGGCGTTGAGGTTTTTGTAGAAGGCGAGTTTGCCGCGTCCAAAGCCGACGAAGAGCCAGAAGACGCCGAGTGAGGCGGTGTTCTGCAGCAGGGAGCGTACTTCGGACTTGTCCCAGGGCTCGTCGCCGACCTGTGTCACGACGAACGCAGGGTCGGTGGCGGCGGACTCCTGGTAATGGTTCATGGCCCGGCGCATGGCGTCCGCCACGTTGCCCCAGCCCCAGTCGACCTGGGTGTGCAGTTGCCCGATGCGGCCGCGGTAGTTGTCCAGCCGGATCTCTTCCAGGAATGGTTCGCGGCCGCTGGAGAAGACCACGGGCACGGTGCCGTCGTCGTCGAGGTTGGCCGACAGGGCCAGAACGCGCTCGGCGAAGGCCTGCACCGCGAAGGACTCGTAGAGTTCCTCCATGTTCCAGTCGTGATCAAGAATCAGATAGACGGCGGCGCGTCGTCCGGCGATCCCCCGGTCGACGAGAACCTGACTGGCTTGCCGTGCAGGTTCCAGGAGCCCGGGAGCCTGTCGTTCGACCTTGGTCAGGTCGACAGCCGGGCCTGCTCTCCGGCTCGTCCGTGCCGACGTTGCTGGCGGCGCAGGCGCGGGTTCTGGGTCGACGTGGATGCCGTAGTCGGTTGCCAGTCCGGCCAGACCGGAGTCGTAGCCCTGCCCAACTGCACGGATCTTCCAGTCCCCGCCGCGCCGGTAGAGCTCTGCCAGGACCACGACGGTCTCCCGGGCAACAAAGTCGGGGGCGGTGAACGAGGCTGCCGGGACGCCGTTCTGGGTGATCGTCAGTTGCGGTGCGCGGGTGAAGACCGCGCCTGGTTGCAGGGGGTCGATACTGGCTGCGATCACCACCCGGTCCACGCCCATTGGAATGCGCGGCACGTCCGCGGTGACCGTGGTGTCCGAGACTGACACGTGATCCTGGACGGGATGGTTGTAGAAGACGAGGTCATGGTCCGCGCGGACCTTGCCGTCGGGGCCGAGCAGCAGCGCGGACACATCAACGGCGGGCCCCTGCGCGGACACCGACAACACCACCGGCGCCCTGTGCAGCCCCATGTTCTCGCCCTTGCGTAATACCGGCATCCGCCGCTCCCCTTTGATCGCCGAGACGGAAACGGTAGACCTCCCAGCGGAAGAAGTACCGTGCTTCGTCCAAAACGATCAGACCCGCACCAGGCGAGTGCCGCAACCGCCCCATGCCGCTTCTGCACAGGGGCAGAAGCCCGTACCTGTCCCTGTCCAGGCCGTACGAGCCCGTCCGGGCCGGCTCCTGGCCAGGCCAGTAGTACGGATCGCCTGTGCGCCTGCCCGCCACGACCGGAAGACAGCATCCGGCATCCGGCAGAGATCGATGCAGGCGAATGCCCTCGATGCAGACAAGCAGGCAGGCAGCCGACGAAGAGCTCATCACCCATGTCGTTCAGACTGCCGTGGCGCGGTAACCGCAGGGCAGGGACCGCTTCAGGCACGCATATGGCCCCGGGCCGCACGGGTGGCAACGCTGAATCAGCACCGCCCGGACTGATGCCGGTGCCACACTCATTGCTCTGAGTGGGAGAAGGAGATGGCATGGGGTTCGGTTTCCGCGTCGGTGTGCCCGGGATGAGTGTGCGGGTCTCCACCCGTGGGGTGCGCACCTCACTGGGGCCGCGAGCAGCCCGGATCAGTGTGGGCAGCGGTGGCGCTCGCCTCTCGTCTGGACTCGGCCCGTTCTACGCCTCCAGTTCCCTGCGCGGTGGAAGCGGTCGCCGCACCAGCACCCGGCGCAGTCGGTCTCGCTCTGTCGCGCCGTCAGCCGCGCAGCTCGATCGCGTGCGTCGGCAGGCGGAGCGAGCGCACCAGGAAGCTCAGCGAGATGCCGCGATCGCGCAGTTGACTGCGCTTCGGGAGCAGACGACGACGGTGCATCTGCAGACTTTCCCTGCCCTCCAGCCGCCCGTTATTGGCCCTCCTCCCGAGCTCGGTCTGGCGTGGGCACGCTCCGAAGCTCAGGCCTTCCATCTGCAGGGCATCGGGCGTCTGGCACGTTCCGAACGCAGTGCCGCCAAGACGCGTGCAGCGCAGGATGCGCCGGGTTATCTGGCCGCCGAGCAGGCGCGTTTGCACAGCGTCTTCGAAGTCGTGCGCGGCGAGGCGGACCGGTGGTGGCACTCGCTCCTGGCCAATAACGAGGAGACCGTCTGTGAGGCGGTGAACACGGCGTTCTCCGACAATCCGGCGGCCGGGTGCGCGGTTGGAGTCGATGGGTCGGTGATGAGTGTCGTCATGCGTCAGCAGGATCTGGATGCGCTGCCGGACCAAGCCCCAGGCCTCACGCCCAATGGACGGCCCACCCTGAAGAGACTGAGCAAGCGGGAGCGCACCCTTTGGTGGCTCACCTCCATGGGCTCCAACATCGTGGCCACGCTCAAGGAGGGCTTTGCTACGGCACCCTCCATCACGGCGATCGACCTGGCCGTCCTGACCCGTCTGCCCGACAGCCAGCGCCTGGGGTTCGTGGCTTTCGGACGCTGGTCGCGTCACGCGGTCGACACCACGCCGTGGCGTGACGCCCAGGACGCTCTGCGCTTTTTGGACATCGGCCAGGACGTGGCCTGCTCGGTGAAGACCACGGCGTCGGGCAACCTCTCCAGCGTCCTCAAGCCGCTCGATGTCAGCCGCACCCGAGGTCTGCAGGTTCTCCTCGACCACCTGCAGGAGGAAACGGATACTCCCGAGGCGAACCTGTCGGATCTGGATGTCACCCTGCAGACGCGCGGCGCCGACGACGGCCAGAGCCAGCCGCTCACAGTGCAGCAGACACCGTACGAAATCCGTCCCTTCGCCGAGTGGAAAGCCCAGACCACGCCACCAGTCACGCCCTCACCCCCCACAGCAGGCCGACCACACCAGCAGCCCCGTACACCAGCCACCCTGGTTCCCGGGCAGACCGTCGTCCTGCCCGAAGAAGCATGGCAAGGCCTCCATGTTGCTTTCACGTTCGCCGGCGCGGACGCAGACCTCACTTTGCTGCTGACCGATGCGGACAGCCAAGTCGCCCAGGACGAGGACTTCGTCTTCTACAACCAGCCCACCGCAGCCAATGGCGCAGCCCGACTGCTGGGCAAGCAGTCCCTCCCGTCTCACATCCAGGAACGGGCCACACTCCACCTCAGCGCACTGCCCCCGCACGTGCATCGGATCATCGTCTCCATCAACATGGATGTCGACACCAGACTGCCCTGCTCCGCACTCACGCACGCCTCGCTGCACATCGAGTGCGACAGCGCCGCCTGGACATTCCAGCCACCCGCCGACCCCACCATCCGTGCCATGGTCATCGCCGAGATCTACCGCCACCACGCACAGGGCACACCCATCTGGAAACTCCGAGCCATCGGCCAGGGCTGGGCCGACGGACTCGACGGACTGGCCCGCGCCTACGGAGTCGACGTCGAATAGAGCCACGGCAAGAGTCCTGGCAGGAGGAGCCGACGAGCTCACCCACATGCGCTGCAACGGGCGTGCCCTGCGCAACCTGGGATGCTCCGAGACCGCGACCGCCCGCCCTCCCCTCAACGCAAAGCCTGGGATGAACCCTGCCTCCATCGTCGGCTGTCCGGACGCGCTCCGGCCTGCAGGTCTCATGGCGCCGTATCCCGACAGTTCTCGGCCAGTCACGCCGAAACGCGACACCGCGCCTTCCTGGCTTTGCAATGCTCCGTACACGGGAGACAGCCCGTCGCAGTAAAGATCGGGGGATAGGGCGTGGCAGGTCGAGATGGCCAGTATTACCGGGCCGGGCACTGGGTGAAGCGGTCAGGTTCCACCGGCAAGAGCAAGGCGGCCAAGAAGTCCACCGCCGTCGTGGTGGTGGGGCTGCTGGCCATGCTGGCGTGGATGGGTTTCGCCAACGATTCCGACGCCCAGGACCCCCAACCGGGGCCGTCTCCCACAGCTACGGCCAGCCGCTGACGTAAAGAGTGGCGGCGCCGCGGCGCCAAGCCGCGCGCAGCCCCGGCCCCGCGGCGCAGGCACGTCAGGAGCTGGTGCCCCTGCGACGCAGGCGGGCGTACCAGCCGCGTGTGGGCGTCGGCTCCGGCTCGGGAGTCGGTGCGTGCTGTTCCAGAGTTCGCAGGCGTTTCCAGGCCGCTTCCCATGCTGCGCATTGGCGGTCCGACAGGCCGCAGGCGGCGAGATAGCTGCGGGTTGTCTTCCATGTGCGGGGCAGGGTGGTGCGGTTCAGGAGCTGGCTGATGGTTGACGCTGCGACGGCCGGTTCTGTCCGCTCGCTCACTGCGGGGATCGTCAGACCGGTGAGCGCGCGGACTTCGGCGAGTGCCTCCAGGAAGGCCAGCGGCGTATGGAAGGTGCACGGGTCGGGCCAGGGGGTCTTGACTCCGCGGACTCCGGCGGGGCGCCGTGGCGGGCGATAGGCAGGGTTGCGGGCCAGGGCGAGGCGGCCAGCGGTGTTGCGGATTCGTTTTTGAGGTTCGGGCAGGTTCTGCGCGACCAGTTGGCGGCGCACCTGCTGGTAGACCAGTTCCAGGTCCAGCTCCCGCTCGGGACCGGGCACTCCCTGCTCGAGAGTCTTCAGGAGTTGTCCGGTGAACGCGGTGTAGGTCTGTCCCGGGGGTGCCAGAGCGGGACTGTTGTCGGGTGCGGCGGCCAGCAGGTAGCTGCCGTCGATCTCGGCCTGGTCCGCCAGGGTGTCGCTGCCCATCAGCCCCAGGGCGCGTCCGCTCATGCAGCAGTCGAGGATGACGACGCACCGCTGGGCGGGCGAGCTGAGGATGATCTCGCGCAGAGCCTGGTGGGTGACGCCGGTGTAGCTCCATCCGGACTGGGAGCCGGGCAGGCCGAAAAAGAGCTCTCCGCGGCCGTCGAGCAGCCCGTGGCCAGCGAAGTACACCAGCAGGGTGTCCTCGGCCTCCTCCGCCGCCCGCTTCACCGGATCGAGCATGTCCGGCGTGGACGCCGGGTCCGCGACCACGGTGCAGTGCTCGGCAGCCAGACGCCAGGAAAGAGGGCCGGTCAGCACCGCGGCGAGCGCCGGCAGGTTCCGCGTGGCTGCCGGCAGCGCCTCCAGGTGGGTATAGGCGCCGACACCGACCAGGACCGCCCGGGTCAGCCCCGGATCCGGAAGAGCGCTCATGACGGACGCTGCTCCCCATCCCGCTGGGCCTGCTCCAGCCGGTGCACCAGCCGTGCGATTTCCTCGTCCGTCCCCTCCAGCAAAGTGATCTCCACGTCGCCGCGGCGCACCGTCACCCGGGGCTGGCGGGGCCGCGTCCGGCGCCAGGTGACAACCGACAGAGCGAAAGCAGCGGCGCTCCACCCGTTGCCCGTGACAAGCTCCAGCACGTCCAGGGTGGACCCCATGGTCCCGGATGCGGCGGGTGCCTCCCTCAGACCGACACGCGCCGTCCTGCGCACCGCAGGCTCCCGACGCAGCCAGTCGCGCAACGACCGCAACTCGTCCTCCTGCTGCGGCCCGTCGATGCATACATCCAACTGCACTGTCTTCCCCCTGAGTTCGCGCGCTACATGGTGGTGTGCCCGCTGATCCTCCCCTCCGCAGGCAGCCTGCAACCGGCAGCAGCACAGTTGTGTCGATCACGTTCGTCTTCCCTGGTCAGAGGCCATTCCCGCAGCCGTGGACACGGCCCCGAGCCGTCTGGCCTGAGGAGGTACGACGCGTGGTGCAGCTCTCGGCACCATAGGGAGCCGCCGTCCTACGCAGGAGAGCCACACCCAGCGGACTTTCTCCAGTCCATCTGGTGTGGCTGTCCGTAGCACCTAGATTTGGGTCATGGACGCTCTCAACTGGCTTGCGGCCGCCGTCGCCCTGGGCAGCGCAGCGACGGCGGCGGTCCTGGGGTACTGGCAGCAGCGCCGGATACGGCAGGCGGAGCGGCTGGACTACATGGATCGCTACGGTGCTTCGCTGGCCTGGGCGACATTCGATCTGCAGAGTCGCCTGTTCACCATCCTCACGGGCCACGAGCGGGACACGAGCCCGGGACCGGCCCAGGGTTATCTCACCGTCTGTCTGGTGCACGGCAGCGAGCGGGAAGCCGAACTTGCGCGACGCAGCACGGTGTTCGTCGTCGCCGAGTACCTGGGATGGGTGGAGATTCTCCGCCGTGACCTCCAGTTCCTCAACCTCGGCAACAGCGGTGGAAACCGCAGGGTCATGACGCAGCTGTATCGCATCGCGGAGACCTTCAACGGCTTGTACAACCGGCGCGAGGCACTGCGGCTCTTCCGTATCCAGCAGCGCGCCATCGGGGCAGTGATGATCCACCCGGACAGCGAACCAGGGCGTCGTCACTGCCTCGGCTACACAGAGTTCTGCGCACTGCTCGACACCGACAACGCCTTCGCCGCATGGTTCACCGAGCTGCTCACAGACGTGGACACGATCGCGGCAGATCCCACGCCCGCGCTGCCCCGCCTGCGGGCCCTGCAGCAGCAGTTGGTCGAGCTCATCGACCTTCTGGACCGGGACGCCGTGCGGTTCCCTCAATTCCACCGCAAGGTGTACGCAAACGTAGCCGGGAACTACGGCTCCTAAGGAAGACCTCGCGTGTCTCGGCTTTGGCAGGCGCGGCATAGGTTTGCACGGCCTGTAGGTGGAGCACGGTGTACCTGATGTCGCGCCGGGTGCCGCCGGTGTTCGGCCGCAAGTGGGTAACCACGCCAAGCAAGTGGTCGATCCCATTGGGCACCGGCGCGAAGGCCTGGGCGCGGAAGTCTGTCAGGTCCTGTTCAGCATGCGGGATACCCCGGCGACGACAGTGGTGGTGAGGAGCCAGCCGATGGCAATCAGCAGGTAGGACAGCCATTGCGCGGTCCCTGTCCAATGCCATACGGTGCGCTGGCCGAAGTCGCCGATCGGGAAGAGCAAGTCGACGGTGTAGACGAAGGCATTGAACGGGTCACCTTCCCCCTGCTTCGTCCGGACGGGCGAGTAGGCGCTGAACGCCAGGGTGCCGAGCAAGGAGAGTGCAGCCAGCCACAGGCCAGCCAGCCAGGGGCGATAGCCGTACCCGACTGTGGCATCGAGCAGGTATCCCCAGGCGCGCCCTGCAGGGTGCAGGGTCCGACGGCGGTGACGCTGCTTCTCCAACAGCACCCGACGGGCGGCATCGTCGTGGCCAGCCTGCCAGTAGCAGGTGGCCAGTTGCTCGTAGGGCTGCGGGGCATAGCCAGGGTTGCGACGGATCCACGCCAAGCGGTACGCCACGTCTTCCTGCAGGGAATTCTTATCGGAGCGGAGGGAGCCGTAGACGAAGCCGTCCATCCGTACCTCCTTTGGCCAACTTTGCTCTCGGTCCTGCAAAGTGGTGGCCCTGACGCCCTGAAGGTCCACCGCTCCCGTCGGCGGTGCGGCAAGCGTGAAGTCGAAGGTGCCTGTTTGCATCCCCACGCCGAGCAGCGCCGTGTCACCGGCGCCGAGGGTGGCTCCGTTCAACGTCAACTGGTTCGATATCTGAGCGCCCCGCATCCGCAGGGTTCCAGCCGCATGGAAGCCTCCGGACAAAGTCACGACCGTGGCGGTGATGCCGTCCGCGTTGAGTGCTACGCCGCCCAGGCTCTCCAGGCGTGCTCCCCGCATGTGCAGGCCACCGGGCAACTGCGCACCCGGCAGCCGCACACCGCCGTATGCGGTGAAGCCGTCCCGGCAGAAGATGCCGCCGCCCATGACCAGACCTCCCGCCCACACCGCCCATTTCCCGGGCGCCGATATCCGCGCCCCGTCCAGATCCAGCTCTCCGGCTACGCGAGCGTTCATGAGGGACAGGCGGCCCGCTTCCATCACGGAGCCGTTCAGGTCGAGGTGTCCCTCGATGCGGCCCAGTTCGGCGTCAACTCCGGGTACCCAGCTGTCCGTGATCCGGATCGTTCGTGTCGATGCTCCGTAGAAGTTGGCTGTGTGCTCCAGCCAGCATTCCTTCAGCCAGAGCACGTGGCCGATCTCCCCACCCGCCAGGTCGAGGTGGCCAGTGATCCGTGCGCCAGCGAGGCGAAGGGAAGCGACGCTACCTGAGCGCACTTCGTCGGCGCTTAGCAGAAGGGCAGACACCACCGCGGCGCGGACCGTGCGCTCGGGTTCCCACTGCGCTCCCCCGCGGGGGTTATCGCGCTCAGGCGTTCCGGTGCGCAGATCCACCCAACGCCCCTCCGGGAAGGAGTCCCACAACTCTCTTTCGGCAGAGGCCAGTTCGTCATAGACCAACACCGCAACAGGCTACGGCCTGTCCCACACCAGCCGCATGCGGCTGACATGATCTCGCCGTGGCCGGTGATGACTGACACAACGAGCACGGGCCTGAGGCGCAGGCCACGTGATGGGCCGAGTCGACGTCGCTGCGTGCCTACCGTCGTGAACTCGCGGACGGCTATCGCTTCGTGGCGGCCACGGCTGCTATGGAATGTTTCTCTGGTCGGCCTACGGACGCCACTCCTGGCGCTACTGGGAGTGCTCGGCGTAGGACTGTGCCAGCACTGGGAGCGCTTACCCGAGCCCTGCGTGACGTGAATCCGCCGAGTCCATCGCCTTGTAGACCCTGGCCAGCATGTCGACCAGATCGAGCATGGGCAGGTGGCTGTCGAGGAGGGCGTCGCCGCCGAAGCGGTGGGCCACCTCGGCATAGGCGTGGTTGTCCTCCATGTTGCAGGCCCGAAGGAACTTCACGAGGTCGTCCATGGGTTGATCTTCGCGCAGGGGCAAGGGCCATCAGGTGGGTTCACCGTGATCAGTTCAGCTGCGGAGCTGGGTCACCTACGGGCCCGGATAAGGATGACAGCGAGGTGGAGTGCGGCCTGGTAAGCGATGGCGAGCTTGTCCGTCCGCAGGGCCAGACCGCGCCACTGCTTGAGCCGGTTGATGCAACGCTCGACCTCGTTGCGCTGCTTGCACGCCTCGGCGTCCAAGGCCGGAGGGCGACCGCCGGCGCGACCTCGCCGCAGACGGTGACCAACCTGATCGGACGGCTGCGGGATGACGGCACGGATTCCTCGCCAGCGCGGCTGGCCGCGGATCGCACGGGACCAATACGCGCGATCCGCCAGGACGGGGTGGGGCGAGACTCCCGGCTCTCACCACCCGGATCTGTGTCGGCCCGATGTCATCTGCCGTTGCGGGCCCCTCGATCTCCTGACCGCATCCGAACCATCTAGGACCGAAACTGGCCTAGTTGACTCCTACCGTGACGCCACTGGCACCCCAGCAACTCACACAAGGCGGTCACCATGACGAGCAACGAGACGATCACCCGTGTACACGCCGAGCCCGCCACCCCGGCCGTCACCGGCGAGGCCGCCGACTGGCTCCAAGGGCTGGCCAAGCAGCGGCATTTCCTCCGGTTCACCACACGCGACCTCACCGACGAGCAGGCAGGCCTGCGGACCACCGCCAGCGAACTGTGCCTGGGCGGATTGATCAAGCACGTCACCCGGGTGGAGCGGAGCTGGGTGACCTTCATCCAGCACGGCCCGTCCGCGATGCCCGACTTCACGGCGATGACGCAGGCGGACTGGGCCGAGCGAGCGGCGACCTTCCGCATGCTGTCCGGCGAGACGCTGGCGGGCGTCCTCGCCGACTACACAAAGGCGGCGCACGACACTGACGCCGTGGTCGCTTCCCTGCCCGACCTGGACGTGTCCTGGCCACTGCCGAAAGCTCCGTGGAACGAGCCCGGGACCTCCTGGTCGATCCGTCGCGTTCTGATCCACCTGATCGCCGAAACGGCCCAGCACTGCGGTCACGCCGACATCATCCGCGAGTCCCTGGACGGCGCGCAGAGCATGGCATAGCGAGCCGGACTCCGCTCAACCCGGCACAGAGACCGGACGCCGAACCAGAGCCGTACGACAGCCCGCCCGAATTCTGCACGGGCGGGCTGCCCACGCCCTCCGCGACACGGGCGTCCTCGCCAGCATCTTCGCCGAAGGCGGTCCTGCGATACGGCCGACGGACGGGCTGGTTGATGAAGAGGGCCGCGCCGGCCGGGGCCGAGGGCTCTCTTGCCCGTACGGCAGTCCTGTCCCGCAGGCTCCCCGCAGGACGAACTGCCACACGTAACGGCTAGTGCCGACTGCAAGAGGAAAGCGACCGCCTGCATCCGTGATGTCCGGGCATCTGGTGCTGTGAAGTCGTCTGCCGCGGAGATCGAGTATCGGCGCGGCAACCCCGAAAGGCGTCCCCACACTCATCGCCAACTGAGCCAGCACAGCCGCGACGGAACTATGCGCACAGCGTCAGCGTCCATCCCGACATACAAGATCACGGATGACGACGGAGACCTGGGACATGACAGACACATCCACTCGATACCTCTACCTCGCCCGGCACGGTGAAGCCTCAGCGGACGAGACGACCCTGACGGAAAGCGGCCGGCGCCAAGCCGTTCTGCTCGGTGAACGGCTCCAGAGCACTCCGCTTTCGGCGATCTACCACGGGCCGCTGCCTCGGGCACAGCAGACGGCCCAACTGATCAGCGCACAACTTGACGCCGTCCCACTGCACCAGTCGGAACCGGCCGGCGACTACGTCCCCTACCTTCCTACGAAGGAGGAGTTGCCGCCGGATTCGGCCGAAGCCATGCTCGGCTTCCTCGCTCAGGTTCCGGAAGAGGAGCGCAACCTTGGTCCAGCACTGGCCCGGGAAGCACTCGCAGAATTCACAGGCCCGGTCGACGGCGATCGCCCCCGCCATGATCTGGTCGTCACCCACAACTTCCTCATCGGATGGCTGATCCGGGCCGCCCTCGACGCGCCCGCGTGGCGCTGGATGGGCCTCAACCACGGCAACGCAGCTCTGACGGCCATCCGATACGCACCCGGCAGGCCGTCCTCCGTGCTCTTCTACAACGACATGCGACACCTGCCCGCGGAACTGCGCTGGACCGGCTTCCCGCCCGAACTCCACATCTGACCAAGCTGGCCCTCTGTCCGGACTTATCTGAGACCGGCCAGCAAGGCGGCCTTCGCCCTTACGGAACCGGCTGCGTGGGTTCAACGTCTCGTTCCGTACTGGCGAGCAGTTGGGGGTGCTGTGACATCTGACGATGGTTCGTGGTGGGTGATCTTTGCTGCCTCGATCGGGGCAACTGTCGTCCTCGGCGCGATCCTTCTCTCCGCGGTTGCCGCCGTCGCGCTCGGCATTGGCTGGGTGAAACGCAGGCGCGGGCGGTAGCCCGGCATCACAGATGAGCTCATGTGCTACCGCAGCGCGAGAGTTCCCGCAAACTGCGATGGGTGTGGCGTGCCGCAGGGGACAAGGGCTCCTGTCTTCCCTGGGCGGCTAGGTTGTTGAACGGCGAGCCAGTTGATCGGAGGAGCATGTGAGCGTCCAACTGTCTGTGGGGGCGACCGCGTCGCTGCCTGCCCTGAGGCTACGCCCCTGGCAAGTGGACGACGTTGACTCTCTTATGTCCGCGCATCAGGACCCTGACCTGCGTCGTTGGCTAACGCACACGATCAGCGACGATGTTGATGCTCATCGCTGGATCGACAGCCAGCATCAGGAGTGGGCCGCCGGCAGCCGATTCAGCTTCGCCGTTATGGAAGACGGAGGGGAAGGCTTCGCTGCGGTGGCCGGCCATGTGACGGTGAAGATCGGTGATGACAATTCCGCGGAAGTGGGCTACTGGACAGCGGCCGAGGCTCGAGGGCAAGGGCTGGCCTCCCGAGCCCTGGAGGCAGTGGTGCGGTGGGCCTTCAGCGAGCATTCTCCCGTAGCGGTGGCGCGACTGGATTTGCTCCACGCGGTGGGCAACCGTGCCTCGTGTCGTGTGGCTGGGAGATGCGGTTTCGACCTCGAAGCGATCCTGCCTGCTCAGCCGCCCGCGTTTCCGACCGAGGGTCATCTGCATGTCCGCCACAAGTCCTGAGGGGCTCGTGCGGCTCGCGATCAAGCGGTGAGGGTGTAAGCCCGCTGCTCAGGAGTGGGATGGAGACGCTCGTGCTCGCGGGCGAGATGGGTGCGCCAGTAGGTGTCGAGGTGGCCGTTGGAGACAACGGCACGCAGCCTCAGGACAGCTTCGCCCCTGTGAAGGCCCAGCGGGCACCGGCGATGTCGAGTCGGTCACCGATCAATATCTGAACTTGCCTGAACGGTACTCAGGCGATCGATGTCAATGCTCGCATTGGAGTTCGTGGTAGGTGCGGAAGTCGAAGAAGCGTAGGCCGCCGATCACGGTGCCGGACTCGATTTCCTGCAGAGTCCAGGGGTGGTCGGAGTAGTCGTCAAATGCAACACCACCGTGTTGTAGTAGCTGCGCGACCAGCCGGTGAATCTCTGCGGTGCCGTCGATCCGTCCCGAGATATCGATCTGCACCGCCCAGCCGGGGTGATGTCCGACAGCCGCGACAAGGACCGCAACCTCGTCGGGATCCCAGTCTGAGAAGAACTGCCCGGATTCCTCGTCGTCAATGTCGATGTAGAGGTTGCCGTCGAGGCTCCACGGGTCACGATGTTGCGGCAGGTGCTGATCGAGCGAGGCGACGGTCTCAGCTCGCCCACCTGCAGGGAACACAAACACGCTGCGCATGGGCTGGAGCGTAGGTGGTGCAGGTGCGTCATGGCCATGGGAATTTTGGGCTGGTGCGGGTCGGCAAGTGATCGCTAGATGAACCAGCGCGAGGCCGATCCATCCCTCGGCATCAGGGCGCGATCCGGTACTCGTGGTGATGGCGTGCAGGGCGGCGTTGTGGCTAGGGCCGCGCGCAATTTGGCTCCACCCATTGCGACTCCAACTGGCCCCATTGCGGGGAGGAATCGCGAAGAGCAGGCGTCGCGAAGTGGCCCCGGAA
Organism: Streptomyces sp. NPDC057694; assembly: GCF_042799415.1. Classification (NCBI taxonomy): domain Bacteria; kingdom Bacillati; phylum Actinomycetota; class Actinomycetes; order Kitasatosporales; family Streptomycetaceae; genus Streptomyces; species Streptomyces sp. NPDC057694. Next base: position 26,329 of record NZ_JBHVIX010000001.1, read on the forward strand.
GGCGGCTCGATCTGGGCCGTGGGGGCATCGTGGACAGACGTCGGTAAATGTGTCGCGTGGTGCTCAAAGCGCCGGGATACTGCCTCGGTGATCCCTACTGCGCTGCCTGAACTGCTTCGTCCCCGTGCGCTGAGGCCCGGAGATCTCGTCGTTGTCGCATCGCTGTCCGGGCCGCTCCATTCCATTTACGAGCCCGACCTTGAGCAGGCAGTGTTCGTGCTGGAACGGATGGGGTTCCGCGTGCGTCGGGCGCCGCTCCTCAAGGCGGGACGGCACCGTTGGTGGAGTGCAGCTCGACCGGAGGAGATCGCCGAAGAGCTCAATGCTCTTCTGCGGGATCCCGAAGTGCGCGCGGTTGTCGCGCATGACGGCGGCCAGACGGTGCTCGGTTACCTCGACCTGATCGATGTCGACGCGATCGTGGCCGACCCCAAGCCGATCCTCGGCTACAGCGACATCTCGCTGCTGCATCTGGTGCTCTACGCGCGCACGGGTCTGGTCGGCTTCCATGCCGACGTGGCCACCCCAGGAATCGGCGGTCATTGGCAGCGCGCGAGCCCAGCGCGAAGGGCGGAACTCGAAAAGCTCTACTCGACACTGCTGACAAGTACGGAGCCGATCGGTGCGCTGCCGGCCACTCCGTCGTGGGAGTGCTGGCGTGCCGGTCGCACCGAGGGCCGGCTGATCGGAGGGGTGATCAACCGCATCGTGCTGGCGCAGGCGACGCCCTACGCGCTGCCGCCCGAATGGTTCGACGGCGCGGTGCTGTTCTGGGAGGAGTTCGGCGGCCAGGCAGCATATGTGTGGAGCTATCTGCAGGTGCTGCGGCACGCGGGCATCCTCGATCGGATCGCCGGCATGGTCGTGGGCATTCCGGAGGAGATCGACGGACTCGACTCGCCCGACGGGGCCCCGACCCTGCGCGAGATCGTCCTCGACGTCCTCGGCGACCGTGACATTCCGGTCCTGGGTAACGTCGAGTTCGGACATGCCGGACCGAATCTGCCGATGCCGGTCGGCATCCGCGTCGCTCTCGACGCGCAGCAGCGAACGTTGTCGCTGCTCGAACCGGCGGTACGCCCGGTCACGGTGACCGAACCCGGCGGCTGAGCAGCCGAGACCAGCGGGTCGAAAGCCTCGGCAGCACGCGCAGCCATGCGGGTACGGCGACAGTATTGGGACGGCTCAGGGCTAATTCAGCCCGTTGGTACGGCGGTCGAGTGCGAGGTAGCCGAGTTCGTCGATTTCGAGCAGGTCGACACGTCCGTAGCAGGCGATGGTCTTGCCGAGCTGCTTGTCGTCGGCGGCTTCGACGAGCTCCTTAACCAGGGAAGCCGCAGTCGTGCAGCGGACGCGGAAGCCGGCCATGGCAGCCGCGGTGCCCAAGCCGATCAGCAGGTGGGACTTGCCGGTGCCAGAGTCTCCGATCAGGCACAGCGGGTAGCCCTTGGTGATCCAGTCGCAGGTGGCGCGGCTGTGGATGACGGCCGGATCGACTTTGGGGCTAGCGGTTCCCGGCTTGCTTGCACGACAGGCTGGTTGAACAACTGGCGGCAGGACGATGCGCCGCTCCCTGAGCGAGCCGTGAATGCTAGCTGGGGCTACGGCCGCGCCCCGGCTTCCTGCTCTGCATCCGTCTCTACCTCCGACTCCGCACGGGCCGGCTTCGCGTTCGCCGTCGCCGGCTCGTTGCGCGTCCGCGCGGCCCGGAGAGTCAGCGCGCAGGCGGCGATCAGGCCCACCACCGCGATGCCCGCACCGGACAGGCGCAGCGTGCCGACCGCGCCGATGCCGGCCTCCAGCGGTCCTCCGAGCGCGGTGCCCAGGGGAACCGACAGCACCCGTACGGCGGAACTCGCCGCGAGTGCCTGCGGCAACAGCGCGCTGGGCGTCGAGCGCTGGAAGAGGGTGGTCGACAGCGACGAGTACGGCGGCCAGAGCAGCCCCGCCAGCCCGAAGCAGACGACCGACACGGCCGTCGGGGCACCCAGGCCCAGGGGGAGCATCAGCGCACCGACGCCGATGACGATGCCGACCGTCGTCGGCCACAACTGCCACCGGCTGAGAAAGCCGGTGACCACCGAACCCAGTACCGCGCCGATGCCGAAGGCCGTGTAGAACGCCGCCAGGACACCGGCTGAGGCGCCCAGGTCGTCCGACACGTGCAGCGGGAGCGCCACATACACGGGGCCGAAGAGAAAGAAGAACGCGAAGCTCAGGGCAAGGAGGCCGGAGAGCGCCGGGCTGCGCCGGATCACCGTGAAACCGGCCGTACGCGAGGCCGTGTCGCCCTCGGGCTCCGGGACCGCGTCCTTGGGGACGGCGACGAGGAAAGTCAGCGCCAGGACGAGGAACGTCGTCGCGTCCACGGCCAACACTGTCGCCGGGCCCCCGAAAACGATCAGCAGCGTGGCCAGCGGCGGCCCCACCACCGTCGCGATCGACCCCACACCCGACAGCACGGCGTTGCCCGCCAGGTGGTCGCGCTCCGGCAGCACCCTGGCGATCAGCGTGTAAACACCCGCCTGCCCCCAGGAATGAAGCACGGAGGAGACCGCCAGCAGCGCGACATACCCCTGGATGCTGAGCGCGCCGAAGGCGTGCAGCACCGGGATGGTCCCCAGCGCTCCCGCCCGCAGCGCTGCGTCCCAGCCGGCCAGTTGCGTGGGCGGGCGGTGCCGCAGGAAGCGGCCGAGCAGGAGCGCGCCCACCGCCCCCGACAGGGTGTAGGCGGCCGCCGCCAGCGCCACCCAGAGCCCAAGGTCCGCCGCCGGCGCCAGTTCGATCGCCAGCCAGCTCACCGCAACCACGGCCATGCCGTCACCCAGTGACGAGACGGCGAACCCCGGGAGGACCCGCCGCAGCGTCGGGTGACTGATCACCGGCCAGTACGGCGAAGATCGCATCACACGGCTCAGGTCCGGGCCCACAGGCTGCCTCCACACATTGACGGAACCGACCCCACGACCCTTTCCCAGCGATCGTCACGCGAGGTCGCCTTCACCGTTGGGCGTAAACGTCACGCCCGACGCGAACCGAAACGCTTCGGCAGGCGGGCGTGGCGCGGACGACGAGGAACCAGAGTCCTGGGCCGGTCCGATCTCGGATTTTGAGCGGCCGGCAGGCTGACGCAGTCCGCAGTGGGGCTGGCGCTTGTCGTCTGCAGGAAGAGTGCCGCGCGTCGGAGTCCAGGGCGCGCTGAATTCTTTCCAAGTCTTGGTCCGCTGGAAGGTCAGGCCGTGGCGCGCGAGCAGGCAGCGCAGGGTCTCGCAGCCGATGCGTATCGGACGGACGACGTTGCGCCGCAGATGGTCGGCGAACTTACGAATCGACCAGCGAGTGAAGGGCCTGACGAGCTTGGTGGGGCGGGTGGTGGCCGTCTGGATGACGAACTCCTCGTCGTCATCCGTGAGCAGGCGGGGGCGGCTTCCCGCCCACCGAGAGGCCAAGCAGGCCAGCCTGATCTCGTTGAAGCGGTGGATGACGTCGCGGCCGCTGTCCTCGTCCGCCTGCACCACATTTGCGATCACCGTGCCGGCTGCGGGTCCTCCTGTACGACAACGAGCTGATCGTGTTCGACGGCCGCACCGATGTCGCCCGCCACCAGCACCTTGGAAAGGCCGGCGGCACGTGTCTGTTGCTGGATCACTATCTGGAGGCGCTGATACGCAAACCGGGGCGTTTCCCGGATCGATCGCGTTGGAACAGACTCGCTCCGCGGGCCTGTTCACCCCGGTCCACGAAAAATGGTGGGGAGGCCAAGGCTGCGATCCGCCAGGTCGCCAGCACCCCGAGCCCTGATCGATATGCCTCTGCTGACGAGGCACATGGACGACGAGCAGGTTGTGGCTGGCCTCACCGCCGCCTACTGGGCCGGGGCACTGACCGCGGACGCGGTCGCTCTGGAGGCCTGCAAAGTCGCCGAGAGCGAAAGTGAACCTTCACCTTCGCTCACGACGTCGCGCAGGGCCAAGACGAACGGTGTGAGCGCGTCGGTGACGTTCCTCGCGGACTGCAAGCTGGCCCATCTGCACCCTGACAACCGGCTGTTGCCGTCGTTCGCCCCCCCTACGACCGACTCCTCAAACGGCCCGGCCACGCGGACGGCAGGAAAGAAGGCTCATGAATCCACGCAAGGGCGGGCTGACAGAAGAAGTCGACACCGCCTCCATCGACCAGGCATGCCGCATGCTGCGACTGCCCTCCATCCGTCAGCAGTTCAAGGACATGAGCGATGCGGCGGCCCGATGTCGTATCAGCCGTCACTCGCCGAGTTGCTGATGGCCGAGTCCGACAACCGGGCGCGGCGCCGCTCCGAACGCCGGATCCGGGCTGCCGCGTCCCCGCGGGAGAAGTCGCTGCGGGCCTTCGACTTCGAGGCCAACCCCAACGTCGATTCTGCCACCGTCAACACGCTCACGACCTGCGAGTGGGTCAAGAAATGCGAGCCGCTCTGCCTGATTGGCGTCTCCGGCACAGGTAATCCCACCTGCCGATCGCACTCGGAACCGAGGCCGCCATGCAGGGCTTCCGCGTCCGTTACGTACCGTCCACGAAGTTGGTCAACGAGCTGGTCGAGACGGCCGATGACGAGCAGCTGACCAGGACCATCGCCCGCTACGGCCGTGTCGATCTTTTGTGCATCGATGAGCTCGGATACGAGGAAGTCGACTGGCACGGGGGCGAGTTGCTATTCCAGGTTCTGACCGAACGCGAGGAGAAGAACAGCGTCGCGATCGCCTCCAACGAGTCGTTTTCCGGGTGGCCGAAGACATTCACTGACTCGCGTCTCTGCACGGCCATCGACGACCGGCCCACCTTCAACGGCGCGATCTCCCAGGCCGGCACCGACTCCTACGGCCTCGCCCACACCAGGGCGCAAGCCGAACACACTGGCTGACAGCCCGTCACGGCCGGAGTAATAAGGAGTCTGAACACCTTGCCACCGGCGGAGTTACTCTGAGCCGCTGCCGATCGGCGACAGCGAGCCTTCACCAAAGGATTGGGCATGGCCGTTGAGATGATCCCGGATCGGCCCGGGCGGGAAGCCGCCTTTGAACCGCTCCTTGATGAGCTGTTGCAAATCCTCAGCCCTGTCTGGCCTCATGCAGAGCAGATACTGGACGAGCACCCGCATCGTCGCTGCGAGGCCAAACGCTGGGAGGTCGGACGGGCAGCCGAAGAAAACACTGACCTCACCCGTCAGCACGCCGACCGTTTGATCCACGCGGCTGTGCATGATCAGTGCCGAAGCGGGATCAACCAGCTGATCCGCCCTCTGGTCAAGGCTCTCGGGCACCGCTGGACGCAGGAACAGCTCGTCCGATGCGTTCGCGTCGGCTCGAACGCCCAAAAGGTCGGTGCGACCATGGCCTGGTACTTCTCCCGCCCAGGACTTAAATACGCGTCAATGGACGACTTGCGTACCAGGATCCCCACGCCGGAAAGCAAGGCGGTCCTGGACGCACTGGCCGACCTGCGAGCCGCCTACCGGAACGCAGTCCTGACCGCCTTCCTGAACTGCGAAGATCTCACCACACAGCAGGACCTCTCTCTGTGGATCTCGCTGGAAGCTTCCGGCTATCCCGATGCTCTTCAAGATGATCACCATCGGGTCAAGCAACTCATCCTCGCCGAACCCGATCACTATCGGCTGATGCTTCAACGCTATGGCCACGGCTGACGCCGTCAATCGGATCGAACGACATCCCGGCTAGCATGCCCAAGCATGCCCACCAACTGATTCCACTTCCCACAGACATCGATCACGCAGAGATGCCCTCAATGACTCTCGGCGCCACGACGAAACGACATCCGGGTGAAGTGTCATAGCCACCCTGCACCGCAACTGCATCCGACGCGAGCTGCTGCCAACACCCTTTGAGTGCCGAGGTGGGCACTTGCATCATCGCGGGGCCGTCGACAGCCTTCTGGGCGCAAGCTGCAAGGTGAGCGAAGCTGACTGCTTTATTCAGTGGGTGGTGCTCACTGAGCGCCCGTACGGGGTCGCACAAGATCTACTCGAGGAGCGGGATCGCCCGGGCCAGGTCTCCGGCCGACTGGTAGGCGTAAGCGAGGTTGTTGCAGGCGGTCAGGGTGTCGGGGCGGTCCGCACCGAGCACCCCTGCGATGTCCGACAGGTGCCGCTAGAACAGCGGGACCGCCTGGCCCGGATCCCCCAGCGACCGACGGTGATGAGCGCCACTCGGTCTTGACGCGCCCCCACGCCTGGTCCTGCAGAAAACTGACCGACCGCTGGGCCCGCACGAACGCCACATGCTCGACCGCGCTGATCGGCCCGATGACCGGAATCCCGACTGATGCTCGTACTGTTTCGCTGGAGGACATGCCGCCGGACAAGGCGGCGAAGTGTTGCCCGGGCGTATGCACATCTCGATCCGCCGACGATGTGTCCCCGCCCGGCGGCTCACGCGGCGTTCACCAGTTGATCCCGGCCGCCACCGGCAGATGGTCACTGCCCGTGGCCGGCAACAGCCACGAACTTTTCGGCTCCACACCGCGGACCAGGATCTGGTCGATCCGCGCTACCGGGAACTTGGCCGGCCAGCTGAAGCCGAAGCCATCCCCCGCGACGTCCTGGACCGAGCGCAGCTGCGAGGAGAGTCCGTCGAGCGCATGATCGTCCAAGGTGCCGTTGAAGTCACCCAGCACCAGCACCCGTTCGCTGCGCTCTGCGGCAACCGCCTTGGCTAGCTTCGTCGCGCCGGCGTCGCGCGAATCCGTCCAGAAGCCGCCCCTGGGCATCACCCTCACAGAACCCAGATGCGCCACGTACACCGCCAACGCCCCTTGCTTCGTGGTCACCGTGGTGCGCAGCGCCCGCGGTGTGTCCACCGGGGTGCCCTCGGGGCGCGGTTTCTTGGCCAGTGGCCCGACCATGCCCCTCAGCACGTCGACCGGCCCGGTGGCGGACAGCGGCAGCTTGCTCCACAGTCCGACCGTGCCCTGCACGGTGTGGTGCGGGTACGCCTTCGCGAGCTCCTTCTCGTACGTGCCCTTGGCCTGGTCGGTCAGCTCCTCGAGCGCCAGCAGGTCCGCGCCTGAGGCGGCCAGGTCACGGGCGGTGCCGACCGGATCGCGGTTGTCTGCGGCGACGTTGTGACTGACGACGGTGAGGTCGCTGCCCGTACGGGACTTGTCGCCGAGCAGCCCGCCGAAGAGGCTCACCCAGACCACGGCCGGAAGCAGCAGCGCCGCCACCGCGGTGGCGGAACGGCGCAGGAGCGCCGCTGCGAGGAGCACTGGGACGAACAGACCGAACCATGGCAGGAAGGTCTCCACCAGACTGCTCAGACCGGCCCGGTCCGTGAGCTTCCCGTGCAGCAGCAGAAGCAGGCCGAGCAGCAGCGCGCACGTGGTGAGGACCGGGCCGCGTTTCCACGCCCCGGGCTGTGAGCGGCCCGTGGGCCGGGTTTCTTGGTCATCGACCGCCGGGCTGCCCTGTCCGGTCGGTGCCGTGTGTACATGCGTCATCGTCTGCTCTCGCTCGCTGTTCATCACTGATCACTGCTGCATTCGCGGGTCATGGGTGGGGTCGGCATACATCTGCGGGCAGCCACTGGTGGCCGCTTCGGTGCGCAGTTCGTAGTGCCAGGGTTCGTTTTCGTAGGTCTGGCACAGCCCATATGCGGCACCGTGCTCGGACAGCCACGCCGCCGCCGCGGATCGCCCGATGTCGGCCGCCTCACCCGACACATGAGGAGACGTCGTCGCGGTCGCCACCCATCGGGCCGCCTCCTCCTTGGACCCGTATTCGGCGACCGCCCTACGAAGAAGCTGATCCTGGTACTCCGGGGAACGCCAGCCGCTGTTGACGTAGAACTCCACTCCGTCGTCCGCCGCGACCATCGCAGCCTGGCGGAGGGCCTTGAGCAGATCTGGATCGAGGTTGGCCACCCCCGGAACCGCGTCGTCGAAGACCGTCACGCCGTCAGGGACGACACCTAAGGAGGCCGAGGACTCTGGCGCCTGGCAGCCTAGGACTGCGGCCATCACCGCTATGACGGCCATCGGGCCGACGGCGGGCATCCGGCGAACCCGTCGGGTCGTCGTCAATAGTGCTGATGCTGGAATTCGAGGCATGCCGCCAGTGAAAGCACCCCGGTGTTGCCGGCACGTATGCGGTTTTCCATATGCCGGGGATATGGGCCGACTCGTAGCCTTGAGACCATGCGTGTCTTGATCGTCGAGGACGAGCCCTATATGGCGGGAGCCATCCGCGATGGCCTGCGCCTGGAGGCGATCGCGGCCGACATCGCCGGTGACGGCGATACCGCTCTGGAACTACTGAGTGTCAACACCTACGACATCGCCGTCCTCGACCGCGACATTCCCGGGCCTTCCGGCGACGAGATCGCCAAACGCATCGTCGCCTCCGGCAGCGGGATACCCGTCCTCATGCTCACCGCCGCCGACCGGCTCGACGACAAGGCATCCGGGTTCGAACTCGGCGCCGACGACTACCTCACGAAACCGTTCGAACTCCTGGAGCTCGTGCTCAGGCTCAGGGCCCTCGATCGCAGGCGCGCCCACAACCGGCCGCCGGTGCGAGAGATCGCGGGGCTGCGCCTCGATCCGTTCCGCCGCGAGGTCTACCGCGACGACCGCTACATCGCGCTCACCCGCAAACAGTTCGCGGTCCTTGAAGTCCTCGTCGCCGCCGAAGGCGGAGTCGTCAGCGCCGAGGAGCTCCTGGAGCGCGCGTGGGACGAAAACGCCGACCCGTTCACCAACGCCGTACGCATCACGGTCTCCGCCCTGCGCAAACGCCTCGGCGAACCCTGGCTCATCGCCACCGTGCCGGGCGTCGGCTACCGCATCGACACGGCGCGCGACACCGGGCGTGGGGGTGGTGACCGTGGATAGGAGGTCCGGCCTGAGCGTCCGTCTCAAGCTCACCCTCAGCTACGCCGGATTCCTCATGCTCGCGGGAGCCCTGCTGATCGGTGCCGCGGGGCTCTTCCTGCTGCGCCAGGGATGGTTGCAGACCAACGAAGAGGGGGTGTGGAAGAAGACTCCTGGCACCGAGATCGTGCACGGTTTCGCGCCGACGGCAGCCGCGGTCATGGCGTTCCTCCTGGTCTTCGGCCTGCTGGGAGGATGGCTCCTCGCCGGCCGCATGCTCGCGCCCATGGACCGCATCACACACGCCACCCGGACGGCCGCGGCCAGATCATTGTCCCACCGGATCCGTCTGCCGGGCCGCCAGGACGAGTTCCGCGAACTCGCCGACACCTTCGACCAGATGCTCGCGCAGCTCGAAGCACACGTCGCGGAACAGCAGAGATTCGCCGCCAACGCCTCCCACGAGCTGCGTACACCGCTGGCGATCTCGAAGACACTCATCGACGTCGCCCGCGCCGATCCGAACCACGACAGCGGCGAACTCGTCGAGCGCCTCCACACCATCAACACCCGGGCCATCGATCTCACCGAGGCACTGCTCCTGCTCAGCCGCGTCAACCAGCGGTCCTTCACCCGAGAACGCGTCGACCTGTCTCTCGTTGCCGAGGAAGCAGCCGAAACGCTCCACCCGCTCGCGGAAAAGCACGGCGTCACCCTCGAGATCAACGGCGACATCGCCCGCACGACCGGATCGCCCGCACTCCTGCTGCAGCTCGCCACGAACCTCGTACACAACGCGATCGTCCACAACCTGCAGAAGCAGGGCACCGTCTGGGTCCACACCGGCGTCCACCCCGAGACCGTGGTGCTCACCGTCGAGAACACCGGCGAGCAACTCACCCCGCAACTGGTCGCGACCCTCACCGAACCTTTCCAGCGCGGCACCGAGCGCATCCACACCGACCAGGCAGGCGTCGGCCTGGGCCTGGCCATCGTCAAGACCATCACCGAGGCACACGATGGATCCCTCGCGCTTACTCCACGCCCGGCCGGCGGGCTGCGCATCACCGTGGAATTGCCCCAGGCACCAGGAGGGTGAGCCCCCCCCAAGCCGCCAAGGGACAACCAGCCGGGGCTGTGGCGGCCGCCTAGCGAGCAGGCGGGGCAGTTTGCGAGCCCCTATACGGGTCGCCGTTCACCTGCCGCTCGATCTGATCCATGGCCATTTCACGATGCAGACCCCGACTGGAACAACAAGCATGGCCAGCAGCCACAGGCCCACACTCGCTGGAGAGTAGATGTAGTAGCGCCAATGCTCGGGCAACAGCGACGGCGCGAGCAGGAGCAAGATCAACGTGGCCCATGTGGCCAGCACAACGGCTGCCATCCGCGCCGCGCCCATCTCTACAGGCCTCCAACCGATCCTCATCTCTTGGCTCGGATTATAGGGCGGGTGAAATGATCCACCAGCCTCGACGCCACGAACTCCAAGCGCAGGAACGAAGTCGCAGGAACGATCAAGGCTCTCAGGAACTCCTGGGCAATCGTGGCGAGATACGACAGGCGCGCCTACGTCTTCGACAACTCCGTCACTCTCGCCTCGATCCGGCTCCGGCTCCACCCGTGATCCACCGGGCTCAGTTCGATGCCGGGCCGTCGACGGGTTCCGCGAAACGCGTGACGGTCTCCTCCGGGAGGAGGGGCGGCTCCCCCGTCGTCCAGACGGCCCGCACCGACATCCGGCTGATGCGCCAGCCGCGGTCGGAATGCCGGAGTTCCGCCTCATAGACACCGCCCACAGTGAAGAGCGGGCCGGCACCCTCGCCCCGTGCTTGGAGGGTGGAATCGAGATGGACGTGGGTCATATGGGCGTTCCAGGACGCACGGACCGTCCGCGCACCCCGCTCGGCCCGGACGAGAACGTCGGAGGAGATGTGCAGGGTCGCGGCAAACCGGCCGATGGCCTCCTCCACCTGGCGCACGGCGTCGGCGCCCCTGGCCACGCCGAGCGGTGTTGTCGTCCGAAGATCATCGGTGAAATAGGCACGGGCCCAGCCCTCGCCGAACCTCCGCTCGTCCAAGGTGCGGAAAAAGCCGCTGACAAGCGTAGCCACCTCGAAGTGGTCCCGGGCATTCGTCGTGCTGCTCATCATTTCGTCCATGGCTGAACCATCTGACCTCAACCACTCTTTAGGTCAAGGGGCCTTCGGCCAGATCTGCCGGACAGGCACCAGCCGTCTCCACCAGCGCGACCAGCACAAAGCCGACCCCTCCCTTGTCGCCGCCAGCATCAACACCTCGCCGTCGAGCGAGACGTCGCGCCCAGCGAAGGCCAACCCCTTCGCTGGACTGCAGAGATGGTCACCCATCCGTCTGAGAAGCGATTCGGCATAGCCATCCACTGGTTCTCGCCAATGGACATCAGCGCCAAGAATCCCACCGACACCCTGATCCGCACGATGCAGACGCTGGCTCGGGCCCTCGACGCCCGAGTCCAAGGCGACGACGGCGAGTACTACGACTGACCCCGAGTGCCGGAGCCGAAACGAGCCGGGCCCCGGGACCAGCTCAACCCGGAACCAACGCACATTCGATCTTCAAGTGATCCCAATTCAAACCGGAAAAACGGAACCACCGCTGACCGTTAAAGCCACCCCGGCATCGGACCGGAACTTCTTCAAGGCCGCTCGGGCACCGGCGTAGGTGTGAGCCTGGGCTCCCGGCCTGACGCTCGGATCGGAACGTTGCCGATTCCGCACCTGGTCGGGGGCGGGTGGGGCGCGGGCGGGTACGGGATGTCCGATGCCGGTGTGGCGCTCAGCTGGTCGGGCCGCCGGCGAGGACCGACCAGCCGCCGTCGACGCGCAGGGTCGTGCCGGTGGCCGGGCGCAGTGCGGGGTCAACGGCCAGCGCCACTGCGGCGGCGACGTCCTCGGGTTCAAGTACCCGGCCCAGAACTGATTCCCTGGCCAGAGCGACGCCACGTGCCCCCTCAAGCATCTCTTCCGTTTCCGGAGTGCGGACCGCCCCGGGGGCGACGATCAGGACGCTGACGCCGTGGCGAGCGCCTTCGGAGGCGACGTGTCGAGCGAAAGTGGCGAGCGCGGACTTCGCGGTGCCGTGGGCGAGCCGGCCGTCGCCCACGTAGTCGGCGGCGGTACTGCCGATGTAGACGATCCGCCCTGCGCCCCGCGCACGCATCGGTTCGAGGACACGCTTGGTGATGTGGAACGCGCCGGCCAGCTCGCCGGTGACCTTGGCCTCGAAATCGGCCCACGATAAGTCGGCCAGATCGGCGAACGGCGGGGAGGCCGTGTTGGCGTTGACGACGACCGTGTCGATCCGTCCGTGGGTCGCGAGGATCCCGGCCACCAACTCGTCGACGGCGCTCGGGTCGGTCACGTCGGCGCGGGCGCTCGACGCGCTGCCACCCGCAGCCTCGATGTCCCGCACGACGTCTGCCGCGCGGGAGGCAGCCGACCGGTAGTTGACGATCACATGGTGTCCACGCGAGGCGAGTTCCCGCGCGATGGCTGCCCCCAAGCCGCGGGCGGCGCCGGTGACGAGCGCGGGCGGGGGCGTCGCTGGCGGAGTGGCGGTCGTGGCCGTTGGTTCGGTCGCGGTCGTCGGCACGGTTACTCCTCGGGTCTGAGCGGGCCACTAACGTAAGGAGCGTGTCTATACGGCGGAAGACGCTCACCATGAGGTGCGATGCTCACCTGATGGTGAGCGGGCAGTCCAGGCGACCGGGGGAAGCGTGACACGTGATGTGTTCCACAAAGACTGCCCTGCGCGCGATGTGCTGGGCCGGCTCACCGGCCGATGGTCCCTGCTTGTCCTCACGGCGCTGATGACGGAGCCGCGCAGATACACCGAGCTCCGCACTACGGTCGCGGGGATCAGCGACAAGAGCCTGGCGGCCACGCTCCGCTCGCTCCAGCAAGACGGCCTGGTGCACCGGGAGATCGGCACCGCGCAGCCGCCGCCGGTCACCTACTCGGTCACCGAACTGGGCCGGGGCGCTACGGAAGCGCTGGCCCCGGCGCTCGCCTGGCTGCGGGCGAACTCGGCGCAGATCGCTGGGCGTTCCGCGGATGATGGCACGGACCACGGCGCGTTCTGAGGAGGCCGGAGATCAGGCGGCAGGCCGCGTTGACCCGCAGGGTTACTCACATGGGGGCGCCCTCAACGAGCCGGCGACGAGGTCCAGCAGGCCGATCCGGGCCGCACCGACTTCACCTACACTCCGTATCCCTCAGCTTGTTCCTCAACTTCCGTCCCCACCGTGACGCTCCCCCTTAATGGGGTGATCATGACGAGCTGATCCGACACACTGGTTCGATGCGGCACGATGATGAACTGCCTTTGTCCGGTGGCAACGTCAGTGACGGTGTCGTTCGCATCGGGGACACCGTTCGCCGTCCGACCGGGCCATGGACTCCCGCTGTCCATGCCCTGCTTGCCCACCTGCACGAGGTGGGATTCGGCGCGGCGCCCCGCCCGCTCGGCATCGACGATCAGGGGCGTGAGGTCCTGACCTTCATGCCTGGAGATGTGGTCTGGCCCGACCGGTTCTCGCTGATGGAACCCGCGCGACAACTGGCTCGCGTGGCACGGCTGATCCGGGACTTCCACGATGCCGTGCAGGACTTCACGGCGTCCTCCGATGCGCGGTGGCAGACGCTGATCCCCGCTGAGGGCAGCGACATCATCGCCCACAACGACCTGGCCCCCTGGAACCTGGTGGTCGCGGACCAGGCACGGTGGGCCTTCATCGACTGGGACGCTGCCGGCCCCGGCTCGCGCCTGTGGGACGTCGCCTACGCCATGCACGGGTTCATCCCCCTGTCCGCCCATCCGGACTGGCAGAGCCCGAACGCGGCGCACCGACTGCGAGTCTTCGCCGACGCCTACGGTCTGGCCGAGTCCGAACGCCGCCGGTTGGTGCCTCTACTGGGACGCCGTACGCGTTCCATGCACAACTTCCTGCGCGACCAGGCAGCCCAAGACACCCAGCCCTGGGCAAGGCTGTGGGCCGAAGGCCACGGCAACGCATGGCGAAACGACACCGAATACATCGAACAACGCGAAGCCCAGTGGATGCAGGCCCTGCTCGCCGGCTGAGGCATCAGCGCCCGTGCCCGGCTCCCGGCATCGTCACTGCCGCCCAGCTCCGCCGGGTGGTCGAGGACCTGACCGAGAAGGGCCGCTGGCACTTGGGCGACCGCGACATGCTCATCGCCTGCGACGCCGACTACGACACTCCGCGCATGACTCACCTCCTGACCGGCCTCCCGGTCGAGGGACTGGGACGGATGTGCTCCGACCGCGTCATGCGACGGCCGATCCTCTCACTCAAGGGCCGGGACGGTGTCACTTCTTGCGTGTGGAGGACGGCGTCGAACCAGCTCGCGAGTGACCCGCCCGGCATGTGGTAGGCCGCATCATTCCGGGGGTCGTAGGACGGGCCGGTCAACCGCGTGCGCGTCGGAGCGTCCGAAAGGCGGCGACTCGGGGTGCGATGTGCCCAGGTCCAGGACTTGTCCCGCCCTGTTCTCGGCGGCCGCATGCAGCAGGCTGTCTGTCGACGAAGTCCGGGCGCGGAGCGGGCAGTGGCTGGGCGATCGAACCATGCGCCATGGTCAGGCCCACGGACCGGTAGTCCAACCCCATTCGTTCACGCAGGTATCCGCTCGGATTCTGGTGCGAATCCGGAGGCTCGGAGGGGGACACGGTACGAGGGTCTCCGACGGCGGTGTGCGCCATACCGCCCCAGTAGACGACCTTTTCGCCGGTGAGCTGCTGTCACCTGCTCACACCGTCGGCCGGCGTGCGTTCCAGTCCGGCCCGACCATCGAGCCGTGTGGTGTGCCGCACACAATTTTCTGGGGTCCGATCAAGGCGCTATTGGGGGTCGCCTGTGGATGGTTCGGCGTGCGGAAACGGCCGAACCCGCCCTGTGGCAGGGCGGGTTCGGTGGTGCTGTGTGCGGGGCGCGGCTACACGCTGCGCATCATGAGGGCGAACTTGCCCAGGATCACCAGGATCATGGTGTCGTCCCTCGGTATCCCGAACCGCAGAGCCTTTCGGAGCGGTTCTGGGCCTCAAGGTCATGTGAGCGGTCGTCTACAGGCCGAGCCAGCCGTAAAGTCGCGGGTGCCGGGGCTCCGCCCCGCACGGGTCGTAGTCGCCCGAGCCGATCGCGGTATCGGGGATCGATGCGGCGTCAGCGCTCGCGCCGGGACTGGGCGCTGGGCCGTCGAGTGGCACGTACCGGCCCTCGTACTCGATGTCGCCGGCCCCCTTGGCGGCGGCAGGGTCGTAGGTGGACCCGTACGGGTCGGAGGACAGGGTCAGGCCCTCGTTGGGGCAGTCTCCACCGACGGGCTGTACGGCCCACCAGGCGAACAGGCACAGGCTCGCGATGGTGCCGAAGGTGGCGAACTGTCGGCGCGGGGACGATATGAGGGGCGAGGTCACCCCGGGATGATACGGACAGTCGCCCAGCCGTGCCCGGATCGTCTATCGCGCATCTCTGACCTGCGGTGATCAAGCTATGCCACGGGACAGCCGGTCTGCGTGCTGTGTCGGCGAACCTGGAGGGGAGCCACCCGACCTTGAGCGGTGGTCGTGAGGGGCACCGCCCTTCGCTCAGGACCGCATGCGATAGGTCACGTGTGTGACCGAGTTCGCTGCTCTCGACTCCACCTGTTCGAGATTCAGTGTCGGCACGCCGTCGAACAGCCGCGTACCGGCGCCGAGCGTGAACGGCACGATGTGGAGCCGCAGCTCGTCGATCAGGCCTGCTGCGAGGTACTGGTTGATGGTGGTCGCGCCCCCGTGGATCGACACGTTGCGGCCCCCTGCCGCCTCGCGGGCCTGCCGCAGCGCGGATTCAATGCCGTCGGTGACAAAGCGGAAGGTGGTGCCGCCCTCCATCGGTTGTGGGGTGCGGGGGTGGTGGGTGAGCACGAAGACCGGTGCGTGATACGGCGGATTGTCGCCCCACCATCCCTTCCACTGTCGATCCCATGCGCCGCGTACGGGACCGAACATGTTGCGCCCCATGATGAAGGCACCGACCGCCGTCAGCCGGTCGAGCTCAGCCTGCCGCTGCTCCGGGGTTTCGAACATCCAGGCGTGCAGCCTGTCGCCCCAGCCATCGCCGGCGTCGTCGCCGAACGGGCGCTGCTCGGACTGGTTGAGCCCGGCCGAGTACCCGTCGACGGAGATCGAGAGGTCGCAGGTCACCGTGCCCAAATGTTCGGTCATTGAGCCGTCCTCCTGTCGGCGGCCTTGCGTCGCCTTCGCGGTGAGCCGTCTGATGACGCGGTCTGGCCAGCTGGAACCCGGACTTCCGCAGCACGTACCTGGGCCCGCACCGTCGTCGGCACAGTGGTCCGTGAAGCCGCGGCCCGCACTCCACTCGCCTTGCCGGCGAGCAGGACCGTCTGTGGTTCATCATCTCGCGCACCGTCAACCCGCGCCGTCCGCCGGCTCAGCGCCACGGTCGGACAGCCATCTCAGTCGCCCTCATCAGCCCTGTACCCTGCGACCATGCAGTTGCCAGAGCCTTCGGAATCGTCTCGTTCGGCCCGTGTCGCGGACCCCGGGCGACGAGGGCTCCTGACGGAAGGCATCGCACGCCAGCTCGAACACGCGATCAGGTCCGGAGAGATCGCCGTCGGTGCCAAGCTCCCCTCGGAGCGGGAGCTGTCCGTGCAGTTCGGGGCGAGCCGAGGCGTCGTACGCGAGGTGCTGCGCCGGCTGGAGGCCCAGCATCTGATCGAGGTGGCCCCGGGCCGCGGCTCGTTCGTGCGGGAACCGTCCTCCGGGCAGGCCCGCGGATACGACGCCCTGTACCGGGCAGGCAGGCCGACCGTGCGTCAGCTCATCGAGGCCCGCGTCCCGCTGGAGGTCGAGATGGTCCGCCTCGCCACCGAGCGGGCCACCGACGAGGACATCTCGGCGATGCGGTCCGCGCGGGACGCCCTGGAGTCGGCGACCGACGTGGTCGTCAAGGCGCGGGCGGACCTGGAGTTCCACGACGCCATCGCGGTGGCGAGCAGGAACCCGGTGCTGCGCATCATGCTGTCGTCGATCAGCGGAATGATGTTCGAGATGATGCTGCGCTCGAACTCGGACCCTTCGATCGGCGAGCCGGGCGTGCCGCACCACCCCGAGATCTTCGAGGCCGTGGAGGCCCGTGACGTGGAGCTGGCCTGCGCGCGGATGCGTGAGCACCTGCTGCTCGGCCTGCGGACCTACGGCGCCGATCTCGACGTCCAGGTCGACGTCATGGCACGCAACCACATCGATGCCCTGCTCGGCCCGTCCGGAGAGCGCGACCACTCCTAGCTCCTGACAATCAGGTCCCGACAACCTCGACGTCGGGGCTGTTCAGCCCGGCTCCTCTCTTGTTAGCGTGACGCTGGTCCAACTGGTCCTACCAGTTGGACCAGTACGTTCACACGCTCAGCACGGCATCACAGAGAGGCGAGGACGACGATGTCCACGAGTAGCCCGCTTCTGAGCCGACGCTCCTTCGGCAGGTTGGCCGCGGGGGCGGCGGGAGCCATCGGCGCCACAGGGACGCTCGGGGCCTGCTCGGCCCGTGGCGGCTCACCGTCCGCCGGCACCCCCTTGCGGATCATGGCGATCAACCACGTGTGGTCCCAGGCGGTCCGCCGTCGCATCAAGGAGTTCGAGGACCGGGTCGGACGCCGCGTCTCGATGACCCTCCTCACCGCCGACCAACTGGCCGGCAGCTACAACGTCAAGCTGAACGCCTCCGGCACCGACGTCGACGTGATGATGGTCCGCGCGCTCCAGGAGCAACTGGTCTTCGGCCACAACGGCTGGCTCGCGGACCTCACCGACCGGGTGCGGGGCGACGCCCACTTCGACTGGCCCGATTTCCAGAAGGCGCCGCGCGAGGCGTCCGTGACGTCGGGCAAGGTGCTGAGCGTCCCGGTGGTGACCGAGCGGCCGGTCCTGTACTACCGCAAGGACCTGGTCGAAGGGCTCGGCGGCCCGCCGGACACGCTCGATGCGCTGATGGACGGCGCCCGCGAAATCGCCTCCCGCCGCAAGGGGTTCTACGGATACGTCGGCCGCGGCCAGCGCAGCGGCGCCGTCTCCCAGTGGTCGAGCTTCCTGTACTCGCACGGCGGGGACTTCGTCGTCCGGGGCCGGTCCGGCATCGGCAGCCCCGAGGCACTGGCCGCCTACGAGTACTACGGCAAGCTGCTTGCCCTGACCGGTCCGCCCGGGGCGACCAACATGAGCCTCGAACAGGCGATGCCGATCTTCGCGCAGGGCAAGGCGGCGTTCTACATCGACGCCGACGCGATCTACAGCAGCTTCCTCGACCCGAAGGTGTCGACGGTACGGGACACGGTGGGCTTCGCACCCTTCCCCGCCGGGCCCGCCGGCGCGGTGCCGCACAACATTCCCTCGTGGAGCCTCGGCATCAACGCGTTCTCCCGACTCCGGGACGACGCCTGGGAGTTCATCAGGTGGGCGGCCGGGCCTGAGATGTCCACGGCGTTGCAGTCCGAGGGCATCCCCGGAGCCCGCGCCTCGGTGTGGGCCGATCCGAAGACGCTCGCGGCGTTCCCGGCGGACCTGGCCCGCGCGATGCGTCTCAACGCGCAGCGGGGCCGCGGCTACGACCGGCCGCGCGTGCTCCAGGTGGGCCGGGCCAGAGACATCGTCGGCCGTCCGCTGGTGGCCGGCATCCTCGGCAAGTCCGTACCGCCCGTGGCCCGCGACGCCGACGCCGAGTTCGCCGACTTCCTCGTCCGCGACAACCGCCACAAGGAGTCCTGATGCCGACCACCGAGGTCTCCACCCCCCGCCGCGCCTCCCGCGCCACCCGCACGCCCGCACCCGACGCGCCGCGCACCGGGGCGCGTCCGCCGCGCACGTTCGAGCAGGCCAGCCGGCGGCTGAAGTGGGCGATGCTGACACCCGCCCTGCTCTTCGTCGGCCTGATGATCGTCTTCCCGCTGGTCTTCACGCTCGACCTCAGCCTGACCGACGCCTTCGGCGCGGTGAACGCCGACAGCCGGCACGTCGGGCTGCGCAACTTCGCCGACGCCCTGGAGGATTCACGCAGGTTCTGGCCCGCGGCCCGCCGCACGCTGGTGTTCACCGTGGGCGCGGTGGCACTGGAGACGGTGCTCGGCCTCGCCCTGGCGATGCTCATGCGCAAGCCGTTCCGCGCGATGCGCTGGGTCCGCACCGTCCTCATCATTCCGCTGCTGACCACGCCGGTCGCCATCGGCATCCTGTGGCTGCTGATCCTCGACCCGACGAACGGCATCGCCAACCATCTGCTCGACGCGCTGGGCCTGCCCCCGCAGGAGTTCCTCGGTTCGGTGAGCCAGTCGCTGCCGACCCTGATGCTCATCGACGTCTGGCAGTGGACGCCGATGATGACGCTTCTGCTGCTCGCAGGGCTCACCACGCTGCCCGAGGAGCCGGAGGAGGCCGCGCTCGTCGACGGCGCGGGCGGCTGGCAGCGCTTCCGCCACGTGATCCTCCCGATGCTCGGCCCGACACTGGCGACCGCGCTCGTCCTGCGCGCCGTCGACGGACTCAAGACGTTCGACATCCTCTACGCCGCGAAGGGCCCGGGCGGCGGTTCCGACTTCGAGGTCGAGACGCTCAACGTCTACGCCTACGGACTCACCTTCGACTACCAGGAGTACGGGCTCGCGGCCGCCGTCCTGATCCTGTTCACGCTCTTCATCATCGGCGTCGTGGTCCTGCTGCGCCGCCGCGGCGGAAGGAAGCACGCATGAGCGCCACCGTCACCACCCCACCCGTCCCCGGGGCGCGGAAGCGACGGCACCTGGCACGACTGCGTGGCGCGGCCATCGCCGTCGTGACCCTGGTCTTCGCCCTGCCCCTGGTCTGGATGTTCGCCGCGGCGTTCAAGACGAACGTCCAGGTGACCGACCCGACCGTGGGCCTGTGGTTCCGGCCCACCCTCGACAACTTCCGCGCCGTCCTCAAGGCCGGGCAGATCCCGCGTTCGATGGGCAACTCGCTGCTCGTCGGCGCCGTCTCCACCGTGCTCTCGGCCGTCATCGCGGTGCCGGCCGCCTGGGCGGTGGGCCGCTTCGGGATGCGCCGCACGGGTTCCGTCATCCTCGTCGCCCGCATCGTCCCGGCCATCTCGCTGCTCGTGCCCTGGTACTACCTCTTCGCCCGCATGGGACTTGTCGGCTCCTACACCGTGCTCGTCCTCAGCCACATGTTCGTCTCCGTGCCGCTGATCATGTGGATCATGATCAGCTTTTTCGCGGGGCTGCCCGTCGAACTGGAGGAAGCGGCGCGCACGGACGGCCTCAGTGCGTTCGGCGCCTTCTGGCGCATCACGCTGCCTCTCGCTGCTCCCGGCACCGCGACGGCCTCGCTCCTCGCCTTCGTCTTCAGTTGGAACAACTTCATGTTCGCCCTGGTCTTCGCCGACGACCGGACCCAGACCGTGCCGGTCACCCTGTTCAACTTCATCTCCTACGCGAGCACCGACTGGGGCGGACTGATGGCCGCCGCGACGCTCATCACCGTGCCCGTCCTCCTCGCCGCCGTCCTCGGACAGAAGTACCTGGTGGCCGGGTTGACCGCAGGCGCCACCAAGGGCTGACCGCCCCTCTGTCCGTAACGCCATCACCGCCATCACCGCCATTACTGCCATTACTGCCATTACTGCCATTACTGAAAGAGAACCCATGAAGATCGTCGACGCGAAGGTCGTCGTCACCAGCCCGGGCCGCAACTTCGTCACCCTGAAGCTGACCACCGACGAGGGCCTGACGGGCCTCGGCGACGCCACCCTCAACGGGCGTGAACTGGCCGTCGTCAGCTACCTGACCGACCACGTGGCGCCCCTCCTCGTCGGCCTCGACCCGCACCGCGTCGAGGACACGTGGCAGTACCTGTACCGCGGCGCGTACTGGCGGCGCGGCCCGGTGACGATGGCCGCGATCGCCGCCGTCGACGTCGCGCTGTGGGACATCAAGGCCAAGGCCGCGGGCCTGCCGCTGTATCAGCTGCTCGGCGGCGCCAGCCGGGAGCGCGTGCGCACGTACGGCCACGCGAACGGCCGCGACCTGCCCGAACTCCTCGACTCGGTCCGCGCCCGGCTCGCCGAGGGCTACCCCGCGGTCCGCATCCAATCCGGCATCCCCGGCCTCAAGGCCGTGTACGGAGTGCACGCCACCGACGACGACGGCGCGCCCGTCCTCCACCAGCAGACGCGCCCGCTCGTCGAGGACTGGGACACCGACGCCTACCTGCGGCACACCCCGGCCGTGTTCGAGGCGGTGCGCGCGGAGTTCGGGCCCGAACTCCCCCTCCTGCACGACGCGCACCACCGGCTCACCCCGATCCAGGCGGCGCGCCTCGCGAAGGACCTGGAGCCGTACCGCCCGTTCTGGCTGGAGGACTGCACGCCCGCGGAGAACCAGGAGGCGCTGCGCCTGGTCCGCCGGCACAGCACGACACCGCTCGCCATCGGCGAGGTGTTCAACACGGTGTACGACTATCAGGCCCTGATCACCGAGCAGCTGATCGACTACGTGCGCTCCGCGGTCACCCACTTCGGCGGGGTGACCCCACTGCGCAAGCTCTTCGACTTCGCGGCGCAGTACCAGATCAGGACTGCCGTGCACGGTCCCGAGGACATCTCCCCCGTCGGCATGGCCGCCGCGGTCCACCTCGATCTGGCGGTCCACAACTTCGGCATCCAGGAGTACTCCGGCCACACCCCGCTCACCGACGAGGTGTTCCAGCACGCCTACACCTTCACCGACGGCCACCTCCACCCCGGCGAGGCCCCGGGCATCGGCGTGGATCTCGACGAATCCCTCGCGGCCGCCCACCCGTACGAGGCGGCGTACCTGCCGGTCAACCGCCTTCAGGACGGGAGCGTGCACGACTGGTGACACGGGACGGGAGCCAGGTGCCGGGATCCGGGCGGCCGCGAAGGAGACCGGCACAGGCCGTCAGGTCCCGCGCCGGTCCCGCCTCTTCACCCGCCCGCCGGATCGCGGGCTCGCCGGTATCAGTACTTCGTGTACTTCATCCAGTCGTAGCGCGCGGTCAGCGGAGTGCCCGGGTAGCTGAAGGGGCCCGTCCAGCTGTCGACCCCGGTGGCGGGCCACAGGTTGGCCATGATGCGCATCGGGTGGGTGGGCAGCGCGCCCCGCGAGCCGTTCTCCTGGTGGACGAGCTTGCCGTCCACGAACCAGTTGATGGTGCCCTGGTTCCACCATTCGATGGCGTAGTCGTGGTAGCCGGCGGAGGCGTCGAAGCCGAGGTTGATGACGGTCTCGTGGCCGCCGGTGCCGTTGGTGAAGTAGTTGGTCTGCATCTGGGTCGTGTTCTTGCCGAGGATCTCGACGTCGATCTCGTCCCAGGGCTGGCCGTCGCTCGGCCCGGTGTAGGTGAAGAATCCGGTGACGGTGCCCGAGCGCTTGACCGCCTGGAGCCGTGCCTCGAAACGGCCGTAGGAGTAGAGGTCGTTGGTCCGGTACTCGCCGGAGGCGTAGGGCTTGCCCGAGCATCCGGCGGGGCAGGACGCGGTGTCGAGGTTCTGGCCCATGACACCACCGCTGAACCAGACGTGGTCGGCGCGCCAACCGGCGTTGAACATGCCGCCGTTGGACCAGCCGTCGGACTTGCTCCAGCGGCCCGTGTCGTAGGCGTCGAAGTTGTCGGTGAAGCTGCCGCCGACGGCGTACGCCGGGGTGGTGACGGGACTGAGCAGCAGCGCGAAGGCGGCGAGCGGGGCGAGTGCCCAGCGGTACTTGCGGAAGCGGCGGGATGATCTGCGGAACGGCATTTCGGGCCTCCTTAAGGCGCGAATGCGGCAAGCAGCGTCCGAGCACACCGCCATCGGCAGCGCGCGGAGGTGTCGAGCGGCCGGTTGACGGACCGACGCCTCTCTGCACTGACGGGCACGGCTCGAAACGTGTGCCGTGAAACCTATGTGTGGGGCAGGCTCGACGCCCGTCGACGGCACGACTGTGCGGGGGGAGGACGCCTGTGGTGCGGGGAAGTACGCCGCTCGTCCACGACCTTCGTGCGTTCGGCGCGTGTACACGCCACGAGCGGAATATCTGGTAGCGCTTCCAAAAATTAGCAGCAGGGCACGGGGGCGACAAGAGCCGGGAGCCATTTACTGAAGCATGCAGGAAACCCTCCGTTCACACCGAGGATCGCACCGAGCCGCCACCACCAGGGAAGACCTGTCGACAGGGACCTCTCCTGCACCCTTGGTGTGCGGGATTGTTCGGAGCCCAGAGAGGAGGTCATAAGGAGTGGGACAGCCGGGAGTCGTACGACTCTTGACATGCCCGTCACGCGAGCCCGACCATGTGCCCCCGAGAGCGCCGCACTCCACATACATCTGGAAGCGCTCCCAAAATGCGGACGTGCGGCGCATGCTCCGTCCTGTCTGTGCCGCCGTCGGCCCTCCGCTCCCAGCGCCTCCCCCGACCGGGCTCCGGCGCATCAGCCCACCCCTTTCGTACGAAGGAGACTGCACCCATGAGCAGACTGCGACGGTTGCTCGTCCCGGTCGCCTGCGCGGCGCTCGCCGCCGGGGCCCTGGCCGGCGGGAGCGAGGCCACTGCCGCGCCCCGCCCACCGGCGACCGACCACACGTTGCCGAAGAACAGCCGCTTCTACGTCGACCCCGAGGCGGGTGCGGCCCGGCAAGCGGCCGCCGACCTGAAGGCGGGCAAGATCGACGACGCCCTGCGGATGGCGAAACTCGCCAGCTGGCCGCAGGCGATCTGGCTCGACTACGGCACACCCGCCGAGATAAAGCAGGTCGTCGAGAAGAAGATGCGGGCGGCCAGGGCCACCGGCACCGTGCCGGTGTTCGTCCTGTACAACGTCACCGGTCGGGACTGCAGTTTCTACTCCTCCGGCGGCGCGGACAGCCCCGCGGAGTACCGCGCCTGGGTCCAGGGCGTGGCCGAAGGCATCGGCACCGACCGCGCCGTGGTCGTCGTCGAACCCGACGGGCTGGCGCTGCTGCCCGCGGACTGCCCCGAGGGCGACGCGGACGGCACCCGCACCGAGGAGCGGTACCGCAACATCCGTACCGCGGTGGATCTCATGGCCTCCCGACCCCGTACGTCCGTGTATCTCGACGGCGGCAGCAGCAACTGGCAGCCGGTCGGTGAACTGGCCGGGCGTCTGCTCAAGGCCGACCTGGCCAAGACCCAGGGCTTCGCCCTGAACGTCTCCAACTACCAGCCCACCGACCAGCTCAACCGGTACGCCACCTGGGTCTCGAAGTGCGTCTGGTACACCACGGAAGGCCCGCTGGAGGCGCGCGGCAGGACCGACACCTGCGCCAGCCAGTACTACTCACCCGACGCCCCCAACGACGGGCAGCCCGGCAACGCGGTGGACTTCTACGACCCGTCCACCTGGAAGTGGACCGACGCGTGGTTCGACCGGACCGTGGGCCGGCCCCCGGTCGAGGACCTGACGCACTACGTCCTGGACAACAGCCGGAACGGCCTCGGCGCCTGGATCCCCCCGACGGGCAAGTACACCGATGCCGAACCCTGGTGCAACGCCCCCGGGCGCGGTATCGGTGTCAGGCCCACCGCCGACACAGGCCTTCCGCTGGCGGACGCGTACCTCTACGTGAAGACCATCGGCGAGTCGGACGGCAGTTGCCGCCGGGGAACGGCGGGCCCCGTCGATCCGGAGTACGGCGTCGAGGACCCGGCGGCCGGCGCGTGGTGGCCGGAGTTCGCGCACACCCTGGCCAAGAACGCGAAGCCCGGGCTCACGTTCAACACAGGCAGGTAGCGGCGGGAACATCTTCAAGTCGTCCTGAGACGTGGGGAGTCGGCGAGTCGCCGGCTCCCCGCGGACGTAACGACGTCCCGACGTCACCGGCGTACGTGCACGCGAACGCTGAGCCTCCACGACATGCATCTGATCGAACGAGCCGCTTGGCCGCACTCGCGGGGGGCAGGTCGGGGCGGGCCGGATCAGGCCGCCCCCGGCGTATCAGGGTGGTGGGACTGATGACAGTGGCGTGCACGGATGGCGCGCGGCCGCCCTGCTCGCGCAGCGTGCGCACAGGGCGCCCACGGCCATGAGGTCGCCGGCGACGAAGGCTGTGTCCAAGTCCGTTTGCTGGTCCAGGCGTGACGCGGGAGGCCGTCGAACGGGAGACTCCCGCGTGGAACGCCACCGCCTCCAGGGTCGGGCGCCGCTCGCGGACAGCTCGGACACGACGCGCTCCTTCGAGGAAGACGGGGCGGCGGTCGATGTGTCGGGCTCGCGCCCGGGGCGGGGTTCGGTGACACCCCCGCGGAAACCGAACCCCGCGGGACCGGACGCGAGCGGCGACCCTCCTCACGTCCCGCTACCTACCGAAGACCCGTCTTCACGTCGGAATTTGGTAGCGCTCCCAAAGAATGCGTAAGCGGAGATCTGTCTGTCAAGCGAGCCATGGATCTCGGGCGAAGGGGAAGCGGCACGTACGGCAGGCGTATCCCCGACAAGACCCACAATGAGCAGCAAAGAAACCACAGTTGACACGATCCTCAAGGGCCGATGCAGGCGAGACTCTCCCCTCGCAGCCCCTTGACAAGGGTCAGGCCTCACCTCATCTTCTTGGAAGCGCTCCCAACCGGCTGGCCCTCTCTGACGCCAGATTCCGGCGGACCCCTTCCCTCTGCTGCTGTTGGAGAAGCACACCATGACCCTTGACCTGCGGTCCGCCGATCCCGGCCGCCCCCTTCCGCACGCACTCCCCGACCCCGAGATCCACGGCCTGCCCAGGGACTTCGTCTGGGGCGCCGCGACATCGGCGTACCAGATCGAAGGCGCGGTCGACATCGACGGACGCACGCCGTCGATCTGGGACACCTTCAGCCACACCCCCGGCGCCGTCGAGAACGACGACCACGGCGACGTGGCGTGCGACCACTACCACCGGATGCCCGACGACGTCCGCCTGCTCGCCGGCCTCGGCCTGGACGCCTACCGCTTCTCGCTGTCCTGGCCCCGCGTCCAGCCGGGCGGACGCGGACCGGCGAACGCCAAGGGGCTCGACTTCTACGATCGCCTGGTGGACGAGCTGCTCGCCAAGGACATCACCCCCTGGGCGACGCTCTACCACTGGGACCTGCCCCAGGAGCTGGAGGACGTCGGAGGCTGGCCCGAGCGCGACACCGCGTACCGCTTCGCCGACTACGCCGAGCTCGTCGCGGGCCGGCTAGGCGACCGGGTGCGGCACTGGATCACCCTCAACGAGCCGTTCTGCTCGGCGATCCTCGGCTACCAGATCGGCTGCCACGCCCCGGGCCGCAAGGACTTCGGGGCCGCCGTCCGCGCCGTGCACCATCTGCACCTCGGCCACGGCCTCGCTGTCCAGCGGATCCGGTCCGTCGTGCCCGCGCCGGTCCAGGCCGGCATCACCTTCAACCCGTCCCAGGTGTACGCGGCCTCCGACGCCCCCGAGAACATCGACGCCGCCCGCCGCGCGGACGGGATGGGGTTGCGCCTCTACCTCGACCCGGTGCTGCGCGGGCAGTACCCGCAGGACGTTCTCGCCGACCTGGCGCAACTCGGGGTCGACGTACCGGTCGAGGCGGGGGACCTGGACGTCATCGCCCAGCCGCTGGACTTCCTCGGGATCAACTACTACCTCAGCGACGTCGTCGCGGCCGGTGACGAACCCGGCCGGACCGTCCGGATCCCGCAGCCCGACCGCCCGGTCACCGCGATGGGCTGGGAGATCCACCCGCAGGGCCTCACCGACCTGCTGACGCGCATCAGCCGCGACTACCCCGCCCTTCCGATCTACCTCACCGAGAACGGCGCGGCCTTCGACGACTCGGCGTACGACGTGAGCGCCGAGGGGCGCATCGAGGACGTCGACCGCACCGCGTACCTGGCCGACCACCTCGCCGCCGCGGGCCGGGCCAGGGAGGCCGGAGCCGACGTACGCGGGTTCTTCGCCTGGTCGCTGATGGACAACTTCGAGTGGGCCTACGGCTACGCCAAGCGCTTCGGCATCGTCCACGTCGACTACGCGACGCAGCGCCGCACCCCGAAACAGAGCGCCCTATGGCTACGGGACGCGGCGCAGGCGACCCGCAAGCGCTAGGCCGCCCATCGACCGATCGTCACCTCGATCGCCAACTCTTGAACGCAGAGACGTCACGTTCTCCCGCGCGGGCGCACCAAGTGCCACACCAGGTGTCTTCAAGGCGCCTTTCCCTGAACGCCTTCCACATTTCGAAGTCGTTACGTGTTCGAGTCTTGACGCCCCGTCTCCACGGGCGGGAGGCTCGCCTCACGTCGAGTGGGAGCGCTTCCACACCACTGTTGACGAAGTCTGAGGAGGCTTTCCATGTCCATCGCACGAGCCGCGAGAAGGACCCTCGTCCGCCTGGGCGCTGTCGCCGTGGCCGGCACACTGCTTGCCGCCTGCGGATCGGCCTCGACCGGTGCCCAGGACAGCAACGGCAAAGTCACCCTGACCGTGGACCTGTTCGGCACGTTCGGCTTCAAGGAGGCCGGGCTCTACAAGGAGTACGAGAAGAGCCACCCGAACATCACGATCAAGCAGACCGACACCCAGGAAGAGAAGAACTACTGGAAGGCGCTCCAGACCCGCCTCGCCGGTGGCGGCGGTCTCGCCGACGTCCAGGGCATCGAGATCGGTCGCATCGCCTCGGTGGCGCAGCGGCAGAGCGACAAGTTCGAGGATCTCAACCAGTACGGGGCCGGCAAGCTGAAGGCGAACTTCACTGAGTCCAAGTGGGGTGCCGCCACCAGCAAGTCCGGCCAGGTCATGGGCCTCGGTACGGACAACGGCCCCGGGGCCATCTGCTACCGCACCGACCTGCTCAAGAAGGCCGGACTGCCCACCGACCGCGAGGAACTCGCGAAGAAGTGGTCCACCTGGGACGGCTACCTGGACCTCGGCAAGCAGTACATGAAGAACGCCCCCGCCAAGACCGCCTGGATCGACAGCGTCCGCAGCATCTACACCAACGTGGCCGGCCAGTACAAGGAGCGCTACTACGACTCCTCCGGCAAGCTCATCTACGACAAGAGCCCGGCGGTCAAGGAAGCCTGGGACCTGTCCGTCAAGGCCGAGCGAGCAGGCGTGAGCGCCAAGCTGGCCCAGTGGACCCCGCCGTGGAACCAGGCGTTCGCCGCGGGCTCCTTCGCCACCCTGCCGTGCCCGGCCTGGATGCTCGGCTACATCAAGGGCCAGGCGGGCGACGCCGGCAAGGGCAAGTGGGACATCGCCAAGATGCCCGGCGTCGCGGGCAACTGGGGCGGTTCCTACCTGTCGATCCCCAAGGCGGCCCAGCACAAGAAGGAGGCCTACGAGCTCATCCAGTGGCTGACCGCTCCGGAGCAGCAGGCCAAGCTCTTCAACAAGATCGGCAACTTCCCCTCCAGCGTGCCCGCCATCGCGAAGGTCGCGGACACCAAGGACCCGTACTTCTCGGATGCGCCCATCGGGAAGATCTTCGGTGACGCGGCCAAGGAGGCTCCGGTGCAGGTCCTCGGCGTCAACGACCAGGACATCCAGGAGCAGATCACCGCAGGGCTGTTCGAGATCGAGAAGAAGGGCACCGCGCCCGGCACGGCCTGGGAGCACGCCAAGAGGGGCATCGACAACGCCATCGGCTGATCCGGCCGAGGGGGCCGGTCTCGTCCGCACCCGCGCCCGGCCCCCGGCGCAACTCCCGGCCGGCGCTCCCCCGGCCCCCTCGGGAATCCGCCCGCAAACGCGGCCGCCACCGCGCCCCCGTACCCGCCCTCCCGCCGAGGCCCCCGGCCTCCCTGTCCCCCTAAGGGCCGCCCCGTGACCCTCACCGCTCCCGCGCCGCCGGCCGCGCCGGCGCGCAGTCCCGAGCTCCCGCCAGGGCGCCGGGTCTGGCGCTCCGTCTCGCCGTACACCTACATAGCCCCGTTCTTCGTCCTGTTCGGAGCCTTCGGCCTCTTCCCGCTGATCTACACCGCGTTCATCTCGCTGTACCGCATCGAGCTCCAGACCCCCGGCGACATGGAATGGCGCGGCTTCGGCAACTACACCGCCATCTTCACGGACCCGTTCTTCTGGGGCGCCCTGCGCAACACCTTCACCCTCGGCGTGCTGTCCACCGTCCCACAGCTGATGATCGCTCTGGGACTCGCGCACCTGCTCAACTACAAGCTCCGCGGCCGCACCTTCTTCCGCACCATGATGCTCATGCCGTACGCCACCTCGGTGGCCGCCGCGACACTGGTCTTCGCCCAGCTCTTCGGCCACGACTTCGGGCTGATCAACTACGTCATCGGGCTCGTCGGCCTGGGCCCGGTCGACTGGCAGACGGGGACGCTCGCCTCGCAGACCGCCATCTCCTGCATCGTCGTGTGGCGCTGGACCGGCTACAACGCGCTGATCTTCCTCGCCGGCATGCAGTCCATCCCGAGCGACCTGTACGAAGCGGCGGAGATGGACGGCGCCTCCCGCTGGCGGCAGTTCCTGCACGTGACGCTGCCGGGCCTGCGCCCCACCATCGTCTTCTCCGTCATCATGTCGACCATCGGCGCCACTCAACTCTTCGGCGAGCCGCTCCTGTTCGAGGGAAATCCCGGCGGCGGCATCACGCACCAGTACCAGACGCTCGGTCTGTACATGTACGAGCAGGGCTGGTCCTTCTTCCACCTGGGCCGGGCCGCGGCCATCGCCTGGGTGATGTTCCTGCTCATCCTGGTGCTCGTCGGGGTCAACGCCCTGCTCGCACGACGACGCGTGGCCAAGGAGGCCGGCCGGTGACCACCACTCTCGCCGATCCGCAGACAGCGAGCCGCGTGCGGCCGTCCTCGCCACCCACACCCCGGCCTCGCCGGCTCGGGCGCGGCGCAGGACGAACCATGCACGGCAGCCGCCCCACCTACGCGTTCCTGATCCTGGCGGTGCTGGTCTCCGCCTTCCCCTTCTACTACACGATCGTGGCGGCCAGCCGCTCCAACGCCGACATCGCGAAGTCCCCACCTACCCTGCTCCCCGGACCGAACCTGCTGCACAACGTGCAACTCGCCCTGGAGCAGGCCGACATCGGCAAGGCGCTGCTCAACTCCCTGATCGTGTCCGGGTCCATCACCGTGGGCACCGTGCTGTGCTCCACCCTCGCAGGGTTCGCCTTCGCCAAGTTGCGCTTCAAGGGCCGTAACGGACTGCTGGCGTTCACCGTCGGCACCATGATGATCCCGCCGCAGCTCGGTGTGATCCCTCTGTTCATGGTGATCGCGAAGCTGGAGTGGGCCAATCAGTTGCAGGCGGTGATCCTGCCGAGCCTGGTCTCCGCCTTCGGGGTGTTCTTCATGCGGCAGTACATCGCCCAGTCGCTGCCTGACGAACTCATCGAGGCCGCACGTGTCGACGGCGCCTCCACGTCCCGAATCTTCTGGACCATCGTCATCCCCATCGCGCGCCCCGCCATGGCGGTCCTCGGGCTCCTCACCTTCATGACAGCCTGGAACGACTTCTTCTGGCCGATCATCGCGCTCTCCTCTCAGGAGCCCACCGTGCAGGTCGCCCTGCGGCAGCTCGGCGGCGGTTACGTCCAGGACCAGTCCGTCGTCATGGCGGGAACCCTGCTGGGCACCCTCCCCGTCCTGGTGGTCTTCGGCCTGCTCGGCAGGCAGATCGTCGGCGGCATCATGCAGGGCGCGGTGAAGGGATGAATCCACCCGCGCCAGGGCGTGTGCCACGCGCTCCAACCCCGTATCCAGCTGCGGCGGGCCGCCCATGAACGGTGGTGCGCGGCGGCCCGCCTGCGGCAAGCAACCGGCGCCTCCTCGCTACGGCTCCGGTGGCCGACGGTTGGCGGCCGCGCACCACTCACACCTTCCCGTTCACGCCTTCCCACGCACACCTTCCCGTTCACGTCTTCCGGTACGGTTCCTGACGATGCGTCACGTGCTGGCGCGTCGCACCACATGGGTGGGAAGGATCAGCGGGCTGGGGGCGCGGCCGGCGATGACCCCGACGAGCATGCGGACCATTTCCCGCCCCAGGTCCCTGATGGGCTGGTGGACGGTGGTGAGCGCGGGCTCGACGCTCTGTGCGACAGCGAGGTCGTCGAACCCGACCACGGCGACGTCCCCGGGTACCGAACGGCCCGCCTTGCGCAGCGCGCGCAACGCGCCCGCCGCCATGTTGTCGTTGGCCGCGAACACCCCGTCGAGGTCCGGATGCGCTTGGAGCAGCCGGTTCATGGCGGCCTCTCCCCCCATTTCGGAGAAGTCTGCCTGCTCGGGCGGGCGGGGCGTCAGGCCGGCGAGCACCATGGCCTCCCGGTAACCGCGGCAGCGGGAGTCGCCGACCCCGGTGTCCAGCGGGCCGCAGATCGTCACCACGCGGCTGCGTCCGTGCACGAGGAGGTGCTCGGTCGCATTGCGCGCGCCGCCGACGTTGTCGATGTCGACGTACCAGCGCGGCTCGAAGTCCATCGGGCGGCCGCCGAAGACGACCGGCAGCGGGGTCTCCTTGGCGAGCCGGGCCAGCGGGTCGTCCTCGTTCAGTGCCATCAGCATGACCCCGTCGACGGCACGGGAGCGCACCAGTTGTTCGACCCGCTCCCGGCCGCGCGGGGTGGCGGCCAGACACAGCATCATGTGCAGGTCGGCTTCTTCCAGGGCACCGGACACTCCGACCATGACCTGCGCGAAGAACGGGTCGGCCAGGACTCCCGGGTCGTCTCGCGCGATGACCAGCGCGGCGGCACCCGCCTGCCGCGTGGCCAGGGCGCGGGCCTTCGGATTGGGAACGAAGCCGAGCTTTCTGATCGCCCGCTCGACGGCCTCCCGCTTGGCCTGGCTGACGTGCGGTGCACCGTTGATCACCCGGGAGGCCACCGTTCGCGAAACACCCGCCTGCGCGGCCACATCGTCGAGCGTGGCATGCCGCTGCGGCAGTTCCTCAGTCATGGACGTGGGCCTTCCCTCACTTGATTATGGAAGCCCTTCCATTGTGACCTGCGAACGCCGCGCACCGAGCCAAAAGCCGCCCCGTGCTTCACTCACTGGTCCGGAACCTGATCCTGACCTGGTCCTGGTCCTGTCGGTCAGCTGTGGTGCTGCACCCACACCACCAGCAGACGACCTACAGGGATGGCGGCCAAGACTGCGAGCAGGCGGGCCGCCCCGATGGCTGTCTCCCCATGCGCGGGATGGTCCCACGCCCGTCCCCGTCATGAGTCGGCGCTCGTTCTGGATCACCTGCCGCTGTAGACGGGAAACACGCTGTGCTTCCCGTAGTCCACGTCGCGCAGGCCCCGCAAGGCGTCCATGTCATCGCCGGCGATCTCAAAGTCGATCTCGGCGTTGGAACGCATGTGTGCGGGGTTCGCCGTCTTGGGCAGCGACACCGCGCCCAGCTGCAGGGTGTAGCGGATGCACAGCTGCGGGACGGAGACTCCGTACTTCTCTGCCATCGCCTGGACCTCGGCGTTGTCGAGGATCGCTCCGTGTGCGATCGGCGAGTACGCCTCGACGAGGATCTGCTGACGCTCGCAGTAGTTCAGCAGCTCTGAGGGGGTGTTACCGGCGTGAACGAGCAGTTGATTGACGTGCGGCACCACAGTCGCGCCTTGCAGGATGCTTTCCACGTCCTGCTGCTGGAAGTTGGACACTCCGATGGAGCGGATCTTGCCGGCCTGATGCGCTTCTTCGAGTGCGCGCCATGCTTCGCGGTTGCCCTCGGCGTAGTCGCCGCCGCGGAAGTCGTTCCACGGCTGCGGGCTGTGGATGAGCATGAGGTCGATGTACTCGAGGCCGAGTGTCGCCAGTGATCCGTCGATCGCGTCGGCCGCCTGGTCGTGGTCCTTGATCTCGGCCGCGAGTTTGGTCGAGACGAACAGCTCGTCGCGAGGCACGCCTGCGGTGCGTACCCCCTCGCCGACGCCGCGCTCATTGCCGTAGGCCTGGGCGGTGTCGATGTTGCGGTAGCCGATGTCCACGGCTGCGCGAACCGCTTCGGCCGCTTTGTCGTCGTCGATGAACCAGGTGCCGAGCCCCAGCTTGGGGATCTCGACGCCGTTGGACAGCTCGTACTTCTCGTCCAGGATGGTCATGCGTGTGCTCCGTTCTCGCGCAGCTCGCCGTACGCCTCGTCGGTGACGGGCTCGAGCCATTCGTTGCTGACGTCCTCGCCCGGGGTGATGAAGGCGACGTGGGAGAACCACGAGTCGGCCTTCGCGCCGTGCCAGTGCTTCGTGCCCGCCGGAACGCGGACCACCGTTCCCGGCTCCATGCTGACGGGGTCCTCACCGTGCGCCTGGTACCAGCCGCTGCCGGCCGTGCACAGCAGGATCTGGTCACCGCCGCCGTTCGTGCCGTGGTGGATGTGCCAGTTGTTGCGGCATCCCGGCTCGAAGGAGACGTTGCTGACGGGCACGCTGCCCGAGGCAAGCGGAGCCAGGTAGCTCTGGCCTATGAAGTAGGGCGCGAAGGCTTCGTTCTTCTCCCCCAGCGGGAAGATCTGATCGAATTCGTGGACAGCCATTTTTGTTCTTTCCTTCAATTTCAGTGCGTCCTGCTGGGCAGGACGCACGCTGCGGCAGCAGCGCTCAGCGATTGACCAAGGCCATGTGCTCGGCGTTGTAGCGATCGCCGCTGACACCGACCCGCTGAGCCAGGCCGTCGAGGCCCGCGACCTCGTCCGCGGACAGCGCGACAGCCGTCGCGGCGTTGTTCTCCTGGATGCGTGCCGTGCGGCGAGTGCCGGGGATCGGCACGATCCATGGCTGCTGCGCGAGCAGCCATGCCAGGGCGACCTGGCCCGGCGTCGCGCCCTTCACCTGGGCGAGCTGCCGCACGTGGTCGACGAGCGCCTGGTTCGCGGCCAGGTTCTGGGCTGTGAAGCGCGGGACCCGATGGCGGATGTCCCCGTCGGCGAAGGTCGTGGAGGTGTCGATGGTGCCGGTGAGGAAGCCCTTGCCCAGGGGGCTGAACGGCACGAACCCGATGCCGAGCTCGCCGAGCACGGGCAGTACCTCGGCCTCGGGGTCCCGTGTCCACAGTGAGTACTCGCTCTGAACCGCGGTCACGGGGTGGACGGCGTGTGCGGCGCGGATGGTGGCGGCCGAGGCCTCGGAGAGCCCGAAGTGCCTGACCTTTCCCTCGGCGATCAGCTCGCCGACCGTGCCTGCGACGTCCTCGATCGGCACGTCGGGGTCGACGCGATGCTGGTAGAACAGATCGATCGCCTCGGTACGGAGTCGCTTCAGGGACTGCTCCGCAACGCGGCGGATCTGCTCGGGACGGCTGTCGAGGCCGACGCTCCTGCCGTCTTGGATGTCCCATCCGAATTTGGTGGCGATCACGGCCTGGTCGCGGATCGGCTCGAGCGCCTCGCCGACCAGTTCCTCGTTCACGTAGGGCCCGTAGACCTCGGCGGTGTCGAAGAAGGTCACTCCCTCGTCGACCGCGGAGCGCAGCACCGCGATCATGTCGTCGCGGCCGCCGGGGTTGCGGCCGTAGCTCTGGGACATGCCCATCGCGCCGAGCCCGATCGCGGAGACCTCCAGGCCCTGTCCGAGTGTTCTGGTGTGCATGGTCATCCTTCTTGGATCGTCGGGTGCCCGGTGCGGGGCGGTCCTGCGGGGGACGTCGCGGCGAGGCTCGCGAGGAGCTGCAGGCGTTCCTGGCTGGGCGAGCCGGGCTCGGCGGTGTAGATGAGGAAGGACAGCCCGGGCTCTGCGGTCAGCTCCATCCCCTCGTAGGTCAGCGTGAGGTCGCCGACCTCGTGGTGGTGGAATTCCTTGGTGCCCGACCCGTGGCGGCGCACATTGTGTGCTCCCCACCGGGTGCGGAAGGCGTCGCTGCACGTGGACAGCTCACCGACCAGGTCGTGCAGCTGCTTGTCCCGGGGATCCCTGCCGGCTTCGGTGCGCAGAATCGAGACAGTGACGTCCGCTGCCGCCTCCCAATTCGGGTAGAACGCCCTGGCCCGTTCGTCGAGGAAGCAGTAACGCGCCAAGTTCCCTTCTCCGGGGCCGTCGAACACCTCGTCGTAGAAGGCCCGCCCGAGGACGTTGGTGGCCAGAACGTCCATCCGTCCGTTGCGCACGAACGCGGGCCCGAGGGCGATGGCTTCCAGCGCACGGATCAGGCTGTCCCTGGGCACCCACTTCTTCGCCCTGCTCCGGCGCACGGGCCTGGCCCCACCGTTGGCTGCCTTCGCGAGGTCGAAGAGGTGCTCGCGCTCGGCGTCGTCCAGCCGCAGCGCCCGGGCGATCGACTCCAGGACGGCGTCGGAGACGCCGGCCAGGTGGCCGCGCTCGATCTTGGCGTAGTACTCCGGGCTCACGTCCGCGAGCATCGCCACCTCACCGCGGCGCAGGCCCGCCACTCTCCGGTGTCCGGAGACCGGCAGTCCAGCCTGCTCGGGAGTGAGGTTCGCTCGACGGGACATGAGGAACTCCCGTGCTTCGTTCCTGGCGTCCATGCCTTCCACGCTAAGGCGCGAAGCCCTGGTGAGGGATGCCCTGCCAGTACGCCCCTCACCAGGGACTCCCTCCCCGGCATGGGCGGCGATGTCATTGGCATGGCACATATACAGATCGGTCGACGGACGCCGCCGCAGGTAGGGAGAGATCATGACTGAGTACACAGAGACCGGTTGGTCCGGCGGGAAGAACGCCTTCGGAGACTTCGCCCCGGGGATGGTCCATTACACCGACCGGGTTCTCTTCGACGAGGTCTGGGAGCGCGAGGGGCTGTCCAAGCGCGACCGCAGTCTCGTCACCATCTCCGCCCTGACGGCACTCGGGAAGATGGACCAGCTGCAATTCCACCTCGACTTCGCCCGCCAGAACGGCGTCACCGACGAGGAACTGCAGGAGGCCCTGCTGCATCTGGCGTTCTACTCCGGCTGGCCCAACGGCATGGGAGCGACGAGCGTGCTGAAAAGGATCGTCGAGCAGGAGGACTGAGTCTTGCCGGGCGGACCCGACACCGTCTCTCGGTACCCGCTATCAATTTCGCTGAGCGAGTCGACGGGTTGCCTCCTGCGCTCTTGCCGAGCGGCGTAAGCGGTGGAGCTACGGCGTTGGCCAGCAGCCCCTGCGCGGAGGCGATGTCGACCGCGCTGGCGGCGGACTCACGGGTCGGCCAGAGCGAAAAGCTGCGGGTCACAGTCCTGCAGCCGACAGGCGGCCCGCAGCGTGGCCCTGCCAGGAGCCATACCGGTGCCCGCATTCCGCGCCTTCACGGACGGCTAATGCCGGATGCGGCCGGCCCCGCGGGGCGCGAGGCCGGCCGTGTGGAGGGGGTCAGGCGAGGGGGTGCAGCCAGTGGGCCTCCAGTTCTCCCTCGACCAGGCCCGCGATGGCGGCGAAGTACGTTTGCATGAACGGCTGCGAAACGTGCGCCAGCAGGTGGGCGCCGGAGGACCAGCGCTCGTAGAAGGCGAAGGCGCCCGGCTGGTCCGGCGTGGTGTGGACCACGTACTGCTCGCATCCGTCCTCCTTGCGGGTGACGCCGATGATCGCCTGGATCTCGCCCAGCATCCGGTCCTCCTCGCCCGCCTTGGCCCGGGCGTATCCATAGACCGCGACCGGCGCGTCCGAGGCGAGGACGGCGGCGGGGATGAGGCCGTCGGGTGTGGTGTCGTCAGTGCTCATGAGGTGCTGCTCCGTCGTGATCGGTTCTGCCGGTGTTGATGGCCGGCTGCCAGAGTGTAAAAGTTGACGTTGACGTCAAAGGCAAGTCGGGGACGACCCCCGGGACGGCCCGGCAGCGACCGGGGCCCGGCGGCATGTGGAGCAGAGGGAGCGACGGGATGCGTATCGGCGAGGTGGCATCGGCCGCGGGAGTGAGCACGCGGGCGCTGCGCTACTACGAGCAGCAGCAGCTCATCGTGTCGAGCCGCAGTGCAGGCGGGCAGCGCCTCTACGCCCCTGACACGGTCGAGCGAGTGCGGTGGATCCAGCTTCTCTACGCTGCCGGGCTGAGCAGCCGGACGATCGTGGAGTTCCTGCCATGCGTGCACACCGGTATCGCCGGCCCGGAGATGATCGCCCGGCTTCGCGCGGAGCGGGACCGCCTCGACGAACACATGCGGGACCTTGCCGCCACGCGAGCCCGTCTGGACTCTGTCCTCAGCGCCGCTGAGTTCGGCGCGGCACGGTCGGCCAGCGAGGGCGGAGGGGGCTGAGGCTCGACCAGCACGCGTCGGCCTCGGCCCGGCGCCCGGGCCGAGGCCGACGAGCTGGTCCTTCATGCCTTCGCGATGGCCGACGACGACATCCGGGTCCACCTCTCAACAACGACGCCTACTGGGTTCAGGTGCCCCGATGAAAACCGCGACCGCCTTCGTGTGGACGAGCGACCACCAGTACTACGTGTGCGGGGACGACTTCGACCCCGCCGGCTTCTCCTATACCGGCTTCAACGGACTCCTCGCCCCCCTCTCCCCCGGCCGCGGCATCACCGAACCCGGCGCCTTCGCCCTGGTCATGACGGGCACCAAACTCGGCCCGGTCCGCGTGACTCTCACCCAGCGCTCCGCCCCTCCCCCGCCGCCAGACCTGGACGCCTGGGACGACATCGTCGAAGCCAGCCTCCTCCTGCCCGGAACCAACCCCGGCATCACCGACGCCCACGACAACGATCCCCTGCCGCCCCTCACCCGCATCGCGGGTGTCCCCAGCCGCATCCGCGTTCACGCACGCGGCCGCGACCTGGGACACGAAAAACTCATCATCGACGGCGACGAACCCCTCGAAGAACACCTCATCGACGTCTGGCCCGCTCCCCTCGCACCCCTGCACGTCTGGAAGACCACCGACGCCTATGGAGCCACCCTGCGCTGACCGAACCCCCGCACGACGCACCGGGCACGGCGAGGCAGGGCGCCACCGCCACCGTTGTCGCCTGTGCCAACGTTGAGCGCGTCACCGGGCGCGGACGGCTGCGCCTGACGGGGCGTCCGCTTCGTGATCCGCGCCCTCTCTGTCGCACGCGGACACCACAAGCTGAGCGCTCCAGGTCCGAGCACCCTGGTCAGCTCGGGCCTGGGACGGCTGGTCGCAGCCCCAGTTCGGCCGCCGTCCTTGATGAGCCGCCGGTCGTCCTGTCCGCCTGGGACCCGATGGGTTCGCTCGCGCGCTGAAGTCCGCGGAAATGACGCCCTGCCGACCCCGCCTCACGCGCGTGGCACGGGAGGCGGGGCTTGTGCGTGGGGTCAGCCCCGGGGCCGCAGACGTACGGGCAGGGCCGTGTGTCCGTTGCTGATCAGCGTCGGCAGCGGACGCAACTCGTCGACCGGGACAGCCAGTTCGACGTCCGGGAAGCGCGCGAACAGGTCGCGCAGGACCGTCGTCACCTCGAGCCGGGCCAGCGGGGCGCCGAGGCAGTAGTGGACGCCGTGCCC
Source organism: Streptomyces sp. NPDC057694 (assembly GCF_042799415.1). Lineage (NCBI taxonomy): Bacteria > Bacillati > Actinomycetota > Actinomycetes > Kitasatosporales > Streptomycetaceae > Streptomyces > Streptomyces sp. NPDC057694. The sequence continues at coordinate 64,634 of NZ_JBHVIX010000001.1, forward strand.
GAACGCCAGGTGCTCCTTGCCGGCGCGGGTCGCGTCGAAGCGGTTCGCGCTGTCGCCGTGCCAGCCGGGGTGCCGGTTGGCAGCGGCGTAGGAGGCGAGGATCGCGTCACCGGCGCGAATGGTGCCGCCGTCCGGAAGCGGGATGTCCTCGAGGGCGTAGCGCATCGGAAGGTGCTTGACCGCGGGCTCGTGGCGCAGCGTCTCCTCGACGATGTCGTCCCAGGTGCAGCGGCCGGCGCGGACGTGGTCCAGCTGCGCCGGGTCGGTCAGCAGGGAGCAGACGGCCTGGTCGATGACGTTGACGGTCGTCTCGTACCCGGCGCTGATCATCAGCAGGAGCGTGTCGCGGAGTTCGGCGTCGCTGAGGCTGCAGCCGTCGCCCTCCTCGTCGCGGGTGGCGATGAGCAGCGACGTCATGTCGTCGCCCGGCCGGGCCCGCTTGTCGCGGATCAGTTCGTCGAGCAGTTCGTACACGGCCGCGGTGTTCTTGGCCGCCTCCTCGGCGGAGAGTGACATGAGGAACACGTTGTCCACCAAGGTGCGGAGGTCTGCCCCGTGCCCCGCGGACACGCCCATCAGCCGGCCCACGACGGCGATCGGCAGCGGCGCGGCCAACTCCTCACGCAGATCGACGACATCGCCCGCCGGAACGTCGGCGAGGCGGTCGAGCAGCCCGGTCACGAGCTCTTCGATGTCGGTCTTCATGGCGGCGACCCGGCGGGCCGTGAAGGCGGGGGCTATCAGCCGGCGCAGCCGGCGATGGTCGCTTCCGTAGGCGGTGAACATGTTGTCGACCGCCACCCAGAGCGCCAGCGGCCAGGTGGCGACCGTCTCGGCGAAGGCCGGCCAGTGAGCCCGGGCGTTCTTGGAGACGGCCGGGCTGGTGAGGAGCTGCCTGAGAAGCGTGGGGTCGGAGACCGACCAGGCGGTCACCCCGAGGAGGTCCACGAGTGTGGCCGCGCCGCGGGCGTGCAGGGCACGGTGCTCGGCGTGGTGGTCGGAGCCGCTCGGATCAAGGACGAGAAGTCGCTGTCCGGAAGAGCTCTGGTCGGGTAACTGCTGTTCAGGCACAACGGGTTCCTTACGCGGTCGATGTGGGACAGGCCCGCGGCCAGCATGCCGGACGGACCCGGATCACGTAAGACGACCCTGTGGCCGTCCGGTAAGCGCCCTGTGCGGTGCGGAGCCGCAGGGTCACCCCCGATCGAGGGCACGGATCGCGGAGCCCCGGCGTAGGCGCACCCGACCGACCGCATGCCGTCCACCGTCTTACAACTCCTACTGACCTCTCCGAGGTGTTGTCGGGGAGGTCAGTAGGAGTCCTTAGCGTCGGCCTCGGTCTGTCAGTACCGGCCACTACTGTCTGCCGGATGGAGAACACGATCCCCCGCGGCAGTTGGCTCGACGACGACATCTTCCGTGCGTTTGTGAGAGAAGTCGCCCCGCTGCGTCCGGGCTCATGGAGTCTGTCGGAGTTCGCGCACGCGACGTCCGCGCTGGGCTGGGAACTCCGCGAGCCGAAAGAGGTCGCGGGCCAGGTCTGGCACAGATTCACGGCCCGCAAGGGACCTTCGGCCGGTTACGGCACCCTGATTGCGGACGCCTCGGAACCCGAGCAGGTGCGCAGGCTGGACGTCCGAGTCGTTGACCTGCCCGACGAGGACGTGCGCGGCGCCGTGGACCGCGTACGCGCCGCATGGTGGATCATGGAGGAAGAGCTGGGCCCGCCTGCCATGTGGGGCGGCTCCTCAGGCCCGTGGATGTTGTGGCGGCAACCCGATCCCGCCCTCCCCCGAATCCTCGTACACGCGCATGACGGCGGCGAGATGAGCCTCGCGCTCCTGCCGCCCCACGCGCACGCCGACACCGCCGGCCGGGCCCGTGCGCGAGGTCGCTGGCAGGCCGCCGAGCCGTCCGACCAGCCATCCATACCCTCCTCCCAGGTGGATACGGACCGGTCCGGAACCACCTGGGAGGAGGTGGAGAAAAGCCTCTGCGAAGCGCTGCGGTCTCTCAGCCACGACACCCCGTACTTCCCCGGCAGGTTCATCCTGCACCTGGGAGTGGCTCAGGATCCTCTGCGCTTCGTCCAGTGCTGGAGCCAGGACCTGACACTCGTCATCGAGGCCACCGGACACGTGCACCAGCCGCATGCGGCCGACCCCGCCAGACTCATCCGGAGCGGCTGGGAGGACTCCCGCTCGATGTGGCAACGCCGCTTCCCCAACGCCATGGAGGACCACACGCACGCCGCGACGGCCGCCCGCATGCTCGTCGAGGAGCTGCGGCACCTCGGCGCCGATCCGGCCGAGCTCTCCTACGACGGCACCATGAGCGGTCGCGGACACGGCCTCCACGTCGACCTGCCGGACCTGTGCGTCCCGCGACTGCACCACCCTGCTGACGTCTGAACGCCGTGAGCGAAGCAGCCGTTGCTGGACTCGGTGACAGCGGGGTGCCCCTGTCACTGACCACCTCAAGGACTGCTGCCTGTGCCCCGGCCGCTACCAGCCCGCCAGCTTGGACGTTCCGAAGGACCCGCAGCAGCGCATCGTCCAGCAGACCGCGGCCGCCACCATGGTGGAGTCCGAGCGCCGGACATTCCCCCCCATTACCGTCTTCGTAGTCCCGCAACGGGACGACCGGCCTTCGGAGTTGGCATGACTACCTCCCCTTGTCGAGTGCATGGCCCGGGGGGTGGTGTCACCAGCTCCGAAGGCACTGACAGACCGCTGATTAGGGGCATGACCACCGGCTTCTTCGAAGGTCGGGAGGCTCTTCGTAATGTGGATGTGGCGATCAGTGCCGTGGCAGGGCCGGGTGAACAGCACCGAAGGAACCACCACGTGATCGACATCAGCGACATCGACGTCTTCCTCGGCCTGGACGTCGGCAAGAGCGAACACCACGCCACCGCCGTGACACCGGCCGGGAAGAAAGCCTTCGACCGCAGGCTGCCCAACAGCGAGCCCAAGCTCCGCGAGGTCTTCGCCAAACTGCAGGCCAAGCACGGCACCGTCCTGGTGGTCGTGGACCAGCCGGTCTCCATCGGCGCCCTGCCGCTGGCGGTCGCCCGGACCATGGGCTGCCCGGTCGCCTATCTCCCCGGACTGACCATGCGCCGGATCGCCGACCTCTACCCCGGCGAGGCCAAGACCGACGCCCGCGACGCCTTCGTCATCGCCGATGCCGCCCGGGCGATGCCCCACACCCTGCGCTCGGTCGACCTCGACGACGAGACCATTGCCGAGCTGGAGATGATCGTCGGGTTCGACGACGACCTCGTCGGCGAGGCGAACCGCCTTTCCAACCGGCTGCGCGGGCTGTTCACGCAAGTCCACCCGCACCTGGAGCGGGTGCTCGGCCCGCGCATGCAACATCCGGCCATCCTGACCCTGCTCCAACGCTTCGGCTCCCCGGCCGAGATCCACGCGGCCGGACGGCGACGGGTCACCACCTTGATAGCCCCGAAGGCTCCCAGGATGGCGGCCCGTCTGACGGAGGAGATCTTCACCGCGCTCGATGAGCAGACCGTCGTCGTTCCCGGCACGGATGCGGCCGCATTGATCGTTCCCAGCCTCGCCCGATCCCTCGCCGCAGTGCTGGACCAGCGCCGGCTGCTGGAGAAACGGATCGGGCAACTGCTGGGAGCCCACCCTCTTTCGCAGGTCCTGATGTCGATGCCAGGCGTCGGCGTCAGGACCGCGGCCCGCCTCCTCATCGACGTCGGTGACGGCACCCGTTTCCCCTCCGCCGCCCACCTCGCCGCCTACGCCGGTCTAGCTCCGGCAACCCGCAGCTCGGGCACCTCCATCCGCGGCGAACAGCCCTCCCGCAGAGGAAACAAGCAGCTGAAGCGGGCCTTCTTCCTCTCCGCGTTCGCCGCCCTCGGCGACCCGGCATCGCGGGCCTACTACGACAAGAAAATCAGCCAGGGCAAGCACCACACCCAGGCCCTGCTCTGCCTCGCCAGACGCCGAGCCGACGTCCTCTTCGCGATGCTCCGCGACGGCACCTTCTACCAACCCCGGGTGACACCCGCGGTCACCTGACCAGCGGCTCCGCGAGGAGGACTACCTGATCAGCCTCGACATCGAACCCAAGCACCGGATGGCCGGAGTCGCCCTCCGGATCCATCAGCACCGGTTTGCCCAAGCGCCGCCCGATCTCACGGAGGAAGCCACAGAACACATCCAGTCGCCCCTGCCCCTGCAACTCCCGCAGATTGACGTCGAAGTCGATCTCGTCATCGGCATGGAAACGGAAGATCGCCAGCACATCAACAGTCGGCCAAACCCGCAGGTCCGCGCACTCCGCATCCGCAGAGCGGGCCAGAACAGCCTCCGCCCGAGGCACCGGAAGCACCGTCGCGCCTTCGGAGTACTGGCACTCCCAGCCCCGCTCAACGACAAGATCGAGAACGGACTGCCAGTCCTCCACCGAAGCATCCGGGACACGCACATCCGGCAACGACCCCATCAGATCCGGATCGAAGAAACAGCTCACGTCGTCCCACAACAGATCAGCCACACCGCCATGCTGCCCGGCTCCCCGACCCAACGCAGCCCCATTTCCCTTGACCAAAGAGATAGGGGCACCCCCCCACACGCGGAGGGCCTACCCCCTGGAGCCGCGTAGGCCCCCTCCCTGTACGTCAAGTTGGGGGGCAGCCGCCCAAGCCTATGACGCAAGCATGGCGTGCATGGGACGGGTCGTCGCGGTGACGGCCGTGCCCCGGGGCACGGCGTTACTTCCAGGGGATGATCTCGATGTCCTCTGCCCTCACGGTGGCGGTGTCGTTCCGGCGGCCGTTATCGAACAAGGCTGCGGTGAGGGTCTCCCGGGCTTTGCTCTTGGCCTCCTGATCGTCAGCGGTTTCGACGACAAGGTTGAACGTGACGTCCCCGGCGGCGTCGTGTCGCCAGGAGAGACTGCCTCTGGAGCCTCGCGGGTCGTAGGGCGCGAGTGCGTCGTTGAGGTCGCTCAGTTCGGTTTTCGTGGGCTCTTTGGTGAAGTCGACGGGCACGCTGGCGAGGTAGTAGGCCATGTGGAGACCGTACTTGAGTCCGGGATCAGTGGATGTGCGACAGAAGTTGCCGGCCACAGAGGCAGTTGCCTGTGCTCTCGGGCCCCGGGGCCCGAGAGCCTTCAGCCCAGGGGGGGGCACGCCCGGCCCGGTCCATGCACGGTCGACGCCCTCCAGAGGGTGCGCTCGATGGGCAGTTCGCCGTTGGACTGTCAGATCAGCCCGTCCAAGAGGCTGGGCAAGCCGAAGACGAAGCCTAGTTCTGCTCAGGGGATCGTCCCGTCGTAGTCCGTACGACCACCGAGCCGACGAGCAGCGCCAGCTTCTACTTTGGGACGTACTCGGCAACGTACGACCGGCGGATCGCCTTACCTCGCCGTATGGGCAGGTCGACGGAGCGCTACGTGACCGCGACGCGATGTTCGCTGTGGAGGCGCAACCTCCACTGCCATCACGCGCGCACGTAGGGGCAAGCGCTGAGGGTCGGTAAAGACCCCTGGCCAGAGAAACACCCCGTCCACTCTCGACGGGGATGCGCGAGCGGGCGGGCGGGGCGGCTTGGTGAGGCCGGCCCCACTGCCCCGGTTTGCTTCCGCATGGGGGCAACCGGCCTCACGAGGACCGTAGCAATCGGTAGGTATGGCCGATGTGAACATAACCCTCGCCAGCACTCGCCGTGGCCAGAAGGCCTCCACCGCACTGGAGCATCCGCGGGACACCGTGCTCGCACTGAACAACTCCACCGCACACCGCGGGCAGCGCTCGGCGCGGAAGCTGTCCGTGGCCATGTACCGCTCCCCTAGCCCCGGTCTCGTCGGCATACTCCTGCTGCCGGTTCTGGGCGTTGCACCAACGGCCGCGTCCGGTTGCGAGGCCCGTGCAGAAGGTTCCACCAGTAGCGTTCCGCAATCCACGGAACGTGTGGCGAAGTTGGGAGGGGAGTTCGCGTGACTGGCGGGTCATTGACGCATCTGGGGGCGCAGTGGCTGACTCACTGTCATCCGCGCCCGGCGCTGGTCCACGAGCAGTGGGCGCAGGAAGTGATGCCTGCGCTGATCCCTCTGGGGATCCGTTTCGATGTGTGCGTGTGCCCCAGTCCCTGGGGCTGACGCTGCTGTGGTAACTGGGCAACGAGGCCGACAAGACAGCCGTGCTGGAGGAACACACCCTGCCAAGCGCCGCCCTGAACCTGCTGGTGCAGCCCGGCCGCATTCACGACTGGCCCGACACCCCGGAGCAGACGGCGCTGTCCCGTGGTGCCGAGTGGCCTTTCCCCTCCCCCGCGGCCGACGCGATCTCGGGCGTTCAGCAGCACTGCCTGCTCTGGCGCGTCCAGCCGGACGGCAGCGGACGCCTCGCCGACCCCGACACCCTCCACAACGCCCTGCCGTGCACGCGGCCCCGAACAACAAGCGGCCCGCATACACGCCGCCCATGCCGCCTTCTGGCGAACCCGCCCTACCCGGCACACCTGATGGCTGTCCCGCCCGTCTGCGGGGCGAAGGCAGACAACGACGCCTACTGGGTGGAGGTGCCCCGCCGACCACGCAACCGCCCCCTTGCCCGTCCGAGGTCGCACCGGTGCACCACGGTCCCCTCGGCGGCAGGCCGGCGGACCACACGGACCCGGGCAGCAGTTGGCTGCGCTCCGCAGCGACGGGGGAACTTGTGATCAACGGCAATCAGGGGTGCGGAACTCAGAAGGGACCTATGTAGTAAGGCTTCCTTTCTTCAACTTCACGCATCATCAGCGGCCCGGCCACCACTTTGAACCTGAGCCAGGGATTCACATAGCCGAGCAGGTAGTCAGTGACCCTGAGGCTCACCATCTCAACCACCGGCAGCCTTCCGCTCCCCAGCAGTTCTTCAAGGACGACTGAACACCTTTCGGCGAGATCCATATCCAGCTCTTCGCCGCCAAACAGGCGTTCAAGCGCCTCCCACACGAAGACACCCGACGCAATCCGATACATCCCGACCCGGACAGGCTCCCCCCTCGCCCGCATCCGGATCGAGGCCTTCGATCACCTCCTGCTCAAGCCCAATGATCAGACCGAAACTCGGGAAGACTCCTCCACATCACCCCTCGAACGAAAGCCTCATCATTCTCATTTTTATGCGACAAACCCACGGACAGCCTCCGGACTTTAACGAAATGGGTACATCAACCTGCCATCGATCGCCCCCTGGAGGCTGCCACTCACCCGCAAAGAGCGATGGCGAAAAGAAGCAACGACAATCCAGGTCCGAGATATTCAGGCAGTCCGGTGGTAATCACTCGCGACTTGGTTGCCCCGGGGTCGAAAGACGCCTGCTCCAGGGCCAGTTGCAGTTTGCCCACAAAAGCATCCCTGGACCTCTTTCCGAGAATTCCGGCGTCGAAAGCGACCACAGGAAGGATCCCATGGTCAATGACTTTGAGCAGAATGGACCTAACGCCGAGTATTTCCTTTATCTGGCCGTAGGGAACGATATGGCGAGTGAAAATGTTGTTCACGCAGACGCCGGAATCCATGAGTTGCACGTAAGGATTCAGATGCAACCGCCAGACGACGTACAGCATGAAAGGGAGTGGAGCCAGAAACAATGGAAAATTATGCCACGAGAATTGACTTTGCGAGCTCTGCAAAAGAACTTCAAATCCCAGCAAACCCAAACAAATGCTTGCCGCGACCAGCACTTTGCCGCGTTTCCTTACTCGCCCCATGGGAACCCTTCATCGGTTACTCCGGCCTTGCGCACCCTGCACCAGCACTGTCTCGGGCAACGCCAGAATCAGCCTCAACCACCGCAGCGAGAGCTGAAGTCACTCCACCCACAACTCTTGACCATTGCTCGTCAAGCAGCTGCGGGAGCTGTTGCCCGGACCAGCTCATACTGCCGGTTCCGGGGGCTGCGGAGCACGAAATCAACGGACGGGGTGCCCGTGGGAGCCGTCGGTGAGCCAAGAACCATCGCCCATGGGCAGCAGCTCGTACGGAGTGCGCACTTCGACGGTGAGTTCACCGCTGGGTGTGCCGGTGCGTACGTCGACCAAGTGGTAGCGGAACCACACCTCCTCGCCCTGGCGCTCACCGCCCAACGTGCCGATGGCCGCAGCGGGGAGCAAGTCCGACAGCAAGAAGGGGACCGGTACATGGTTCGGCACGGTCTCCTCTCTCGCCCCCGGCAAGTACACCGTGTCCGATCTCAAGGACACCAAGCAGCAGTTCTTCACCGCGACCGACACTGACATCCAGGGAGCCGGAAAGATCTGCGGCGACGCAGCCGGCCAGGCCGCCACACCCTGCAGCGAGCACGTGCTCGAAGCCGCCGCCAAGAACAGCATCGGCGTCGTCGTCAAGATCGAGGTGGTCCCGGCCCTCGTCGTCCGGAGCGCGCTCCGGACCGCGGGAACTCCCTTTGATTCTCCGGCACCTGAAGATCCATCACGGCGGCTGTGCCAGGCGATCTCCGGCTACAAGGCAGCCCAGGGCGTGTTTTAGAAGTTGCTGGTGGGCTGGGTGGCCCGTCCGGGAAACTTGCGAGCGGCCATCCAGACGGTTAAGTCGCGCGCGATCCGGTCGATGCTGTTTTCGATGACGACGCCGTGTTCGCCACGGACCCTGTCGCGGCGGACGACCTCGTAGCCCCCTTCGTCCACAATCGCGACCGAGGTGAACCAGACCGGGTCGCCTTCGTCGGGCTGGACGACAAGAAAGGTGTTGTCCGTGTCGTTGAGGTCGTCGATCAGCATGAACAGCGCGTCCTCGGACGGGTCCTCGATGTGGTCTCCGCTCTCGCTCACGGCCCGGTAGTACGCAGCCCCCATCGGCCCTGTCTCCCCTCAACCCGCGGACCTGATCGCGGCCAGAATGACACACGGAACCGACACCTTCGCCAGGTCACAGACATGCGTTGATCGCGGCAATGGGAACGGTGGCATCGAAGCGGACCGCGAACTTGTCCAACTAGGGCAGGCGCCGAGTCCTGTCATAGATTCGACCCTATGACGCGCAATCGGAGATCCGAGTTGGTGGCCCGGTGAGCGGATGGTGGGACTACTTGGCGGAACGGACCTGTCGGGAGGTCGATGCCGACGTGCAGCGCGACCGTCGGCTGTCGGCGGTCAGGTCCGTCTGGGAGGCGCTGCGTCCGCTGGAGGTTGGACTGCACGAAGCTGAGGAGCTGGTCCAGGCGCGATACAAGGCTTTGGGTGACTCTGTGGAGCGCACGTCCCCCGATCCGCTTGACCTGTCCTCGCTCGCAGCCCGCGCCGAGACTCTCCCAGGCCATGTGGCGGCGGTGGAGGCGCTATGGGACGGCGATACCGTGCACGACTGGTTCGTGGTCTTGGTCGCGGTTCTGGACGCCCCTCACGGGGAGGGCCATCTCGCAACTGTCCACCACCGATCCGACGGCCCTCCTCCCGGTGTTGCCGCCGCCGAAGCCGGCCATTTGCTGGCCGACCACCTTCACGTGCCTTTCTACTTCGCATCTCCGGACGTCCCTGATGACGACGCCCCACGCTGGAGGACGATCCAACGGTCGACGGAAGGGGCGTGACCGGAGGCATGCACGGACGGGACATCTCCACGTCCAAGCCGACGGCTGGACATACATAGTCGAGGTCCTGCTCTCATGGTGTCGGGGTCGCAGCAAGACGATCGCGGGGCCGCTGGTGCGTCGACGACCACCAAACGATCGGTGACAGCCGCCACAGGCCGGCCACTGCTCGCCACGCAGCGCACCCTCGACAGGGAGTGGGCCGGCGAGTCCGAGGTCCAGGACGTGCCGCTGGACTACGTCACGGCGACAGCAGGCACTGCTGGTGACCGAGGGCATCAACAAGTCGCGCAGATCCCAGCACGCAGCATCCTTGTTGCCGACGGATCCGATCGCCTCAAAGGAGCGAACCTGGTCACCGCGGCTCACGGACATCGTTCCAACTACGCCCACGGCCGCGACGACAAGGCACTTCCTACGGTCGAAGAGCTCGAACAGATCAGAGAGACCTCGTCGGTCGCTTCACCTCGGCGAGATTTGCCGCCGACCGCCGGGTTGTTGGACATCTCCGCCCTAGCCCGGCCTACAGCCCAAACAGGTGAGCCCGCCAGCCGGTACGGACGTCGGCCGCCACGAGGTCTCCCTGCGCCGTCTGTTCGAAGGCCAGCATCAGCACGCTGGGTGAAAGTCCGGCCCCTGGCGCGAGCACCCCGGGCCGATACCCGTGAGACCCGCGCCGAGCAGGTCAGAAACCGTCGATGACGGCGTTGGCGTGGAACGCCTCGGGAGGCTCCGTGAAGAAGGGCGCCATCGCGCCGGCGAACTTGACGAACCCCTCGGTCTTCGTGAACACCTCGGTGTGGTGCTCCATCGACTCCCACTGAACGCACAGCAAGATGGCACCCTCCTTGTCAATGGCTCGGAACAATTTCACGTCCAGACAGCCACTGTCCTCCTTGAGGAGCGGCAGATGCGACCGGACGACGGCTTCGAATTCGTCCTGCATTCCTTCGGCTACGGTTATCCGCACAACTTCCCAGACCGCCATGTAATTACCTCCTGAGGTGAGTTACGTCGTGGTGCAGATTTCTAGTGGTTACTGAGCACAGTCTGCAGGAGCAGGGCGAGCGACTGCGGAACATCCAGCCTGGCGGCCCTCGGCGGTCCTGTTCGTCGCTATCGCCAAGACCAACGAGTCTCGGACTGCCGACAGCCGCTGTTCGAGACCATCCTGGATGGCCTGCCGCGATCGGTAGGTAGTTGTAGCCGGTGTCATGCAGAAACACCAAGGTCGCGCAGCCCTCCCCGTCACGGCAGAAGCAACGAGCTGACTGCTACCGCGGGTTGGGCTCCAAGTGGGCCTTGGACTGGCACTGTCCAGCGGCTTTCGAGATCGCCCCTCTCCTCGAAACGGTAGCCGCGCCCATGTCGCTGCACGTGCCCCTCTGGGCGATGCCCCCTCCCGGAAGAAGCCCAGGCCACCACCCGAACGCCACGAGGCAGACACCCAGACGCCGGGCACGTAGCACCTGACCCTCCTACGTCTCGTGCCGTGAAATCGTCGGATCGGTGCGCCCATGTCCGCAGCCTGGGACGTTCCAGCGCACCCTCGTTCTTCGGCTTGACCCGTGCCGTCCCAGGGCGGTCGGCGCTTCACCCGGCGGACGCCGCGCGGGTAGCGCGTAGTGGTACGCAACCCGGACATTCGCGCGACGCGATCATGACAGAGCCCGCTCTATTGTCGAAGCAGTCAACCAGTTGCCCCCCACACGGAAATGAGTTTCGCGATGCGTATTCGCCGCGCCTCCCACATGGCCGCCGGCCTCGTCCTGGCCGCCGCCGCTTCCGCAACTGTCCTGGCGGGCCCGGCCATGGCCGCAGGGCACAACGCCAGTGCTGTCAGCCGGCCGTGCACCGCGGCGGACACCAAGGTGACCGTCAGCAAAGTCGCCTCTCCGGTCAACCACCTGCTGGTGACCGCGACCAACACCAGCGGCAAAACGTGCCTTGCCTACTATGCGCCGGCGCTGCAGTTCAACGACGCCCAGGCACCCACCCCCGTCCTCGAGGACAGCCAGCCCCAAGCGGTGGCCACCCTGGCCCCCGGCCAGTCCGCCTACGCCGGTGTCAAGACCTCCGACGCGTCCGGCGAGGGCGGCCACGGCTTCACCGCCACCACCGTCGGCGTCAGCTTCTACGACCGCAACAACGTCGGCATCGGCTACCCGACCCGTCTCAACCTGCCGGGCAAGGGTGTCTACATCGACGACACCTCCTTCGTCACCTACTGGATGACCAGCCCCGACTACGCACTCACCTGGTAACTCCCCATTTGCCAAGGCCCGGCCGTCCCCGCTAACACGCAGACAGCCGGGCCCTCCCACGTCCCGGGCCGAACACTCCCCCACCACCGACGGGGACTTCGCAGTCCGACCGGACGCGCAAACCAGCTGAGCCGGCGCGGCCCCCGCCGCTGCCGTGCCGCTCATCCCGCCCAATCACTTCGAGCTGGGCTCGGTTGGCTTGTCGGTGGCTGAGCTCAGCGGTGGATCCACAAGGTCAGGCAGTTCGGCAACTGGCCGGATATGGGCATCCAGGCCTAGCGTGCCTTCGAGCCCGAAGATCGTTCCCCGGCCCCTGGAAAACGATACGGGTCGCCGCGGTCCGGACCGCTCGCAAGACGCGCGTGCCCCCTTCGCTGCCCTGTCTCTGAGAGGCCGTCAGGGCAGGAGCAGGACCCGACCGAGGTTCGTCCGGTCTTCGAGCAGGCGGTGGGCCTGGGCCGCGTCGCTGAGCGGGAGCCGGGCGTGGACCGCCGTACTCAGCCGGCCGGCGACCGTATTTTCCGTGATCTCCGTGCTGTCCTGTCTGGCCCGCTGGAGGTTGGCCGCCCGCCAAACAAGCCGGCCACGTGATCAAACTTCCCGCGGCCTCTGATCCCAAATCCTCCCCGCGCCACGTGGACGGGGCAGACGAAGTACCTGGAGTACCCAGGGACGCCCCCGGCTCTCACCAGTACAGGATTCGCCTGTGCGGCCGCCCGGTCAGCGGCGGCGGGACCTGGCCCGCTCAGCCTGACGGCGCAGGGCTGCGACGCTGGCCGGCCTGGGCAAGGAGTTCCAATGGCTCGGCGAAGGGCGCCTCATCCGCGCCAGGCGGGAGGCCAAACGGCAAGGTAGGTGCGCCTTGGAGCCACTCATGTGGCTGCCCATCACGCGACGTCGGCACGGTGCCCGGTTGTACTCGGCCGGTGCCGCGCCAGGCGGAAGCCCAGACCGACCGCTGCAAGGTCCCGTTCCGAGGCGCCCGTTGCGCGGATTGCCGACCACGGGCGCCCTCCCCCGGTCAGGGGGTCGGCGTGACGCCGTACTCGTCGAGGGTGTCGTCGAGGTCCTGCTCGATGGCGTCGAGGCTCTCTTGGATGTCGTCCGCGGACGGCGGCGACGCGGTGACGTCGTCCGGGTCGATGTCGGGTGCCACGGACTTCATGGCGTCGTCGACGGCGTCGCCCATCAGTTCCTTGGCGTAGCGCTGTGCGGTGGCGTCGTCGATACCCACGCAGGCTTCGGGCCGCTCGTCCGCTGCGGCCTCGTCGCCGCCCTTCTTCATGGCCTCGTCGAACTGCTTCTTCATGGCGGCCTTGCAGGCTGCAGGGTCTGCCTTCGTCTCGCTGGACGAGCAGGCGACGGCGCCGGTGGCGAGCAGTGCGGCGATGACGGCAGCGGTGATACGCGTACGCATGATTCCCCCTGGTATGTGCTGTGGTGACGATGCATCATCCGCGACGGGGTAATCCTGTGGGGTGGTTGTGACACTGCTGTGACGTGAGGGGGGTGGCGTGGGCGGGTGCCTGTACGGCCTCGGGGAGCATCGGTGCGGCGTTCGACGTCGAGGATGATCATGGTTGGCTACGTCTCCGCGCTTAGGTGGACGCACAGTTGAGGGTGGCCGATGATGCGCCGGCCCCACCCGCGCGATGCGGGCCGCCCAGCCCTGCCCCTGCGCCGGTTAAATTCTTGGTCCGATTCACACCCGGTTCCCACACAGGACACCCCTCAACTGCCCTTACCGGCAGGCCCCTTGCCCGGGGCGCCCCTCTGCCCCTCGCGAGTAGAGGGTCAAGTGTTCACCCGACGTGCAAGCCCGGCGACAACAAGCACGTACGCTTCTCCCCCACCGGCAGGTGAGTTACTTCCTGTGCAGGTGGGGCAGCGAATGGACATGACAGGGCGCACCCGTGCGGCCGGTCGCGAGGAGTCCTTCGTACGCCCGGTCTGCAGCCTGCACGGCCGCGTGCACTCGACGAAAGGTCACCGCCATGTCAGACACCCAGCCCGAATCTGCCGGAGTGCAGGACCGGTACGCCGCCCGTGTCGACGCGGACCTGGAGACCAACCGCAAGGAACAAGAACGCGTCAGCGCCGACGTAGCAGCACTGCAGCAGCAGCTGCATGCACTGGAGAACGACCACGCGGTGCTGCTGAACATGCAGCAGGCGCTGAGTTCCCCCACCACCCCGGCAGCCGCCACGAAGGCAACGCCTCACAAGAAGGCTCCGGCCCGCAAGGAGGTTGTGCCGGCCCCGCGGGCGGGCACAAAGACTTCCGGTGCAGCCCGGGCGAAGAAGGCCACGGCGGCCAAGGACAAGACCGCCCAGGGGGCGTCCAAGGCCGCGGCGAAGAAGCCGGCCGCACCGGCCACGGGCCCGACCCTCGTCGAACTGGTCGAAGGCCACCTCGGCCGGCAGAGCGAACCGCGCTCCGCTGCTGAGATCACCACCGCGCTCGCCCAGGCCCACCCCGAGCGCACCATCAAGACCACCGTCGTACGCACCACGGTGGAGGGCTTGGTCGCCAAGCACCGGGCCCAGCGCACCAAGCAGGGTTCCTCCGTCTTCTACACCGCGACCGCTCCCACAGGACAGGCAGCCGCCGCACCGCAGCCCGAACCCTCCGCCGGCTGAACTGCGCCGGGGCGAAGCGGCCCCGGGCCAAGGCTGTGCACGGATTGAGGGCTGGTCAAGCTTGCGCCCTCAGTAGCAAAGGTCGCATGCTTCGTAGCTTTGCAGCCCGACCGTCAGCAGCGGCGGCAGGAGTGTGTGCAGGTACCAGCTCAGGTCGGTGAAGTCGGCCGAGTCGGGCAGGCACCGCCGGTTGATGGTCGGGAGGAAGCTGCAGCTCATACGGCCGGGGAAGAACAGGAGCTGGCCGCCTGTGCGCGCTTGCCGGTGGTAGGTACGGACGGCCACATCGTGGTGTGCGAGTCCGAGTGCGTCCGGGGCGGCCAGAACATCCCGCGTGCGGTTGCGGGAAGTCGCTCCCAGGGCCGTGTCCTCAAGCGACCTCAGCGGCTTCCGGCGGGTGAGGTGCACCCACGGTCCGGCGGCCGGCATGGAGGCGGACACCATTTGTGGACAGCTCAACCGCGCACAACGGGAGTTCGAAGGTTCGCCGGACACTCCCAGAGGCCTCGCAGAAACAATCCCGGTGACGGGGGATGCCGGTGCCGGTAGGGTCGGGATCTTCGGGTGGTGAAGCCGCCCGGAGTCCCTTGAGGTTGTGCCCACGACCATGAGCAGCGACTTTACTTCTGCACGAGTCCGGCTTGACCGTGCACTGGACTCTCTGGCCTCCATCTTCTGCGGTGCGACGGCACGCGAGGACGAGTCGCAATGCGACTGTCACTGGGGCAGCGAGGAAGAGCTTTCCCTACTGAAGGTTCCGGACACCGAGCTGGGCCTGGACCTCCTGTATCGCACCTGGAGCGCGCCAGACTGGAAGGACCATGGCGCGGTGCTGCGCCGCATTCTTCCCGAGTTCTCCAGGGCCTTGAGCGCGGGACTCGTGGAGCCGCCGTTCGGTTGGCACGAGGTCGGATACTCCTTCGCCCGTGGTCGCTGGCAGCAGTGGCCCGCGTCCCAGAGCGCAGCAGTGTCAGAGTTCTTGCATGCCTGGTGGGCGCTCACGCTGCGCGACCCATCTCCCGCTGTCCCCGCGCACGAGGTCCTCACCCTGTGCGCCGAGGCATCGGCAACACTCACCCCGTGGCTCGGCATCTGGGAGACGAAAGACCACCGCGTTGCCAACCATCACCTGGCCGCAGCGGCAGCCTGCTGGGAATACGACCTGCTCGGCGACCAACTTCCCTGGAACACGCGGGAGTGGGACAACGCAGACGCCCTGCGCACCGAACTCACGTCCTGGCTCGCCCGTTACGCCCCCGCACGGCTGCGCGCCCAGAATGCATCCGACGAACTGCTGCACCGGATAAGACTGATGGGACTCACCGGGCCCGCCCGCTGGTCGGACCCGCACTACCCCGACCGGCGCTACTGACACGGCCGACAGCGTGTCTCATCAGACGCTGATCCTGAAGATTCCCCAGAGGTGCTCTTGCTCCTCAGTGCTCCACGAACCCTGCCGCTCGATCGAGACTTGGTGACCGACCGCCTAGGTCGGCGTCCCATCTGGCGGCGGGCGGGGATCGCGCAACAGCTGGCCACTCAGCCCGTGGGTTTCTGGGAAGTCCCCTTCGGGGCAGCTGGATTGGTAGTCCCTGCGCCGGTGGAGGTCGAGTGGCCGAGGAACGGTGCGCGTGTCCGACTGACCTGTCCGCGGTCGAGTAGGTTTCCACGGGGCCCGGCACGCGGCTTCAGTGTGGCAGCGCTACGGCTTCGGCGTGCCGGAACGGGCTACGAAGGTCCAGCTGTTCGGCGCGATCCGGCGGGGCTCCGGCTTCCCTCGCATGCGGTGGGGCGGGCTTCGGTCAGCCGGCCGGAGTGCCCTGGTGGAAGTACATGCGCCAGCCCGTCTCTGTCAGGCGCCACAGGGAGCTCCGCCATACCCGGCGACCCTGATGGTCGGAGAAGTACGTCAAGTGAACGATGCCCGGGGCAAGAACGACGCCCGACATCTCGCTGACCTTGACCGGAGACTCGGACGACACCGATCCCGAACTCGTCACCGTGCGGATCGACTCCGCGTCCCACCAGCGACCAGAGGCACCGATCTCGGCGAACTCCGGATCCAGAAGTTCCACGACAAGAGCTGGCGACGCTCGCACCTCGGGGTCGAGCAACCGCAACTCCCCATCGATCGCGGCCTGCACTGCCCGCTCATTCTCGTCCGTCATGCACGGACACTACGACCACCAGGCGCCGGGATGCAGCGAATATCCGGTCGGGAATGATCAGCAACACTGGTGGCCGACGGGTAAGCGACTACACGAAGCTCCCACAACGACGGTTGATCTTGGTCGAGGACTCGGCTTCCAGGCACTTCGCCATTCTGCTGAACCGTCCAACTCACGAACGGCCTCGTCAGGTTGGAAGGGGCTCCCTGTACCCAGACGGCTGCCGTTCAGGGAGCCGCGGCGGTGACGTCCACGGCGGTGATGGCCGCGTCGGGATGCCGCACGCCTGTCATTACCTGGTCCTGCCCAGTGTCGCCGAGGAGGTAGCGGCGGAAGAAGGCACCGAGATAGGTGGCGGCGACATGGCGCTGCTGCGGCTCGGTCAGTTGCCCGGTCGGCGCCGAACCCTCACGGTCAGTGCACTGCCCGGGGTGTCCTTCCACCGGCATGGCGTCGTCAGAGGCCGCGACCTGACGGCTCTGAGGAGACCACTGCGTGTTGAAGTAGTTGTGGTTCGCCCCGTGGATCGCGAATTGATAGAAGCCGCTCCGGTTTCCCTTGGCCGCGTCGGCCGCGAACCAGAGTGCCTCACCGCCAACCTGTCCGTCGCATGTTCCCCGGAAGGTGGCAAAGGGGGTCTTGGTGATCGTGTAGTTGGACATGTCCTCCGTCATCACGTTGTAGGCGGGCGCCACGGCGGCCACCGCCTTGACCTCGACGCCCTTGGGCCACTGCCCTCGATGGCTGTCGGCCGCCTGCCAGGTGACCCCGGCGCCTGCCCTGGAATGCCCCATGATCCCCACGTTGCCCAGGTCCACGTGGTGGGCGAAGCCGACGCGTCGTGCCGCTCCGGTCGCCGGGTCCGCGAACTTCCCGGCGAGCTCGCCATTGCCCTTGGAGCTGAGCTTCTGCCACATGCGCAGATGCCGGTTGATGAGATCCGCCCGCGCGGCAGCGTTGTCGTCCCCCCACACGGAGGATGCGTTGATGCCGTTGGCGCCGACCGAGACCACGACAAACCCCTGCGCTGCCAACCTGCGGCCCAGGTAGTCGTATCCGCGCTCGCTGGGCAGGACGGGTGTTCCCGACGCGCACGGCCAGGCGGACAGCTTGGCATTGGCAGCTTCATACGCGGCGTCGTCACCATCGTGCTCGGCGGCGGTGCGCGCCGCGTCTGCTCTCCGGTCGGCGCAGGTGTCGTGCAGGCCGTGCAGCATCACAATCAATGGATGCCGCCCCGTGCTCAGGTCGGCGGGGTAGTGCACCACCCCGCTCAGCTCGACGGGTTGACCGGTCTGTGGCAGGTGCCAGGCCTCATCGCCCAGGTCGTAGCGGACCGTCCTGGTGGATCCGGACGAAGGTATCGCGTTCTGTTCCGTCGGCTGGCTCAGTGCCGCGGCACCGGTTGCGGCCGTATACGTCAAGGCTGCCGCTGCGGCGGACAGCAACGCCGCCGACTGGCCCAGCAGTCGAGCCGATTTCCTCGTGCGCTTGTGTCGCTTCGTCATGTCTCTCTCGGTGAGTACAGGGCCGGCCCGGAGCGTCCGCACCCGCTCGTGGCCGTTGCCGGAGTGAAGGTGAAGGCCGTCCTCAGCGGGCGGCGGCGTAGGAATCCATCACGAACCGAATGACCCGGTCCTGCAACGCGGCCCCTGAAGCACCTCCCCGCCTGATCATGTCCGTTCCGTGGAAGCCGCTCTTGTCGATGACCAGCTCTTTCTTGCGGGCAGCGGAGGCCGCATAGACTTCGCGGACCTGCCTCTCCACCGCGCCCTCCATGTCGCCGGGCGACACCACGAGAAACGTCGGAACGCGCAGCTTCCGCACCGCCGCCACGCCGTCCGCCCCGAGGCAACGGGCGGGCGAGGACATCATCAGCAGGCCCACCACCCGCAAGGGCGTGTCAACCCCGGCGACTGCTGCCGTCGTTCCCCCGCACGACGCCCCCGCCAGGAACACTCTCTTCGCGCCGACACGCCTCAGTTCCGCCAGTCCGGCCCGGGCATCCCGGTCGATGTGCTCGTTGACGGCCGTTTTCTGGGATGCACCGTGATTGCGGTACTCGGGGATCACCACGTGATAGCCGCGCTTCGCCAGCTGCCGCCCAATGTTGACGAACGAGCAGATGCTGTAGCCCTGCTCGTGATCCAGGAGAACACCGTCGGGCCCCTCCCCCAGGACCAGCGCCGACAGATGCACCCCGTCGCTGGTCGTCAGCGTGGTGGCATTGCTCCTCAGGTCCTTGGCCACGCATGTGTTGACGAGATACCCCCGTGTCGTGCGCACCGTGCGGTCCGGAGAGCCCGGCTCGTACGAGACCGGCTCATGATCCGGCGGTGCGGCGGGAGCACTGCTCCGTGCCCCGGAGGGCACCGGCGGGGTCGACGTCGCGGCTCCCGTTTTCGGGTCGTGCCCGGACCCGCCGGCCGGCCTGGCACAGCCCGACACCAGCCCCAGGCACACCAGGCCCATGCACACCAGCGCGGCGGCGGCAGCAGCTCTGACTCTCAGCACAGTCTTCCTCAGGTCTCACATCCGGCGGTGACGTGTCCTGCGCATGCAGGACATGCACGTGCGCGCCGGATCGGAACATCCCTTACGCCTCCACAGACGTGCGGACCTGCCCGAGGTTGCCGACCACGACGATCAAATTTGCGGAAGCGGGAGACAGCCAGGCCACGCCACAACCCCGCCCGCACCGCAGGATGAAGGGCGATGAACTTCCGGGCTGGCAGGTGTCGCGAAGTTCGAGGCGTCGTTCCCGTCGGACGGCGAGGCACTTGAGCTGGTGCAGGAGGGCGGAGGACTGCTCGACGACGTAGAGGAGTTGGTGAAGCTCCGCCTGCCGTTCGCCAAGTTCAGGCGTGTGGCGTGCTTGCTACCGGCCGGCCGCGAGGAAGTCCCCCAGGATCTCGACAAACCGCGCCGGCTGCTCCTCGGCCGGGTAATGGCCGCAGTCGTCGAGGACGACCCCCGTGACGTCGTCGGCCGCCAGCCGCATCGTCTCGGCGGCATTGGCGCCGCTCCACAGCGCGCCGCCGAGGGCGAGCACCGGCAGCGTCAGCCGGGTCTTACTGCGCTGCTCGTTCTGCGCGATCGTCTCGTCCAGCGCCTGGTAGTACGCGAAGCTCGCCCGCAGCGCGCGAGGATCCGCGGTGATCGCGTCGACGTAGACGTCCACGGCGTATGCGGGGATCGCGGTCCGTGTGGCGGCCTTGGTGGCGAACTGCCAGCCGAAGAAGAGCTTCTCCCGTCCCCGGACCAGTTCCTCGTTGAGGTCGGTGAGCCGGTTGAAGCCGAACTGCCAGAGCTTCAGGTTGGCCGAGGCCGGGCCGAAGAACGGCGGGGACGGCGTGAGACCGGGGATCACTGCTTCGAGGATGGCGAGCCGGCCCACCCGCTCGGGGTGATCGGCGGCGAGGGCGTATGCGGTCCATGTACCGATGTCATGGCCGACCACGTCGAACCGGTCGTGCCCGAGCGCCGCCATCAACGCGACCAGATCGGCGGCCAGCGTCCCGGCGTCGTACCCGTCGTCGGGCTTGTCGGAGAGCCCGGCACCGCGCGAGTCGACGGCGACGACGGTGTGCTGGCGGGCGAGCGCGGGCATCACCTCCCGCCAGGCGTACCAGGTCTGGGGCCAGCCGCCGATCAGCAGCAGCGCCGGGCCCTCGCCACCGGTGACCGCGTGCAGCCGCAGCCCGTTCACCTCTACGAGTCGGCTGGTGAAGACGTCAAGGAATCCGTCAGGCAGCCGCAGCGAACTCAAGCTAGTCATGCTGGCGACCATACTCATCTTTGAACGATCGGTACAAGATGTGTAGGGTGACCGACCATGGCAGGCCGCAAGCAATTCGACGTGGACGAGGCACTACGACGCGCGATGCACGTCTTCTGGCGCTGGGGTTATTCGGAGGCCTCGATCGATCGCCTGACCGAGGGCACGGGCCTGGGCCGGGGCTCGCTCTACAGCACCTTCGGCGACAAGAGCGCCCTTTTCCAGAAGAGCCTCCAGCGGTACACGCAGACGTACCACCCGCTGTACGAGCAGGCGCTGTCCGGCCCTCACCCGAACCCGAGCGCCGTCGTGGACGCCTTCCTGCAGGTCGCCCTGAACCGTATCGCCGACCCGACGGTCCCGGATGGCTGCCTGCTCACGGTGTCGGCTACGCAGTTCCCGGCGCTCGACGCGGAGGGACGGGCGATGGTCCGCGCCATGATCGACGGTTTGCGGGCGATGCTGGAGCAGGCGTTGCTGGCGGCGGGGGCCGGCGAGCAGAAGGCGGCAGAGCTGGCGCTGTGCACGCTGGCGACGAACAAATCTCTGGCAGTGCTGAACCGCGCCGGCTTCTCGGGCGAAGACCTGGCAACCGTCGCGGCAGCCGCCGCATCAGCCGCCGCTAAGACCTCGTAATGCGATCGTGCTCCGGCCTTCTTGAGTGGTCCCCTCCCCAGCAGATGAGGCCGCAGCCCAACGGGACGAAGGCGACGCGGAGTTTGAGGCGGCGTTCACATCTGACGGCGGGACGTTTGAACTGGTGGAGGAAGGCGGAGGCCTCCTCGACGACGTAGCACCCGCACTCAGCCTGCATATCAGCACCACTCAGCAGTGGCGTGATCACGCCGCCAACAAACTGCACCGCCCATCTCGAAGCCCGGTTGGCAGACCCGGCAGGCTGGCATCATGAGCATCCATGGATGATCAAGAAGCTATTGCAGCTCACGCTCTCCGTGTGGTCACCGAGCTCCACCCCCAAGCCCTGGGCGCCATACTCGGAGGCTCCGCCGCGCAGGGGCGCGCCACCGCGACCAGCGATCTGGATGTGGCCGTGCTCCTTCCCGACTCTGACGTCAGCCGGCGGGAGGTGATCCGTCATCAGGGCCGCGTCGTCGAATTGTTCCTCAACACCCACGCGGATATACCGGAGTTCTTCGCCTGGGACCGAGCCCGACGCCGCGGGACCCTTCTGTTCATCTACGACCAGGGTCGACCTCTGACAGACCCGTACGGGCACGTGGCCCATGCGCGCCGACTGGCCCGGAACGTCCTCGCATCAGGGCCCCCTGCCCTCAGCACAGCCGAGTGGGAACACGGCCGCTACGCTCTCACCTGTTTCCTGGACGACCTGACCGACACCCCACCGGACAGCCGGTACGAACAGCTTTCCCTCGCCGACCAGCTACTTCGTCAAGCAGTAGACCTGCTCACCGCCCACCACGGTGCCTGGACGGGCATCGGCAAATGGCTTCCTCGCCGACTGCTCAGCGCAGACCCGGAGTTGGGCAAAGCCCTGTTGGATGGGCACCAGGCCGTAGCCGAACACGCCGACGCACGACTGTTGGCCACGGCGGTGGAACAGGTGCTCGACCTGCTCGGAGGCCGACTGCTCGAGGGCTACTCCCAGCCCTGGCGGACGAGACCATAGCTCGGCCCCGGGCCCGGCCCCGGGCAAGGGGGCACCCCAACAAGCCAGTGAAGATGGCCCCCCGATAGACCCGCTAGCAGCATGTTCGCCTGGCCAGCCACCCGGTCGGCCGGCCAGGCGGCACGCTCCGAATGTCAGGCCGCGACGAGCTCCCGCTCGCGGTCCGGCGTCTCGACCTTGGGCTTCTTGTTCGGCAGCGAGAGCCGGAAGACCTTGTGCCACGCGGAGAACACCTGCTTGGGCAGCGGCCCGGTGACGTACTCCAGCTCGTACTTCTCGAACAGCGCGCGCACCTTCACCGCGACCTCGGCGTACCGGTTGCTCGGCAGGTCCGGGAACAGGTGGTGCTCGATCTGGTGGGAGAGGTTGCCGGTCATGAAGTGCATGGCCTTGCTGCCGCTGATGTTCGCCGAGCCCATCATCTGGCGCAGGTACCACTGGCCGCGCGTCTCGCCCTTGATCGACCGGCGCTCGAAGACCTGCACGCCCTCGGGGAAGTGCCCGCACATGATCACCGAGTGGGACCAGATGTTGCGGACCAGGTTCGCGGTGAAAGTGGCGGCGAGTGTGGGGAGGAACGACGGGCCCGACAACAGTGGGTGGATCACGTAGTCCTTGAGCACCTGCTTGCGGATCTTGCGGCCCACGGCCTTGGCCCGCGCGCGGAACTCCGGGTTCTTGCGGCGGCGCTTGTGCAGGTTCTTGCCGAGCTCCAGGTCGTACGCCGCGATGCCGTACTCGAAGAAGCACGCGTTGATGAAGTTCCACAGCGGCTGGCCGAGGTGGAACGGGTGCCACTTCTGGTCCTCGTCGACGCGCATGATGCCGTAGCCGAGGTCGTTGTCCTTGCCGATCACGTTGGTGTACGTGTGGTGCAGCTCGTTGTGCGAGTGCTTCCACTGCTCGGACGGCGAGACGTGGTCCCACTCCCAGGTGGAGGAGTGGATCTTCGGGTCTCGCATCCAGTCCCACTGGCCGTGCAGGATGTTGTGGCCGATCTCCATGTTGTCCATGATCTTCGCCACGGACAGACCGGCGGTGCCCAGCAGCCACGCGGGCGGGAAGATCGAGAACAGCAGCACGCCCCTGCTGACCAGCTCGAGCTTGCGCTGCGCCGAGATGACCTTACGGATGTAGGCGGCGTCCTTCTCGCCGCGGCCGGCGATCACCTCGTCGCGGATCGCGTCCAGCTCGCGGCCGAGCTCCTCGATCTGCTCCGCGGTCAGGTGGGCGGTGGGGTCGATGGCGGTCAAGGTGTTCCTACCGTTCGATGTCGCAGGGGCCCGCCGCGGCGGACACGCAGGTCTGGATGAGGACGCCCGGTTCGGCCTCGGTGATCTCGCCGGTACGCAGGTCGCGGACGGCGCCCGCCTTGAGCGGCGTGATGCAGCCGAAGCAGATGCCCATGCGGCACCCGGAGGGCATGAGCACACCGGCCTCCTCGCCGATGTCCAGCAACGGTGTGGCACCGTCCGCGTCGACGATCTTTCCGGTGGCGCTGAACGTGACCTCGCCGCCGTCTCCGGCGACGACGATGCTGGGGCGGAAGCGCTCGGTGTGCAGGCGCTCTTGTACGCCGTGCTCGCTCCAGTGCTTTTCGGCGGCGTCGAGCAGTCCGGCGGGCCCGCAGGCCCAGGTCTCGCGCTCGGCCCAGTCGGGCACGAGGTCGTCGAGACGGGCGATGTCGAGCATGCCGTCCGTGTCGGTGTGCACCTCGGTGAGCCGCAGCTTCTTGTCCGCGACCAAGCCGTGCAGTTCGTCGCGGAAGATCACGTCTTGCGGCCTCGGGGCGCAGTGGACCATGACGACGTCGTCGAACTCGCTGTCGCGCAGCATGCCCATCACGGGCGTGATGCCGCTGCCGGCCGTCAGGTAGAGCACCTTGTCGGGCCTGGCCCGCGGCAGCACGAAGTCACCGGTCGCGTGGTCGAGCTGGATCAGCGTGCCCGGCTTGGCCCTGCGGACCAGGTGGTTGCTGACCTTGCCGCCCGGGATCGCCTTCACGGTGATGGTGACGCGGCCGTCCTGGCGGTCTGTCGGCGAGGTGAGGGAGTAGGCACGCCACAGGCGGACCCCGTCGACGTCGACCCCGATCCGCACGTACTGACCGGCTGTGTGGCCGCGCCAGCCCCGTCCCGGTCTGATCACGACAGTCGCGGCGTCACCCGTCTCGGGGTGCACGGCCTCGATGCGCCCACGCAAGTCGGCGCCCGCACGCAGCGGGCTGACCAGGTCGAGGTAGTCCGACGGCAGCAGCGGCGTCGTGACCATCTCCAGCAGTTTCCAAGCCCTGCTGCGGAGGGCTGTACTCGTCATGACGTCAGCTTGCTGCGCCTCAAGGCGTAAAGTCCTGACCGCAGGATGTGAATCTGGTCGGCTGAATTGTTCGCAGGGAACAAAACGTGAGTCATGTGATCCGGAGGGCCAGCGAACTGGCCCTGGATGAGAAGACGGTCACCGCGCTTCGGGCCGCGCTGAAGACCACCGCCGACGAGGTCGTCCAGGCGATCATCGACGAGGTCCCTCCCTACGCCAACGCCCTTTCGGGCCGGATGGGCGGCACCATCCGCCGAGCCGTCCGCACCGCCCTGGGGCACTACCTGGACCTCGCGAGCGGGAACGCCACAGGCGGTGACGGCGGTGACGCCGCCTACGAGCTGGGCCGCGGCGAGGTGCGCGACGGCCGTTCGATGGACGCCCTGCTCGGCGCCTACCGCGTCGGCGCCCGCGTGGCCTGGCGATGTCTGGCAGCGGGTGCCGTCCCCGCGGGTCTGCCCGCCGCCGAGGTCGCCAAGTTCGCCGAGCTGACCTTCGCCTACATCGACGAGCTCTCCGCCGCGAGCGCCGCGGGCCACGCCGACGAACTGGCCGCCCGGGGCAGGGCCCACGAGCGCCATCTGGAACACCTGGCCCGCGACCTCCTCGCCGACGCGAGCCCGGACGTGCTGCTGGCCTCTGCCCAACGGGCCGGGTGGCAGCCTCCGGTTTCGCTGACCGCGGTCCTGCTGCCCGCCGCCCAGGCCCGGCCCGCCTACCGCGCGCTCGACCCGAGCACCCTCGTCCTCGACGATCTGCCGGACGCCACCGGTGTGCTGCTCGTCCCCGATGCCGACCGATCACATCTCCTGCGGCGGCTGACCGACCGCACCGCCGTGGTCGGCCCGGCCCGGCCATGGACCCGTGCGTCCGCCTCGTACGCACGCGCCGTACGCGCGCGCTCCCTCTCCTCTGATATTCGCGACACCGAGGACCACCTGCCCGAGCTGGTGCTCAGCGCGGACGCCGACGCGTTCGCGGACCTGCGTGCCCGGGCCCTCGCGCCGTTGCGGGCCTTGCCTGTCGCGACCGCACGGCGGCTGGAGGAGACGTTGGGGGCGTGGCTGCTGCACCAGGGCAGGCGGGACGAGGTGGCGGCGGCGTTGTTCGTCCATCCCCAGACAGTCAGGTACCGGATGTCGCAGCTACGGGAGCTGTTTCCGGATCTCGCATCGCCGCACCGGGTCCTTGAGCTGACGCTGGCGGTCGGTCTCCGGGTCAGCTGACGCGTATTTCGGCCGGCAGCAGGCTCATGCGGCCCGGGGAAGAGCGGTATGAGCAGCTTTCCTGTCGTCGTGGAGGGCGCTGTCCTGGCACGGGCCGGCCCATGGGCGCGTGGCGGGCGGCAGCCGGGTGACCGGCCTGGCCGGCCCGGCACACCGCGCAGGGGATGATGGGGATGGAATGACGGAACGTGAGGTCAGGAGTTCTATGGCGAAGCGGGTTCACCGCCCCCGTGAGGACGCGGAGTTCAATTTCATCCTCGGGATGAGCGGAGTTCCGGTCCTCGCATACTTCACCGGGACATGGCCCAAGGCGATCGAGCCCTGCCGGGTGATGGACGACGTCGTGGGTGACATCGCCGACGACTACACGGGCCGTCTGACGGCCGTCCGCGTCGACATCACGCGTTGTCCGGCCGCTATCGAGCGATACGGGATCACCGGAGCCCCGTCCTGCGTCCTGTTGAAGGAGGGAGAGGTGGTGGCGCACGGCACGGGGCCTATGACCATCGCCGAGGTACGGAAGTTTTTGGACGGCCACCTCTGAGCGGCCGCTGCGGCACGGGGCCGCGACGCACGTCGAGGACTGTGTCGGGCGGCAGATCCATGGTGGCGGTGGCGGTGGCGATCCCCTGCCCGGTGGCATCTCAGCTGGTGCACGTCTCGATGCAGACGATGTTGCGCCGCGACAGGACGCCGCGGTCGCCATGACCGACCCCGGCGGGCAGCGTCAACTCCCTATGGCCAGGCTGCACCAAGAGCTGTCCGGCGGATCAGAGACGGACCGGGAGGCGATGGGCCGGGGATGAGCCGTCTGCGGGGACTGAGCCGCGCGTCGCCAAGACCTCGCCTGTGTCGGCGAACTCCCAGTGGGTCGCAGGTCTCCCGTCCTTGAACGGCCATTCGACGCGGACGACAGGGCGGCTCAACAGGCTCTCGAACCAGCCGGCGCACCGCTCCGCGAGCTGCTCGACCGTGCCGGAGGCCCGGAAGAAGCCGCGCTCGGTCGACTCGTCAAGGTTGAAGAGCTGGTCGAAGACTGGTCCGGCCTGTACGTGTGTGCCGTAAAAGTGCACGGCCCACTCGCCGAGCACCAGTCGGCGTGCCTCATCGACAATGCTGACATAGACGAGGAGTGACGACTCGTCCTCCGGCCGTCCGACCTGGTTGGAAGCCCACGGCACCTGCCAATTGGCGGCCTGTGCTCGCAGGGCTGCCAGGAAGGCGAGTTCGAGCTCGCCGAAGTCCCAGGGCTCCTCGCCGTACTCCTCCGGGTCCTCGACTTCGAACCAGTTGTTGACGTCCATGGGGAGACTCTAGAACCGTGGGGGTGCCGCGTGGATCACAGGCGGATCGCTCCAGGACAGCCCCGGCGCCGTGATCGCACCAGCCACGCCGAGATCATTGCACCGTCCCGGCGCGCCACACCAGCATCCCTCCCCGCCTCAGCGGAACTCGTGGACCACCTGGATCTCGCCGACGATGTGGGCATTGAAGTCGTCCAGTTCCTCGGCCGGAACCCAGAGTTCGAGGATCGTCTGCCCACCGGCCTGCTGGACGGGGTACCGGCGCACGAACTGCGACTCGACCTCGAAACGAGTGACGAAGCCTGCGCCGTCGTGCTTCACGTTCCAGTCCCGCGCGATCTTGATCGCGTAGTCCTCGTTCAGGACCGGGTAGAAGAGAGGCTGCTCGGGCAGCCGGGGCGGCCACGCACGCCAGTTCAGCTCCCGAACCAGATCCAGCTCCTTGGGGCCGACAGGGCGCCACAGGGTTGTCGTTGCTTGCCGGCTGGTCATCTGCATCGCTCTCTGAACGTAGGCCGCTGGTACGGCACTTCGGGAGACCGGACGATACCCGGGCCGCCAACTCGGCGGCTACGCAGTTTCCGCACTCCGGGCAACCATGTGACCAGCGGTTACGGGACAGCCCATGCGGCTTGTCCCGCGATGAACTTCAGTGAAGATCCGACTGGACCTCGGTCAGTCGATGCCTTCGACGATGCGGAAGTCGCGCTCGACGCCGTCGGAGAGGGCGACCAGTGCCTCCTGGTAGGCCGCGCTCTCGTGCGCCGCGACGGCCTGCTCGAAGCTGTCGAACTCGATCAGGACGGTGCGCTCGGCGATTCCGGCGTCATGCGCCACGACCCGACCGCCACGGGCGAGGATCCGACCGCCCCCGGCCTTGACGGCCGCAGGTGCCAGCTTGTTGTAAGCAGCCAGCTTCTCAGGGTCTGAAATGGTGCGGTAGGCGCTGACCCAGTAGCCCTTGGGCATGGAACCTCCAGTGTTCGGATGAGTGCATCTGACTTACGGATTGGTGTCGGGCGAGCGTTGGCGGGCGAGAACGAGCATTGTCAGCTTCGTGATCACCATGGCGCCGATGCCGACCAGCTCCGCGGCGGCGGGTAGGGGCGGAACGTAGTCATCGTGTGGGGAACGGGGTAGCCCAGGGTTCCTCTTCCAGGAGGAGCCCGTTGGCCAGATAGCTGATGGTTCGGTACCAGCCGATCAGGACGAGCAGTTCGAGTAGTTGAGCCTCTTCGTAGTGCATGTGCAGGGCGTCCCAGGCGGACTGGGAGAGCTGGGCCGTGTCGTTCAGTTCGTCGACGGCGTGGAGCAGTGCCGTGTGGCGGAGCGACCATGGAGCACTGACTGCTGCGTCGGGTTGGGTAGTTGCCCGGAGTTGTTCCATGCTGAGTCCGGCCTGCGGCGCCAAGGTCGCGGCGTGGACGCCCCATTCATAGGCGCAGGCGGATCGCGCGGTCACGCGGGCGATGACGATCTCCCGGTCGATGGCGGGGAGGAGTCCATGGCCCAGCAGCCCGGCGCCGAGGGCGAACATTCGTGAGGCCAGCTCCGGGTTGCGGTGCAGTACGCGGAACAGTGCGATTGGCTCGTGCGGCACACCCGGCGGCATCCATCGGCGGAGCGCCCGGTCGACGTCGGCGGTGTAGGGCGGGGTGAGCGGTTCGATGCGTGGCATTGCGGCACCTCCCTGCTTCGATTTTCGAATCACTATGCTGCTTCGATAACCGAAGCGCAAGGAGTGAGTATGGAAGCCAGCGCGCCACGTCCGGGTGTGCCAGTGCGGGGGTCCGAGTCGGGTCGTCCAGTGATGGCCGCGCTCGATCTGCTCGGACGGCGTTGGACGATGCGGATCCTGTGGGAACTGAGTCAAGCTCCCACCGGCTTCCGTGAATTGCAGCGCCGATGCGAGCGCATGTCCTCCAGCGTGCTCAGTACCCGGATCGAGGAACTGTCCGGCGCCCGCCTGCTCGCCCTGGACGACGATGGCTACCGCCTCACCCAGCTCGGCCAGGACCTTGTCGAGGCGCTGAGCCCGCTGGACGCCTGGAGTCGACGCTGGGCCGAGGAAGCGGGACCCCCGACGGCAGGAGGGCTGGAATGATCACCGCGTGGCCGGTCCGATCACGGCAGCGGTGGCGTCCTGGACGGTTCCCTTCAGCGGCTTGTTCGGACGCAGAAGGGGTGACCGGCCGGGCTGGCGTAGACGCGCGAGCCTTGCGCGTCGGGGTCGGAGACATCGTCGGTCGGGCGCAGGCGGCGGCCGCCCGCGGCCAGGACCTGCTCGTCCGCGACGACCAGGTCGCGGGCGGTGAGGTCGAAGTGCATCTGCTGCGCGTTCCCGTCGGGCCACTGCGGCAGAACGTGCCCGGGAGCCTTCTGGACGGCGATGACGGGGAAGCCGTCGGCCTGGAGGAAGTGGTGCGTCGGCGTCTTGGCGAGGGATCCGCCGAGCAGGCCGCGCCAGAAGGCGCTCTCGCTGTCGAGGTCCGCACTGTCGATGATCAGTGCGGTCAGATGGAAGTTCATCGTGTGCCTCTGTCCGTGAGTGGATGCGGTGGTGCGGTCAGACGGTCGGGATGATGCCGCCGTCGACCCGGAACTGAGCGCCGGTGAGCCACTTGGCGCGACTGGAGGCGAGGAACGCGATCATCTCGGCGACGTCCTCGGGGTCGCCCGGGCGCCCCATCGGCACTTTCAGGTGATCGACGATCTGGCGCTCGATGTCGCCGTACTCCACGCCCTGCCGGTCGGCCATCTGCTGGAGATGATCGACCGCGCCTTCGGTAGCGACGAAGCCTGGCAGCACGCACACGACACGCACACCGTTGCCGCCGACCGAGGTCGCCAGTTCGCGGCTGTAGGCGTTCAGTGCGGCCTTGGCCGCGGCGTAGGACACATCGTCGGGCTGGGGCAGTCGGCTGGCGATGGAGGACACGTGCACCACGACGCCCGATCCACGCTCGACCATTCCCGGCACCAGGGCACGGTCGAGCCGGACCGCGCTGAGCAGGTTCATGTCCAGGTCCTGGAGCCAGGAAGCATCCGTGCGCTCCAGCGTGGGCGCCGACGGCGTCGCCGCGCCCGCGTTGTTGACCAGGACGTCGACGCCGCCGTACTCCTCGACAACCCGCCGCCCCAGTTCCGACACCCCTCGCTCGGTGCGCAGGTCGGCCTGGATGAAGGTGGCGAGCACGTCGTCGGCCGGTGCGGTGCGCGAGGCGGTCAGCACCGTGGCGCCGGACGCCGCGAAGCGCCGCGCGGTGGCGGCGCCGAGTCCGCGGCTGGCTCCGGTCACCAGGACCCTGAGTCCCTCGAAGCTCTCGTCCATGACGCTCATGGGACTTCTCCTTCGTTAAAGTGAACCTGACTCCGGAACGGTACACATAAACGGAACCCGACTCACCTTGGAGGAGCGTTGCCCTCGTCACGCCCCCTGCGCGCCGACGCGCGCCGTAACCGCGAAGCCCTGCTCGCAGCGGCCCGCGAGGCATTCCTGGCCGGAGACACGGACGCGCACGTGGAGGACATCGCCAAACGGGCCGGAGTGGCGGTCGGCACCCTGTACCGGCACTTCGACACCCGCGAAGCCCTGGTCGCCGAGGTCTACCGCCAAGAGGTCGCCGAACTGTGTGCCGCCCCCACGCGGCTGCTCGCCGAGCACCCCGCCGATGAGGCTCTGCACGCCTTCCTACTGCTGCTCGTAGACCACTCAGCCACAGGAAAGGGCATGGGCGAAGCACTGGAAAGCATCACCGCGACGGACTCCCCCGTCTTCGACGAGGCACGCGACGACATGGCTGACGCCCTCGACCACCTACTCACCGCGGGGGTCAAGGCGGGACTGCTGCGGGACGACGTCAGCGGCCGGATCGTCCTGCGGGCACTGGGAGGCATCTGCGGCATGCGCGCCAGCGGCTGGCAGGACGACGCACGACGCGTCGTGGCGATCCTCTGCGACGGCCTCCGACACACCTGCGCCGGCGCCGACGGAGGGCCTGAGCGTCTGGGCTAGCGCGAGGCGCCCGCCAGGTGTCGGACGCCGGAAGCCCACAGCACATGCAGCCGCTGATTTCACTGCCTTCTTAGGACCCCCGGCCTGCGGGCCCCGGGACCGCAGGGCTACGCGCGTGTCACTGGTGCGCCGAACCATGGGGTACCGGGATCGTGCGTCGGATCCCGCACCGGACGGGTGACCAGTACCGGTCATGAACCGGGCATGCGCCAATCAACGTACGGGCAGCGGCCAGGGTCACGACCTGCTCCTCCGACATGGCATGAGGAGTGGGCACGAACGGCATCGACGCATCTTGCCCACACCAACAGCGACTCCTGTTCGCGATGGTTCACTGCGCATTGCTCGCCTAAAACTCCTCAACGGGGGCGATGCCTTTAACGACAACAACGCCCCTGCTCCCTGCGGACATCCGCATGATTCCGGGCTCCCCTGGCACCCTCACGCCCTCAGCAACTCGCACGATGTGCATGAATCGCAAAAAGGGGCCCAGGTGTCATGCCGTACGTACACATGGCATGGCCCAGGGAACTCGGCTTCCGGGACATGTCCGGGTGTGAACTCGCCGGGCGGGCCGGCCTCGGCACTGCTCCGCGGGGCGAGGCCGGCCAGTTCGGATTCCGGCCGGCCTCGCAGAGGGCGTCGCACGGTCACGGGGGAGGGCCGTTCGACGACTTCCCGAAGCATGACACCGCCCTCTCCTGCGCCCGGGCAGAAAGGGGCACTGTTCTCCCGTGCACGGGCAGCCCTGGGCCCGTCAGACAGGGAGTGCAGGCGCGGTGTGTCCGCCCAGGGACCGGCGCCCGGCACGCTCGGCGAGTCCTTCCGGCGTCAGGGGTCGCAGCGCAGGGGCGGGACCTGCCCCGTCACCCCAGGTGGTTGGAGCAGAGGAGAGGGCTCGGGACCAGGGTCCTCGATCTCGACGACTCCGGCCGTCGCGGGGTCGAAGCCGACAGGCCATCGGGTGTGCTCACTGACCATGGCACCGGTCAGGCGTGCCCCGACAAGATTGGCTGTGCTGAGGTCGGTGCCACGCAAATCGGCCATCCGGAGATCGGCGCGGTGGAACATCGCGCCTCGGGCATCGGCCTTGCGCAGGTTCGCTTCGCGCAGATCCGCATCGGTGAAGTCGGCGTCACGCAGGTCGGTTCGGACCAGCTTCGCGGCTCGTAGGTCGGCGAGAACGCAGCGGGCCCGGCAGAGAATCGAGGTCGTGAGGTCGACGTGCCGCATGGTGACCGAGACCAGGGATGCCTGAGTCAGGTTCACACGGTAAAAGCTCGCTGCCTCCATGCAGGCGTGATCGAAGTTGACCTCGGGAAACCAGAGTCCGTCGCAGTCGGCTCTGCGCAGGTCGGTAATGCTGAGGTTGACCCAGGACTGCTCGCGGTGCTGACACAGCACGCCGAGCGCGGTCAGCGCCACCTGGACGTCAGCGGCGCGCGTCTCCAGCGGTGCAACGTCGTTGATGTGCACGTCCGCCGCCGGTGAGTCCGGTTGGGCGGGTGGCCACGGCAGATGTGTCCGCAGGTACGCGGCCTGGATGGAGATGATGGCCTCCCGGTCGCGGACGGACTGCTCGGCGATCCGCCACAGCGCATGCAGTCCGCCGATCCGCACATCCAACTTGTCGCTGCCGAGTTGATCGACGGCCCGGCTGAACCTGTCGGTGACGTACCCCTCCTGCGTGGCGCGCAGTCCGTCCTGGCTCACCCGCAGCTGCCGCCAGGTGGCGTACGCACCGAAGAGCACGACGAGGCCGCCGACCACCTGCAGTAGCGTCGTACGGACATCGTTGACCGCCTTCAGCCGCTCCTGCGCCGTGACGCTGGCTCCCGCGAGGTCGTGATCGACCACCACCGCCGGCAGTACGACGAACGCCGTGCCAAGGAGGGCCAGTCCCGCACCGGCCAGCAGCCCTGTCAGCGCACGGCGTCTGAACCCGTCCTGCCCTGCCCGTCGGGCACCGCCCGACTCCCCCGTCTCCATAAGCCCAAGAGCGTAGATGGGGCCCAAAAAACGATCAAGGGTGCTGCGCCACACGCCCTTCACGCACCAAGAGCCCTATTGCGCGCTTAAGCTGTGAGGCCACCCGAGAGGACACCGGCCGCATGATCGAGCAGCTCAACTCCGGCCGGCCCGCGACAGACCTTCAGTGCAGCAGGGGCATCGATGTCTTCCGCTCCCATCGCCGGTATCCGACTCGACCCGAGACCGACTGACGTACGGGAACGGTTCAGAGTGCGGAAGCCAGGCTCGCGCGGGCCGCGGCCATGAAGGCACTCTTGTGCTCCTCGACGTGCTCATTGACCTCGACGTCGCCGATCTCGCGCCATACGGCCCGGTTCAACGCCCTGCCGTACGCGTGTACGGGAGCGTGCAGGCTGGCATGGCACAGGAGCACCAAGTGCCGCTCGGCGACCCAGAGTCTGCCCATGGCCGCCGACGCGGCGCCGTGCCACGCCTCGTCCTCTCCCCACCCCTGGGGACGCCGATACGCCACTGCTTCCGTTTCCTGCACGCAGGCCAGAAAGTCCTTGATCGCCTGCAGTTGCTCGGCTCGCCGGGTCTCACGCCCGACAATCGCCTGGCGGCGCTCCTCTAGCCGCTCAGCAGAACGCTGAGTAGCACGCTGTGACAGAGCCGTCAGACCACCTCCCAGCACCACGCCGACGAGCGAGAACAATGGCGCCCACACCTCTGCCCCCAACCCAAGCCCCCTCGTCCGCAGGGATCGACGATCTCGGCCCCGCAAAGCCGCTGACGATCACAAACAGTCGGATCAATCGACCTGACAAGGCTACTTGGCCGGCGGGAGGCGCATACAGAGGAGCTCCTCGCAGTCGGTGAGGACGAGCCAAGCTGGTGTGTCACCAGTCTGAACGCGCTACACCCACCCATGGTTCGATCAAGAACAAGGTCCAGGAGAGGGCCCAAGCCGGCGTCGGCAACACCGGCGGTTCCAGCCCAGCTGAACTGGTCGGCAGCGCCGCACCTTTGAGGCTGCCGCCACGGCCCCGAACGAGTGGGAACAGCTCACACCTCGCCGGCCTAACTGCCCGGGCCT
Source organism: Streptomyces sp. NPDC057694 (assembly GCF_042799415.1). Lineage (NCBI taxonomy): Bacteria > Bacillati > Actinomycetota > Actinomycetes > Kitasatosporales > Streptomycetaceae > Streptomyces > Streptomyces sp. NPDC057694. The sequence continues at coordinate 98,630 of NZ_JBHVIX010000001.1, forward strand.
GTGGGCCTGCCCCTGTGCCATCGTCGGGCCGGTCGGCAGTCTTCACCGGCCCTCCGTCGGCCGCGCTCGCCCCGTCAGGTGCCGAACACCCGGAACTCGGAGATCTGACCGGCGGGCCAGCCGGTGTTGGCGGTGAAGATCAGCCGCAGGTGACGGGCGGTCGTGCCGGCGGGCAGGGTCAGCGTGGTGGTGTTTCCGCCGGCCGGGTCGAACGTGCAGGCCGTGGCGGATCGGAGGGTGCTGAACGAGGCACCGTCGGCACTGCCCTGTACGGCGATGGTCTGGGTGCGGGTGGCCCAGGCATCGATCGGGGGCAGGGCGAGGACGATGCGGCCGACGCCGATGGCGCTGCCCAGATCGACCTGGAGCCATTGCGGGAACGCCTGGTTGGTGCTCTCCCAGTACGTGCCCGGGTTGCCGTCGACGGCGTTGGCCGAGGTGTAGGTCTGAGTGTGTCCGCTCTCGGTGGTCGGGCGGTTCAGGGCAAGGTTGTCGTTGGTGGAACCGGCCGTGGTGGTCGCGGTGACGCGGTTCGACGGCTGGGACACGTTCCCCGCCGCGTCCAGTGCCTGCGCGTCGAAGGTGTAGGACGTCGACGCGGTGAGGCCGGTCACCGTGAACGAGGTGGCGTTGGCGTCGGCGGTGCCGATCGGCGTGGCGGCGTCGCCGGTGATCCGCCGGATCCGGTAGCTCGTCACACCGACGTTGTCGGTGGATACGGTCCAGGCAACCGACACGGTGGTTCCGGTCGTGCCGGTGACCCGCACGTTTCCGGGGGCGGTCGGTGCCGCCGTGTCGCCGGCGGAGACGGTCGGCGGGGTGGGACGTGTCGCTGTGAGGGCGATCTGCCCCTTCAGCATTCTGCCGCCGTCGCCGGTGAGGCGCAGGTAGTAGTCGGACGAGCAGGCGGTGCCGTCCTCGTCGAGGGCGAGGAAGCCCGATCCGGTCGGCACCCAGGCCTGGGATTCGGCGGTCTTGGCGATCTGGTTGCCCTCGTTGTACTCGTCGAACATCGAGATGTAGACGTTCGGCACTCCCGCGCGGACCATGTTGTAGAACTGCCGCCACATGAAGTCGCCATGGGCGCGCTGCCGATCGCCCACGCCGCCCGGCAGGACGCACGGCTGGTAGTCGATGCCGTGCGCGGCGCACTCGGCGAGGTCGGGCACCGTCGCCACGTTGTAGAAATTGTCGGCGTCCGCGATGGTGCCGATGCGTCCGACCATCCACGGCGAAAGCATGTCGAATGCGTGGTAGACGCCGGAGAATCCGGCGCGGGAGTCGCGGTCCCCGGTCCGCCACCAGGTCGGCACCCCGCCGATCACGTAACAGCCTTGCGCCTTGAACCAGTTGACGACGTCCAGGCACACGTCCGGAGTGAAGGGGCGCTGGGCGTCATTGAACCCGAAGCCCCAGATGCACACCACCGGCTTGCCGTTCTGCCGGGCGTAGGCGGACGAACCCGTGTGGGCACGCATCTTGTTCGTCCAGTCGGCCTTGATGTCCGTCTGCATGGTCGCCCAGTCGGAGACGTCGTACATCACGTAGAACTTGACGCCCTGCGACTCGGCCGCGCCGCGCACCTTGCCCGCCATCGCGTCGCGGGTCGGTCCTTCGCCGCCGGTGGGGTTGAAGCGCTGGAGCGCCGCGGTGTCGATGCCGTACTGCTTCATCCAACGGAAGTGCACGTCTACGGTCGACTGGTCGTAGGAGGAGAAGAGCGAGGCCGCCCGGCCGTTGCCTAGGTCGCCGAAGGCGGTTCGGTAGGTGGCCGGATAGTCGCGGACGTCGGGCCAGGCCACGATGGCCTTGTTGGCCGCGGACGGGGTCTGGCCCCAGTTCTGGGCCCAGTGCCACCAGCCGTCGATCGGCGCACCGTCCCCGGCGCACGCGAACCATCCCTGGTAGCCGACGGTCACCTTCCCGACCACGTCGCCGGGAGCGCTCGACGCTGTCGCCGGGGCCGCGAGAGCGGTCTGTCCCAGCCCGACGCCTCCGACGATCCCTGCGGAGGTGACGGCCTGGAGAAGCGTGCGGCGCGAGACGACCATCTGGTTCTCCTTGAAGGACGTAGCGCCAACTCCTCTTCCAGGCAGCCCTGTTGGTGGAGACGACGACAACGAAGGGGATGGTGCGCCAGCGAGCGTATTGACGTGAACACGGAAACGCAATAGGCGTTGAGTCCTCCGCAAAAAGACCATGCTCGAACGCAAAAAGGCGGCTCAACGCGAGAGGCTCGGGAGGCCGGCCGACGCACGGTCGGCTGAAATCGGCCTGTGCCACCGCGTGCTCAACGGCTCCCCGAGGGCGTGGCCAAGGCAGTTGCGCGCGCATCCCGTTCGCCACCGCACTCATCCCGTGGCGGTCAGCGCAGGGCTCTAGGGCGTGTCCGGCGGATCTTGTCGCGGGCGCGGGGTCTGGCACGCACTCCCCCAAGCTCTTAAGGAGCAGGGGGTACCCCCCTCGGCGTTGTCGTCGGTTGCCAACGCTCCGCGTTGACGCCCTCCTCCGCCTTGCAGCTGCACGCACCAGACCCCGCTCACCAGCACAGAAGGTGCGGGCCACCCGGACGCGACCTGATCCGCCGGACACGCCCTGGCAGCCGTCAGGATTCCTGGCCGGTGGCGGCGAGGACGATCTCGCGGATGGTGACGTTCGGCGGCTGCTCATAGGCGTACGCGATGGCCTCCGCCACGACCTGCGGATCGAGGGCGCCACCGGCGGCCGCCTTCCACTCCGCGTAGTCGTTCTTGATCTGCTCGTCGCTGGTGTGCGAGAGGAGCTCGGTCTCCACCGCACCCGGGGCGATGGTGACCACGCGTACCCCGTACGGGGCGACTTCTTCGCGCAGGTTCTCCGACATCGCGTGCACGGCAAACTTGGTGCCGACGTACGCGGTGTGGTTCGGGAACGTTTTGCGGCCCGCGACAGAACTGATGTTGATCACCGTGCCGGCCCGGCGGTCGACCATGCCAGGCAGTACGGCGCGGGTGGCGTGGAGGACGGCCTTGACGTTGAGGTCGATCATGCGATCCCACTCGTCTTCGGGCTGATCCACGATCCGGCCGAGCAGCATCGCCCCTGCGTTGTTGATGAGTGCGTCCACCGGCCCGTACCGGCCTTCGGCCTCGCGGATCGCGGCCGCGACAGCGGCGCGATCGGTGACGTCGACCTTTCGGCACAGGGCGTCGGGAAGACTCAGTTCCTCGAGCTTGTCCAGACGACGGGCGAGGAGCAGCAGCGAGTGGCCGTGCGCGGAGAGCAGCCGTGCGGTGGCGGCTCCGATGCCGGAACTGGCGCCAGTGATGACGACAAGGGGCTTGGTCATGATCAATGCCTTTCAGCGAAGAACGAGCCGGCTTTCCAAGGGGCCAGAGGCAGGGATCGGGCCCGTATCAGCCCGCGCCTGCGATGACGTCGGTCATTGGGGCTCAGCAGTGCGGACGACGAGCACGGCGGCCGTGTCGTCGTCCGGAGCCTGTCCGCCGTAGCGGCGCAGATCGTCTGCGAGCAGGGGAAGAACTTCCTGGTCAGGCGTATGCAGCCAGGCCGCGAGCCGCTCGGTCAGGGGGTAGAACTCTCCCGCCGCGTCGCGGGTCTCGCTGACTCCGTCGGTGTACATCAGGAGTCGGTCACCTGTCGCGAAGGGGATCTCCTCCACTGTGTACGCGTCGTTCGTGCCCAGAGCTAGGTGAACGGGCAGAGAGACCTGCTCGAAGACCACGGGACGGGCCGGGCCTCCGCGCGGCTGGACGATGGGCGGAGGATGTCCGCAGCTCAGCAGGCGCATCACCGGACGGTCGAGCGGGATCTCGGCGAGGATCACCGTCGCGAACCGCTCCGCGTCCTCGACGTCCACGCGCGCGGCGTGCCGATCCATGGTGGTTTCCAGGTTGCGGGCGAGGGCGGGCAGGTCCGGCGCGCTGTACGCGCCTTCGCGGAACGACCCCAGCAGGACGGCGGCGGTCTCGACGGCTCCCAGCCCTTTTCCCTGCACGTCACCGATCATCATGCGCACCGCGCCGGGCACCTGGAGCGCCTTGTAGAAGTCGCCGCCCATGTGGGCCCCGGCGATCGAGGGTTCGTACAGCAGATGCAGGTCGACGGGGCCCAGACACTTGGGCAGCGGATGCTGAACGGCTCGCTGCACCACGTCCGCGACCTGCTGGACATGGCGCAGTTCCCGCTCTCGGCGCTGTCGTACGCTGCTGCACCACGCGGCGACGGCAGTGATGACGAGCATCAGGACCGTGGCGGCCAGCCCGCCCGGCATGAACGCCTCACCACGCATCGCCTCCAGCAGGAGCATGACCCCGATCGCCACCGCACCGAACGCGAGAGTGGCGAGAACGCCCCACGACACGGCAGCCAGGCTCGGCACCACGTAGAGGAAAGCGTCATAGCGCTCCCGTCGAGGAGTGGCGGCGTCCGTCACCGCCGCCGCCGCGATCAGCACAGCGGGCAGCGCCCGTACGAGGTCGTAGCGTGTGATCCGTGTTCGGCCCAGGTGCACTCTGTGATCATCAGGCAGCGCGCGCTGCGGCGTGGGCTGGGCGCCCCGCCCGCTGACCTATTCGGGCGAAGGCGCCGGGCATCCGTGAGGCCGCGTCCTCGTCGCAGGTAGAGCACGCAGGCCGCCCCGCCTCTGGACCATGCCCTCGGGTGCGGCGCGTCCTGCGGTCCGGGCGGTCCCGACGGCGGACGCTCGCCTGCCCTCCCGGCGGCAGCGACGGCGGGCGCTCGCCTGCCGTCCGGGCGGCCCCCACGACAGGCGCTCGCTCGCCGCCGGCGGCGCGCCGCGCGGCATTCTCTGCGAGCAGCGTTGACGCGTCCCCGCCAGATGGCTACGTTCCCCATCGAACCTGCCCCTCCCGGCACCTCTGCACCCCCCTCCATCGCCGGAGAGCACGTGACAGCACTTTGACAACGTTGTCACAACTCCTGCACCAGCCCTTCCGCTGTCCGGCGGGGCCAGCACCGCGCCCCACCGGTCCGCGCACACGAGGAGGCACAAAGGACATGAGACGCCCCTTACGGTCATCCGCCGCACTCGGCACCGGCATCCTGGCCGCCGGCGCACTCGCGGTGGCCCAACTGGCCGGCCCCGCGGTCGCGGCACCCCGTCCCGCGGCCCTGGTCACCGCCCCGGCCACCCTGGTGAATCCCTTCATCGGCACCACCAACCAGGCCAACGACTTCCCCGGCGCCGACGCACCGTTCGGCATGGTGCAGTGGAGTCCCGACACCCCCTCGCGGCCGCCCGGTGGCGGCTACGAGTACAACGACAAGTCGATCACCGGGTTCAGCCTGACCCACATCGCCGGGCCCGGCTGCGGCGCGGCGGGCGACGTGCCGGTGCTGCCCAGCGTGGGAGCTGTCGACACCAAGGCGAGCGTCGGCTTCAGCCACGCCAACGAGTCGGCGTCGGCGGGCAGTTACAAGGTGGCCCTGGACAACAAGGTCACCACCGAGCTGACGGCGACCAAGCGCAGCGGCATGGCGCGGTTCTCGTTCCCGTCCACCACACAGGCCAATCTGGTCTTCAAGCTCACCGGCAGCCAGAACGGCGCGAGCAACACGCAGTTCACCAAGGTCTCCGACACCGAGGTCAGCGGGCAGGTGACCAGCGGCCGCTTCTGCGGCGCGGGCAACAGCTACACCGTCTACTTCGACATGGTCTTCGATCAGCCCTTCGCCACCAGCGGCACCCCGGCCGCCGCGGCGACACTGCGCGACAAGGCCACCAAGGGCGCGGGCAAGAACGCCGCGGAGAAGCCGAACCACCCCGTCCTGCACGGCACCCCCGCGAAGAGCGGCACCTCGGCCACAACCGCCGCCCCTCAGGCCGCCGCGAACAACGGCTACGTCACCTTCGACGCCACCAAGCATCCCGTGGTGCAGGCGAAGGTCGGCGTCTCGTACGTCTCCGTCGCCGGCGCCAAGGCCAACCGTACGGCGGAGAACTCCGGCTGGGACTTCGACGCCACCCGCAACGCGGCGCAGGGTGCCTGGAACACCGAGCTGGGACGGGTGCAGATCGGCGGCGGCACGGCCGCCCAGCAGCAGCAGTTCTACACGGCGCTCTACCACTCGCTGCTGCACCCGAACGTGATCAGCGACACCGACGGGCAGTATCCCGGCTTCGACGGCAAGGCCCACACCGTGGACTCCGGCCACCAGGCCGCCTACGGCAACTACTCGGGCTGGGACATCTACCGCTCCCAGGCGCAGCTTGAGGCCCTGGTCGATCCACAGGCCGCCTCCGACACCGCCCAGTCCATGCTCGACGACTACCGGCAGACCGGCATCTTCCCCAAGTGGTCGGAGAACAACGGCGAGTCCTACGTCATGGTCGGCGACCCCGCCGCCGCGATCATCGCCGACTACCACGCCTTCGGCGCCCGGCAGTTCGACACCGCCGAGACCCTGCGCGGCCTGGTCTCGCAGGCGTCCAAGGCGAACAACGACCGCCCGGGCCTGAACTATCTCGACTCCCCCGGCTACATGCCGCACAACGGCAGCTACGGCTGCTGCAACTTCTACGGCCCGGTCGCCACGACACTGGAGTACAACACCGCGGACTTCGCCCTCTCCGCCTTCGCCGGAGCGCTCGGCGACAGCGCGAACCAGTCCAAGTACGCGACGCGCGCGCAGAACTGGCGGGGCGTCCTCAACCCGGCCTCCGGCTTCGTCGAGCCGCGCAACGCCGACGGCACCTGGACGGGCGGCTTCGACCCGACCAGCGGCACGGACATGGTCGAGGCGGACTCCTGGATCTACACCGGCATGGTGCCCTTCAACGTGCGCGACCTGGCCCGCGCCAAGGGCGGCAACACGGCGATGAACCACTATCTGGACACCGTCCTGCGCAGCTACACCGGTGCCAACGGCTACGCCTGGGTCGGCAACGAACCCAGCATCGAACTGCCCTGGGAGTACGACTACACCGGCCAGCCCTGGAAGACGCAGGGCACCGTCCGCGCCATCCAGCAGCAGATCTGGTCGGCCACCCCCGGCGGCCTGGCCGACGGCAACGACGACCTGGGCGCCATGAGCGCCTGGTACGTCTTCTCCGCACTCGGCATGTACCCGCAGACACCGGGCACCGCCGATCTGGCGCTGGGCTCGCCACTCTTCCCGCAGGCCGTGATCACCCTGCCCTCCGGCAAGAAGCTGACGGTCAACGGCAACGGCGCCGCCGACAACGCCCCCTACGTGCAGTCCGCGGCCTGGAACGGCTCGGCGTGGAACAACGCCTACGCGCCCACCTCCGCCCTGACCGCGGGCGGGACGCTGGACTTCACCCTCGGCACCAGCGCCAACACCAGCTGGGCGAGCGATAGTTCGGCGGCACCGCCGTCCTACGGGGGCAGCACGTCGTCGCCGTCGGTCCCACGCGTGGGACCGGTCGTCTCCGGTGTCACCGCATCCGGCGGCGGCAAACTGTGCGTCGACGTCGCCAACTCGGGCACGGCCGACGGCACCGCCACCCAGATGTGGGCCTGCAACGCCACCTACGCCCAGGACTGGACGGTCGCCTCGGACGGTTCCCTGCGCTCGCTCGGCAAGTGCCTGGACGTGGACAACGGCGGCACCACCAACGGCACCAAGGTCCGGCTGTGGACCTGCAACGGAACCGGAAGCCAGCAGTGGCGGGCCGGAGCGAACAACTCCCTGGTCAACCCGCAATCCACCCTCTGCCTGGACGATCCCAACAGTTCCAGCGCGGGCGGCACCCAGCTCCAGCTCTACGCCTGCAACGCAAGCGGCGCCCAGAACTGGACGCTGCCGACCGCCGCCCAGTCCCTGAACAGGAAGACGGCAGCCAATCCGCCCGGCGCGCCGGCCTGGAAGCCGGGCCACAGCCCGACCTCCGCGCCGAAGACCGCGGCACGCCGGTGAGCACCGCGTCCTGATCCCGCCCCCACTGGTCCGGCCGTCTCTCTCCCCGGGACGGCCGGACCGGACCCCTGTCGCGGCCGAGGCACCATCCCCGGCGACACCTCGGGCACCGCGGTCCGCCCTGCTCAGCCTCAGGGAGAGGGCGGTGACCGCCCGATCATGCAGCCTGTGCCGCCTCGCGTGCCGCGGCGAGGGCTTGCTGCCTGATGGTGCCGCCGAACAACTGCATCGTGGCGGCGGCCAGAACGTCGTCCCTGCCGATGGTCCGTCCGTCCCCTCTGCGCGTGGACAGGGCCATGACCAAGGGATCCTTGGCGAACGGCGGCGGGGCCACGTCGTCCGACGACCCCAGGACGACCGTACCGAAACGTTGAACCCCGCCCTCACGAACGACCATTGCCGCGTCCCGGGCGAGACCCGTCAGGAACACGCTCGCGATTCCGTCCAGTTCGCGAACCATCAGGGGGACGGCCGTAGCCCCCTGGCTCCGCAGGAGCTTCCTGACCCCTGCCTCGAACCTGTGAGCGCCGACCACAGCACTCGACTTGCGCGACCTGCTGCGCCTGGGAGAAGGCACGACGACACCCTCGGCGTCGTACCGGACACCGTCCAGGGCTTTGAACGTCGGGCTGTGCACGTACCACTTGTCACCCACGTCCAGCTCGACGTTCCGGTCGATCGCCGAGACGAGATCCCGGGGAACCAGCTTCGTACGGGCTTCCGCCGCCGCCGCTCTCCGCGCACCGGCGATGATCTCCGTCAGCAATGTCCGCGTCACCGACGCGGCGGCCAAGGCGGCCGACCGAGTGACGTGCATCGGGCTCGTCTCCCTGAACACCGTTTTGACGAGAGCAGGTTTGAACGGCGGGACATCCAAGACCCGGACGGTCTCGGGACCACCGCGCTCAGGACGTGCGGGCTGTGCAGTCATCGGATGAAACGCTCCCTGCTGTCCGGGCTTCCACAAGGCCGCACGTCACCACGCGGCCCGCTGTTCTCCGCCATCCTTGTGCATCCTTGTGTCGACGCGGCGCCCGGTCAAAGGCCTGCAGAGCCCGTCCCCGCATCACCGTAACCACATGCAGTTACTACCCTGTTGGCCAGCGCGCCGCGGCTAGGTTGGTTTGTCAGGTGACTTGAGTACGGCAACTCAGGCGCGGCCACGTTCCGCCATCGACGATGAGGACACACATCGCCGGATCCGGGAGACCGCTCATGCTCAGCCGAATTGCCGACCTCCTCGTGCCCGCTGTCGGCCGGTTGGCGGTGACCACGGATCCGCACGCCGATCTCGGGCCGGGCAGCATCATCGCCGCGAACCACACCTCTCTCGCCGATCCCGCCATCGTCGTCACCGCCCTGCGCCGCCTCGGGGTCGAGCCGGTGATCATGGCGGCGGCCGGACTGTGGCGTGTCCCGCTTCTGGGCCGGTTGCTGGCCAGCGAAGGTCACATACCCGTCGTCCGCGGCGACCGTCGCGCAGCGGACGCGCTGGACAGGGCTGCCGACGCCCTGGACCAGGGACGGCTGGTCCTCATCTACGCCGAGGGCGGGTTGCCGCGCCGCAGAGACGTGGCCGAGCAGGCGCCCCGGGCCTTCCGCAGCGGCCTGGCCCGACTGGCCGAGCGCACGGGCGCTCCCATCGTTCCGGTGGGCCAGGCCGGTGCCCGCCGCATCACCTCGGGCAGCACCGCCAAGCAGGTCGCAGGACTGGCGACCGCGCCCCTGCGTCGACCGACACTCCATGTCCATGTGGGTGCGCCGGTGTCGCCGTCGGGCGTCCGCACGGTACGGACAGCGCAGGCGCAGGCGGCAGTGACCACGGCCTGGCGAACGGCTACCGCTCACCTGGGAGAGCCCGCCGCGTAACCAGCGCCACACGGTCGCAGGGCCTGTCGCTGCCCCAGAACGCATCGGCCACGCGCGCCTGGAACGAGAGGGTCGAGTCCGCCCGCTTCGAAATCGTGGCGGAGGTGACCGGCGCCGACAGTGGCGGTACATGCCCCATGAGGCACGAGTGACACAGGTCACACCATGCGACCCCGTTCGGCCGGGCAGGCGATCTGGAGCTCGCCTGGGACACCCAGGGAGAACAACCGCGCTAACCCCTGGGAGGCACACATGTCGTCGAAGCGACGTCGTAAGAAGAAGGCCCGCCGCAAGAACGGCGCGAACCACGGCAGCCGTCCGCAGTCCTAGCGGCGGTGACGGACAAGGCGGGGCGGCACTGTGGTGCTGCCCCGCCTCTGCCTTGCCGGGAGGCGCTCGGCGAGTGAGGTCGGCCGGATGACCGCCCACCCATGGACGTCGCACGCTGCGAACTCCTGGGCGACCGCCACAAGCTGAGGGTTTGTGTCACAGCATTTGTGTCCCAGCACAAGAAGGCCGCGGGCCGGCTGTGCGGGTGCCCCCGGAAAACCGCCACTCCTGTACGCGCCACCATGTCGGCTGATGCCATCCCCGGCATGTCCTATCCAGCATCTCGATCGGCGCGGACTCCGGTTATGGCTACGGCTCCGGCTCCGGCTCCCGTCCAAACATCCCTCACCCGCCGCCGGAGACCGGCCGCTCGGAAGCGGCGACCGTGATCGGGGGCGACGGACAGTCGTTCGCCGTCGTGGTCTTCCTCGGCTTCGTCGCCGTGTCGCTGCTGCTGTGTGGGCTCGCAGCGGCCGACCTGGACGATCCCGAGCACTTCTACGCGGGAGGCAGCGCGGCCTTCGGACCGGTCGGCGGAGGGCTCGCCATCGCCGGTGACTACATTTCCGCGGCCACCCTGCTCAGCACCACGGGCGCGGTCGCCCTCGACGGCGCCGATGGCATGCTCTTCGCCGGTGCGACGGTCCTGTCGCTGTTCCTGGTCATGCGGATCATGGGTGAACCCCTGCGCCGCGCCGGTGTGTTCACCCTGGGCGACTTCCTCGCCGACCGGCTCGACGACCCGTCGATACGCAGAGCGCTGGGCGTCGCCAGCCTCCTCGTCCTGACCCCGCTTCTCCTGGTGCAGCTCTCCACGGCCGGACGCATCCTGGCCGCCATGTTCGGCCTGCCCGACGGCGCGCTGACCGGATGCACGGTCGCGGGTGGCGCCCTCATGGTCGCCTACGCCGCGTTCGGCGGCATGCGTGGCGTCGGCTACGTACAGATCCTCAAAGTCGGCGTGGTGCTCACCGCTCTTTCGCTCCTCGCGGGAATCGTCCTCGCCCGGTACGGCTGGTCGCCCCTGGCGCTCTTGGACGCCGCCCGCGACCGCTCGGGAGCCGGCGCCGGCTACGTACGGCCGGGCCTGCACTTCGGCTCCTCCGTCGCCGGCCGCCTCGACCTGATCAGCTTCCAGGCCACCCTGGTGATCGGCGCCGCTTGTCTGCCACACCTCACGATGCGGCTGCATCCGCTCAGGGACGCCCGGACCGCACGGCGCGCCGTGGGCTGGGCCGTCGGCCCCGTCGCGGTCGTGTGCGCCGGGGTGGTCGTGGCCGGGCTCGGGGCATGCGCCCTGATCGGCCGGGACGCGGTGCGGGCAGCCGACCCCGGAGGAGCGACCGCACTCCTCATGGTGACGGGGGCTCTCGACCCGGTCGCCGGGGGCGCGCGGCACAGCATGCTCTTCGCCGTCATCGCGTGCGCCGTCTTCGCCACCACCCTCGCGGCAGTGGCAGGCATCACGCTCGCCGCCGCCTCCAGCCTCGCCCGGGACCTGGGGTCCGCACGCGGCGCCAAGAAGGCGTCGGCCGCCGGGGAGATCCGGCGGGCGCGCCTGGGCATCGTGCTGGTCGGAGCCGTCGCGGTCGTCCTCTCCGCCACCCTCGCCGACCGTGGCAGGCTCACGCTGATCTCGCTGTCGTTCACGGTCGCGGCCTCGGTGCTCGCTCCGGTCCTGTTGTACGCGCTCTTCCTGCCGGGGTACTCCGCCACCGGTGTGCGCCGGACCGTCTACGGGACCATCCCCCTCATCGTGCTGCTGCTGGCCGGTTCACCGGCCGCCACAGGCACGCCCATCGCGGTCTTCCCGGACCACGATCTCCACTGGTTCCCGCTCCAGACCCCCGGGCTGATCACCATTCCCGTCGGCTTTCTGCTCGGGCTCGTGGGCCGCACGCGCCCCGATGCGGCGCGACAGCATGCATGGAAGGGCCGGACGACAGTGAGCCATGGCAGGGGCGAGCGTCCGTAGTCGCGACTCAACAAGCGCCTGCGTTCGGCCTGTTCCGGCGCACTGATGCCCTCGATGGATTCGGCCCCGCGGCAGAGGGAGGCCATATAACGTCTCTCCGGTCCTCAGACTGGGGGATTCAGAGCCATCGCTGCGCCGCCTCGACGCTGTCCCCGCCACTGGTGTTGAACGCAATCGCGGCCTGGGGTGCATGCCGCCGGATCAGGTTCATGATCTGTTCGAAAAGCGGTAGCAGCGGCTCGGTCTTGCGGAGCCCGCCGCCGACGATCACGACATCCCACGGCTGCTGGGTCAACGATGCGACGAGGGCAGGCTCCGCTGATGCGTCGAACACGATCAGCGTCATGGCCGCGTCGATCCCGTGCTCGCCGAACCGGAACAGCTCCGCACCGAGCGCCGAACGAAGAGCCTCTCCGTCGACGCCGGGTATCGCTCGCGGGTCGTAACCAACAACAAGTGCAGAAGGCATGAAGCCAACCTACCGAGCCCCGCCCGAACATGATCCGCCGGAAATAACTCAGTTGAGGCAGCCGAAGCCGATCCTGGATCACTCTCACGCTTGACCGACTCGGCTTCCCCGTCCGGGCCGGTCGGGCAAGTCGCCCCTCAGCGCATCCATGTGATCGGTCAAGTCCCCTCGGAGCTACCTCGTCATGACCACGGCGGTGGCGTGTACGGGTCTGGTGGGGTACGTGGCGTGCTCAGCTGGAGGCGCGGGGAGGCTCCAGCGACCGGGAAAACTCGGCAAGCCTGTGGAAGTCGTCCTCCCGTAGACCGATGCGCGGGTTGACGTGGTGGAGAAGCCCGGGCCCCCGATGGTGGGCAGCTACGTGTACCTCGTCCAGCGTGCTCTGCTCATCGTCCACCCAGGCGAAAGGGCGGCCTTCGGCGTAGTCCACGAGGGGACCGGTCTTCCAGTGGACCCCGTCCGGACGCTCTTGGAGCAGGGCGTCACCGAAATCGACGAAGGGAAGCTCTGGGAGGCCGAGCACCGGGGCGATCCACCGATTGGCGTCGCCCATCCACGTGGTGGCCCAGCACAGTTCGTAGTCGAGTTGGAGAAGGGCCCGCCCGTGCGCGGGGTTGAGCCAGACCCGCAGGGGCCGCCGTCGGAGAGAGATCCCTACATAATCCTTCGAGATCTCGTGGGGCACCCTGAGTGTGGTGTAGCCGGCAGGACGCCTTTCCGGCTTGGCCGCGTAAGGGTTGAGCGGTCCGTCCACATCAAGAAACAGCAGCGGTCGCTTCACGATCCCCCTTGCCCAAAACCGTCTGTGCCGTGGAAGCGTAGCTGGGACTGGTGGCGTCGGCCTGAGCGTGGACGTCGAGGTCCGTGAGCACCGCTGCCACGGTGGCCGGCCGCGCCGACAGCGGGGAGCCGGCAACAGGAGGGCCACTCAGGTGGACGATGTGTCGTTCATTGCACGCGAGAAAGGCCACCGCGCCACGGCGAACCAGACCAGCCCGACGAGGGAGACAAGGGAGACGACGAGAGCGAGCACGACCACCGGATTGACCCATGCCGGGACCATGTCGTAGCTGGCGTTGCACTTGCTGTGCAGCGGGAACCACTTGTTGTACTCGGCTGTGTGCGCGTCGACGTACGCGGCATCGTAGGGCTGACGGTGGATGAACTGGCATTCCTCACTGCCATTGAGCCCCATGCTGAACAGCCCCCGAAGCCACACCGCAAGGGCGGTGAACAGGGAGAAGGACAGCAGGTGGGCCCACCAGTTCGCGCCGCGCCGCAGGTCACGGATTCCCACATACAGGCAGTAGGCACTCCACACACTCGCCAGCGCCCAACCCAGGATCAGGAGAAGGAGGGTGAGCACGACGACTTCCTTCATAGTGCTCTCCCTTCGGTCAGCGGGCCTCTGCTCCGCCCTCGCATCCTCAGGGCTGATGGGGATCTTTGAAAACGGCTCTGCCCGCAGTTCCGTGAAATGGCCAGGTGTCGGCAGGGTGCCAGGATCGATTGTCGTTGGGTCGTGGCAGAGTGCGCGGTCATGGAGATCGACAGGTTCTGGGACGTCATCGAAGCCGCGCAAGCCGGGGCTGCCGCAACTGGCGAGCCATTTGACGAGGTTCTCGTCAAGCAGCTCGCGGAGAGACCGCGGCAGGAGATCCTGGAGTACGCCGAGCGCTTCGATGAGCTGCACGACGCCCTGTATCGCTGGGATGTGTGGGCGGCTGCATACCTCATCGGAGGTGGGTGTTCGGACGACAGTTTCATGGACTTCCGCGCCGGTGTGATCGCCTTGGGCTGTCAGTGGTACCAGCGCGTGGCTGCCGACCCGGACAGCCTTGGTACGCACCCCGATGTCGTTCAGGCGGCGACCGTCCGGGACCGTTCCGAGGTGCTGTTCTACGAGGACGTGAACTATGCAGCTAGCGGAGCGTTCGAATGGATCACGGGTGATGCGGATGCCTTCTACGAAGCCTGGCGCAGTTTCCGCGGGGCTGGTGGAGAGAGCGACAACGCGGTTGACATGGGCGAAGATTTCGACTTCGACGACGACAGAGAGATGAGCCGTCGGCTTCCCCGTCTGGCCGCCCTGTTCCTTGGCGCAGGCCCCTGAAAGGGACTCTCGTAGTTCCCCGATGCTCATGGCTGGGTGAGGACGCGGGCTCGGAGAAGTTCGAACGACGCTCGGCCGTACATAGCTCGCTTCAGTGTTTTCACCCGGTTTACGTGGCCCTCGACGACGCCAGAGCTCCAGGGCAGGGTCAGACCGGCAGTCACTGCGTCAAGGTCATGGCGGAGGAAGCCGGCGAAGCCCTTCATGGGCTTCGGTGCGTCCTGCTCGGCCTTTCGGGTCCACTCCAGCAACAGGTATCCGCGCTGATAGCGGACCAGGTCGGCAAACGCGCGAGCGAGATCGCAGGCCCGGGCGATGTCGGGGCAGGCGAGCCGGACTTGAAGGAGCCGCTCGTCCTGGCTTTCGATGAGCGTCTCCCGGGGCCGCATGATCCATGAGGTGGTCTTGCGGGGGCTCGGGATGTCCGCCCGGACCGGTTCGGTGGTGCCCTCTCTAAAGGCGACCAGGTGCTTGCGGACGACCTGGCAGCTGCCCCGGTAGCCGCGGGCTTGGATCTCCAGGAACAGTCGGGTGCCGCTGACCTGGCCTTGGGCTTCGGTGGAGCGGGCGTTGAGGTAAGCCTTGAACGGCTCCAGGACACCGTTGGGGCGGCGCTCGCGGGCGCAGGCCAGCAGTTCGTCGAGGCCGGTGTCGCGGAAGCGGCGCACGGTCTTGCGGTCGAGGTTCAGCTGGCGGGCGATGGCGCTGATGGTCCAGCGTTTGTCCAGCAGGCGGTGGATGTCTTCGTAGCGGTGGCGGGTGCGTTCGATGATCTGGGTGCGTGGCAGTTCCGTAGGCGGTAACAGCGTCGGGGGTGGCCCCGGCGCCTCGGCAACTGTCTTCTCCTCGGCGCGTTTGCGCAGGCAGTAGCGGTGCTGGTGGCAGGTCTTCTCCACCCCAGCGGACAGGTTCTGCAGCAGGTGCCAGCGATCAGCGATTTCTAGGGCATGAGGGGCAGCATCCCTGACCGCCTTGGTGTGAGCGGTAGCCCGGTCCCGACGAATGATCTCGGCGCCGGGATGCTCGGTGAGCCAGGCGGCGAACGTCTCCGAGGCGCGGTCGGGTAGCACGTCCACGACGCGACGGGCTTCGACGTCGACCAGCACGGTGCCGTAGGTGCAGCCCTTGCTGGGGGCGAACTCGTCCACCCCAGCACCCGCGGCGCACGGTCCGGCACCGTCGGCGCCGCCAACAGACTGAGCAACCGTGTCCGGCGCGCAACCAGCTTCAGACGGCGGCACAACCTTGCGGCCGGACGGACACCCAGTTCCACCGCAATCGATCGAAGCCACCCGGTCAGCCCGGCACTCGAGCGACGATGCCGCTCGGACAGGCCCGGCACCTGCTCGACGAACGTCCTGCGAGAACAGTTCTTCCGGTCACGGAAGTACCGGCGGACCCGCAGCCGAACTGGACCCGGCGAGGCCCCACCGGCCGTTCGTTCAGGGCCCGTTGATACGTGCTGTGTATGCGCCTCGCCTGTTTCCGGCAGCCCGGGCACCGGCACGAGCAAGCGGTGGACACGGCCTCCACCAGGAGGACGTCGGAGCTGTCGCTGACGCGTTCCACTCGCACATCGATCCCGGGAAACAGCACAGCCTCGACCGTCTTGCTCGCCATGCCGGGACATACTCTGCCGAAACGATCCCCCGCTCACATCCCTGACCTGGGGTTTCACGGAACTGCGGTCAGATCTTTGAAAACGGCCACCTGTGCTCTTCGATCCCCACCTCGTTGCCACGAGCGACTGTGCCCGGAGCCTCCCGCTCTTCGATTGTTCGGGCCATACCGACCCGGTGCACTACCCGTTCTCCGGGCCCCTTCAGCTGACGGCCTTGCTGATGACCGCGGCGCTCTTTCGGGCGGCGGCCATCAGCAGCACGGGGTGACGTCACACGGTGGGCACCGGCTCGGCCGGGACCGTCCACCGCTCGCTCACCCACGCGTCCAGGCTCGTCAGCCCGGGGTGGCGCTCGCGCAGCGCGGGCAGGTCGGCGCGGAAGCCCACCGTGTTGAACCAGTCGAACATGGCCCCCATCTCCTCGCTGTGGGCCCGCACCTGCTCGACCGGCTGGGCGTCGAAGCGCACCGGCCGTCCTGCGGCACGGCCGAAGATCTCGGCCATCTGAGGGCCGGTCACCTCATCCCCGGCGATCTCGATGGTGCGCCCCAGGTAGTCGGCGGGTGCGTCGAAAGCGGTCGCGGCGATGACCCCGATGTCCCCGGGAGTGATCATCTGCAGCCGGGTCTGAGGCGCCAGTGCCAGGGTGAGCACCAGTTCACCGTCGTGCCACTGCGGGCCGAGCCCTTCGAAGTTGGTGATGAAGAACGACGGCCGCAGTACCGTGGCCGGCAGTCCGAGCGCCTCGATGTGCCGCTCGACCTCGCCCTTGCTCGCGAAGTGCTGCACCTCACCGGGCCGGTCGGCGCCGTCCACGGAGCTGTAGACGAAGTGCGCGACACCCGCCCGCGCCGCCGCGTCCGCGACCGCCTTGCCCTGCCGCGCCTCGCCGGCGAAGCCGTCGGGCCCGGCGAAGGTCTGCACGCTGAAGACGCCGTACGCCCCTGCCAGTGCCGCATCCAGCGAGGCCGCATCGTCGAGATCGCCGCGCACCAGCACGGCCCCGGCCTCCTCCAGCGCCAGCGCCTCCGCCTTGCCGGGATCACGCACCAGCGCATGCACGGTCCAGCCGCGGGACAGCAGGGCACGGGCGGTGGCACCGCCCTGCTTGCCGGTTGCACCGGTGACCACCACGACACGGTTGTCAGCCATCACAGACTCCTCAATAAGCGCAGGTCCCGGGCGACCGCGAAGCAATCGCCCCGATGACCAGAAGCCTGCATCCTCAACCAGACTTCAGGTCCAGCTGGTGTGACCCACGTCACCCGAAAGGTGCGGCCAACCCCCATCACCCGCCCGACACCTGTACAGCTCGCCCCGTCCCCGGACCCGGCCAGCTACCGGGCGGTTCCTCCTCGGTGACGTCCCGCCGCAGGCCGGAGCCGGGTGGGGAATCCCGGCGAGCAGGTCTGGCCACCCCCTTAGCCTGGAGTGGGGATATTCAGAGGGCCCCATCAGGGCTGCCGAAAAATAGATCGTCAGGGCGGGCTGATCCTCCTACCGTTCCGCCATGCAGATCGTTGTGACGCTGGACTGTGTCGACACCGAGGCGCAAGCCGAGTTCTGGCTTGCCGCGCTCTCTCCCCTGGACTACCGGCGCGGCTTCCATGGACCTCCCTACCTGAGCCTGGTCGGGCCCACTCCTGCCCCGACCCTTCTCCTCCAACAGGTCCCAGAACCAAAACAGGGCAAGAACCGCCTGCACCTTGATCTCGACTTCGGCACCGCAGACCTGATGCCCGAGGTCAATCGCCTCGAACAGCTGGGCGCTTCGAGACTCTCTGAAGAACTCACCGAACACGGCTTCCGCTGGATCGTCGTTGCCGACCCGGAGGGCAACGAGTTCTGCGTATTCGATCCCCGGAACAGCATTGACACTGCGCATTAGGCCGTGTCCGGGCGATCTTGTGTGGAGTCGGGGGGAGCCGGTGCGCTGGTCAAAGGGGACGGCTGGGAGAGTGATTTCCTGTGACTCATTCTGATCTTGCTCTGCGTATCCACTCCGCCTCTCATCTGACCGGCCAGTTCACGCTTAGGTCGGGACGTACTGCCACGGAATACTTCGACAAGTACCGGTTCGAGGCGGATCCCGTCCTGTTGGACGAGATCGCCCAGCGGATGGCCCCGCTGGTGCCGTCCGGCACGCAGGTGCTGGCCGGCCTGGAGATGGGCGGCATCCCGGTAGTGACCGCGCTCAGCCGACACACGGGCCTTCCTTGCGCGTTCGTGCGCAAGCAGGCCAAGCCGTATGGCACATGCCGTCTGGCGGAGGGCGCGGAGGTTGCAGGCCGGAGGGTGCTGGTCATCGAGGACGTGGTCACCAGTGGCGGCCAGATCGTGCTGTCGACCGCGGATCTGAGGGGGTTGGGTGCGCAGGTGGGTGAGGCGCTGTGCGTGATCGACCGGGACCAAGGCGGTGCCGAGGCCCTCAAGGTAGAGGGCATCAGCCTGTTGTCCTTGCTTACGGCCGAAGACCTGCGGGCTGCTGCCACATCCTGACGACAGGCCGTGTCCGGCCGCTACCCCACAGCGTTGTCCGGCGCATGGCGGGGCGAGGCGATCTTTCGGACGGACAGTGGCGGCGGCTGGAGCCGTTGCTGCCGGTGAGCAACAACCGGTGCGGGCGGTGGCGGGACCGCCGTCAGGTGGTCAACGGGATACTGCACCGAGTGCGGACCGGGGTGCCGTGGCGGGACCTGCCGGAACGGTTCGGCCCGTGGAAGACCGCGTATGAACGCCATCGGCTGTGGTCGGCCGACGGAACCTGGGAACGGGTGTTCCAGCAGGTCCAGACTGCCGCCGATGCCGACAGCGCGATCGACTGGGACATCTCGGTGGACTCCACGGTGATGCGGGCCCATCAGCATGCTGCCGGCGCCCGCCGAACCCCGCCGCCAGCTCCGCCTTGCTCAAAGGGGGCCGACGCGGCGGAACACCAGAGCGAGAAGCTCGGGTTGAGGCTGCCCGGCCGCCGGGTGGCGCCGGTGCCCCGGGCGAGGGCCTGGGCCGCTCACGCGGCGGGTTCACTACCAAGCTCCACCTGACTGCCGACGGCCATTGCCACCCGCTGTCCCTCACCGTCGCCCCCGGACAGCGGACGGACTGCACCGAGTTCGAGCTGGTCATGGACAAGATTCGTGTACCCAGGGCCGGGCTCGGTCGTCCCCGCCGCACACCGGATAGCGTCTCCGCCGACAAGGCGTACAGCAACCGCGCCATCTGCGCCTACCTGCGACGACGCGGCATCCGGCATGTCATCCCGGAGAAGAAGGACCACAAGGCCGTCCGCCTGCGCCAGGGTTCACGCGGCGGCAAACCGCCCGGATTCGACAAGGAACGCTACAAGAAGCGCAACACGGTGGAACGTGCCATTAACAAGCTTAAAGTCCACCGAGCCGTCTCGACCCGGTTCGACAAACGCGGTCACGTGTTCCTCGGCACCGTCACCGTCGCAGCCCTGGTCATCTGGCTCCGCTCATGATCGCCCGGACATGGCCTAGTTGCGAGGCCAGGCCGAGGCCCCACGCCTCTGGCCTGGCCAGCCCGCCGAACTGCGAGCAGACGGCGAAGGTATGGGGCCAACGGGCAAGCGAGTGGCATCAAAAGTCATCGCGATTGATCATGTCGAGAGCCGACCAGTGACTCCCCCACACGCCTCGAAACAACTCCCGTTCAGACCTCCATAGCCAGGAGGCCGTCCGGGGTCGATGTCGGGTGTGAACGGCATGTGTGCCAATGCCGTTGGTCGGCAGGGGCCGGGCAGCCAACGGCGGCCATCAGCCTCCCCCGGCCCAACCGACTCTCCCAGCCCGGCTGACCGCGCATCTGCAACCGACAACATCCCGAAGGGGCGGCCTCGCAGCCGGCCTGTGCCAGGCAACGCCCCCAGCGCACCCAGGTAGGCGGCATGCGCACCGATGAGTGACGCCTCGGTCACCGTGGTCCGGGTCGCTGAGGCCCGAACTCATCCGGCCGCGGCGCTGGTCCCGCGCGCCGCATGGTGCACCGGCTTGCGCGGTTGGGCGGCTCGCAGACGGTACAGCCAGGCGGAGGCGGTTCCGAGCAGGCCCGCGAAGACGGCCGCGAGGAGGAGCGATACCCACATCTGTCGGCTTCCGGGATGGACCCAGCCGGTCCAGACTGCCGCGGCGGTCCACAGCAGGACACCCGCCATGTAGAAACCGCGGGTTCGGCGCAGTTGTCGAAGGACCCGCAGGGACGTGAGAACTTCAGTCTTCGGTGCCATGCCGAACCCACTACCCGAAATTCCGTCGCTCAACGGGCTGAAGTTGACGGCGTGGAGCACGACGTCAATTCCACGACCAGGCGACGGGCAAGACGTACGCCCGCTCGGCCCTCAGACACAACGCGGACGGCTCCGCTTTCCAGGAAAGCGGAGCCGTCCGGGCAGATCTGTGCAAGGGATCGTGCGCCAGATCAAGCGTGACGTCGGTTACCGGTGACCAGGCGATAGAGGATCAGCAGAATCAGCGATCCGACGATGGCGGCCACCCACGTGGACAGGTTGAAGAAGCCATCGATGGAGTCGACGCCGAAGATGACCTTTCCGAGCCAGCCGCCGAGAAGACCACCGGCAATACCGATGAGCATCGTGATGATGATGCCGCCCGGGTCCTTGCCCGGCAGCAGCAGCTTGGCGATCGCTCCTGCCAGCAGTCCAATGACTATCCACGCGATGATGCCCATCATTCGCCTCCAACCAGCGGAAATAAGAACCGATTAAACGAGTGCTCCACCGGTCGGTCTTCAAACCCACACGATCTCCGACCGATCCCGCCACTGCGGCCTGCCCAAGCCACACCTCGAACACGCCTTCTCGGCGGGGGCGCTGAACCTGCTCCGACTCGACGCCTGGTGCCGGGTCGCGGACCATCGCCCATCATGCCCACCGGCACCCTGGCCACGATCGCGCCGGACACGCGTCCCCGGAGCTCCGAGGGAGCACGCCGCAGAAATGTTGCTGCCGCCCGGTCATCCCGGCGGCGGTGTGCCCGGCCATCCGACCGTGGTTGTGGGGTCCGGTAGGAATGGAACAGAGAACTGGTGCTGCTGTCAGAACTTCTGACAGTGGTTGATCTTGTCCAGCCGATAAGCCCGAGAGCGTTGACGTGGTTCTCGTACTCGCGATGGCCTTGCGCCGCGCCGGGATCGCCGAGGTGCCGTCGAGGGGCGGGCAGTGCATGGGGAGTTGTCGGTGGATGGCGGGTACGGCGGTGACGCGGAGGGCATCAGTCGAGGCGGCGCTGGACGCCGACCTCGGAGTCGACGCGGCGGAAGCCGAAGCGGCGGTTGACGGCCAGCATGGCGGTGTTGGTGCCGGCGACCCAGGTGTGGACGCGAGCGCTGCGGGGGAACGCCTCCACCAGCCTGGCCAGGTTGGCGGCCTTGAGCGCCGCTCCGAGGCCGTGACCCCGGTGCGCGCGCACCACCAGGGTGTCGTCCTGCAGCACCTGCCCGTCCTGGTCAGCCATCACAAGGATCAGCGTGTAGCCCGCGTACTCGCCACCTGGCCCCCTGGCCATGGTCACGACAGGGGTGAATCCCTGCTTCACGTGTCGGCCCTCCGTCGCACGGACCCGGGCCGCGTTCCACACGGGGGGCTCCACGTCGAGAGTGCCGGTCGGCACGTCGTGGCCCATCGCGGTCCGCTGGGCCACGTAGGCGTCCAAGTACTCCTGCGGGCAGGGGCCGACCCAGCCGGTCAAGGAGTAGCCGGCCCGGATCGGCGCGGTGCCGTCCGCCAACAGCGGCAGCGGCAGCACGTAGTGGTCCTCGCCGTGCTCGACGCTGAAGCCGTGCCGCTCGACGAAGCGCAACCCCGGCACGCTGTCGGGGCCGACTCCGTCGGGCTTCGGAACCTCGCCGAGCAGGATGGTGCGGCCCTCGGCCCGCGCCGCGTCCACGGCGTGCTTGAACAGCAGGGTGCCGACGCCTCGGCGTCGATTGCCTGGCGGCACGTCGATCTCGACCTGGGCGACGTGCCGGTTCTCCGCCAGCGGGAACTCAAGCAATAGCGCCCCGACGACGGACCCAGCCTCGTAGGCGGCGACCGCCCGGACCCTGCGCGGCGCGGCCTCGCTCCGGTCGCGAAGCCGCGGAGCCAGGCTGCCGAGGGAATCGACAAGAGGATCGGTGCGCCCGGCCACGGCCCCCTCCCGGAAGCACACGTACCAGGCGCGCAGCGCTGCCTCGTCGTGCGGATCGACGGCGTGGACGGTTGCGGTCACGAGGGCTCCCCAGGATCAACGGCAATGGCACTGCCGCCACGTATTCCACGCCGCATCGCCCGCCAGCAACGGATTTTGTCGCACCCTGCGGCGCGCTCCGGGATCACCTATCGAGCGGCGTGCAATCACTCGTCCGCACTCCCTGACATTCCAGTTCACACGCCGTCAAGACTCTTGGCAGCAACGCCGGTTCTCTGCCCCGTTTCTACCGAACCTCCTTGTCCGGCCCGTTCCTCAGTTGGCCGAACCGCAGGGTCACCGGCTTGGGCACGTCGTCGGGCACCAGCACGTCCTCTCGGCGTACGGCATGCAGACGACGATCACGCTGGTGCTCCGACCGCATAGGTTCACCGGGTTCCGCGTGGGTCCAAGCGTCGCGGGGAACTCGGCTGCGGCCGCATCGCGGGTCTGCAAGCATGCGTCGCTGTGGAGATCGACAACTTTGCCGTCCGCCGTGCAGTCGGCTCCGACGCTGCTGCGGTGGCCGAGGTGTGGCTGCGTTCTTTCGCGGCGGCGCTTCCGAGCGTGCGTCGGGCGCATACGGACGACCAGGTCCGGTCCTGGTTCCGGGAGGTGGTCGTGCCCGGCCAGGAGACGTGGGTGGCGGCTGTCGAGGACTCGGTCGTCGCGATGATGGTGCTGGACGGCGAAGATCTGGACCAGCTCTATCTCGACCCGGCCTGGCAGGGACAGGGCATCGGAAGCCGCCTCGTGGATCTGGCGAAACAGCGCCGTCCGGCCGGGCTGGCTCTGTGGACGTTCCAGGTCAACGACTCGGCACGTCGCTTCTACGAGCGGCACGGCTTCATCGCGGCCGAATGGACCGACGGGCACCGTAACGAGGAACGTCAGCCGGACATCCGGTACTTGTGGCGCCCGTCGGCACCAATCCTGTGATCGTCTCCGGTTCCACCACCACTACTCCCCCGGTCAGGGGCAGGGGCCGGGGGGCAGGGGCCGCCAAAATCCGTTGTCCCAGGCGCGGTGGCCGCCCTAAAGTCAGACCACTTCAACGAGACGTTCCCCAGAAGCACGCCGCAGAGCGGGAGCGTCCCACCTCGTCGAGGTGCCGGAGGGGCGGCGACAGTCTTTGTCGATCCTTCCCTTCGGAGGTCTGCTTCATGAACGTCGGTATCGGCCTGCCCATCGGCGACCCGACCACCCTGCTCACCTGGGCCCAACGCGCTGACGACGGCCCCTTCAGCACTCTCGGCCTGCTGGACCGGCTCGTCTACGACAACCCCGAGCCCCTGGTCGCGCTCTCCGTCCTCGCGGGTGCCACGTCCCGCGTCCGTGTCCAGACCGAGGTGCTGCTCGCTCCGCTGCGCGACACCGCTCTCCTTGCCAAGCAGGCCGCCACCTTGGACCGGATGTCCGGTGGCCGCCTGGTCCTCGGCATCGGTGTCGGCGGCCGCGACGACGACCATCGGGCCACAGGCATCGACATGCACACCCGGGGCCGCCGCCTTGACGAGCAGATGGCGGTGATGGGCCGCCTGTGGTCGGGCGAGCCGTACGCGGACGGGGTCGGCCCGATCGGCCCCAGCCCGGCCCGACCCGGCGGCCCCGAGATCCTCTTCGGCGGATTCAAGCCCGCCGCGCTCGAACGCGTCGCCCGCTGGGGTGACGGCTTCCTCTCCGCCGCGGCGCCCTCGTGGGCAGGCGGCCTGTTCGACACCGTCCGCGCTTTCTGGAAGGAGCACGGCCGCGAGGGCAAACCCCGCATGGTCGCGCAGGTCAACGTCGCGCTCGGTCCTGACGAGGTGATCGACGACGCCCGGGCCAACATGCACGCCTACTACGCCTTCACCGGCATGGCCGACCGGATGGTCGACGGACTGCTCACCACGCCGACCGCCGTCAGCGACGCGATCGCCCGTTTCACCGACCTCGGCGCGGATGAGGTCATGCTCTACTGCTACGGCCTCGACCCGAACCAAGTGGGGCGCCTCGCCGACCTCCTGTGAGGGTGTCGGCGCACACCGTCCCACGGCCACCGGGCTGAAATCGCCAGCTGCTTCCCGTGCTTCCCCGGGCGCGGGAAGCAGCTGCCCCAGGCTGCGGTCGCGGGTGACGAGCCGGTGGGATCATCGCCGCGGACGTGGAGTCGGTCCCACCGCCGTCCAGCTCGGGGCGGGCCGCACCCCAGGCGCTCCCCGAGCGCGAGGATCACCGGCGAAGCACGCCTGTGCGCGTACAGCAGCTCGTCCCAGCCGTCAGCTCCCAGCCGTCAGCTGACCCCGCGCCCCGGCTGAGACCGGACCGCGCCTGTTCCTGCTCCTTCCTGTCGGGGGTCACGTTTCCGGGTGCGCGGTGCGCAGTTCGGGTTCCAGGCCCTGGGCCAGTGATGTCGGCCGTAGACCGGCGTCCGTGCGCCATGCCTCGAAGGCCCAGGTCGTCAGGATGACGACGGCGGCTCCCAGGAGCCAGCCGCCCACGACGTCGCTGAACCAGTGCACTCCCAGGGCGACACGGGTGAATCCGACGCCCAGGACCGAGAGGGCGGCGAGCGCCCAGCAGACGGGCCGCACACGGCGCGGGACGAGGGACAGCGCGACCAGGAGCAGGACGGCGCACGACGTGGCCGCCGTCATCGCGTGGCCCGAGGGGAACGAGTAACCGGGGGCGTGTGCCACCGGATCCGCCAGGGACGGCCGGGCTCGTTCGACCAGCAGCTTGGCCCAGAGCCCGATCAGGCCGCCGGTCACCGCCGTCGTCGCCGACCAGGCGGCCAGTCGCCACGCGCGCCGGTACAGGAGCCACACCGTGACCGCCAGGACCGCACCGCGCAGCGTCAGGGGGTCCCAGACCCAGTCGGACAGGACGCGCAGCACCTGGGTCCACGCGGGATGGTCCGTCGCGACGGCGTTGAGGCTCCGGGCGGCGTTCTCGTCGACCCGGTGCAATGGCGTCCACCGGCTCTCGACCAGGACGGCCAGGAGAGCGAACGGGGCGGTCGCGAGCGCCGCGATGGTCGCCGCGCCGGCCAGGCGTGCGGCGAAACGCCGGTCTGCCACGCGGCGACGGTGCTGTTGGAGACGACGGGCGCCGGCGCGCACCACCATGGTTCAGACTCCCGGGTCGGGTTGGATCGGGTCGGGCCGCTGGCCCCGGACGGCCTCCAACTGCGCGGCGAAGGACAGTCCCAGGAACAGGGCGATGGAGGTGAGGTAGGCCCACAGGAGCAGGGACATGAAGGCACTCAGCGGGCCGTAGACGGTGTCGAAGGAGCCGCTGAGGTTCAGGTACATGCTCAGGGCCCAGGTCAGCAGGCTCCACAGCACGATGTAGACGGCCGCTCCGAAGGCGAGCCAGGTGTATCCGGGCTGGACGCGTCGTGGTGAGCGTCGGAAGATGACGCTGGCCGAGAGCAGGGCCAGGAGCAGACCGAGGGGCCAGCGGAGCAGGTTCCAGGCGGTCGATGCGGTGTCCCCCAGGTCGTACACGGTGGCGGCGGACTCGAAGAGGTCGTCTCCGGCGACCGCCATCACGAATCCCAGTCCGAGCGGCACTCCGGCGGTCAGCGCCATCAGCAGGCCGCGGGTGTACTTCTGCGCGAAGGGGCGGTCGCGTTCGCAGCCGTAGATGCGGTTGGCGCCTCGTTCGATCTGGCACATGGCCGTGGTGACGTTGATCAGGGAGAAGACCAGGCCGAACCAGAGGGCGAGCTGGTTCCCGTCTCCGGCGTGCCGTCGGCTGCGGTCCAGCGCGTCCTCGACGACCGAGGCGCTGGGGCCCTGCGAGATGCGGTGGATGGTGAGTTCGGCCATCTGGCCGATGCCCTCGGTGTGCAGGGCGGTGGAGAGCCCGACGAAGGCGATCGAGAGGGGTACGACGGACAGCACGGTCTGCAGGGCGAGTGCGCGGGAATGGCTGAAGCCGTCGGCGTAGCGGAAGCGCATGAACGCGTCGCGCAGCAGCGGCCAGCGGCCGTATCTGCGCAGCGTGACGAGGGCTTCGTCGCCGGAGAGTTCCTCGCCCAGCATGTCGCGCGTAATCGGCACCCGGGTGGCGGTTCCCACGTCAGTTACCTCCGGAGGGGAGCATCACGGTGAGGGCTCCGGGCCGTACCTCGGCGCGCAGTACGCGTCCTGCGGCGACCGGGTCGCCGTCGGCCTCGCGTGGCTGTGGCGCGTCGAACTCCACTTCGGCCTGCCGGAAGTCGAAGTACTCGACGGGCCCGGCCGGGGCCCTGGTGCCGTCGGGCGTGTTCTCGGGTGCCGGGGAGGAAGTGGTCTTGCGGGCAAGGGTGTTCAGGGCACGCAGCCAGCCTCGGAGGCCGTGCGGGTCGAGGATCAGCAGGTTGAGCAGCCCGTCGTCGGGCCGGGCCGCCGGGACGAGGCAGACGCCGCCCTGGATGGTGCCGACGTTCGCGATCAGGACCATGCGGGCGGTGCGGCGCAGGGCCGGCCCGCCGTCGAGACGCAGCGTCAGTTCCATGCGCGGGGAGCGCATCTTCCGGATGACGGCCAGTGCGTAGGCGAGCCAGCCGATGACGGCCTTGGCGCGGCTCCCGGTGGACTCCATCACCGACGCGTCGAGCCCGGCTCCGCTCATCGCCGCGAAGTGGGTGGCGGGGATGCCGTCGCCCTCGACTCGGCCGAGGTCCAGGCGGTGTGCGGTGCCCGCGAGCGCGCTGTCCAGGGCTTTCGCGGGTGACAGCGGCAGGTGGAGGTTGCGGGCCAGCAGGTTGCCGGTGCCGCAGGGCACGACGACGAGTGGTACGTCGCTGTCGGCGAGGGCGTCGGCCGCTGCCTGTACGGTGCCGTCGCCGCCGCAGACCACGATCAGCGGGGCCCCGGCGTCGCGGGCCGCGGCGCACTGGCCGCGCCCAGGGTCGTCGGCGGTGGTCGCGACGAGCCGGGCGTCGGCGTACCCGTGGCGGGACAGGCCCTGTCGCACGGTGTCGAGGAGTGCCTCGTCGGCGGAGAGCGGGTTGTACACGACCACGGCAGTGCCGCGCCGCTGTCCGGCACGTGCGGAGGCGTCCGGGGCCGCGGGGACGTTCGCGGCGGCGTCGTCCTGGTTGTCGCGGGTGAGGACGGCGCGGCCGACGATCAGCAGGGACAGGGAGCCGTTGAGGATGCCGCCCATGACGTCGGTCGGGTGGTGCATGCCGCGGTACAGCCGTGCCGCGGCCACCAGCAACGGGACCAGCAGCAGGGCGTATCCGGCGATCCGGCGCCAGGGCCCCCGCGCCCGGGAGAGCACCAGGACGGCGAGTGCTGCGTACAGCGCGGTGGCCGCCCCGGTGTGGCCCGAGGTGTAACTGGAGGTGGGCGGAGAGGCGTCGAGCCGGTCCACCTCGGGCCGGTTGCGGTCCACTGCGAGGGTGATGAACAGGAACACCAGAGACTGCAGCGCCACGCCGATGGACAGGAAGAGGGTCTCGCGCCATCGCGTCCGGTGCGGAATCAGCACGAGTCCCAGGCACACCACGACCGTGATCGTGATGACCGTGAGCGTGTTGCCCGCTTCGGAGGCGACGAAGGAGATACCGGTGAGCGCCGGGGTCCGTATCGCTTCGAGCCGTTCGTCCACGGCGTCCTCGTGCGCGAGGGGCCACAGTCCGTGGGCGGGCCCCGTGATCAGCAGGCCGAGGCCGATCATCAGCGCTGTCTGCACGGCCGTCAGCGCGGCGATGTGCAGGGCGGCGCTCCGGACGGTGCGTGCGAGGCCCGCCCGGGACGGATGCCCGGCGGCCGGGCGTACGCGTGTTGTCGCGCTGTCGCCGCCCGGTCTCTCCGGTATGACGGCTGGCATGGGGTCCCCCTGGCTCGTTCTGGACGCGTCGTCGGGGCGACTCGGCGCATCCGCCGATCACCGCCCGCCGCTGCCGTATGCCCCCTGAACCCGCGTGCAGACGTCGTGCGGATCCGGTGTTTGCCAGGTGGTTCTCCGGCCGTGCGGATTCGGACGGCCGGACGCGATGTCCGTCGGATGACGACGCGCACTGCGGCTTGACGGGCGTGGAGGCTCGCTCGGCAACGACGGAAGGGGCCGGCATCGAAGGCGATGCCGGCCCCTTCCGTCGTTGTGTGTCCGGGCGGCCCTAGGGCGTGTCCGGCGGATCTTGTCGCGGGCGCGGGGTCTGGCACGCCCATCTGCTGCGTTGTCGTCAGTTGCCAACGCTCCGCGTTGTCGCCCTCCTCCGCCTTGCAGCTGCACGCACCAGACCCCGCTCACCAGCACAGAAGGTGCGGGCCACCCGGACGCGACCTGATCCGCCGGACACGCCCTAGCCGTCGGCCGGTGCCAGTCGGGCCGCATTCGTGGAGACGGCCCCCGCGGGTTCACGCCCCAGGCGCCGCACAGCGGGAACGATCAGCATGACCGTGAGGAGCACGACAGCGACCGCCGAGGAGAACTCCAGGACGTGCGCCGCGCCGAACCTCTCGGCGGCCGGCCCCGACAGGGCTCGGCCCAGCGGGATGACCATGATGGAGCCGGCGACGTCGTACGCGGAGACGCGGCTGAGGACGGCGAGCGGGATGTGCGTCTGGATGCTCGTCGCCCACATCACGCCCCAGAAGGCGAACCCGCAGCCGCCCAGCACGTGGGCTGCCGCCGTGGCGGTGAAGGACCAGCCCAGCGCGGGGGCCAGGGGGTTGAGCGCGAACATCAGCATGGCGAGCGCCCCGGCGACGACCGGCCGGCGGGGGCGGGCGCGCAGCCCGAGCAGGCCGCCGATGATCGTGCCCGCGCCGTCCGCGGAGGCGATCCACCCGTATCCGCTCGCGCCGTGCTGCTCGGTGATGAGCGCGGCGCCCAGCGGCAGCGCGGGGCCGAACACGAACAGCCCGAACACCGACCAGATGAGAATGACGCTCCACAGCCAGTCGCGGGAGCGGAACTCCCGCCAGCCGACGGCCAGTCGGTGCCAGATGGGCGCGGTCTCCTCGTCGCGTGCGGAGGCGAGGCGGCGCAGGGGAAGCAGGCCGAGGGCGCTGACCGCGTAGGCGAGGGCGATCACCGTGTAGGAGCCGGCGACGTCCCAGTAGGCGACGAGCAGGCCGGCGAGTCCGGGGCCGAGCAGTGCGCTCATCGCCTCGGACACGCGCAGCAGGGCGTTGGCCCGCTGGATGTCCTGGGCCACTTGCGGTACGAGACCGGCCAGACCGGGCTGGAACAGCGCGGTCGCGGCGCCGCTGAGCGCCATGAGCGCCATGATCTGCCACAGTCTCGGATCGCCGAAGGCGAGGAGTGCGGCCATGAGCAGCATGGCGAACATGCGCAGCACATCGGCGGCGACCATCGTCGTCTGCGGAGAGAAGCGGTCGGCCAGCACTCCCCCGACGAGGACGAGCAGGACGATGGGGGCCATCCACGCCGCGAGCGCGTAGCCGACGCCCGAAGGGCCGAAGCCCGTGGCGAGCACGGCGGTGGTCAGCGAGACCATCAGCATGCCGTCGGCCAGCAGCGAGGCGCTGCGGGCGGTGAAGAACAGCCGGAAGGGGGCCGACCGCCAGGGGCTGGGCGGTGGCGCGGCGGGAGTGTCGTCGGTGGTCATGTCACATCGGCCGTCGGCGGCCGTTCCCTTCGGTGAGGACGGGCAGCCGGTGCCACGCCGCGGTGTCGGTGGCGTCGCGCGGGGCGTGGGGGACGATCACGTAGTGGTGCGGTGCGAGGAGTTCGGACCGCAGGGCGACCTGGGTCATCAGTGCGGTGTGGATGTCGTGGGAGGTCGGGGCGCGGCCGTCGGGTGCCGCCGCGACGAAGGCGACCAGCCGACTGCCGACCCCGTCCGGCCCGGCGCCCTCCGACCCGGCGCCCTCCGGCCCGCCCGTCACGGCGACGTGGGCCGGGAGCGAGCCCGCCGCCTCGCTCACCGCCTGTTCGACGGCGCTGCGGGAGATCCAGCAGCCGTCGACCTGGTGCCAGTCGGCGTCGCGCGGCGCGGGACGTACTCCGGTGACGTCGGTGAGGGTTTCCAGCGGCACGTCCGTGTGCGCGACGGCTTCCAGCAGACGGACGAGTCCGGTGAGTTGGCCCTCCGCCTCCTGCCGGGTGAAGAGTGCGGGGTCGGCCCACAGCGACAGGCGCAGCTCCGGCTCGACCGCGTGGACGAAGGTGAGCAGTCGGGTGGGCAGGTCCTGCTCGGGGCCCCAGAGCAGGGAGAGTTCGTGGGCTTCGTCGTCCTGGACCGGCTCCGCCGTGCCGACGGAGGTCGCGGGCACGCTGCTCACGTCGTTGAACACGACGTCGCGGGCGAAGCGGCTGCCGCGTTCGCGGGTGACCGAGCCGATCATGTCCCAGAGCCGCACGGAGTCGAACCTGCTGTGCCGGTAGGCGTCGAGGGCCGCGCCCCATGTCCTGCGCAGCACCGCGTCGAAGGTCGGGCCGCTCATGTCGAGGCTGAGCAGAGCGTCCTGGGAGAGCGTGGTCACGCTGCGGGCGAGCCCGGACCTGTTGCGGTTCGAGGTCGGTGCCGCGGCGACGCAGGTGTCCTGTCCGGCCCGGTGGGCGGCCAGGGTGCACCAGGCCGCGAGCAGGACGGTGGGGACGGGGCTTCCCGTGCGGGCGGCGGCGGCGCGCAGGGCCCGTCCGGCCCGCGCCGAGCGCAGGGACAGCTGTGCGGTGCTGGCGTCACCGGCGCGCAGCCGAGGTTCGGCGAACATGGCCTGGGGCGCGGTGCGCAGGACCCGTTCCCAGTAGCGCAGCGAGGCCTCGCTCTTGCGCTGTCCCGCGGCCGAGGTCTCCTCGGCCGCCAGGTCGAGCGGGGTGCGGGCGGTCGCGGCGGCGAGGGGGACGCCCGCCACGAGGGTGCGCCATTCCTCGTGGAGGACGGCCAGCGCGGTGCCGTCGACCGCGGCGTGGCTGGCCGCCAGCGCGACATGGCTGACGACCCCGTCACGGGTGAGGAGGGTGAGGCGCAGCGGGAAGTCGCGGCCGAGCCGGAAGCGGCCCTCTCGGGCCCGCCGGGCAACGGCTTCGGCGTACCGGTGGGGTGCTCCGGCGTAGGCATCGGCGTGCTGCGGGCGCTCGGTGACCTCGAAGGTGCCCTCGGCCGCGACGTGTTGTTCGCCGGGCAGGTCGCCCGAGCGGTGGGGGAAGGTGGTGCGCAGTGCCTCGTGCCGTTCCACCAGAACGCGCAGGGCGTCGAGTGCGGCTGCCACGGAGGTGCCGTCCGGTGCGGGCCACACATCGTGGATGTTGATCTGTACGGGGTCGTCGCGCAGGATGCACCGGATCATGTTGGTCTGCCCGACCGCGAGCGGGCCGCGGCGGGCGACGCCCGCGGCGTAGGGAACGGTGTGCGTGCGCTCCCTGTCGGCGGGCCGGTCTCCGCGTTCGGTGGGGACGAGGGGCCTTGGAGTCACTTCCGTCATCGTGCGCCCACCGCCTCCCGGGCGCGGGCGGCACGGATCAGCGCGGGCCACGCGTCCAGCAGGAACGCGAAGTCCGCCATGTCCGAGGCCGCTTCGGCGAGCAGGTGGTCCCGGCGGGCCGCCAACAGGTCGGCTGCCTGCGTCCAGCGTCCGCCGAGGCCCCGGAGGACGGCGTCGAGCGTGTCCAGTCTGCGGGCGTCGCGGGGGCGCGGGTCGGCGGCGCTGAGCCGTACCGGATCGGCGACGGCGGCGGTCCGTATCCGCCCGTGCTCGTCGAGCAGGTCGGGGCCCGCGGTCGCGAGGGCGGTGTGGACCTCATGGAGGCGTGGCACGGCCAGGAAGTACTTGGCGAGTCTGACCTGATAGGCGAGGAACGCAGCGTCGGTGCGCCGGTCCGGCGTGTGGTGGTTGACGATGTGCCGGTTGTGCAGCACGCCGGGCAGGGTGGCCGCGTGGACCGCGTGCAGCAGGAAGTAGTCGCTGCCGACGGTGTCCCTGGCCGGGGGCAGGGGCACGGTCGCGTATACCGCGCGTGACAAGGCGATGTTGCACATGTCGACGCGGGTGGGCGGGACGCTGGTGAGAGTCGTGCGGTCCTCGGTGAACGGTGTCGTTCCACCGCCGCGGAAGGAGTCGGCGGCGAGGGTGGCACGCCACAGCGCCGGGTAGTCGTCGGGGACGGTGAGGGTGAGGATCCGTTCGTAGGCGGCGGGGTCGCGCTGCCGTATCCCGTCGAGGTCGACGGACATCTCGCCGATGAACG
Source organism: Streptomyces sp. NPDC057694 (assembly GCF_042799415.1). Taxonomy (NCBI): domain Bacteria; kingdom Bacillati; phylum Actinomycetota; class Actinomycetes; order Kitasatosporales; family Streptomycetaceae; genus Streptomyces; species Streptomyces sp. NPDC057694. Next base: position 131,249 of record NZ_JBHVIX010000001.1, read on the forward strand.
ACCCGCCCACCAGGGCCACGCGGCGGTCCTGCGCGCCCGGACGGAGCCGGCGGACCGACACCCGCGAGCCGGCGTCGGAGGCCACGGTGTCGAGGAAGGCCAGCTCCTGGTGGATCGGGAAGACGGACTCGCCGTCGTGTTCCTGGTAGCTGCTGTCGGAGTCCCGGCGGTGCACCGAGGCGCAGCCGAGTGTTTCCGCGATGAGGAACGCGCGATCGGTGCAGGCGCCGTACGAGACTCCGGCGGGCAGCAGCAGTTCCAGCAGTCGGGCGGTGTCGGCGGGCGCGGCGGTGGCGGCGAGGTCTCGCAGCAGGACGCGTTGTGCCTGCTCGTCGAGGTGATGGACGACGACGCCCGGTGCGGGTGTCAGGTGGTCGATGGCCGTGCGGTGTTCGGCGCGCGCGGCGGCGGGCGCCGAGTCCAGGACGAGGATGTGGACCTCGACGCCGAAGGTACGGGCCCCGTACGCCGCCTCGCGGGCGATGCCGGCGATGGCCGGGGTGCAGGGCCGGTCCGTGGGGAGGGTCAGGCAGATGCGGCGCACGCGCGCTCCCCGGCGTTCTTGGCGGGCAGCGGTTCGTGCCAGGACGTGAGCCCGAGCAGACGGCTTCCGAGGTCGTCGAGTTCGGCGGTCGGATAGCGCTGGGACTCGTGCCGTACGGGGTCGCCGACGAGGGTGCGGTTCCAGCGGGGTGTGCGCAGGTGGCGCCAGGACTCGACGCGCGAGGTGCGCAGCCGGTCGTGTTCCTCCAGCGCGGGCATCATCGAGAGGTACTGCACCGCCCGCACGCCGTTGTCGGAGGTGTTGCGGGCCACTCCGTGTGCGAGGAGTCCGTTCCAGATGAGTAGGTCACCGGGGTGCAGTTCGGGTCTGACGACGGGGAACGCGTCGCGGTCGGCGTCGGGGCGCAGCGGGTCGCGGTCGGCGGGCTGGAGCGGGGCCCACTGGTCGAACCTGCGGAAGAGTTCGGGGTTGCACTGGAAGCCGCCGGTTTCGGGGCTGGTGTCGTTGAGGGCGATGATGCCCTGCACCCGTTGCGGCGGGACTCCGAGGGTGGTGTCGATGTCCCAGTGCAGTTCGATGTCGAATCCGCGGTCGGTGGCATCGATCAGGGCGCGGTCGCGATTTCCGCGGTTGGGCGGGTTGAGGTTCAGCCGGTCGAGGGTGACCCAGAGTTCCTCGCTGTCCCATACGTCGACGAAGGCGTCGTACACCCGGGTGTTCTGGCGGCTGTCCCAGAGCATCTGGTGGTGGTAGGCCTCCACGAATCCGTAGATGTGCAGTTGTCGGTCGAGCTGGGAGCGCCAGGGCCGGTCCTCGAACCAGGTCTGCGGGCGGTCGGGGTCGAGTCCTTGGAAGTCCCAGGTGAAGTCCAGCAGCCGGCGGGCGGAGGCGGCCGGGATCGCTTCGCGGACGACGACGTAGCCGTAGGTCTGCCAGTGGGCGAACTGCTCGGCGGACAGCACCCGTAACGGACGGGTCTTGTCGAGTTCGCGCAGGGTGGTCTCGGCGAGGTAGGACTCGCCGTCGGCGCTGAAGTAGGGCCGTTCGGTGGCGGCACGGTGCAGGCGGGGACGGCGGGAGCGGGCGGGCGCTGTGCTGGGCATGGGGTTCCTTCGGCGACGTCCGGCGGTGTTCGGCTGGGCTCGCGCACGGCACGGCCGTGGGCAGCGCTCCGCTCCGCCGTCGGCCCGGTGGGAGAAGCGGGATGAAGGAGCGCTCGAACACTGGTCTAGACCGATGGCTATGTCAAGTACCCGCATTTGAAAGCCATTTGAGCCGCGAAGCGCACCATTCAAGCCACCGCACCACACGACGGCCATCTGGTCTAGACAAATTCTGTGGCGCCGCTCTATGGTCCACAACTCGACGCCCGGACCGCGCTCTTGACGGCCCGGCACCGTCGTCGCGCTCCCCCATGTCCCGAATCCCACGCGCCCGTCCCCTCTCGCAGGAAGCGGTTTGCATGAACACCTCCACCCGGCCGTTGCCGCCACTGCGCGGCCCCGGCGCCGGACTGCTCGCGCTCGATCCCGTGCACACGGCTCTCCTGCACGGTTTGGACGGCCTTCTGCTCGGTCTGGCCGAGCAGGTGGCCGCCCCCGAGTGCCTCGGTCCCCCGCTGTTGCCGGCCGCGGGCCTCGCGCGCCTGGACTACTTCCGCAACTTCCCGCACCTGGGCGTTCCCGCGGGCCGGTTCGATGCCGACGCGTTCGACGCGCTGGCGGACGGCGGAGCACCGGTGGACGCGCCGCTGCGCGCGACCGGACACCTGCTGCCCTCCGCCACCTGCTACGGCCTGCTGCTGTCGCTGGAGGGCCAGGACGTCGGCGAGGAAGGACTGCGCCTGTCCGCGACGGGCCGCTGCTTCCGCAACGAGACCCACTACGAGGGACTGCGCAGGCTGCACGGCTTCCACATGCGGGAGGTGCTGTACCTGGGCACCAAGGACGGCTGCGTCGAACACCTCGACCGGGGCGGGCGGTTCGTCACGGACCTGGCCGAGCGGCTCGGTCTCGACCTGACCCGGGCGGCGGCGGACGATCCGTTCTACGACCGGCAGGGCTCCCGGGCCCGGCTCATGGCCCTGGATCCCGTCAAACACGAGTACAGCGCTTCCGACGGCACGGCCATCGCCTCGGTGAACCGGCACCGCAACTTCTTCGGTGACCGGCTCGGCATCAACGCCGGTACGCACGGCAGCGCGTTCAGCGCCTGCGTCGCCTTCGGCGTCGAACGGTGGGTCCACGCGATGGTCCTCACCCACGGCTCCGCCGAGAACGCCCTCGCCGTGCTCGACAGCGTCCGGCCCCGCGCCGATACCTCCGCCCTCCCCATCCGTTCCGCACAGTAAGGACCCGGCAGCGCCATGGAATCCGTGATCGAGTGGATCCACGAGAAGAACCCGGGACTCGAAGGGGACATCGCCCCCGACGAGGACCTCATCGAGGCCCGGCTGATCGACTCGATGGACTTCCTGGAGTTCATCGACCTGCTCGAATCGATCAGCGGCTGGACGATCGACCTCCAGACGTCGACCATCGACGACTTCCGCACGCTCGACCGCATCCGCGAGCGGTTCCTCAGCCCGTCGGGCACCACCCCGGCATGAGCACCCGGGCGGGCGGGCCCGCGTCCGGGCCGGCCGGCACGCCGATGCTTGTCGTGGTCGCCCGCTCCGCCGAGGTGCTGGCCGAACCGGCCGCGGACGAGCGGACGCTCGCCGACTGGGAACGGCGCCGACTCGCGCTCGTACGGATCCCGTCCCGCCGGGACGACGTTCTGGCGGCCCGCCTGCTGCTGCGCTGGTGCGCGGCCCATGTCACCGGCCGCCCGGCAGCCGAGTTGGAGGTGCGCCAGCACTGCCCCGACTGTGACCGCACCGGTCACGGAAGGCCTTTCCTCCGCGGTCACAGCCGGCTCGGGGTCAGCACGAGTCACGCGGAGGGGCTGGTGGCGGTTGCTGTGGGGCGCGGCCCGGTGGGCGTGGACGTCGAGCCGTGCGACCGCGTCCCACCCGACCCGGACCTGGTGCGGCGACGCTTTCCCGCGTTCTCCTCAGGGCAACTCCCTCCCGGCTCCGACGCCCTGACCCGGTGGGTGCGGGCGGAGGCCGGTTTCAAGGCGGGCGACGCCGCTCTCCCGGTGCACTCCTGGTCCGACGCATCTCGCGGGGCGCGGGCCGCGGTGGCCTGCGCCGGGGCGTGGCGCCTGGCCGAGGCCGCCGACGTGGCACCCCGCACCGGACCGTTCTACGGACTCGCGGCGTTTGAACCGCTCGGTCGAGGTCACGAGTGGCGTGACGACCGTCCGCAGGACCGCGGAAACGGAGACTGAGGAGAAGGCATGACAACCCTGCCCGCCGATCATCTGCTCACCGGGCACCCGGCCGACGCCACCCAGGCACGGGAAGGCCTGGGCCACCTGCTCGACAGCATGCCGTCCTGCTCCCCGTCAGCTCGCTCCGATGCCCTGCTCACGGTCTCGGAACTCATCCTGGCCGCCCAGCGGCACGGCATCGACGTGGCCGCCGTGACAGCCCGCGCCGGTGACGACTGGGTCGACCTGGACATCGCCTACGAGCCACAGCCCCAGGGCGAGGTCGAGGCAGCGCTGACGGACGGCTGGGCCTGGACGATCGCCGCCTCGGTCGCGGACAAGCTGGACGTGACCTCGACATCGTCCGACGCTCTACGGGTGCGTCTGCTGCTCCGCGTGTGACACGCGCGGCCGCGACCGACGGCACGTGCCGCTTGACGGGCGGTTGCGCCGCGCGATCTCCCCGTTCAGGCGGACGAACACCTCGGAATGCACCCGCGAGATGCGGTCCGGCGGCGGAACCGTCCCCGCCGGACCGCACCGCACGGTCGCCATGACGAAGGACGACACCGTCGTCACGCCTCCGACTCCTTTGACCCCACACCGCCGAGAGCCGAGGACCGCCGCGGCGGCCTTGCGGCGGGCTCCGGACCACAAGCCGTCGTCGCCGACCGCTGCCGGACCGAGCGGGATCAGTTGCGCGACGTCCCTTCGGAGACGGTCGGACCTTCGGAGACGGTCGGAAGGGACTCGCTCCGCGCCTGGACCTTCTGATTCTGCAGGCCGGTCAGGGCCCGCACGAGGGCGACGGCGACGCCGGCCGCCACGATGTCGAGGGCGTCGGCGAAAATCACCATCCCGGTCGCCGACGTGGTCGCATCCACCGTCTCGGCGCTGTCGTACATGTTCCCCGCGACCCGCCCGATCAACAGATCGCCCAGCCACAGGACCCACCACAGGTCGACCATCCAGGCGCGGCCACGACCGAGTTCGGGTTCGGCGGTGCTGGCGTGCCAGGTGTCCAGGGCGATGCGGCGCGGGAACCACAGGCTGACGACCGGGACGAAGAAACCGAAGATCGCCCAGGCCCGCGCCTTGCTCTGCCCGGACGGCACGAACACGTGGGCGTTGTCGCGCACGCGCAGGAACCAGGCGACGAAGCCGGCCGCCGAAGCAGCCAGGGTCAGCAGCTGAATCCGGCCCGCCCAGACGTACAGCTCGTCGATGCGCCGCGCGTCGGCGCCATCGAGACGGGACCAGTCACCGCCTGCCGCATCGGCCAGGAACCGGTACTCCCCGATGCCCGCGAGCACCGCAGCCAGATCGGCCGCGGCGACCAGGCACAGCAGGGCCACGGCAAGCGTGGCCAGCCCGTTCGGAGAGCGCAGCAGCGCCCATCGGGCCCCCGGGTCGTACGGCGCGGACGGCACCCGCGGCGGCAGCGGCGCGTCCGCGACCGGTTCGGTCCCCGGCGCGGGCGTCAGCTCAGCGACCACGGCGGCCGCGCACCGGGAGCACAGCCCGTCCTCGACCAAGGCCTGATTCTTACCGCATTTCTTGCACAGCACGGCTGCGCACCCTCCCCAGGGATTGCCGCGTTCCTCTTCGGCCCCCCGGCCGCGCGACCTGCGAACTTTACCCCAGGGCAGCCGCTCAGCAGGAAGAGCGATCTCAGGCTCCCTTGCGCCCACGGCGTTGGTCGAAGGCCGACGGCGGCGGTACGACTCCGGACCTGTACCGTACGCTCATCTTGAACACGTTCAATTCTGCGAGTCGAGCGAGTCGACGGAGCAACGGCCCTATGAGATCGGTGCGATGCCCATGAATCAGCTGGCCGGAGCCGACCCGCACGCCGCCCGGCATGCCGGGCCTGCGGTGAAGCAGTGGCACGGGGTCGTGGCGCGCAGCGCCATCGCCCTCGTGTGGTTCTACGAGGGTTGGTGGTGCAAGGTCTGGCCGGGGCGGGCGGACCAGCGAGCCATCGTCGGCGACGTACCGTTCCTCCCCCACTGGGCGCTGACGGCGGCTCTGGTGGCCATCGGGCTCGCCGAGATGGCGATCGGGCTCTGGGTGCTGACCGGGCGACGGGCGCGCGGCGCCGCCGTCGTCCAGACGGTCCTCGTCGCGGGGTTCAACGCCGGTGGCCTGGTCTTCAGCCCCGGACAGGTCCAGGAGCCCGGGCGCATGCTCACGCAGAACCTGGCCTTCGTCGTCCTGATCTGGATGGCGTCCTGGAGTTCAGCCGAGGCGGTGGACCGGTGAACGGCACACCTTGGGCACGTGGCCGGATCACCGGCGCGACCGGCGGTCCACGCCTGCTGTTCGGGCGGATGTACGAGGACTGCGGCATCGAACTCGGTGTCCTGCCCGCGACCGGCGCACGGGTGCTGTGCATCGCCTCCGCGGGCGACACCGCCGCCGCCCTGCACCGCGCCGGACACGAGGTGACGGCCGTGGACCTCAATCCCGTACAACTCGCCTACGCGCGAAGGCGGCTCTCCGGAGGCGAGAGCGTCGAGGGCTCCGCCGAGCGGCTGATGCGGCTGGGCCGCCGCGCGGCCGCAGCCCTGCTCCCGGCCTGGCGCGAGCCCGCCCTGCGCGGCTTCCTCACGCTCGACGACCCGGCGGAACAGGTTCGGCGCTGGCGCGCGGACCTGGACACCCCGGGGCTGCGCCGCCTGATGCGACTCGCTCTGCGGCCGAGCGGCGCCCTCGCCGTGACGGTGCGTCCGTCGTTCGCCGCGGTGGTCCCGGCACGCTTCGACGTCGTGCTCCGGCGACGTCTGGAACGGACCGTGACCGGCCACCCCAACGTCCACAATCCCTGGCTGTGGCGACTGCTGGCGGGCACCGAACTCCCGCACGTGGATCCCCCGTTGGCGCCGGACGTCCGGCTCGTCGAAGGCGATGTCGTGGATGTCATGGAGCGGGCACCGCGCGGCGGCTACGACGCCGTGACTCTCTCCAACGTGCTGGACGGACCGGGCCCCGCCTTCGCCCGCCGTCTGCGCACCGCCGTACGGCGCGCCGTCCGCCCCGGCGGCGTCGTCGTCCTGCGCAGCTTCCGCGAACCCGGACCGGCCGGAGCGGGCTGGGCGGCACGGGACCGTTCCGCCCTGTGGGGCGTCGTCCGCGTGGTCCGCCTGGGCGCGGACCCGGCCGGAACCGAGGATCTGAGGATCGAGCCGTGCGACATCTGATACAGCGTCACCCCATAGCGATGCGTACGCATTTCGCGCACTCACTCGTCCTGACGTACGCCCTGCCCGCCGAGGTGCTGCGTCCACTCGTGCCGCCCGCCCTGGAACTCGACACCTATCGCGCGGGGGCACAGGTACCGGTGTACGGCTTCGTGGCCGCCGCCCTCGTCGACACCCGCGCCCTGCGACCGGCCGCTCTGCCCGCCCGGTTCGGCCTCGACTTCCTCCTGACCGGCTACCGCGTCTTCACCCGCTTCCCGACCCCCGGCGGGCGGACGATGCGCGGCCTGCGCATCTTGCGCAGCGACACCGACACCCGCTTGATGCGGTTCGGCGGCAACCTGCTCACCCGGTACAACTACCGCCTGGCACGCATCGGTTCAGCAGTCGAGGACGGCACCCTGGAGTTCCGGGTCGACAGCGCGGACGGGCACGCCGACCTCACGGTCCGTGCCGACCTGCGCGGCGGTCCTGCGCCCCTGCCGCCGCGGAGTCCGTTCGTGGACGAGCACGCCGCCCGCCGCTTCGCCGGACCGCTGCCCTACACCTTCGAGTGGGAACCGCAAACCCGCTCCGTGATCGTCATCAAGGCGTTCCGTACTGAGTGGGATCCGCGGCCGGTCCGCGTCGACGTGGACCGGCTGACCTTCTTCGACCACGGCCCGCTGGCCGGCACCCGGCCCGTGCTTGCCAACGCCTTCCACGTCGCCGGGGTCGACTACGGCTGGGAGCGCGGCGTACTGCGCGGCGAGAACGGCGCCGCGAGATGACGGCCCGGCACTCCGGCGTCCGCGACGTCGTCGCCTACAACTGGCCGCAGTACGCGGCCGGACTGGCCACCGCCGTCGCCGCGGCCACCGTCGCCCCTCGCCTGCCCGGCCCCCTGCGCCGCCTCGCCCGTACCGGATCCGCTCTGGCCCTCACCCTCCTCGGCACCGCCACCGCGGCAAGCTGGTACGTCTACGACCGCTCCGAGCTGTACGGCTACGACTGGCTGGCGGCACTGCTGCCCGCCGGCCCGTCCGCCTACGTCGTGGTGAGCACCGGCCTCGACGAGGTGAGCGCTCCGCTCGCCGCGCGCTGGCCCACCGCGCGGCGCACCGCCATCGACCTGTACGACCCGGCCCTGACGGACGAGGGCTCCATCCGCCGCGCACGGCGCCGCGTCCCGCCACCCGCACACGCCGTACCCGGCCGCCCCGGCGCACTGCCGGCCCCTTCCGCCGACGCGGACGCCGTCCTCCTGGTCTTCGCCGCGCACGAACTGCGCCGTGCCCGGGACCGGGAACACCTCTTCGCGGAATGCGCCCGCCTGCTGCGGCCCGGGGGCACGCTCCTCGTGGCCGAACACCTCAGGAACGTACCGAACACGGCCGCCTTCGGACCCGGCGCCTGGCACTTCCTGCCTCGCAAGGAATGGCTCCGGCTCGCCGCTCACGCCGGACTGCGGCACCAGGCCGAGCGTCGCGTCGCCCACCTGGTCACGGCGTTCGCCTTCACGAAGGAACGGCCATGACCCAACTCCTCACCCTCACCGTCCAATTGCGCCTGGTCGGGCTCGCCCTGATCGTCATGGGACTGGTGCACGCCGTACTGCCCCGCGTACTCGACTGGCCCGGCGATCTGCGCGCCAGCAGTCTGCTGACCCGTCAGGTCTCCTACGCACACCTGTTCTTCATCGGCCTGACCTGCACCCTGCTCGGCGTCCTCCCCCTGGCCTTCGCCCCGGACCTGCTCACCGGCGCTCCCCTGCCGACGTTCCTGCTCTGCGCCCAGACCCTGTTCTGGGGCCTGCGCTGGATCATGGAGTTCGCCTACTTCTCCCCGCGCCTGTGGCGCGGCCATCGCCTGCGCACCGCGGGCCATGCGGCGTTGGCGGTGCTGTGGACGTGGGTGACGGGAGTGTTCGTGGTGGCGGCGGCGCGGACGCTGGGATGACCGCGCCGTATGGGGCGCGAATCAGTGAGGGCTGCCGGAAGCGGCGAGGTCGAAGTACTGAGTGCTCTTCTGGATGAAATACGACGCGTAGAGGCGGCCAAGACCGGGCTTGCCCCGGTACGTGGAGACGCTCCGGCACGAGAGATCGACCACGACAGGGCGGGCCATGCAGGCGAACGCGACGCGCTGTCGGGCCCTGGCCCACTCTGCCGCTGCGGGATCGACCTTGTCACTGATCAGAACGGGGAAAGCGCCGATACCGGCCTGCATGCCCAGCGGTCTGCCTCCCTTGGCGGCCTTGGCATACCGCAAGGACTCTTCCGTGAACGCGGAGAGGCCCGCGGCGGTGATCTCCGGCACCACCGCCGCGATGGTGAACAGGTCCAGCCTCGTCGCGACCCAACGCATACGGACGTCCGAACGCCGCCCCACCAGGACACACGTTCCGGACCAGTCCTGGCGCTGCGTGACACAGCCGTCCGAGACCAAACGGCCTTCCAGAGAGTCGAAGTACGCGTCCGGCGCGAACATGCCGCCATATGTTGTCATGCACGGATCCTAGAAGTCGGCGCGGCACGTCCACGATTCTTCGGAGAATTCCTCGACACCGCCCAGGGTCGTACACAAGGCTGAGCCCTCCTGTTCACAGGCTCCGGTATTCAGCCGCCGACGTTCCCAAGACACCGAGCAGAGCAATCGCTTCGGCGCTCGGGGACCCGTGTGGGGCGCTGTAGAGCACCAGATGCTGGTCGCGTTCAGTGAGCGCGAGCGCGTCGCAGTCGACCGTGATCCTGCCGACCACCGGGTGGTGGAACGTCTTCGTCAGCGTGGGAGACGTCAACACGTCGTGTCTCTCCCACAGCCCGTCGAACTCAGCGCTTCCTTCGCGGAGTTCGTCGATGAGTCCGGTGACTTCAGGATCGGCGGGATAGCGGGCAAGTGCGGCGCGCAGACTCATGACGGCGTGGTGGCGGAACTCTGTGGGATCGCTGACGCCGTACATCGGCGTGCTGTTGGAGGGCTTTGCGAGAAAGGCGCGGCGAGCGAGGTTGCGGTCCCGGGGAGTCAGCTCCGCGAAGTCCTCCAGGAGGGCGGCGGCGAGGTCGTTCCACGCAAGTACCTCGAACGTGGCCGACGTGACAAAACCCGCCGTCTGCGGAAGACGTTCGAGCAGGGCGAGGATGCTCGGGCGGACATCACGCCGGTGCAGCCTGTTGTCGCTGGGCGCCGTACCCGCGAGGACATGCAGGTGGTCGGACTCGGCCTCCGTGAGCAGCAAGGCACTCGCGATCCCGGCGAGTACCTCCCCGGAGGGGCGTGAGGCTGCCCGGCCCTGCTCCAGGCGGACGTAGTACTCCGTGGAGATGTGCGCGAGGACCGCCACCTCTTCCCGGCGCAGGCCCGGTGTACGGCGCCGAGGGCCCGAGGGCATACCGACGTCCTCGGGCCGCAGCCGTTCCCGACGGGTCCGCAGAAAGGCTCCCAGCTCGTGCTTGTCCATACGTCGAGTGTGCCCGTCCGCGCAGGCTGGATCCTGGTACGGCTTGTGCCTGTATCCGCTGCGGGAGCCGACGAACACTTTTCGGCATGAGCAACAACTACGACACGAGCAACCACAGCGTCTCCGTCCCCGCTCCCATCGGTCTCCTGAACGGCAAGGTCGTCTTCATCACCGGTGCCAGCCGCGGCATCGGCGCTGCCGCGGCCCGGCTCTTCGCCCGAGAGGGCGCGCAGGTCGTTCTCGCCGCTCGCAGCAAGGACGCTCTCGACCGCATCGTCACCGAGATTCGCGCGGACGGAGGCGTCGCGGACGCCGTCACTCTCGACCTGGCCGACCGTTCGAGCATCCACGCGGCCGTCGACCGCGTCGGGGAACTGCACGGCCGGCTCGACGGCGCCCTCAACAACGGCGCGGTCGGACAGCGGCAGCCCGGCCCGGTGGACAGCACGACCGATGCGGACATCGACGAGCAGTACACCGTCAACTTCCGCGCCCACTGGATCGCCATGAACGCGGAGGCCACGCTCATGCGCCAGAACGGCGGCGGGGCCATCGTCAACACCTCCAGCATCGGAAGCCGCCGGGCCAATCCGGCCCTGCCCGCGTACGGAGCCATGAAGCGCGCGCTCAACAGCCTCACCGAGACGGCGGCCGTCAACTGGGCTCCCGCCCGGATCCGGGTCAACGGCATCACTCCAGGCGGCACCGACACCGAGATGATCCAAGCCTGGGAAGCCGCGACGCCCGGAGTCGTCGAACACATCACGGCGTCCATCCCGCTCGGCCGCATGGCCGAGCCCCGCGAGGTCGCCGAGGCGGCGGCCTGGCTTCTCAGCGATCGCGCTTCCATGGTCACCGGTGCGATCGTCCCCGTCGACGGCGGCGCCGGGGCTTGAGTCCAGCGGCTGCCCCGCCAGCGGAACGTGACGGCTCGGTGCCGGTGCGAAGGACGGGACTTTGGTCCTGTGTAAGAGGTCCGCGAACGGATAGTTGGACTTACCCGACCATCGGTGAGAGCCGCCCGGCACTCAGCCGGGGTGGTCGTACCGCCGGATCCTCGACAGCAAAGGAAGCACCGTGGGCATCATCGCCTGGATTCTCATCGGACTCATCGCGGGCGCCATCGCCAAAGCGCTCATGCCCGGCAAGGACCCCGGCGGCTGTCTCGTCACCATGCTCATCGGCATCGTGGGCGGTCTGCTCGGCGGCTGGCTGGGCAAGGTGATTTTCGGGGTGCACTCCCTCAACGGCTTCTTCCACCTGTCGACGTGGATCGCGGCGATCGTCGGTTCGGTGATCGTGCTCGTGGTGTACCGCTTGGCGACAGGCCAGCGGTCACGCTGACGGGCAACAAGGAATTTCCCGCACGCACGGCGGACACGCACCGCAGAACTGAACGGCATCGGCATCGGCATCGGCATCGGCATCGGGGCACACCTGAGGCCGGTGCCGTTCGCCGTGCCGTCGCGACCCGCCCCGCCCCGCCCGAGTAACCTCACGCAGCGCGCGGTCACCTCTGTCGGTGTAACCCTGGAAGCGTGACAGACGCTTCGAAACCGACGCAGCGTCGCCTGGAGCAGGCCATCCTGAGTCTGCTGGACCAGCGCGTCGGGCGCTCCATCTGTCCGTCCGACGCGGCCCGCGCGGTGTACGACGGCGACGACGAGGGTTGGCGCGACCTCATGGACTCGGCACGTCGGGCCGCAGCCAGGCTGGCCGCGGCCGGAGAGGTCGAGATCGCCCAGCGTGGACACACCGTCGATCCCGACGACGCCCGCGGACCTGTCCGTATCCGCCGTCCTCAGTAGAACGCGGCCGCGCTCCGACCGGACGGCCGAGAAGCGGGCTGAGCCCGGTTCCGTCCGGGCCGCGGAACGCAGCCGTGGCTACTCTGCGGTGAGCCCTGCGGTCAGCCCTGTGATCAGCGCTGCGCGCGCCGGGCCAGCAGGACCGAGTCCTCGGCCTCCACCGGACCGCTGTCCCGCTGGAGCGTACGGGTGCGCTGCTCCACGACGACCGGCTCGAAGTCGACCGGCAGGCCGGGCAGAAGCTCCGCGGCCAGGAACATCGCCTTGCGGTGGCTCTCGGAGAGCTGCGTGAACTCGTGGGACGGCGCATGGCCGACGACCAGCAGCAGACCGCCGGGGGCCACGGCGTCGGCGAGGCGGCGGGTCACCTCGACCATGCCGCCGTCGGGGGCGTGCAGGTAGTGGCTGGTGACCAGGTCGTACGCCCGCTCCCCCGCGTCGAACGTACGGGCGTCGACCTGCCACCAGTCGACGCGCTCGGCCAGGCCGGCCTGCTCGGTGTGCCGGGCGGCGCGCGCGAGTCCCTCGGCCGAGAAGTCGGCGCCGGTCACGCGCCAGCCCTGCCCGGCCAGCCAGACGACGTCGCCGCCCTCGCCGCAGCCGACGTCGAGCGCGGTGCCGGGGGTGAGCTCGCCGGCGGCAGTGACCAGTTGCGGGTTGGGCTCGCCGCTCCAGAAGCGCTCCTGGCCCGCGTACCGCTCGTTCCAGCCGGCCGGTTCGAACATCGCGGCGGCCGCCTGCTCGTCGTGCTGTTCGTGCTCGCCGTTTCCGCCGTGCTCGTGGTGTCCGGACACCGGATGCCTCCCGTTGTTCATGCTGCCGTACAGTGCCGCGTCGCCCACCTGGGCTTTCCCGCGGGGTGCCCTGTCGATCCTGCTCGGATCCACGCCGCAACGCACATAAACTTGCCGGTCCGGCAAGTTCGGTTTCCCGCGGATCGTGCCGCGGGCCGGAATCAACACCGGACCGGGGCAGCGCTTCCAACCGGGGCTTCGAGGACCGAACTCCGCCCGCCTTGAGCTCCGTTCACTTGCTCGCCGCTCTCGCACAACCCTTCGTACGCCTCACACGTCACACAGCCCGGGACGCTTCCCCACAGTCGCGATTTCGGGAGAACCACCGTGCGTGTACGAACTTTGAGCGCTACGGCGGCTGTTGTTGCCGTCACCGCTGCCGGGCTGACCCTGCCCCTCGCCGGAACCTCAGCCGCCGCGGCCGCCGCGACCCCGCTGCACGCCGACTTCAACGGGGACGGGCTCACCGACCTCGCGGTGGGCGTGCCGTCGGCGACGGTGAACGGCAAGGCGAACGCCGGATACGTCAATGTGGTCTGGGGCGGCGTGAACGGGCTCGGTCCGAGCAGCTCCACCGGCGTCATCAGCCAGTCCTACCGCGCCGTGCCCGGCACTCCGGAGGCCGGGGACCGCTTCGGTTCCGCGGTGGCCTCCGGCGATCTCAACGGCGACGGCATCTCCGACCTCGTCATCGGCGCGAGCGGCGAGGCCCTCACGGACTCGGGCCGCGGCCACGAAGGCAGCGTCACCGTGCTGTACGGCTCCCCGTCGGGCTTCGGCAACCACGACAGCATCGGCTTCACCGCCGCCCGGGGCGAGGGCGAGTTCACGCAACTCGGCAGCCGCATCTCGGTGGGCGACTACGACCACGACGGCGACCAGGACCTCGCGCTCGGCGCGGCCGACGAGGAGAGCGGCTCGCTACGGCTGCGACCCGGCCCGCTCACCCCCGGATCGCCCACCACGACCGAGGTCATCGCGCAGTACAGCATGGGCGGTCGCACCCGCGATCTCGCGACCGGCGACTTCGACGGGGACGGCAAGGACGACCTCGCGGTGACGTACAAGGAGATGGAGGGCGCGGGCACCTTCATCCTGCGCTGGAACGCCGCGGGCGAGCCCGCCCGGTACTGGAACAGTTCGGACTACGGCCAGTCGCTGGCCGCCGCCGACTTCGACCGGGACGGCAAGGACGACCTGGCCATCGGCTACGACCAGCCGAACCCCGAGGTCGAGGACGCAGGTCTCTGCACGGACGAGCGGTCCGGCGGCGCGGTCGCCGTGGTGTACGGCGGGGGAGAGTCCTTCGGGGCCTCGCACGACTGCTTCACCCAGGACAGTCCCGGCGTGGCCGGGGCCTCCGAGGCCGGCGACTGGTTCGGCTTCTCGGTCGCCGCGGGCGATGTGAACGGCGACGACCTCCCGGAGCTCGTCGTCGGCGTACCGGGTGAGGACATCGGCACCGTCAAGGACGCGGGCGCATACGTCGTCCTGCGCGGCAGCGCCACCGGCCCGTCCGGTGGTGTCGCCCGCAACCAGAACACCCCGGACATGCCCGGCACCGCGGAGACCGGCGACCAGTTCGGCGCGCAGGTGACGACCGGCAGGTACAACCCTGACCAACTGGATGACGTCGCCGCGAGCGCCCCCACCGAGAACGCGGGCGAGGCCCGCTCGGGCGGCGTCTGGTACGCGCAGAGCACGCAGACCGCCTATCCCCTCGGGCGCTCCCTGACGCCGTTCGGGCTGGCCCTGTCCACGGGCACGAAGTACGGCGAGGTGCTCGGCGAGTAGGTACCAGTGCCCGGCGCAGGTCCTCCGGGTGTCCACCCCTCCCCCGTTCGCGCCTGTGCGCCGCCACCGTCCTCGGCGCCCTCGGCACGGCAGGCGGTTCCGCCACTGCCGCGCCGGGAGCGAGGCGTCGTAGGCGTTGCCGGTCTGACGGCGACTCATGCCAGGGTGACGGTCATACCGCCCGCAGTCAGGGCTTCGAGGACTTCGGTGAACAGGTCGTACGGCTCACCTTCCGGTGTCAGAGTCCGGGACAGGTGCTCGCGCGCGGTCTCCGCGTCCCGCCAGATCAGGGTGGCGGGAGCGGTGTAGCCGAAGGTGCCGCGGAGGCAGTCGTCGAGGGCGGCGAGGCAGCCGCCGAAGTAGCCACCCGGACCGTTGACCGCTTCGCCGAGTGCCAGGTAGAGCGCCGGTTCGTCGGTGATGTACCGGCCGTCGAGTTCGTAGGCGTGAGCGGCCGGCCGGTCATGGTGGGACAGTCGGCACCCTCGTTCGCGAACGAGGTCGTGCCAGGCCCCGCGGCGGCGGGTGTCGAGGCCGGCCCAGGTATTCGCGGTCTCCGGTGGTCCGGTGAGCCATCGCTCCCACAGGGGCTGGGCGTACTCGGGAACGGGTGTGAAGCCACGTGCGTCGAGCTCGAGGTCGATCAGGTCTCCCCCACGAGAGGAGGGGGACCAAGCCTTGATCGTGGTCCACAAGACCAGATCCGTAAGACGTTCACGGTGCCGGTCCCGGATCTCCAAGCAGGCTTCTTCCAGATCGAGCGCCCGCCGGGTGCCCTTCGCCAGTGCCGCCCTCAACCGATCACTCGGCGCGAGACCCCGCAGTACCAATGGTGGAGGCGTCCGCTCTGCCGACAATATCCGGGTGAACTCCCGGCAGGAGCCCAGCCAGCGACGTCCGTCGTGCACGCGGACGCGGCCTCTGTATCCCTCGGGCGGACCTTCGTAGTCGTCCAGGCCGGTGAGTACCAGGCTGTCCGTTCCGGGACGCTGTTCCAACCTCTCCGCGTCCTCCAGCAGCCAGACGTCGAGTGGCTCGTCACCCGGCACCAGCCACACCCTGCGTCCAGCCCATGCAGGCATTCCGGCCCCTTGCGAAACCCAGCCGAACAGCTCGTACGTGCCACGCTCGGACTCTCCGAACAGGCCCTCCACCTCGGCGCAGACGCCCCAGACGTGACCGTGCTCCGTCTCGGTCAGCGTGTACAGAGCGCTCCCGCGCGCCACCTCGTCCTCATGCACGGCGGACATCATGCCCCGGCCACGTATCCGACGACCAGGCCGTTTTTCGAGATCGGCTCGATTGACGATCACGCTCGGTGCGAGCCGGCGGCAGACAATGCGTGTGCGCCGAGCGATCAGCTTCGGGAACACTGTGCGGATGAACTCCGCAGCCTCTCGGACAGCGCAGGAACAGGCACTTCGGCATGTCGCGGAACTGTCGTCGGGCCCTTCGGTGGACTCGGCTCTGCGGGTGACTCTCAACTTCCATCCGGACCGCCTGCTGCACGGCAGACCCGTGCTGGACGCCCTGGCCGAAGACGGCGTATACCGCTCGCAGTTCGTCACCGGGACCAGCAACGGTGGACTGACCGCGTATCCGGGCGGTGACCGGTGGCGCTGGGAGAGCCGGATCTTCAATGGGGCATACGACGATGAGCCCGCTCATGAGCGGCCCGTCTACGGGGCGTTGAACTTCCGTCGCAAGCCGGTCGGCGCGACACCGCGGTTCGGGTCCGCCCACTTCCGGCTGACGGCCGAGACGCTCACACGGACCACGTTCTGCTACCCCGACAGCTCCACTGAACCTGCGGATTTCGGTGTGGCGGCCCGCATGGGGCTCATCACGCTCGCCCTCGCCGATCGTCGGGACGACCTTGACGACTACATCGAGGCGCAGGTGCACGGGCCGGTGCGGACGAACTGCCATGTGGAGGCGCTGGTCCTGGATCCCAGCTACCGCGATACGGCTGTTGAGGCCGCGGCCCGGCGTCTCGGCTGCCCTGTGGAGTGGCATTCAGGTTTCCGGCTCCAGGTGGAGGAGCTGCGCCTTCACCCTGGCTACCGTGGCCAGGAGCACGTCGACTTGGGCGCGGAGATCGCGGTCGGCGGCGTACTCGACCCGCGCATCGTCGGAGATGCCGCACGTGCCGGCCGCTATGACTCCCAGGCGGTCAAGAAGGTGTGGCACTACCTGGCGCGTTTCGGGGCGGCCCGGAAGAACGCCGACGGCGCGGTGAGTTCCGTACCGGTGGAGGAGCGCGCACTCGATGGCCTTCGCTGAGTGAAACCGCCGGTCCCCCGCAAAACCGCCGCAAGGTCTTGGCCATGGGCGAGTTGAGGATCGCACGATCGATCGTAACGATCATTTTGGTCACTGTTGTTGAGCGTGTTGCGCGTAGTGAGTACAACGGCTTCGGACCTTGCACCGCACACTGAGAGGTGACCGCATGTTCCGTACAACTCTGCGCGCGTGGATCACCGTCGCGGCGAGCGCTGGTTGCGCTGTCGCGTTCTGCGCCTCGCCCGCTCAGGCCTCCGTCATCTGGGACGCCGACGCGTCCCAGGGCACCGGCGTCTTCGTGACGACGCTGTGCGACAGCCCCGGCAGTGTCACGACGGGCAACTGGAACGACGGCCACGGCACCTTCTTCAAGTTCAACAAGCCGATCGGCACGGCACGTTGCGAGGGGCACAGCGTGCACACCTCGGCCGGCGAGTACGCCTTCAAGGACGACAGCACCTACTGGTTCGGCTGGGACTCGATGACGAAGACCGGCAACGCCCAGACGGTGTTCCAGTGGAAGTCGAACGGCACAAACGATCAGAACGCCCAGAACTACCCGGTCCTGATGAAGGTCGAGGACGATCAGCTCAAAGCCTGGTACGTCGCGCCCGGGGAAACCTGGATCTCCATCGGCAGCACACCGTGGACGGCGGGCGAGTGGCACTCGGTCCAACTGGGCATCACCACGGATTCCGCGGGCCAGGGCACCCTGTCCGTGTACAAGGACGGCTCCGAGTTCGCCTCGCGCACGGGCGCCCGCACCTGGGACGACCTGGGCAACAAGCCGCGCTGGGGAACCTACTTCGGCACCGACACCAGCACGGCCTCCATCAACTGGGTGGCGCGGCTGAAGATGGGCACGTCGCGGGCCGACGTCTCCTGAACCCCCGCCGGCGCTTGCCTCGGCAGGCTCCGACGACAGATCCGCGAGGCTGCTCCGGGAGACCGAAGAGGGCCGTCCCCGGAGCTGCCTCGCGTACGAGGGGCCTACTTGTTCACGGCGGACATGCCTCGCTCGTCGTAACGCTCTCCGGCGGCCTCGGGAAGCTCGGCGTCGATGCGGGCGAGGTCGTCCGCGGTGAGCTCGACATCGAGCGCGCCGACGTTCTGTTCGAGGTAGGTGCGGCGCTTGGTGCCCGGGATCGGGACCAGGTCCTCGCCCTGCGCCAGCACCCACGCGATGGCGAGCTGCGCGGGTGTGACGTCCTTCTCGGAGGCGATCTCCCTCACCTTCTCGGCGAGACGGAGGTTGGCCTGGAGGTTGTCGCCGGTGAAGCGCGGACCGGTGCGGCGGAAGTCGTCCTTGTCGAGTTCCTCGGGTGAGGAGAACCTGCCCGCGAGGAAGCCGCGGCCCAGCGGGGAGTACGGCACGAAGCCGATGCCCAGTTCGCGGCACGTGGGCAGGATCTCAGCCTCGGGGTCCCGGCTCCACAGCGAGTACTCCGTCTGCACCGCCGTGATCGGGTGCACGGCGTGGGCCCGGCGGATGGTCTCCGCGCTCGCCTCGCTCAGGCCGATGTGCCGGACCTTGCCCTGGGCGACCAGCTCGGCCAGGGCCCCGACGGTCTCCTCGATGGGCACCAGGGGGTCGACGCGGTGCTGGTAGTAGAGATCGATGTAGTCGGTGCCGAGACGAGTGAGGGACCCCTCGACCGAGCCGCGGACATGCTCAGGCGAGCCGTCCTGCCGGCCGACGGTGCTCGGGTCGCCCGGGACGGCGTCGTCCATGCGGAGATTGAACTTCGTGGCGATCACGTACTGGTCGCGGTTGCCCTTCACCGCGCGGCCGACCAGCGACTCGTTCGTGAGAGGGCCGTAGATCTGGGCGGTGTCCAGGAAGTTGACGCCCAGTTCAAGGGCGCGCTGAATGGTCTTGATGCTCTCGGTCTCGTCGGCGGACCCGTAGAAGGCGGACATGCCCATGCAGCCGAGGCCCAGGGGCGAGACCTGCAGATCCCGAAGAGTGCGCGTGTGGAGCTTCATTCGGTGCGACGCCTTTCTGCGTACATGCGTACGTCCGTACCGCGGTGCCGAACCTCGCGTTCCGTCCCCCGGCACCGCGGGACGGAACGCGAGAACGTACATTGAGGTCAGAGATGTCAGAGGGTTCTTACATACGAAAGTAAGAGACCCATTACATGTTCGTCAAACGCACAGGGGACGTCGTGAGCAAGCCAACGACCGGGCGCGGCTACCACCACGGTGATCTGCGGGCCGCGCTTCTGACAGCCGCTCGGGAACTCCTGTCCGAGCACGGCGTCGCACAGTTCTCGGTGTCGGCGCTCGCCAAGCGCGCCGGCGTCAGTTCCGGCGCCCCCTACCGCCACTTCGCCGACCGGCAGGCCCTCCTGGCCGCGGTGGCCGCCGAGGCCGCGGACAGGCTGCGCGAGCAGATCGAGGTCGCGGTTGAGGAGGTGGGTCCCGACCCGGTCGCCCGCCTCGCGACGGCCGCCGGTGTGTACACCCGGCTGCGCCTGGAGGAAGGGATCGGGCTGGACCTGATCCTCCAGCCCGGCTTCGACGACCCCGCCCATGCCGACCTGCACACCCACACCCGCCCCCTCATGGACACCCTCATGGAGCTGGCGGCGCAGGTCAGCCCCCAGGACGGCTACCGCCGCGCGCTGGTACTGCTGGAGGACACGCTGGCCGTCGCCCACGGCTACTCCGCGATGCAGCGCGACGGCGCGTTCTCCCAACACCGCTATTCCACGGCCGACCTGGAGGGCAAGGCCCGAGACGCTGTCGCCGTACTGGCAGGCTCCGGCCCGCGCCCGGACCGCGATCCCGTCCACCTCTGACACCGGAACCGGCTGCCCGGGAGGTCGTCCCGCGCGCGACGTGGCGCCGGGCTGCTGGTTGCCTGTTCGGAGCAACGGGGCGGCGTTCACCCATGCGCAGTACGTGCACGCCGCTGAGCTGCACGACTGCGGCAAGGATTCCGCTCGTCACGAGGCGACTGTCCCTGGTGGCTTGTGCGCGTTGACCGGTCCCGTTCTTGAGTCGGTGCATGGAGCGGATCTTCCCAGCGGCACATCGACTGTCGCGGACCGGCTCCCCTGGGAGAAATGCGCTGATGCGTTCGCTGAAGATAGCCACCGGCACGGTCCTCGCCAGCACCGCCCTGTTCGTCGCCGCACCGCTGGCCTCGGCATCCGACACCCAGTGCGACCCGGCCACCGCGGCCGCCACCGAAGCCGAGTCGGCCTACAAGGCCGCGCTCGCCGACTACCAGAAGCAGATCGACGCCGGCGGCCACCCGGGCCAGGCCGAGCAGGACAACGTCGACCAGCTCAAGCAGAAGGCCGACTCGGCCGCCTCCGAAGCACAGCGCGTGTGTGGCGACACGGTGATGAACCCCACGTCGCCCTCCACCCACAAGCCGACGGGTGCCATGCACACCGGCACCGGCTCCACCAGCCCCGCCGGCATCCCCGCTCTGGCCGTCGCCGGCGGGCTCGCCGTCGCCGCTGCCGCCGGTTTCGCAGTGCGCCGCCGCAATCGGTCCAGCCGCCAGCACTGACCGATCCCCCACGTATGCGCCGCCTCGGAGCTGGTCATGCCCGGGCGGCGCGCACGATCCTCACGGCCACGCCCCCTGGGAGAGCGTCCGGTGTCCGCTTCGACCGACAGCAGTGCCTCCATACGGGTAGGACGCCTGGCCAGGGGGATGCTCCTGGCTTCAGTAGCCCTGATCGCTTTCGCGTTCACGGTCACCGAAGGAGGGCCGCCTCAGCCCGCGCCCTCCGCCGTACGCTCCACTGACCGGACGCAGTCGGCAGCCCAGCCCTTGCCCGCCGCCCGCCCGCTGCGCGTGAGGATCCCGTCCATCGGCGTGAGCGCTCCGCTCACCGGCCTCGCCCTTCTGGACGACGGACGCCTGGCAGCGCCACCGGAAACGGACGCGAACCTGGCTGGCTGGTGGGCCGACGGCCCCTCCCCCGGAACCCGGGGCACCGCCATCATCGCCGGACATGTCGACGTCCCCACCGGACGCGCCGTCTTCTACAACCTGGGAGCTCTCGGTGTCGGCATGAGTGTCATGGTCGACCGTGACGACGCAAGCACGGCCCGCTTCACGATCGACGCGATCGACGTCTACGATGCCGACGCCTTCCCCGACGACAAGGTCTACGCCGACACCGGCCACCCGGAACTACGGCTGATCACCTGCGGTGGCGGCTTCGACCGCCGGCACCAGCAGTACAAGGGAAACGTCGTCGTCAGCGCCCACCTCGCGTCCTAGCCAGCGTCCTGATGGTTGCGGCCCACCCGCGCACCATCTTGACGATGCTCCAGCCGGCGCGGCTGTTTGTTGTCTCGCCGTCGTAGGCGGCGAGCCGGATGGTCAGCCCTCAAGTCGTTCAGTCCAACGAGCTTGTGCGTGGCATCCTTGCGCAGTGCTTTTGAGTGATCGTGTAAGCAGTGTTCAACTACACCCGATGCGTTATCAGTTCGCTGCAGTTCAGGGCGACTCGTACGACGACAACTGGCTGGTCATCGATTGCACGGTGACCACTCCCGAGGGCAACTGGTCCTTCACCGATCCATGTCTGCTGACCGATGAAGCCCGCGAGGTGACGTCGTGGCTGCGCGCGGTGGCCGCGGGAACGGTGGCTGTGACCGACCCTGATATCGAAGGCGAGTTGTCCCCGGACACATGCTTCATCGAACCGCTCCTGGCTTTCAGCCTCGCCGGTCGCAGCGAGAACGGGACCGCAGTGATTCGCATCCACCTGTCCTTGGAGGCAGCACCTCCTTGGCAGCAAGGGGACGACGGGGCTGACATCTACCAGTACTCCGTGAAGGTGCAAATGGATACAGCCGCGCTGCTCCACGCAGCTGACCAGTGGGATCTCGCTTTGATGCCCTTCCCGTCCCGCTGACGAAGGGGTTCGTTCCAAGCGCCTCGATCGACCGGGGATGAAGGGCGCAAGCCCCGTCCTTCTGGGCGGGGTGAGCCCGGATCCGGGCCGTAGGCGTGAAGCTAAATCGAAGCCCTATGAGCCCACCGTGCCCTGCACGAAGCGCCGAAGGTGCGCACGCACGGTGTCGGGCTGCTCCAACCACGGCTCGTGCCCGGCGTCTTCGATCCGGGTCAGCGGAATATCAAGCCTGAACGCGAGTGCTTCAAGGGCCGACACAGGACGGGGGTCGCCGGCTCCACCGAGGAGCTCCGCCCGCGCGGGCAGGCATGCGCGCAGCTCGGCAAGATGCTCATCGAGCGGGTCCGCACGCCCTTCCTTGCCGAGCTCGCTGTTCATGGACCAGTTGACGGGGCGACGCCGCCGGGCACCCTGCGCGGCCCAGTGCCACCCCCGTGCGGGATCGGCATGGTCGGTGAACCAGGCCAGTGTGAGCAGCTCGACTTCCTGCTCCTCCGTGCGGTGCGGCAACTCATCCAAGGCGTGGAGCCGCTCCTGCTGCGCTGCGGACATACGGCGGCGGCGCTCCGCTCGGTCCCCGGAACGCCAATCACCGACGAACGGCCCGCACATCAACAGCATCGCGGCAACCCGGTCAGGATGCGTCAGACAGAACCGGCTCGCCAGGTCAGTGCCGTAGGAGTGCCCGATCAGCACGGCCTCGGGCACGTCCCATGCGTCGAGCAGCTCGGCGAGATCGTCGACATGCCGGGCGAAGGAATGGCGGCCCCGCCACGGGGATAGGCCTGTGCCACGCTGGTCGTACCGGTACACGGGCACGAGGTCCGCAAGCATGGAGGCGACATCGCCGAGATAGTCCGGCAGCCCCGGACCGCCATGGAGCAGGATCACAGCGGGCGGCCGAGTCGTGTCCCCCAGCGCCCTCCAACATAGCTGCGCCTCGTCGGTCATCGACGTGAGGCCCTGCGTCTCCATCAAGGTCACCGCGGAGAACCTACCGGTGTCACCGACGCTCCGCCAAAGGTTAAAGAGCAAACTCAGCTTGAGCTTTGACCTTCCTTGTGGCGTTGCCTGCCATGGACGATCGACACTTTCACGCGGGCAGCGCCTGCGATCGTCCCTGTTCATGAGCGGCATGCAGTTTCGGAACGCCGTCGGAGCGACGACTCGTTGCTCCGGTGTTCCACAACTCGTTCCTCGCGGAGCGCTGGAGCCAACCCGGACCTTCCCCTACGCGGAAGGCCATACCCGTCGGCTGTCCGTCTTCAACAGTCGACGGATCGTGTCCAAGTCCAGCGCTGGGTTCGCAGCCGCATCGCGGGCCAACTCTTCGTCGTCGAGGAGTACTTCCAGCCGGGAATGAGGAAGGTTCGGGTGCCGGGTCGCCGCAGCCCTCACGGCATGTTCCGGGTCCTGGGTGAGTCGATCCACGACAGTCGGCTCTGTTTCGGCATCGCGTGCGGCCAAGGCTCGGACCTCAGGGTCCTCGTGATCGGCGAAGGCGGCCAGTCCGTCGGTCGGGAAGTTCGGCCGGGTGATGAGGTGGCTGCGCTCGGGGCCTGTGTACTCGATGAAGCTGCGCAGCAGAAGTGGCGCGGGCGCGTCTGGATGGTTCTGGGCCAGCAGGACACGTACGCCCAGATCGTCGTCGGCAGCCAGGCGTGCGACGAGATCCGGTGGCAGCAGATGATCCCTGGCTGCCTGCCGACGCAGCAGTGGGTGG
The DNA here is from genome assembly GCF_042799415.1 of Streptomyces sp. NPDC057694. Taxonomy (NCBI): domain Bacteria; kingdom Bacillati; phylum Actinomycetota; class Actinomycetes; order Kitasatosporales; family Streptomycetaceae; genus Streptomyces; species Streptomyces sp. NPDC057694. The sequence continues at coordinate 154,999 of NZ_JBHVIX010000001.1, forward strand.
TTGGAGAGTGCGTTCCGGCGGACGATCTCGGGATCCTCGGGCACCTCGGGCGCAGGGCGGAAGTCGAAGGGATGGTCCATGGGGACCTGGTAGTCGATCCGGGCCCGTTCCTCCTCGCTCAGTGCGGGGTGGAGGGACACGGCCAGCCGGACGTCTGGGTGGGGGTCGGTCATGAGCGTGCGGCACTCGGTCGGTCCCAAGTCCTCGCGGTACGCAACCTGGGTGCGCACGTCCGGGTCCGGATCGGCGACGAGTGCGCGGCACTCGGCGGGCCCGAGGTCCACTCGTCTCGCGATCCGGACCCGTACCTCCGAGTCCGGATCGGCGGCCAGGAGGACCACGATGTCGGGAGGAAGGGTGGGGTTGACGGCGATCATCGCCTTGTCCCCCTTCCCGGCGGGCCTGGCGAGGACGCGCTCCACCACAGCTCTGGTGAGGGAGCGGTGGACGAGCAAGTCGGTGCGGCCGTGGCACGGTCGGTCAGGGAGCACACTCTCCACCCACGCCGGATCCTGAAAGCGCGCCTGCCGCTGCGCCGTCTCCCGGACCTCGCCGTCGGGGTCTGTGAGAAGAGCGGCCCGCAAGTCATCGGGTAGTGATGCCCACTCGCCGACACCCCAGCGGCGGACCTTCGCAACCGGATGGGTGGGCATCGATCGGCGCAGCCTCGAGGAGATCTGCTGATAGAAGCGACCGCCAAGGATCTCGTCGTCGTACGTGTTGATCATGTGGACGACGGCCTCGTCGGGCAGGGGTCTGGGCCGGGCAAAGATGGCCACACGGGGTCCCTCGGCCAGGTGGGCGCGGACGAACCACTCAGGGTCGTCCACCAGTCGTACTCGCTGGTCCGGATCGACATGAGGGTTGCGGGCGAAGAAGCTGCGCGTATAGGTGTCGGGGTGTTTGATCACCGCGTCGATGACAGCGTCTGGCAGGATCCGATCCCGGCACAGCACCATCCGTGCGGCAAGCGGAGCCTCGGAGAGCAGCCGAAGGAGGATGCTCTCCGGCACGGACGGGTTGAGAGCCAGCCCGGCGAGCCGACGGGTGGGGAGATCGGCGTCCGCCCAGATCTGCTCAGGCATAGGCATGCCTTGTACCCCCGAGATGTCGACCGGCCTCGTGAAGACTCGGTCCATGACCTTATCCGCCCAGCGCAGCGGCGGGCCGAGTGTTGAGTAGCGCCGTCCAGGGCCCGTCCAGACGTTCGCGCGCCGGCGAGGCGGGCTTCCCGAGTCCGACGCGGACGGCATGCATGCCATGCGAACTGAAGAGATCACCTCACATGGGCCTGGTCGGCGTCGAACCGTAGTTACCGAGGTCAAAACTCAAGTTCAGCTTGTTCCTCAACCTCCGTCCCCACTCTGACACTCCCCCTTAATGGGGTGATCATGACGAGCTGATCCGACACACTGGTTCGATGCGGCACGATGATGAACTGCCTTTGTCCGGTGGCAACGTCAGTGACGGTGTCGTTCGCATCGGGGACACCGTTCGCCGTCCGACCGGACCATGGACTCCCGCTGTCCATGCCCTACTTGCCCACCTGCACGAGGTCGGATTCGGCGCGGCGCCCCGCCCGCTCGGCATCGACGATCAGGGACGTGAGGTCCTGACCTTCATGCCTGGAGATGTGATCTGGCCCGACCGGTTCTCGCTGATGGAACCCGCGCGACAACTGGCTCGCGTAGCACGGCTGATCCGGGACTTCCACGACGCCGTGCAGGACTTCACGGCGTCCTCCGATGCGCGGTGGCAGACCCTGATCCCCGCTGAGGGCAGCGACATCATCGCCCACAACGACCTGGCCCCCTGGAACCTCGTGGTCGCGGACCAGGCACGGTGGGCCTTCATCGACTGGGACGCTGCCGGCCCCGGCTCACGCCTGTGGGACGTCGCCTACGCCATGCACGGGTTCATCCCCCTGTCCGCCCATCCGGACTGGCAGAACCCGAACGCGGCGCACCGAATGCGAATCTTCGCCGACGCCTACGGTCTGGCCGAGTCCGAACGCCGCCGGTTGGTGCCTCTACTGGGACGCCGTACGCGTTCCATGCACAACTTCCTGCGCGACCAGGCAGCCCAAGGAACCCAGCCCTGGGCACGGCTGTGGGCCGAAGGCCACGGCGACGCATGGCGAAACGACACCGAATACATCGAACAACGCGAAGACCAGTGGATGCAGGCCCTGCTCGCCGGCTGAGGCATCAGCGCCCGTGCCCGGCTCCTGGCTCCCGGCTCCCGGCTCCCGGCTCCCGGCTCCCGGCTCCCGGCTCCCGGCTCCCGGCATCGAACGACATCTCGAACTGGATCACTCACCTTGGCATTTGACGGACATTGAAGTGGCCTTCGCCTGGTCACGTGCTCCGACCGAGGTGCACCGATCGAGACGAAGGGCCGTGAGGACGAGTCTGCTGCCTGCCATCGGTCCCCGGGAGACGTTCGTGCAAGCGTCACGCTTCCGGCACCTGGCACGGGCCTCGGATTCCGCACCGAACGCGGTGGCTGACGCGCTGTACCTTGACGCGGCGGAGCGGGCTCGCCTCTTAGCTCGGCTACGCCGCGTACACCCCCTTGTTCGAGAACCTTCTGGCGTGGCCGGTGGACGGTGGATCCACCTCACCGCCGACAGCCGCTCATTGGGGCACTGCCCTGAACAGCTGACCCGCCCCATCGGACAAGCCCTAAGACACGTCGCCGATGACGAAGACCGCGGTCGTGACCGCGAACAGCAGCAGGCACGTCACCGGCCAGTAGAGAAGCCGGGCCGCGCTGTTGTCGCGCCAGTCCACGAGGCGGAAGCGCCGTTCGGAGGTGTGCTCGACCGCGTTCAGCGCCACCAGGCCGATGACCAGGTAGAGGATGAAGTAGAAATACTCGGCGTAGACGATGCCCCCGGCGGACCCGGTCGCGGACCGCAGCGAACTGTGCTGCACCGACACCACCAGCATCATCGACCCACAGAAGCCGATCACCGCCCAGGTACTGAAGCCGGACAGGGAGCGCCGGTCGGAGTCCTTGGTGACGACGAACAGGGACGCGAAGACCAGCATCGCGATCACGATCAGCGGGACGAGACGGTCGAGCAGCGGGCTGAGGAAGGCCCGGTTGAGGCCCATCGAGTACGTCAGTTCCGGGATCCTGCCGTCGAGGCGGACGTCCGGGCGGCCGTAACTGGTGCGTTCGTTGGAGTGGCCGAGGCTGAACGTGGTGAACCGCGGCTGCCATTCGCCGCTCACGATGTGCTGGTACATCCCGTACTTCTGGTGGGAGTCCCATGGCGGATACGCCTCGAAGTCCGGCACGAGCGCGGTGGTCCCCGAGTCCTTCGGCCACATGACCAGCCACACCACCTGGCGGTCGAGCGGATAGGTGCGGTAGTCGAACTTCTCCCGCACCGTGGTGCTCAGCTTCCAGCCGACCACCTCCTCGCCGCCGCCCACCGGATCGCGGTAGATCTCGTCTCCGACCCCGCCATCTACGGCGTCGGGCAGCTCGACCTGCGCGGTCTCGGCGTCGGCCTTGGGCAGTCGCTGCCAGATGTAGCCGGTCAGCTTGACGTTGTTGCTGTCCGTGTACTGCATCGTCTCGATCATGAGGCCAGTGGGGATGCCCTTGCGGCCCTTCATGTCCTGCCGGGCGAGGGCCCGATCGGTCTGGGCCCGGTCCGACACCACGGTGCCGGGGGCCGCGTGCACCTGGTCGTTCTGGGCCACGCACACCCAGATGAAGACAGTGGCCACCACACACAGCAGGCTCACTCCGGCACTGAACCAGGCCAGCGAGCGCAGCCGGGTCGGGCTCGGCCACAGCAGGGCGGCCAGCAGCACCGCCAGGCCCGCGACCCCGCACACCAGGGTGAGATTGGACCGCATGCCGGTCCCCTGGAGGTCTTGCACCACGTCGTCCATGGTCGCGGCGGCGACGGCGGCGATCGCCAGGAGTACGACGGCGACGGCGAGGGTGATGATCCTGGACCGCCCCCAGGACGGCCGGCCTCCGGGCGGTCCCTCAGGCATCCCCTGCGGCGTCATGAGCAACCTCGTACGCGATCGGAGTCCGGACGCCCACCAGCATCCGGTGCCCCGGCCGCCGCCGCATGTCGAGCCGCGCCGAGCGGCAGTCGCGCGGGGCACCGGTGAGGCCGGCCGGGTGACCCGGGGACGGGCAGCACGAGGCCGCGTCTTTCGGGCCTTCCGAGCCGGAGCTACATCAGGCCAGTCACGCGGCCGCGCGGTGGCCGATCGGGCGCCTGCGCAAGTACGCGTCCTTGAGGACCCCGGGCGTGTAGCCCATGTCGAGCCGGCCCACTCCTGTGCCGGGTGCGACGACGGCGTCGATCTGGTCCAGAACGTCGTCACTCAGGCTCACCTCGGCTCCGGCAAGGAGATCGTCGAGCTGCTCCATGGTGCGCGGGCCGAGCAGCGCCGCGGTGACGCCAGGGTGTGCGACGGCGAAGGCCATGGCCATGTGCGTCAGTGAGATCCCGGCTTGTCCAGCGATGGGGATCAACTTCTCGACGGCGTCGATACGGCGCTCATCACTCAGGTGCCCGAACCACTGACCACCACGGTTGAGGGTGGACGGCTGCCCCTTGCGCACCCGACCGGTGAGCAGGCCCTGAGCGAGCGGGCTCCACACGATGGTGCCCATGCCGTAGCGCTGCGTGGCCGGCAGGACTTCGCGCTCGATCTCCCGGTTGAGGATCGAGTAGTGGGGCTGTTCGCAGCGGAACCGCGCCAAGCCCTTGCGCTCGGATATCCACTGCGCCTCCACGATGCCCGCGGCGGGCTGCTTGGAGGTGCCGATCGCACGGATCTTTCCGGCTCGTACGAGGTCGGTGAGGGCGCCGAGGGTTTCCTCCAAGTCGGTGGAGTCGTCCGGGTAGTGGTACTGGTACAGGTCGATGTGGTCGGTGCCCAGGCGGCGCAGCGAGTTCTCGACGGCGGTGGTGATCCAGCGGCGGGACCCGCCGCCCTGGTTGGGGCCGTGGCCCATGGGGTTGGAGAACTTCGTGGCCAGGACGACGTCGTCGCGCCGCCCCTGGATGGCCTTGCCGACGATCTCCTCGGACTCGCCGACGGAATACACGTCCGCGGTGTCGATCAGGTTGATTCCGGCGTCGAGCGCCCGGTGGATCATCTGGGCCGCGGCGTCGTGGTCCTTGTTGGCCATGGCCCCGAAATTCATCGCGCCGAGCGCGTAGGGGCTCACCTTGATGCCGGAACGGCCGAGAGTGCGGTACTGCACGAGGGCTCCAATACCATCGAAGCGGAGAGGCTCTCCGTTTACTTCGCGGCTACTATACGGAGAAGCTATCCACTTACGCAAAGCGAAGCGGAGAAGTTGTCCGTTTATCGAGAGGGAGGGGCGGTACACCGTTGAGCGAGCAACGGCCTCTGCGCGCCGACGCGCGTCGCAATCACGAGCACATCGTCGCCACCGCGCGCGCGGCATTCGCCGAGCTGGGGCCCGACGTCTCCCTGAACGTCATCGCACAGCGCGCCGGCGTCGGGGCCGGCACCCTCTACCGCCGCTTCCCCAACCGGGAAGTGCTGGTGGAGGCGGTCTACCGCGACGACATCAGCCAGCTGACCGATCAAGCCGTTGAGCTGGCCGAACGTCTGCCCGCCCTGGAAGCCCTGGAGCGCTGGGTTCGCGACGTGCTCGTGCCCGCCCAGCAGCGGCCCGGCCTCGCCACGACGCTCAACACCGCCTTGGCCACGGCACCCGAAGTCTTCTCCGAGAGCAAAAAGCGGTTCAGCGAAGCGGCGGACCGGCTCGTCTCCGCAGCGCAGGCAGACGGCGCCGTACGGCACGACGTCCAAACCCGCGACGTATTGCGCATGGCCGCCGGTCTCGCCCTGGCATCGATCGACGCGCCGGACGCCTGCCACCGGATGCTGGTCGTCATGTTCGACGGGCTGCGCACACCCTGATGCGCCGCCCCGGCCCATTCACCGGCTGCCCCCTGTGCTCGTCCTGCCGTGCGGCGACTGCCGTGGAGCGGGATCGGCGTGAGCGCAGCGCTCCGGCGCGTCGGGCGGCCGCGCTTCATCGAGACGGAGCCGCCCGACGTCCGGCTGACGACGTCAACCGGCGACGAGTGTCGCCCGTGTCGCTCAGGACCGGGCAGCCGCCGCGGCGACGATCCAGTTCCTGAACTCGACGGCGTAGTGCCGCAGGTGGTGGTCCAGGACACCCCTGGGGCAGGACGTGGGGAAGTAGACCGTGAGATTCGCGGTGAAGCCGTCGGCGGTGTCGCCGAACTGGATCAACGCCCGTCCGACCACGGTGCCGTCCTCCAGGAAGAGGTTGGAGGACATCTTGCGCGGAAATTCCGACTCCGGGAGGAGTTCGGCCGCGTCCTCCGCCCAGGCCATCGCGGCCGTGCCCCAGCCGCCCATGTAGAAGGAGCAGACGTGGGGGCCGATGTTCTCCACCACGCGCGCCCCGATGTCGTCGGTGCCCATCACGTAATGCTCGGGGTGCGCCGCGAGAAGTGGGCGCGTGTCGTCGCCCGCGAAGGCGCCGTCCATCCAGGCCAGGAACTCTGCCGACGTCAGGCCCCGCGCGGTGAGCACCGTCGTGCCCCCGTGGAACTCACCGTCGGAGGTACGCGCGCACTCGCGGAGGAAGGCATTGCCTTCCTCTATGTCCGCGGCCAGCAGATCGAGCAGGCCCTGGCGGCCCAGCCGCGTCCTGAAACGGTCAAGGGCACGGCGCGCGTAGAACAGCTCGAAGTCGTCGATGCTCCCGGGGCCGGCCGGCCCCGACTCGAGCGCCACGGTCACAGCAGGGGAAGTCTGCTGGTCGGTCATGGTTCAACCTCCATCATTATGTGAATGCGAATTCACATTCACGTCAGGAGAGTACGCGGAGGGGTGCACCGCTTGTCAATCGTTCGGGCCGAGATCACCGCCGATACGATGCGGTACATGACCGACGCACCAGACCGCCCGGCGCCGTACCGGGAGCCTCAGCAGGCGCGCAGCGCCGCGACACTGGCTCGCGTACTGCAGGCGGCCGAGGAGATCGCCACGTCGTCAGGCCTGGAAGAGATGACGATCGCGGGCGTAGCGGACCGCGCCGGCGTCTCGGTCGGCACGATCTACCGTCGCTTCGAGGACAAGGAGCAGCTGATAAGCGCCTTGTCGGAGCGAATGCTCGACCGGCGCGAGGAGTATGTGACCGAGCGACTCCGCAAGGCCGAGCCGTCACTCGCCGGCGTCCTGAGCGCCTACGCGCACGCCCTGCTGCAGTCCTTCGCCGACAGCGCGAAACTCTTCCCCGAACTGCTGCGCGCGCGAGGCACCAAGCCCCCTGAACGGGGGGCCCACACCATCACGGAGCTCCACCGGCTCCTGCTCGAAGCGGCGGCTCCCTACGCGGACGAGATCCGTCGCTCCGATCCGCAGAGGGCGCTGGACACCGCGGCCCGCGCCCTCCTCGGCGCCTGCTTCCACAACTCCGTACGCCCCGACCCGGCGACCGGCAAGGCGGCGCAATACCGCTACGCGGACGAACTCGGCGACATGGCGATCGCCTACCTCCTCACACCCGACAGCCGGGGCACCGCCCGCACCTGAGGGGTCGTTTCATCCTGGCGTAGACGCGGGCTAGGCGGTGGAGCATCAGCCAGCCGTAGGTCCGCTCGAGCAGGGTGTGGCCGGCGGTGGAGTCCTCGACACCAGCCACGGTGACCAGCACCGCCAGGCGCAGCACCCGGGGACGCCCAAGCGGGCGGAATCTTCGCCAACTGAGGCCGCTGGAAGCGAACATGCCGGGCCCGTTCTCCCGCATCGGTTTGGATTCCGCTTCGCTGTGGGCATGAGCAGGGTGTCCCCCTCCGCCGTGTCACGGCTGGTTGTCCCAAGCGGGTTCCGTGCGGTTTTCGCGCCGATCGGCTCGCCGCCTCGTGTTGCCAACTGCCGTTCCGTTTAGAGCACTTGACGACGTACTACTGAAGTTGATCCGTCTCCGCAGCAGCTCACCAGAGCCCATGGTGGTCCAGGCCGCCGACGAAGCGGAGAACCGTTTACGCGCGCTCACTCCTGTGACTGGCTGCGCCGTGTTCGCGCCAGCCACGCGCGCGTAGATCCCTCTATGGGAAGCGTGCAGTCGGCCGCTCCTTGCCCGACGCACGCCTCCTTGCTGTCCGTCCCGCCGCCCCTCGCTTCGGCGCGCCAGGATCCACCGCACCGGAAGACCACTCGTCACCACCGCATCTCACCCCCCACACCCACCAAGCAGGAGGATGCCTTGTTCCCCCGGAGTCTTTCCCCCAGATCCACACAGCGAGCTCGTACCGCGGCCGGTGTTGTCGGCGTGAGCGCCGCACTGACCCTCAGCCTGATGTCGGGCACAGCCTCCTCGACGCCACTGCCGTCGAACGGCGCGATACCGCCGGGCATGGGATACATGGGCGTCGGCTATGTCCAGGACGGCAAGGACTTCAAGGCGGACACACGCCAGTGGCGCGTTGACGTGGCGCCGGACGCGAACCCCCGGGCCAACCCCATGGGCGTGGACGTCTCCAGCTGGCAGGGCGGCATCAACTGGCCCGCGGTCCGTGGCGCGGGCATCGAGTTCGCCTGGATGAAGGCGACCGAGGGAACCACGTACAAGGACCCCACGTTCAGAACCAACTACCTGGGCGCCCACAACGCGGGCGTGATCCGGGGCGCGTACCACTTCGCGCGGCCCGACTCGTCCGGGGGCGCGGCGCAGGCGAATCACTTCGTCGGCAACGGCGGCGCCTGGTCCCGCGACAACATGACGCTCCCCGGCGTGCTGGACATCGAGGGCACGTGCTACGGCAAGACGCGCGCGGCGATGCGGTCCTGGATCCTCGACTTCGCCAACACGTACAAGGCCCGCACCGGCCGCGACGTCGCGATCTACACCAGCGCGAGCTGGTGGAACCTCTGCACCGGCGGCTGGGCCGGCCTCTCCTCCAGGAGCCCGCTCTGGGTGGCCCACTGGACCTCGGCGGGCGGTCCCCGCATCCCGTCGGGCTTCCCGTCCTGGACGATCTGGCAGCACACGGCCACCGGCTCGGTGCGCGGCATCTCCGGGTACGTCGACCGCGACCGCGTCAGTGGTGACCGCTCCCGCCTGCTGGCCCTGGCCAACAACACCGCGTGACAGCGGGCGCCTGTGCACCGTGACCACGCCCGGGCTGCAACCCGGGCGTGGACGGCGCCACGGGTCTGAGCAGGTCATCTGGGCTGCTCAGAAACGGCGTTCAGGTCGACGGTCCAGCCGGGCACAACGACTGGGCCTGGGCGCGCGATTCAGGATGACGAACTGCGGCCCGACGGACAGGTGAACCTCGCCGAAGTCGAGAACAGCTCCGGCTCGTCATCAGCGGCCGGTCGCTCCCGGGCACGATGATGCCCGGCATCCGCGAGTACGCCCCCACCAGCAGTGGCCGGCACGTCATCCACCCCGGCGGCGACCACACGTTGTACCTGCAACTTCCGGTCAGGACCGGGTGACCCGGGCGGTCCGGTCCCACGAGCCGACAAATGCGCGGACCGGGCCCGCGAGTTCGTCGGGACGGCTGAGCCGCACCACCTCCACGTCGGCCGCCAGGTCGCGCAGGGGCCGGAAGACGATCTCCGGCAGTCCGATGCGTTCCGTGGCGGCCGGGACGAGGGCCACGCCGACGCCCGCCGAGGCGAGCAGGAGCGCGCCGAGCGTGCCGGTCACCAGATGGACGCGCGCCCACTGCCCGGCCCCCAGCCGATCGAGCACGTTCTTGTCGTTCTCGTCGGCCGCGTAGACGACGAGGTTCTCGCCCTCCAGGTCGGCGGGGGCGACAGAAGTGGCGGCGGCCAGTGGATGATCGTGGCGTACGGCGATCGACAGGGTCGTCCGCACGCCTCGACCCACCACGAGGTCATCCACGTCGCCCAGCCCGTTGTCGGGGCTGTATCCGATGTCGAGCGTGCCGTCGCGCAGGCCCTGCACCTGTGCGGCGGGCGGGAGTTCGGTCACGTGGAGTTCCACGCGCGGGTGTGCCAGATGGAAGCGGTGCAGGTCCGCGGACAGAGTGCCTTCCAGCACGGCGATTCCGGAGAAACCGATCCGTACGGCGCCGGTCTCACCTCTGACCGACTGCCGGGCGACGTCCAGGGCGCGACCGGCCTGCGCGAGTGTGCGTCGCGCCTCGACGAGCAGCAGCTCGCCCGCTTCCGTCAGTTCGACGCGACGACTGGTGCGGACGAAAACGGGGCCGCCCACCTCCCTCTCGAGCGCCTTCACCTGGGTGCTCAGCGTCGACTGGGTGACGTGCAGCCGTGCGGCCGCACGGCCGAAGTGACAGTCCTCGGCGACAGCCACGAAATAGCGCAGGTGACGAAGTTCCACGCCCGACCTCCGATCGTTCTCAGCGAAGAATAGATCAGATCTATCAATTGGATCTATCGATGGAAGGGGCGGAGACTGTGGATATGTCTGCATCGACCACACTTCAGGACCGTCAGGACATCGCCGACCTCATGACCGGCTGGATCCATCGCGATCTGGGCCGGTGGGACCGGCTCAGGGAACTGTTCCACCCGGACGCCAGGATCGAGATCACCTGGTTCGAGGGCGCGGCGTCGGCCTTCGTCGATGCGTCCGCGCGCATGGCCACCACCGACCTGCGGACCAAGCACCTCATCACCGCCCCCAGCGTGACCTTCTCGGCCGACGGCACTCGGGCGGTCAGCGAGACCAACGCGGTCATCGTCGCCGAGAACAGCAGCATCAACCTGGGTTGCAACGGCCACAACCGGTTCATCGACCGGCTGGAGCGCCGGGACGGCGTCTGGGGCATCGTCGACCGCAAGAGCGTGTACGACTTCGCCACCTTCACCTTCCCCGCCGGGATCACGGAGGTCGACGCCGAGGTGGTGGCCAAGTACCCCCGTGAGTACGGCGCGCTGGCCTACGTACTGGACCGGAGCGGGTTCCCGGTCGCGCGCGTCTTCGCGACGCAGGGCAGCGAACTCGAACGCGACATCAAGGAGTCGGCCTTCGCCTGGCTCGGCGAAGAAGCCGGAGCCTGAGACGTCATGAAGCTGATCACCATTGAGGAGCACACCCTCGACACCGCGGTGGCGCAGGCCTCCGCCGGGCGCGCGGCGGAGGTGAGCCCGCACTTCGGGTCCGCGTACGCGCCGGCCGGCGGACTGCCCTACTGCCCGACGGCCGAGGAACTGGAAGACCTCGACCAGGGGCGCATCGCCGACATGGACGCGCACGGCATCGACATGCAGGTGCTGTCCAACCTCACCACGCAGTTCCTGCCGGCCGACGTGGCGCCCGCACTTGTGCGGGCCGTCAACGACCGGCTGGCGGCGGCCTGCGGACGACACCCCTACCGCTTCGCCGCGTTCGCCTCGCTGCCCACGTCCGCTCCGGACCGGGCACCGGCCGAGCTCAAGCGCGCCGTCGAGGAGCTCGGCATGTCGGAACGCTCATCCACGGCCGTACGGACGACGAGTTCCTGTCCGCCGAACGCTTCGACCCCATCTTGCGGGCAGCGGCCGAGCTGCGGGTCCCGATCTATCTCCATCCCGCCCCGCCCACCCGCGGCACCAGCGCGGTCAACTACGAGGCAGGCCTCGATCCCGTGGTCGCCACGCGGTTCGCCACCGCCGGTTGGGGGTGGCACAACGAGTCGGGCATCCACTTCCTCCATCTCGTACTCAGCGGAGCACTGGACCGCTACCCGGATCTGCAGTTTGTTCTCGGGCACTGGGGCGAGATGGTCCCCTGGTTCCTGGACCGCCTCGACGAGGCTCTGCCCCGGCGCGCGACGGGACTTGACCGGACGATCGGCGACTACGTGCGCCAGAACGTCTATTACACGCCCAGCGGGATGTTCACGGCACCGCACCTGCGCTTCTGCACCGACGTCCTGGGCACCGACCGGATGATCTACTCGGTCGACTACCCTTTCGTCGGCAACGAGGGCGCCCGCGACTTCCTGGAGAACTGCGACCTGTCCCCGGACGCCAAGCTCGACATCGCCCACCGCAACGCCGAACGGCTGCTGGGGGTGTAATCAGCTTCGCCGGGGCCGCTGAGCCTGACCGCCGCGTCGACGGTCACGGGTCGGTGATGTCGAGGGTGACCTTCGACAGGGGGCAACCCACACAGGTCAGTACGTACCCATCGGACTTCTGTTGGGGTGTCAGGCAGTTCGGTTCGTTCTGTGTGACCTCTCCGCGACGCAGCCGCACCATGCAGTCGCCGCAGTTCCCGACCGTGCAGGAGTGCGGCATCGCCAGCCCGGCGGCGAGTCCCGCCTCAAGCAGCGTCTGGCCGGGTTCCACCGTCACCGTGGCGAGGGGGTGCCCGTCCTTCTCGACGCGCATCTCCTGAGGCACGGTCGTCGCGCTCCCGGTGTCCGCTCGGCTGGTGTAGCGCTCCTGATGCGTCTGCTCGTCCGGTACCCCGAGGCCGGCCAGGACGTCTTGGACGGCGTTCATCAGCGGGTCGGGTCCACAGGCGTAGTAGTGCGCGTCACGGGCCGGGGACCGCTGGGTGATCCAGTGCCGCACACCGTCGGTGTCGAGGCGCCCCGCTTCGCTGGTCAGGACGTGGGTGACGGACAGGCGGTCGGGAAAGGTGTGCGCCAGCCGGTCCAGCTCGTCACCGAAGATGATCTCCTTGAGGGTGCGGCTGCTGTAGAGCAGTGCGATCTTGTCGCGGCCTTGGCGGTCGGCGAGCCGTGTGCGGATCATGCTCATCATCGGCGTCACGCCGCTGCCCGCGGCGATGAGCACGGTGTCGTCCGAGGGCTGGAGTCGGGCGTGGAAGGAGCCCGAGGGGCCGCGTATGGCGAGGCGATCGTCCACGCGCAGACCTCGGTGCACGTGGGTGGAGAACCGGCCGTCCTCGACGTGCTTGACGGTGACTTCCAGACGGGAGGCCCCGGGTTCCGACGAAGCCGAGTAGGCCCGCCGCACCGGCAGGCCGTCGATGTCGGCGACGAGCGTGAAGTACTGGCCGGGCCGGAAGTCGAAGGGGTGCGGAGGCCCACCGGCGTCTTCGAGTACGAGCGTGATCGCGCTCGGGGTCTCCCTGCGCACCTCGGCGACGCGCACCTGTCGCAGTGCAGGCTCGCCGGCGACGACGTCGGTGGGACGCCGGTGCCGGGAGCCACGGCGGTCGCCCGCGCCGGGCCGGATGTCACCGTACCCCTCTTTCCGCAGCCCGGACCGGTAGGCGCGGTCCATCCCCCAGCGCAGCAGCCGACTCATCCCCGGCACAGCGCCGACGGCCTTGAGGAGGAAGGCTGGTGGTGCGCCGTCGGCGCCGGACGCATTGGCGGCGAGGTGATCTGCTCCCACCGCCATCAGATCCGGCATCGTGGCACGGTCCGGGCGCGCGCCGGTGTGCCACAGCCGGGAGCGCACCAGAGCGTCGTTGCCGTTGACTTCCGCGTGCTCGACGTCGATGAGCAGTGCCAGGTGCGGGGGCGTTCCGCGCAGTGCCATCGTCTCCAGCAGCGCGGGATCGTCGGTGATCGCGCCGCGGCCGCGAACGTGCAGCACGCCACTGCGCCCCGGGACGAGCGCGGCCAGTGAAAGGCGGTCGTCCTGGAGCAGGTTGTGCAGGGTGTCGGCACGCTTGTTGCCCTTGCGGTCCGCGATGGCGAGGGTGCGATCGTCCAGGATCCGCGCCACCGTCCGCTGGTCACCTCGCGGGCTGGTGTCGCTGCCACCGGCGGTGTCCCAGGAGGACAGCGCCAGGAACGGTGCCGCGGCCAGGAAGTCGGCGATGCCCGGCCCCGACAGGGGGCCGCCGCCCTCGATGCGGGTGGCCGGCGGCGACGGAGCGGCGGGCGGGTTCCACAGGCCCGAGCGGAGGACGGCCTGCGCGCAGTGCACGTACGCCTCCGTGATGTCGACGGACGCCTGGGCGCCCTTGCGCCCGGCCGCCGTGCCGTTGACGCGCAGGACCTCCCCGACGCCCGGCAGGAGGAAGAACAGCGAGACCGGACCGTGCGGGTCACCGGTCCCGGGCAGGGAGAACGAGATGCGGGTGGCCGAGAGGGCCCGGGCGAACCCCGGCTCCCCGCCGACGAACGTCGTCCTGCCGGTGCCGTCCCTGTCCCGGTAGCCGAAAGCCGCGATCGGGCTGTGGGCGAGGACGGCCCGGCAGCCTTCGTCGAGCGCTCCGACCTGCTTCAGCATGATCATCGATGCGGGGCGGCCGATGATCGTCTCGATGTCGGTCACCGTTTCAAGTCGTCGCGGGGCGGAGCGGTCGGGTGGGGCGGTCATAAGGATTCCTCTCGTTCTTCACACGGACAGGCGTCGTGCCCGCGGTGCTATCCCGGCGTGGAGCGGCCCAGGCGCCAGTAGCCGAAGAAGGAGATGTCCTGCTTGGGCACGCCACGGTCGTTGACCAGGTGCCGCCGCACTTCGGTGGCCAACTGGGATTCGCCCGCGGCCCACACGTAGTAACGGCCAGCAGGCAGGGCGGCCTCGCGCACCGCGTTCAGCACCAGGGCGCCGGGCCGCAGGGCCTCGCGCAACGGACGGTCAGACTGCGCACCCACGGGCGGGCCGCCTTCGGCACCACCATGAATTGGGCGATCCGCGCGTCGTTCGACAAGGTCGGCATCCGCAGGGCGGGCCCGCCGAGCGTCACACACGCGAAGCCCGGCGTGACGAGCTCCCGGCGGCGAACCTCCAGCGTGATCATGCGACGCCACGCGGGCAGGGAAACCTTGGGGATCACCGGGCGCCCGCCCGGTCGACCAGGGCAGTATTTTTGCAGGTCATGGCACTATTGTGAGCAATACTTCATGTCTTTGACTACTCGCATTTCACGCCCCGGGGAGCCCCGCCGATGCCGCCCGCCGATCGCCGTCTCAGCCCACGTCGCAAGCCCCGCCAGGTGCGGGCCGAACTCACTCGCGAGCGCATCCTCACCGCCGCTGCTCACGTTTTCGCCGAGCACGGCTATGCGGCCGGCACGACCAACCGCATCGCCGAACACGCCCGGATCTCCATCGGATCCCTGTACCAGTACTTCCCGAACAAGGACGCCATCCTGGCCGAGCTGGTGGTGCGCCACATCGACCGCGGCACCTGGACCCAGGCCGATCAGATCGACCTGTCCGCCGGCAGCCTGGAGACGATGGTGGGGGCCTTGGTCCGCGACGCGATCGACAATCATCGCGACGACCCTCAACTGCTCCGCATCATGATCGAAGAGGCGTCCGTCTCCCAGGAACTGCTCGACGCGATCGAGCGACATGGACGCAGCCGCGTCGCACAGATCCGCGACATCCTCGCCCGTCACCCGGACGTCCACGTACGGGACCTCGGCATCGCTGCCGAACTGATCACCTTCACCGTGGAGGCGAACACCCACAAGCTCATGGCCGACCCGCAGACCATTCCCGTCGAGTCGTTCGAGAGCGAACTGGTGGACATGATCACGCGTTATCTGCGCGGCGATCGATAGCGCGCAAGGGACGGCCTCAACCGCAGCCGCACCCGTGGAGGGATCCACCGGAACGCTTCGGCGGCGGCATCCGACAACTCGCTCCGGAGCCGTCTGCGCGGGTTCGTCATTGCGTGGGCCGATGCCGTACGCGCCGCGCTGTACCGGAGTCGACATGCTGCGCACCAACTGCCGCGCGGCCGGGGTGAGGTGACACGCTGGGCCACGGCACCAACGCGTCACCTCACCTCTCTCCGTTTGGCCCCTGCTGGTCGGCGCGAACCTCACAGACGACGCAGTAGCGGCCCCCGCATCCTCGTCGTCGAGAACGGCGGACGAGGCGCGACCGCGTACACCGAGTACGTCGCGAGCACGGCGCCCGCCCTGCGAACGGACGCCGTCGAACCGGGCGCGGCCGCCGTCGCCGCTCTGCTGGATCTCACCGCTGAGGCACGGCGGGCCAGGTCAGGAGCCGATGCTGTAGAGGGAGAACTCCTCCCATGAACCCGAGACATCGGCGGAGCGGGCGCGCAGCGCGTACTGGAGCGAGCCGGTGTAGCTGTTCTCCATGGCGACGAAGCGGCCGTTCAGGGTGGACTGGAGCGCGTAGCGGTCCAGGTCGGCGTTGTAGTACAGGGCGAACCGCTCCCAGCCGCCCACGCTCGTGGAACGGGCGCGCAGGATGTTCTGCGCGCTACCGGTGTAGTTCTTCTCCACGGCCACGTAGCGGTTGTTCGCGAGGGAGCGCAGCCCGTAGGTCGCGGTGGCCTCGTCCCACTCGAACGCGAAGCTCTCCCAGGAACCGCCGACTGCGGCGGAACGGGCACGCTGCACGCCGGTGTTCGGGGCCGGGTAGGTCACCTCGGTGGCCACGAAGCGGTTGTTGCGGGCCGACTGCAGAGCCAGCTGCACGGGCTCGTCGGCGGCGCGCGAGGTCCGCCGGGCATCCGCCCCGCCCGTCACGCGCGCCAGTTCGGACGCGTCCACCGCCTTCCAGCCGGCAGGAACGGCCTGCCGATCGGACACCGGAGCGGCGACCGCGGAGGGAACGGCCAGACCGGTGACCGTCACCAGGGCGGTCAGGGACAGCAGGACGGAAGTCGTACGTCTCACGTGAATTCCTCGGCTTTCATCACACGGATACCAGGGTGGCGAGACGAATTTCTCCGCACCCCCCAAGACCGCTTTCGGCACCCCTCCCCGGGCGCGTCGGCAGCCGCCACGCCCTCATGGCGAAGCTTGAGCAGCATAGAGACGTCGTGGTGCGACAAGGATCAGATCAGTCATCAATGAGAAGAAATCTGAAGGGAAAGCCGTGGCATTACGGATTCCGCGATTTCCCGTTAATTCGAGGGCCACCCCGCGTTTCCTCGCTCTCGGTGGCTGCCCCTTAGGGGCATCCTGAGATCTGGGGACGCCCAGCCCCTCCCAGTCGCACACGAAGGCGCCGCCATGCGTACGTCCTTCGAGGAACGCAGCACTAGGCGGCGAGGGCGTCGGCGTAGGCCGGTAGCTGCCAGTCGCCGCCGCGGTCCTCCTTGGAGAACCGTGCGACCAGGTCGGGGATGTGGAAGAAGCAGGCCAGTGCGGTGGCGTTCTGGAAGGCGCTGATGGCGTGCTTGTTCAGGGGCATGCCCACGCGCAGGATGCGGGGGTTGACCTCGCCCTGGATCTCGTCGACGAAGGGCCGCAGGACGCGGTCGTAGTTCGCCAGCGCGGTCGGCAGGTCGTCCGCGTGCCGGTTGATCTCGCCGGCCAGGACGTGGGCGCCGACGAGTCCGCCGGAGATGCCCATGCCGCTGTAGGGAGAGGCGCAGTGCGCGGCGTCACCGGCCAGGGCCACTCGGCCCTTGGACCAGCTGTCGATCCGCACCTGGGCGATCTCCTGGGAGTAGAAGAACGGGCTACCGTTCATCCCCTCGATGAAGCGGTCGGTCTGCCAGCCGGCGTCCCGGAACCTGTCGGCCCAGAACTTCTGCTGCTGTTCGACGGGCGCGCGGTGGATCGCGGAGGCTTCCGCCGAGTCCTCGCGCATCACGAAGTACACCTGGGTCTCGCTCGGGTTGTGGCTGCGCCGCATGATCTGGCGGCCGCCCGGGACCATGTAGGTGTCGCGGATGTTGCTGTCGGAGGCGATGCGCGGCACGAACCAGTAGGCCATGTGGATACCCACGCGCCAGTACGGGTCGAAGCCTTCCGGCAGCAGCGCCCGGCGGGTGCGCGAGCCCTGTCCGTCGGCGCCGATCAGCAGGTCGTAGTCGCCGGAGGTCCCGTCCGAGAAGTGGACGGTGACCCTGTCACTGTGCTGGTCGAAGCCGTCGACGCTCTTTCCGAAGACGTACTCGGTGTCGTCCTTGGTCGCTTGGTGCAGGATGCGTACGAGGTCGCCGCGCATGATCTCGTACTCCGAGGTCAGGGTCTGGCGGCCCTTGCCGGAGGTGTTCGCCATGATCGTCGCTTTCGGCCTGCCGCGGGAGTCGACGAAGGCCACGCCCGCCTCGTCCACCAGCTGACCGCGCACCGTCTCCAGCAGCCCCATGCGCTCGATGGCCTCGATGCCCTGCCCGCGCAGATCGACCTGCGCACCCGAAGCGCGCAGCGCCGGGAAGCGCTCGACGACCGTCACCTGGTGACCGCCTCGGGTGAGCCAGAAGGCCAGCGCCTGCCCTGCGACGCCGCCACCGGCGACAAGGATGCGCAGCGAACGCTTCGCGATGGTGTTCGTCATAGCCGACAACTCCATTTTCTATCGGTGATAGATTCGTTTCCAGAGTCTTCTATCGGCGATAGATTGTCAACGTGACCAAGATGAACCGTGAGACCGTCGTCGCTGAGGCGCTGGATCTGCTGGACGAGGTGGGTCTGGACGCGGTCAGCACCCGGCAGCTGGCCAAGCGCCTAGGCGTGGAGCAGCCCTCGCTCTACTACCACTTCAAGACCAAGAAGGACCTCTTGGCGGCCATGGCGGAGGCGGCCATGGCGCCGCACGCCGACGCGCGGCTGCCGACGCCCGACGACGA
Source organism: Streptomyces sp. NPDC057694 (assembly GCF_042799415.1). Lineage (NCBI taxonomy): Bacteria > Bacillati > Actinomycetota > Actinomycetes > Kitasatosporales > Streptomycetaceae > Streptomyces > Streptomyces sp. NPDC057694. The sequence continues at coordinate 173,475 of NZ_JBHVIX010000001.1, forward strand.
CTGGCGCGAGTGGTTCCTGGACAACTCCCGCAGCTTCCGCCGCACCCTGCTGATGCGCCGCGACGGTGCCCGGCTGCACGCCGGAAGCACTCCGACCGGCGACCTCGACCGAATCCGCCGCAAGATCGCCTTCCTGGTCACCTCCGGCGTGCAGGAGCGGGACGCGCAGATGGCGATGCTGGCCGCCAGCCGCTTCACTGTCGGATGCGTCCTGGAGGAGCAGGCGGACACAGGCTCGCCGGACGGCGAGGACCTGCCGGACGACGTTCCCGTACTCGATCAAGAAGAGGCCTTCGAGGCGGGCCTCACGCTCATCCTCGGTGGCCTCGCCCAGCACACCGCGACCATCGGGCCGGAATGAGCCGGACGGCAATGCCGCCCGACGCGCCCCACAGCCGACGCCAAATGTGATGCAGCCTGAGTCGGACGGGGGCTGTCTCCGTCACACCGTATTTCCTCGTGGGCGACACGAGCGTGCTGGATGATGGGGCGGTGCAGCTCCCCCACGTCTATCGCGTCACCAAGTACGACCCCGCCGACCGTGACGAGCACGGGCATTACACCGGCAGTGAGGACACCGTCAGCGATCACGGCGAGGTCGAGGCGTCATATCTTCAGGCAGTCGCGGCGTTTGCTGACGACACCGGCGTCGACCACCTGGCCGTACGTGAACCACAGATCCCGTCCGTCGCGCACTTCGGTGTGGAGCCTCCCGCGAACGGCTTCGGGCTGAACGCGCTCTTCCCGGGCGGTCCTTCCAGTTTTCATGACGGGGCAGAAGTACCGCTTGGAATCGGTCTGGAACTGGTGCGAGCCATGCTGCGTGACTACGGCGCCTGGTGCCGGCTGGAGGTGGACGGCACGTTCGCGGTCCACGTGGGGTGGGACCAGTACCTCTACATCAGCAGCAGCCGTCCCTGCGAGGAGGCCTTGGCCCACACCCGGGCGCTCGGGCTGTTCCCAGAACGCGCGGACGCCTCTCCGTACGCATTCAGGGCCGATGAGGAAGAGCACGGCGTCCAGCGGCCCGGCGATGACGACTTCTGGGCCGACCTGCACAGGGCAGTCGCCACCGGCCGCGCAGGGATCCTGGAAGAGACACACCTGGAAGGCGCCTCACGATGGCATCACCTGACCAGCGACACCATCGACTCCGTTCGCGCTGGACTGACCCCCAGAGCCCGTCTCGCCGCCTGGCCGCCCCTGTCCACCGACATCGACGCCGTCCTCAGAACCCTGCCCGCTGATGGCCTCGTCGAAGGCGTGTGGCAGGACGACGACGGCAACGTCAGCAGCGCCATCGCTGACGAAGCCGAGTTCCCCGAACTGTCCGCCCGGATGTCCCGTGCTCGTGCCGCCGCGCTCCTCTCTGTTTATGCGGGTGAATCCGTGCCCCTGTGCACTGCTGTCCTACCCGACAACGACGGAGTCCTACGGGCTCGTTGGCGAACCGAGCCGACGCCGAGCGACCGCGACTGGGCACTTCGCCAGACCAAAGGGTGAGCGCTCCGAGCTCGTCCGCGGTGGGGATGAGAGGGCAGAGTCCGTAGGAGGGTTGGACGACGGCTATCGGGATGTTGTTTCGCGCTCCGCCTCGGGGGTGAAGTCCAGCGGCTGCGGCGGGTAGACCACTCCGTAGATGCGGGCGAACCGGTTGGCGGGTGCCGCCGAACCACCGTGTCGTTCCAGGAAGAACGCGTAGGCCATCGAGTGCATCTGCGCACCGTCCACGTGCATGATCCACCTGTTGGAAGGGGCATGGAAGCGGGCGCCTTCCACGGCCACCTCCAGTCCCGCGACCGGACCGCCGCGCAGCTGCCCGCTCAGTGCGACGCACCGCTTGAGGATCTCAAGGTCCGTGCGTCGCATGGCGACCTTTTGCAGGCCCGGTTCGGGTGGGACGGTGGTGGCCGATGCGTCGCGTCTGCGGGCGTAGAGCAGCACGTCCCATCCGTCGGCGGTCACCTGCACCGCCCACAAGACGGGGCGGCCGGCCTTCGCGGACAGCTCAGCCTGGTCTTCGGCGGACGCCTCTCTCACCAAACCGGTCCTGACGAGCGGGGCCGTGGTGCGTGCGTCAAGCCCAGGGCTGGAGGTGGCCCACCCGTCCGGCTCCCGCTGCGTTTCCGCCACGCGTAGCAGCAGCGCGATGTGCCCGCCCGAACGCCCCATCTCAGCCCTCCCCGGTCTGCGCGATGGCGTGACGCTAACGTGCGGTGCTGCCCGGCGGGTGCGGTTTCGGAGAGCGCCCCTCTATAGGGGAGGCGCGTGGGTGCGTGTGCGAGACGAACGGCGCACACTCGGGGCTCTACGCCCCGCTGTCGGGGTCCGGGGCGGGTATCTGTACGTCCTTTACTCCCCCTTCGGAAGGACGAGATACGCGGCTGCCGTGTTCATCGCCGGGATTGGGGCGCGGCTGAACCTGGTCGAGGGCACGGTGAAGGCCCGCGTCATCGCGTCCATCGGTGAACCCGGCGTACGCAGCCGGGTGGAGGCTGCCATTGCCGCCTACGAGGCGGGCCGGGCGGGGTGCGACGGCTGATGGCGTGCAGGAGGGGCCGGACGATCTGTCGGTTCTCCTGGCTTCTCGTCGGCGACGAAGAGCAGGTCCAACCGCTCTGATTCGACTACGTTGGCGGAGCTGACACACCTGAACGAAGGACGCACATGGCTCGCCCGTACAACCCCAGACCGAAACAGTTCGTCTTCGCTGTCGGTGATGGCAACGACCAACAGGTCTCCGTGGGCGACCCTCAGGAAGCCTACGTAGCGTTCTCGGCGTTCTTCCGTGATCGAGACGCTGACACCTACACCATCATTGATGAACCGTCGGGGCAGAGTTTGGTACTCATGCCCGGGCAAGGTGTGATCTCCCGGATCAATGGTGCGGGCCAACCTCGGTCGGAATACCTCCAGGTCGACAGGCCCAACCGGTACCTTCCGAGCGCGATGCTGTTCTTCGAGAACGGATTCTCCGGCCTCGACCGCTTCGGCCAGTGGTTCTCCGACCTCGCCGACCTCGACGCATCACCGGAGACTCGTGGTGCCGCCCGCGCGGCCACGTTCAGGACGGAAGCAGCGGCGATCGAGGAGGTAGCTCGGATCTGGGCGGATTCGGGCTGCGTGGACCCGAGCGACCAGTACTACGTCTTCTTCGACTCGCATGATGTCGACGATGACCGGGCTGAACGAGCCGAACTTCTGAAGCTGATCGGGTTCCTCGGTATCGAACGAGTCGAGGCACCGGCCGAGGCCGCCGGGGGCGAAGTCTGGGTGCGCACCGACACACGTCTCGACGTCGAATGTGCACGGTGGTCGTGAACAGCCGGTGCAGCGTGGGGCTGCGACATCACCATGCTGCCGTCCGGTCCGGTTCCGGGGAAGACTGAGTCCATGAGAGACATCGTTTTCACGCGCGCAAGCGGCTGGATCCCGAACGTGATCCGCGAGGACGGTCAGCTGAAGCTGATGCTCGGTGCCGGGGCAGACGCCAACCACGAGCCTCGCACGTTCACGTTCTCGATCAGCGATGCCCATCTTGCGGTGATCGAGGACGACTTGGCCAGACACCTGCTGCTGTGGAGTGCGGTCCTTCAGCTGTGCGATGCCGCCGGAACCCGGGGCCGGCTCGACGAGAACGCTGCCGTCGCGCTCTTGGACCCGATCCTCCTTGCCGCGCCCGCGGACGTCGACGCGCTCTTCCAGCGCATCCCATGGGACAAGAGCCGACTCATCGCCCACGGGGCCGACATCGGTCTCCTTGAGCGCGGTCAGGTATGCGCGGCGATGCGCGGGGCGACAGAGACGTCGAACGGGAAGCGGGCTCAGGAGTACCAAGCGAACCGCCGTCGCGCCGAGCGCGGAGCAGTACTCGGTCCACTCGACGCCGCGATTCTCAGGTACACGGGCCAGTATCTGCACGGCGCAACGGTTCCGAGGCGGATACCCGATGCCGTTGCCCCCGCACTGCTGCCCGAGGTCATGCGAGTGATCGCCACTGCGGAGCAGTCGTGCGCCGGGATGCGGATCGGCCGCGATCCACGACGGGGAAAACGCGCCACTGACAAGCGCGACTGGGATCGGATGGAGACGACGGTCGCCACGGCCGTGCGCCGTGCACACCCTGAGCTCGTCGATGACGCGGTGCGTACGGTGAGCTTCCTGATGTGCTCGGAGGCCGCGGACCTCTCCAGGAACACACCCATGGAGGAAGACGAGGAGTCTGCCGGCCACCGCACCGACTTCGGCGCGAGCGCGAGGAAGACAGCTCTGTCGTTCACCGACGACAAGGGCGTCGAGAAGAAGTGGCTACGGAACAGTCCCCGCACTGCCGCCACGGAGTTCTGGGAGTTCGTCGGCGATCGTTCTGCCGCGGACAACGAAGTGTTCACCATCGAGGACGAGGAGATGGGCGAAGGGATCCAGCTCCACTTCTACGCGGACTCACTCGCCCGGATCACGACGCTGCGCGAGGGTGAAGGCGGGTCGGATCCGGAGTACCGGGTCGAGTACAGCCTGGTCGACGGGATCGGCGGGTACCGGAAACTGGTGAGCGCCTTCGTCCGCGGCGGCTGCGCCGCACTCGAACAGCACGGCCCTTGGATGTCGGATGTCGCCGAGTTCGAGCGCGCGCGTCGGCGACGCAACGCCCGGTAGCCCCAGCGGGATCCCGCGCACGCGCCGTCGAAAGGTCGGAAGAACCTGGGCAGAGCAGGTACGGGAGCCCGCGCACTGCGCTTTGTTCGACCTCATGTCGATGCGAGGTCAGGACACGGACTGCCTTCACGACGCCGGTCGCTCGGTTGGTGCTGCGGCGCGGAGCTTGAGGAGGAGGCTCCGTCCCTTGAGTGGCTCCGTAAGCAGAAGGAAGAGCAGATGTTGACGGGTCTCAGCGGCGGTCCCGGCTCTGAGAGGCTGCAAGTGTTTATGAGAGGTAGCAGCACTTGAAGTCACTGGCGCTGTCGGCCTCGCCTGGAAGCAGCCGCCATCTGAGCCGGCGCTTCCACCAAGGGTCGGAGCCAGGAGCAAAGGGATCTTGCAGTGTCCGCGCCAGGAATCGGTCGTCCAGAGGGGCGACCGTCATGAGAAGCTCGCGACGCGCCTTCCGTCGCATGGATGCGGCTGCCCCTTCCAGGAGTGTTCGGGCATGCTTGTCTCTCCAACTCGTGATTCCGTGTCCACGATTGGATCCGTGGTCTGGCCACTCATGAAGCGCCAAGGCCCATACACGGAAGGCGCAGGCGACAGCCCCCGGGGCAGCCGGTGTCGCGTCTCGAACTGCGCGACCCAATCTCGGCCAGAACACAAGCATCGAGCTGGGTACCGAGGCCAGGAAAGCTGAGGATAATCTCCGCGTCAGGATGCCAGCGGTGCATCCCAGGGGCCTGTGCGGTGCGTCGGAGGGTACGCACGGCAGTCGGGCCCGCGGAGTTTCACATGCGGGATCTCAGTACGTCGATTTCGCAGCCCGGCGCGGACGGGTCGAAGCCGTGCTCGATAAGCCAGCGGACTGCCAGCAGGCTGCGCAGCGACCACCACGCGTGGATCACATCAAGGTCGACGTCGGTGCCGTAGCCGTCGATAACATCGTGGAGGTGCTCCTCGTGTCCGAGCGTGAAGGTGGCGAGGTCGTACAGAGCATCGCCCTGACCCGCCTCGGACCAGTCGATGATGCCGGTGACTTCATCGCCGTCCACGAAGACGTGCGCGATCTGCAGGTCGCCATGCGTGAACGCCGCCGTCCACGGCCGGAGCGCGGCCTCGGCGACCTGGCGGTTGCGGGTGACCAGGTCGGCGGGCAGAACGCCGTTCGCCACGAGCAACTCGCACTCGGCGTCGAGTTCCGCCGCCAGCGCGCCGCTGCTCCGGCCCGCCCGGCCGTGCCGGGGCGGCAACGGAGCATCGTGCAATTTCCGGATAGCGGCGCCCGCCGCGGCCCACGCGGTCGATGACCCGGTCGACGGCCCGCCGAGGCGCCCGAGCGTCGCGCCAGGAAGGGCGGCGATCGCGAGCACGGGCGGCTTGTGCCAGAGGATTTCCGGGGTGGGGACCGGCGCGAGGGACATCGCCTCGACCTCTGCGTCGATGCGTGCCTGATCGGCGTCGACCTTCAGGAACATGTCACCGACGCGCAGGGTCGCTCGCTCGGAGTGGGCGACAACGACTTTGACCTCATCCATGGGCGCCCAGTATTCCGGGGATGATCGCCGACGTCGCCCGGTTTATCGCGGGTGACTGCGCGACCGGTCGCGGCCTGGCGCTGGACTCCGACGGTGTGGGTGCCCATCTATACGTCGCCGGTCTCGTCCGCGATCAGTACCGCGGCCTCGTCAGTACGGTGCTCGCCGACGTACTCGCGTACATCGGCTCGCACCGGCCTGTTGCCGATTCCCCGTGCCCCGGCGAGAGTTCACCGGCAGCGCATCAACAGGAGAACACGTCTCCGGCCAGGTAGCGGGTGGCTTCTTTGGCTGCCGTGACGTACTGGTGGCGCTTCGCCGCATCCATGCCCTGATACGGCGGCATGCCCGTGACCTCGACCTCCAGCGTGGCCTTGCCTTTCTCGAACACCCCTGGTGCGACGCACGGAATGTCGATGACTGCTCGCTTGTCGGTCACCGCGCCAATCGCGGAACCCACGGTGAAGGTGTCAACCGTCCCTGCGAAAGTGGAGGACGGCGTCGGGCTCGTGTCACTCCGGGGTGGCGATGTGCCGACGCCGTTGTCAACGATCTTTCTCCACAGGTAGGAGACGCGGACGGACTGCTCCTCACCGTCCAGGAAGCAGTACCCGTATGCCGTCCAAGAGGTCGGGTGGAAGCGGCTGGTGTCCTCGGAGGTGATGCCGCCATCCCCGACCAGAGGGCCGAACACCGAGCCGGAGAGCTTGCCGTCGCAGACCGCGGCTGCGGTGCTGGATGCGTCGGGTGGGCTCTCGTCGCTGCTGCAGCCGTTCAGGATGGGCAGGAGCAGCGCGATGACGGCGATCGTCCGGTACTGGGGGCGCCAGTTGGTCGTGGTGCTCACTTGTCGTTCACCGAGGAGTTCCAGGTCGCGCCCTCCGCGTATCCGCTCTGGGCTGTCCGTTCGATGGTGCCGCTGTCCACGTCGATGTCCTCTTGTGGCATGTCGATCCCCGCGGCGTGGTAAGCCAGCCGAAGAGACTTGGCCGTGGAGGTGCCGATCGCTGTCCTGGCGTCCTGCGGTGGTCGTCCGACCTGGTCGCCGTGCGATGGTGGTGCCCAGATTCGCCTTGAGATCCTTGAGCTGGGCCAGTTCGGCCTTGGAGAGCGAGGTTCCGCCCGGTGGGCTCATGAGCTCGTTGTACTTGCTCAGTACGTTGTCTGCGCCGGTCTTGACCGCGAAGTCCCGGGAGAATTCGGGGTGGTTCTTGTTGGCGGACAGCAACAGGTTGAGCTTGGTGACCTCGGCGTGGGTGAGGCGGCCCTTCTTGTTCATCAGGGCAACTTGCCTATGCGTCCCGCCTCGACGGCGGCGTTCTCGTACTCCGTGCGGACCTTGGCCATGGTGGCGAAGGCGGCGTCGGCCGTGTCGTCGACGTTCTCGATGTCACCGCGCAGGTCGACCAGGGAGTTGGCCGCCTGGTCCATGAGCTTGGTGTCGGTCTTACTCGTTCCTCCGCGAGTAGCTGACGTACTGGACGACGTACCGGAATCGGCAAGTGAAGCCACTTGGAATCAGCCCCCGCTGGCGGCGCGCAGGCCGCAACTCTCAGTTCCGAGATCTTGACAGCCCGTACGGTACATCCGTTCGAAACGGCTGTCAGGTGAATCTGACTGATGGTGGATTGGTGGTGCTTGGGGTCTGCGTGCAGTTCTTGTTGATGACGCTGGCGGGATTCCATAGGATCAGGATCCGGGTATCCACTGTGGATTCGGGGCTCGAACTTGGGGGCGATCGAGGTGGTGGATTGCCCGTTCGTTAACCGTTTTGGGGGAGTATTGATGAACCGTAAGGCTGGGAAATCCGTGTTCATTGCGGCAGCTGCCGCGATATTGGTGGGGTCTGTCGCTGGCGGTCCACTGGCAGCGGCCGCGCAGGTGATCACCGATGAGGTGAAGGTGGTCGCACAGGGAGCGGTTGGTCAGATGCAGCCCTCCGATGAGCAAACCAGCGTGGTCGCACACAATTTCATGGGGGGATGACGGCGTACTGACGACGGTGGCCTCCCTCCGGTACCCGTCACTCCGACGGGTACCGGAGGGAGGCCACCAGCCCAGGGCCCGGCGAGTGGCAAGGCCCGCAGCCCACCCCTCGAAGTCGACGGTCGAGGGCATGCGCTGGCCCTCGCCCCCCCCTGGCCGGACAAGAGCCGAAGATGCCTCGAAACTCTTCGTGCATGACATCCGATTCCGGGGCGTTGCCCTTTGCAATTCGCAGCAGGGCCTTACCGAAACGCCCTGCTCACATGTGCCCGAGAAGCGGAATCATCGCTGCGCGCCATTGAAGTGACGGGTGTCGCCGAGGCTGACGATTTGTCGGTTGTGGAAGAAGTCGTCCTCGCGCAGCGTGGTGATGCTGCCGGAGGAGACCCGGAAACTTGCGTAGCCGGCAGACTCGATCGGCATCTTGATCCAGGATGCCAGGACGAATGTCAGCGAGCCGCCGTGCGTCACGATGATCTGGTGTTCGCAGGGATGCGTCAGGATCTCCTCCACGGCCGCGTAGATGCGACGTACCCATTGCTCCTTCGTCTCGGCGCCCTCCACACCCTCGTCATGGTCCATCCGCTCCCCGACAGCCGGCGGCGGGATGAAACGCCGGTTCAGCCACTCCTGCGGCCTCCCCTCCGCCTCGCCGTAGGACTTCTCCCGCAGCCGACGATCGAAAGTCGGCCGCACCTGGAGCCGGGAGGCAACCGCCTCCGCAGTCTGCCGTGTGCGCTGCAGGTCCGAGGAGAACAGCTCCACTTCGGCGCCGGTTGGGATCTGAGCGCGAAGCGCCTCGGCGATGGAAGCTGCCGCACGAACGCCGGCAGGCGTCAGGCACGAGTCGTGCCATCCGCCGACGACTCCCTCCACGTGGTGTGTGGCCTCCGGGTGGGTGACGACGTAAAGACTGCGCACGCGAGTCTGCCTCCGAGTCAGGGTGTCCTGCTGAACACGGCGCGCTACCTTAGCCGCTCGCAGGCACGACTCGTCGTCTTGAGGCACCTCTCGCAGATCAGCATGCAGGCCAACGAGGTGCAGGAGTCGCGGAGTTCGGGGCGTCGTTCCCGTCGTCGGACGGCGAAGCCGTTGAACCGGTGGAGCATGGCGAAGGTCTGCTCGCTGACGTAACGGATCTGGTCCAGGCCCTTGATGTCTGGCTTCGGCCGTCGCCGCCGAGCGCTTCGGGACACTCCAGCACCTCAAACGCGAGCTGAAAAGCGCCGACGCCGCCTGACATGGCTCCCCGGCCCGGTGGCGTGACCAAGTCGGGGCTCCGGAGTTGAGCAGCCGATGTTCCGTCGTCGAAACAGGGAGCCCTTTCAGATGCGCATCCGCAGTGCCACCGGCGCCGTCGCCGTCCTTCTGGCTTTGTCCGCGTCCGCAGCCTGGACCACCGCGGCTTCGGCCGCCGACCCCGAGCCGGGTGCCGGTGCGGTCATCATGTCGGACGAGGCCTATGACAGCCTCGTCCGTGCCGATCAGGACGAGCAGAATCTGATCCTGACCGACCCGTCGTACCGTGAGGCATGGCTCTTCTGCCTTCGCTCCGCGGAACCCAGCCACGTGGAACGCAACGGATGGGGCCCGGGATACGTGTGCATCCCGGACGGCGCCGTGCAGTGACGGGCTCCGTAGCGGCGTAGAGCTCCCGGATGTGCGGGGCGGGATCCATCCCGCCCCGCCACGGGTTGAGTCAGCACTCTCAATTGCTGCTGCATTCGTGGGAACCGGCGCTGCCCGGAGATGGATGACGCGGGTTCCCGGGAGTGCATGGGCTAGTCGTGGTGGTGCCCGAGCAGCACCACCGACGAGAGTGAACCGGCCTGATGGCATCCCTGGAAAACCTGAAGCCCGCCGCGCCCCCTACTGATGCCGGCCCTGCGCGCCGGCCCGGCTCGGTCGTCGTGAAGTGGCTTTCGACCACTGATCACAAGACCATCGGAACGATGTATCTCACGACATCGTTCCTGTTCTTCTTGGTCGGCGGCGTCCTGGCGTTGGTCATGAGGGCCGAACTGGCGCGGCCGGGAACGCAGTTGGTCTCGAACGAGCAGTTCAACCAGGCGTTCACCATGCACGGCACGATCATGCTGCTGATGTTCGCCACCCCGCTGTTCATCGGCTTCACCAACTGGATCATGCCGCTCCAGATCGGCGCTCCCGACGTCGCCTTCCCGCGGCTGAACATGTTCGCCTACTGGATGTACCTGTTCGGCTCGCTGATCGCGGTGGGTGGCTTCCTCACGCCTCAGGGAGCCGCGGACTTCGGCTGGTTCGCCTACAGCCCGCTGTCCGACGCCATCCGCTCGCCCGGCATCGGCGCCGACATGTGGATCATGGGTCTGGCCTTCCAGGGTTTCGGCACGATCCTCGGCTCGGTCAACTTCATCACCACCATCGTCTGCATGCGTGCCCCTGGCATGACGATGTTCCGCATGCCGATCTTCGTGTGGAACGTGCTGCTGACCGCCGTCCTCGTGCTGCTCGCCTTCCCGGTCCTCGCGGCCGCGCTGCTCGCGCTGGAGGCCGACCGGAAGTTCGGGGCGCACGTCTTCGACGCGGCGAACGGGGGCGCGCTCCTGTGGCAGCACCTCTTCTGGTTCTTCGGGCATCCCGAGGTCTACATCATCGCGCTGCCCTTCTTCGGCATCGTCTCCGAGGTCATCCCGGTCTTCAGCCGTAACCCGATCTTCGGCTACAACGGACTGGTCGGCGCCACCATCGCCATCGCGGGCCTGTCGGTGACGGTATGGGCGCACCACATGTACGTCACCGGTGGCGTGCTGCTGCCGTTCTTCTCCTTCATGACATTCCTGATCGCCGTGCCGACGGGCGTGAAGTTCTTCAACTGGATCGGCACCATGTGGAAGGGGTCCTTGTCGTTCGAGACGCCGATGCTCTGGTCGATCGGCTTCCTCGTCACCTTCCTCTTCGGCGGCCTCACCGGGGTGATCCTGGCGGCCCCGCCGCTGGACTTCCACATCTCCGACTCGTACTTCGTGGTGGCGCACTTCCACTACGTCGTCTTCGGAACGGTGGTCTTCGCGATGTTCGCCGGCTTCCACTTCTGGTGGCCGAAGTTCACCGGCAAGATGCTGGACGAGCGCCTCGGCAAGATCACGTTCTGGACGCTGTTCTGCGGGTTCCACGGCACGTTCCTGGTGCAGCACTGGCTGGGTGTCGAGGGCATGCCGCGCCGGTACGCGGACTACCTCGCCGCCGACGGCTTCACCGCGCTCAATACCCTCTCCACCATCTCCTCCTTCGTGCTCGGTCTGTCCCTGCTGCCGTTCCTCTACAACGTCTGGAAGACAGCCAAGTACGGCACGAAGGTCGAGGTCGACGACCCCTGGGGCTACGGCCGCTCTCTGGAGTGGGCGACGTCCTGCCCGCCGCCGCGCCACAACTTCGTCACCCTGCCGCGGATCCGCTCCGAATCCCCGGCATTCGACCTGAACCACCCCGACATCGCCGCCCTCGACCCCAAGCACCACGAGGTCACGTCCGCATGAGCTCGGAACACGACGTGACCGTGGGCATCCGGCAGGTGGAGGGCTACCTGCTGTGGAACTCGAAGGTGGTCTCGGCCCGGGCCGAGGCCGACGAGTTCACCCGGCAGTTGGACTGGCTCACCACGGCCCAGCGCGAGGACATCGAGCACGTCTTCGTGACACAGCGGCTGGCCATGCACAAGGCAGGGCTGCTGCACATCGTGAACCGGACCGTCGAACTGTGCGCCGAATACGAGGCACGCTACGCCCGGCTCAAAAGGCGTTGCCTCGGCCTGTGCGCGGGCGGGTTCGGCGCCGCTGTCGGGGTCTGCACCTACATCGTGCAGAGGTGACCCAAGTCGATGCCACCGGATCGTCGCAGTTGAGCGAGGCGGTTCAGCTCTCACCGCCGAAGCGCGTCAGGTAGGACTCCAGGTCCTCTTCGGACACCTTCGCGAAGAGCACCGGCGGTACCGTGAAGGCGGTGCCACCGGGGACGGCGTCAAGGGCGCGGGCCTGCTCTGCAGTCACCCAAGTCGCAGTGTCGGCCTCCAGCGAGAAGGCGGTGCGCATGGCGGCAGCGGAGACTGGAATGAAGGGTTCGGAGATCACCGCGTAGAGGTGGATCAGGTTCATCGCAGTCCGCAGCGTGGTCGCCGCGGCCTCCTGGTCGGTCTTCATCTCCAGCCAGGGGGCCTTCTCCTCCAGGTAGGAGTTGCCGGCCGACCACAGGGCCCGCAGCGACTGAGCCGCCTTGCGGAACTGCAGAGCCTCCAGGTGGCCCTCGTAGTCGGCGAGCAGCCCGGCGATCTCCGCGCCCAGCTTCGCCTCGGCCGCGCCCCGCTCCTTCCCGGCAGGAACGTGGTCGCCGAACCGCTTGCGGGAGAAAGACAGCACGCGATTGACGAAGTTGCCGAGGGTGTCGGCCAGGTCCTTGTTCACGGTGGCCGCGAAGTGTTCCCAGGTGAACGCCGAGTCGTCGGACTCGGGGGCGTTCGCGATGAGGAAGTAGCGCCAGTAGTCGGCGGGCAAGAGTTCGAGAGCCTGGTCGGTGAAGATGCCGCGCTGCTGGGAAGTGGAGAACTTCCCCCCGTAGTACGTAAGCCAGTTGAAGGCCTTGACGTAGTCGACCTTCTTCCACGGCTCCCGCACACCCAGCTCGGTGGCCGGGAACATCACGGTGTGGAAGGGGACGTTGTCCTTCGCCATGAACTCCGTGTACCGCACGTTGTCGGCACCGTCAGGCCCGTACCACCACGACTTCCAGTCGCGGACCTGACCGTCGCCCGCGGCGTCCGCCCATTCCTTGGTCGCGCCGATGTACTCGATCGGGGCGTCGAACCAGACGTAGAAGACCTTCCCCTCGGCCGCGAGGTCCGGCCACGTGTCGGCGGGCACGGGCACGCCCCAGTCCAGGTCGCGGGTGATGGCACGATCGTGCAGGCCCTCGGTCAGCCACTTTCGGGCGATCGAAGACGCCAGCTGGGGCCACTCGTCGGCCACCTCGTCGATCCAGGCCTCCACCTCGTGCTGCAGCTTCGACTGCAGCAGGAAAAGGTGCTTGGTCTCGCGGACCTCGAGCTCGGTGGAGTTGCTGATCGCCGACCGCGGATCGATGAGGTCCGTGGGATCCAACACCCGGGTGCAGTTCTCGCACTGGTCGCCCCGGGCCCTGTCGTAGCCGCAGTGAGGACAGGTGCCCTCGATGTACCGGTCCGGAAGGAAGCGGTCGTCCGCCGGTGAGAACACCTGCCGGATCGCGCGCTCCTCGATGAAGCCGTTCTCGTGCAGTTTGCGCGCGAAGTGCTGCGTGATCTCAACGTTCTGCTGAGAGGAGCTGCGGCCGAAGTGGTCGAAGGAGAGGGCAAATCCGTCGTAGACGGCACGCTGCGCCTCATGTGCCCGGGCGCAGAAATCGGCGACCGTCAGACCTGCGGCCTTGGCGGCCAGCTCGGCAGGAGTGCCGTGCTCGTCCGTGGCACAGATGTAGAGGACCTCGTGGCCCTGCTGGCGCAGATAGCGGGAGTACACGTCCGCCGGGAGCATGGAGCCCACCATGTTTCCCAGATGCTTGATCCCGTTGATGTAGGGAAGTGCGCTGGTTACCAGGTGCCGGGCCATCCTTGGATGCTCCATTCCGATGTGTACGAGCCGCCCAGCTGCTCCGGGCCGACTGGAAGTACCAAAGCGCCCGGCCGTCGGAGAGAGGCGGCCAAGCGAGTCCCGGACGGCCGAGCGCCCTTCATCGTACGTGGGCCTGACGTGTCGCCTCCGCGGGCTGCTGCCGGCCGACCTCTTCCATCGGCGTCGCAACGACCGGTCCGTACCCGCCTGTGGAGCCGCACTCTCGGATGCGGTTGACATCCGCAGGGCAGCACTGGCTACTCTCAATCTTGCTAAGAATATTGGTAATCAATGATCTGAGGTAAGATGGGTGTCGACCCGAGCGCCGAGCCGTACCGCTGGCGATGGCTGATCCTGGTGGTGATGATCGTCGCGGAGGTCATGGATCTCCTGGACGCGTCGATCGTCAACGTCGCAGGGCCCGCGCTGGAGGAATCCCTCGGTGCCAGTTCCGTCGGGCTGCAGTGGGTGATCGGCGGCTACGCCCTCACACTGGGGGCGGGGCTCGTCCTGGGCGGTCGGCTCGGTGACCGCTACGGGCGGCGCCGGATGTTCCTGACCGGTCTGGCGGCCTTCGTCTCCAGCTCGCTGCTGTGTGCGTTGTCTCCCGACATCGAGTCGCTGATCGCCTTCCGGCTGCTCCAGGGCGCCGCGGGGGCGATGCTGCTCCCCCAGGGCCTGGGGCTGCTGCGCGAGAACTTCTCCGGGCCCGAGCTCACCAAGGTCTTCGCGATCTTCGGTCCCGTGCTCGGCCTGGGCGGCATCATCGGCCCGGTCCTTGGCGGCTTCCTCATCGAGGGCGACTTCTTCGGCCTCGGGTGGCGCTCGGTGTTCCTGGTCAACGTGCCCATCGGGCTTGCGGCCCTGGTCATCGCCGCGAAGTTCGTCCCGAAGAAGGAGGGCGACCGCACCATCCGGGTCGACATGGTCGGCGCGGGCCTGGTCGTAGCGTCCTGCGCGCTGCTCGTACTACCGCTGAACCAGGGACAGGAGGACGGCTGGCCGCTGTGGACCTGGCTGTGCATGGCCGCCTCCGTGGTCGGGTTCGGTCTGTTCGCGCTGCAACAGCGGCGCACCGCCGCAGTGGGCCGTGAGCCGCTGGTGACCCCGCGCCTGCTGCGCAAGCCCGCCTTCACCGTCGGGCTCGGCGGGATCGCGCTGTTCTTCGGCGGGCTGATCGGCACGCAGCTCGTGCTCACGCTGTTCCTGCAGATCGGCCAGCACTTCAGCGCCGGGGACGCGGGTCTCGGCAACTTGCCGCTCGCGGTGGGTACGGCGATCGGTGGCGCGGTCAGCGGTGCGTTACTCGCCGACCGGATCGGCCGCAAGGTCCTCCAGGCCGGACCGGTGATCCAGCTCGCCGGTGCGGCGCTGCTCTGGGTCGAACTCGATCGTCTCAGCGCCGATTCGTTCTCGATCTGGGACATCGCCCCGGGGGTGGCGGTGGCCGGTATCGGGGCGGGCATGGTGATCGCCGCTCTGTTCAGCTTCATCCTTGCCGCGGTCGACGACGACGAGATCGGCTCCGCCTCCGGCGTGCTGTCCGCGGTGCAGGCCATCGGCGGCTCCATCGGTGTAGCGATCTTCGGCTCGGTGTTCTTCGCCCGGGCCAAGACCGGCGACTTCACCACCGGCTTCCACCATGCGCTGATCGTCCAGGCGTGTCTGCTGACGGCGTTCTTGGCCATCACCTTCCTGCTGCCGAAGAAGGGCCGGCCCGAGGAGGAACAGCACGCCGTCGCCGGCCCGTCCGCCTCCGACAGCGGTCCGGCCGGCTCCGGTTCGAAAAGGGACGTCTCTGTGTGATCCCTCCAAGGGACGTCTCTGTGTGATCCTCCCGCCGACTTACCCTGCCCCTAGGGCCTGTGTCGCATCATTGGTTGCCTACGCCTTCAATGATCCAGGAGCAGATTCCGCGCCATGACTGCCAACCGGTCCACCGATCCCCAGCCCGGAGCCCCTGCGGAGGACAGGACCATCCGCGACCAGTTGCGGAACCTGACCCGTCGCCAGCAGCGGTTCGAGCGGTACCTGGGGCGGCAGATGCATGTTGATCCCGCCGGGCTTGCGGTGATGGACCGTCTCGTCAGCGCCGGCCCGGTGACGCCGAGCGAACTGGCCCGTGAACTCAGTACGTCGACGGCGGCGATGACGCTGGTCATCGACCGCCTGGCGGACGGCGGACACGTACGCCGACAGCCTCATCCCAGTGACCGGCGCAAGGTGCTGGTGGCGCCGGCGGAGGACTGGGAAGAGGCTGCGTTCGAACATGTCGAGCCACTTGTCGTGGGCATCGGCGAGATCGTTGAGTCGATGACGGTGCAGGAGCAGGCCGTGGTGGCTGCGTTTCTCGAGCGGGCGGTGGCCGCCTACGACCGGGCGACCAAGGCGTAGGCGCCTCGTCCGATCGCGGCCTCCGGGCCCGCCGCGGGCCCGATGGTTCGTGACGCCGGGAGCCACGCGCACGGGCTGGGCGTCGATGCTCGGCGCCAGAGCGTGAAGTCGTAGAACACAGCCGCCCACATGAGGACGCCGGGCATCTGGCGGATGGCAGATGTCCCGGCGTCCGTGGGCATCACGACGGCAGTGTTCGGCTCCGGCATCACTACGCTCATCGCGTCGAGTTGTGCCGCCCTTGGCTGTTCTCAGCGGAACAGGCCGCGGGCGTCACGGCGGAGAGGTCGCCGGAGGGACATTTCTTGAGGGGCGTGATCCCCCGGAGCAGGAAGGGCGGCTCGGCAGGGCAGCGGCCTCTTGCCGCAGGACTAGAAGTAGTGCTTGCGCCCGCCGACGGCACGCCCGGTGGCTCCGAGGATCCACAGAATCGCGCCGACCAGGATCAGGATTCCACCTATGGTCGTCAGGAGGCCCAGGCCCACCAGCAGGCCGATGATCAGCAGGATCAGTCCGAGAACAATCATCACGATTCCGTTCGTTCGAGTTGTGCGAGTTGATGTGCAGGAGTCGATCTCCGCGGGCTCACAACCTGTACCCCGGCCCTCGGCGCGCACGCCGTCGAGAAGGGGAGTTCCCGCCCGTTCCTGCATCCCTGCAAGTGGGGGGCAACAGTCAGTTGATCGAGCAACGCCACAGGGGTTCTCGTGGCGTTGCTCTCGGTTCCGTGTGAGTGCGGCGAGCGCCAACTACGGAGCGAAATGGTCACTGCAGCCACGGCGACGACGGTCAGGATCACCAGGACGACGGTGAGATCCCATGACGGCAGATGGCCGGTCAAAGACACGTCCGTCCTCACCGAGCTCACCGCCAACCGTCGCCTCGATCATCCGCACCGAAGTGCCTTACGCAGACGCGAGTGCCCCACAACAACCATTGCAGTCGTACAACCTTCATGACATCGCGCTGAATGTGGATCAAGGACGTCCGAAGCGAAGGACGCCCGGAACGGGTGATGAGTGCGGTGCCTGCACCCGTGCCCGGCGCCACCGACAGTTCCTCGACCGTGCCGAGGCCCGGTCGCCTCACCCCGGGCTCAGGCGGCGGAGGCACCCTCCACGGGCCCGCACATCAGGTTGCCCGGCTCGGCCGGGTCGTCGCTGATCCAGAACTGCGTCCACAAGATCGCGAACTCGGGCCGGCTGAGGTAGCCGTCGCCGTCCTGGTCGAGGCGGTCGAAGACGTCCCCGGTCGGAATGGTCTGTCCGTGCCAGGTGTCGATCAGCCGCCCGTGCTCAGTCCGGGAGATCTGTCCGTCCCCGTTCTCGTCGACGGCGTCGAAGACGACGTCCGCGGTGGCCGTGACCGCCTGCTTCATCGTGGGCAGGCGGTCGACCATCGCCATCAGCTCGTCCATCCCGATCCGCTCGACACCCGCCCCGCCGCCGACGGCCGACAGGTGCTGCCACCAACCCATGATCACCGCGCGCACACGCACCGCCAGCTCCGGCCCCGCGGCCACCCGCGGCAGTAACCCCCACCGCGCCGCCAGGGCCTCGAAATCCCCCTCCGTCAAAGAGCCGTCACCATCCACATCGAACACGTCGAACATCGCCTGGACCTTCAACCGCTGAAACTCACTGGCCACACAAGCCTCCTCGCCGACAGTGCTGCGAGCAGGCTGCCCAACCCCATCGGCCGGCCAACGGCGCACAAGATCGCGACACCCCGGCGGCACGACCCCGCACGCGGGTTTCGCCAGTGGCACCGACATGACGAGTAGGAAGTGCCTCGCAGTTCAGGCCTTGGCGGTCCCCGGCGTAGGGCTGATTCCTTCGACGGAGAGACGGAAAAGACGGTCCGCCTGCACTGCCGGTTCACTGTGATGCTCGGTGGCCAGGGCGATGCCGACGCTCAGGGTGAGCAGGTCGTGGAAGGTGACATCACCCTTGACCGCCCCGTCCCGGATGGCGTGCCGGAGCAGGGGCGTGCCGGCTTCTTCGAGCGCGTTGCCGCAGGAGTGCGTGGCGGGTTGGTCGGTGGGGGGCTCGTAGGTGAGGGCATCGGCGAGTCCGCGGGCGGAGACGGCGTATTCGACCAGAGCCTGGAGCCATTCAAGGAGCGCGGCTCGGCTGTCGTCGGTGTCGCTCAGGTGCCGGGCGCGGTCGCAGAGGTGCCCGATGCGCTCTTGGAAGACAGCGTCGAGGAGTGCCTGGCGGGTGGGGAAGTGACGGCGCACGGTGGCCGATCCGACGCCTGCGGTGCGGGCGATCTGCTCGACGGAGGCGTCGGCGCCACGCGCGGCGACCTCGGCCTCGGCGACGGAGAGGATCCGCTGGTAGTTACGCCGGGCGTCCGAGCGCTGACCGGTCATGTTCTCCCTCATTTGCTAAACGGCGGGCCCCGCCATATCTTAGCCCAGGTAAAACGGCGGGGCCCGCCGTTTATGTTCTTAGGACTCCAAGGAGCGAGAACCATGACCACTGACACCGCACCCGTCCTCGTCACCGGCGCCACCGGCCGCCAGGGCGGGGCCACCGCCCGCGCCCTTCTTGCCGCCGGGACCCCGGTACGCGCACTCGTACGCAACCCCGACTCGGAACCCGCCCGGGCCATAGAAGAGCTGGGCGCCGAACTGGTGCAGGCGGACCTCGCCGACCGGAACTCCCTGGACGCGGCCCTGGCCGGGGCCCGTGCGGTGTTCTCGGTGCAGATGCCGCCCATGACCGAGACCAGCGTCGACTTCGCAGGAGAGCTGGCGCAGGCCACCAACCTGATCGACGCGGCAAAGGCAGCGGGCGTCCGGCAGTTCGTGCAGTCCTCCACCAGCGGGGTCGGCGAGCACACCCGTACCCCCGGCTGGGCCGAAGGCCAATGGGCGGCGATGGAGGGCTACTTCGCCACCAAGCAGAAGATCCTGGAGGCGGTGCGCGGTGCGGGCTTCGACCGCTGGGCCGTCATCAAGCCCGCCTTCTTCATGGAGAACATCCCCGCGCTGCTGCCCCACGGCATCAGTGGCGGCCTGGCCACGGTGCTGAACCCGGACACGGTACTGGCGCTCGTGTCGCGCGAGGACATCGGCGCGGCCGCCGCGCACGCCTTCGCCGATCCCGACCGCTTCCAGGCGGTGGAGCTGGAGCTGGCGAGCGACCTGCTGACCATGACGCAGATCGCGCAGATCCTGTCCGAGGCCGCGGGAGTTCCCGTCGTCGCGCCGTCCATGACCGTGGAAGAGGCTCTCGCCGCGGGCATGCCGACGTGGGGCGCCGGCCACGAGTGGAACAACACGGTCACCCAGCCGGCGCGACCCGAGTTCGCCCGGGCGCTGGGGATCCCTCTGACCACGTTCGCCGACTGGGCGCGTGAACACCTGACGGCCACAGTCGGCTAGCCCCGTCCGAGAGGTGCGGCACAGTGCGCGGTCAGGAGTTGTCCGCTTCCCGAAGGTGGTCGTCGCGCAGCAGGGGCAGCAACTGGTCGCCGACGCGACGGGTCTCCTCCCTGTACGGGGTGTCGGACAGCACGAAGTGGGTGACGCCGAGCGCGCGGTAGGCGTCGAGTGCCGCGGCCACGTCGTCGGGTGAGCCGACGAGCCATGTGGTGGCCGCTCCCCCGCCGCCGAACCTGCCCGGCGTCGTGTAGAGGCAGGTGTCGAGGACCTCGCCCCGCTCGGCGAGGTCGAGGAGCCGACGCTGGCCGACCGCTGTTCTGCGGTTGCCCATCCATGTGTCGATCTCGCCCGCGTCGGCCGCCATCTTCGCGACCTTCTCCTCCGCCGCGCGCCACGCCTCCTCGGTGGTGTCGCGGACGACGGTGGTGATCCGCAGGCCGTACTCCAGCGGTGCGTGGCGGCGCTCCACCCGCTGGGTCAACTCCCGAAGTCTGGCGATGCGTTCGGCGATTCCCTCCAGCGGTTCACCCCAGAAGAGCTGTACATCGGCTTCCGCTGCCGAGACACGTTCGGCGGCATCGGACGCGCCTCCGAAGTAGAGAGGAGGGTGGGCCCGCTCATCGGTGGCGTACGGGGGCGGGCTCACCGTGGAGTCGGTGACGTGGAAGTGGTCACCGCTGAAGGTGACGTTCTCCTCGGTCCACAGGCGGCGTACGAGATGCAGGAATTCCTGGGTGCGTGCGTAGCGCGCGGCAGGGTCGACGACGGTGTCGCCGTAGGCGGCCGGGCTGTCCACACCGCTGACGATGTTGACCAGGAGGCGGCCGCGGCTGAGCTGGTCGAGGGTGGCGGCGGCGCCGGCGAAGTGTGCGGGTTGCCAGAAGCCGGGGCGGACGGCGACCAGGGGTTTGAACGTGGTGGTGCGCGCGGCCAGGGCAGTAGCGAGGGTGAACGCGTCCGGGCGCCCCCATCCGGTGCCGAGGAGGGCGCCGTCCCAGCCGTGGTCCTCCGCCGTGCGGGCCAGTTCCGTCGAGTGCTCGATGGATCCCCAGCCGGAGGTCGTGTCGTCACCGCGGTGCCCCGACCGGACGGTGTTGGGGATGTACCAGAGGAATTGCGGGGTCATGATGCTTCCGATCGTCGGTCGGGCAGGGGCCGCGAGGCCGGAATGCGGCCTCGGCCGTGGGAGGTGCCCGGCGGCGTGTGGCCCTGGGGCACGGCGAGTTCTCGTCCGGCGGTGCCGGTGTCCGCCTCGACGGGCGGGCGGCGGCCAGGGTGTCGTCCGGGCCCGTATGTGCGCAGCCGTGAGAGCACCAGAGCCACCGCGAGCAGGCCGGCGCAGGCGCACGCTGCGAGGGCGTACGCGGATCGGGGGCCGCTGCCTCCCGGCGGCGTCGGGGCGGAGTGCAGATACACCGCGGGGACAGCGCTCAGGCAGACCGCCGCTGCGATGCGCTGTGCCATCTGCAACACGCCGCCGGCCACACCTGCGGCGTCGGCCGGAGCGTGGAGCAGGACCTGGGTCTGGTTCGGCGAGACCGTGAGGCCCGCGGCGGCGCCGGTCAGCAGCTGCACACCGGCGAGAGCCGCGGGAAGCGCTGCGGCAGGAGTGGTGAGTGCGACAGCGCTCCCGGTCAGGGCGGCCCCGATGCCCAGGGTGAGACCGAGGGGCACCGTGCGCGGTCCGATGCGGCGCACCACGCGCCAGGCGAGCGCGGAGGTGACCCCCATCGCGAGCGCCGAGGGAAGGGTGACGGCCGCGGTGCCGAGCGCCGTCAGGCCGAGTCCTTCCTGAAGGAAGACGGTGAGGACCAGCGAGGAGGCGAGCGCGGCGCCGAACTGGGCCATCGCGATCGCCGTGCCCAGCAGGTACGGCTTCGACGTGCTGAGGGCGGGATGCAGCAGGGGCCGCCGTCCGCGGCGTGCACGCAGTCGTTGATGCCCGGTCAGGGCGACCGCCAGGACGGCCACCCCGGTCGCCCACAGCAGTGCCTCTCCCCCGCTGTCCGGAGTGCGGATGAACGGGATCATCAAGGTCAGCGTGCAGGCGCACGCCAGGGCGAGACCGAGGATGTCGAGTCGGGGGTCACGGGCGGTGCGCCGGGGTGGCGGCAGCCACCTCGTCGCCAGCGCCAGGGTGAGGACCGCGCACGGCGCGCTGAGCAACAGGCAGCAGCGCCAGCCCAGTTCGGGACCGAGGGCCGCCACGAGCGCGCCGCCGAGCGGCGGTCCCAGTGCTGTGGCCACGCCGGAGGTCACCGCGTACAGGCCCAGGGCGCGGCCTCGGGTCTGGCCGTGGAAGAGGTCCTGGATGGTGCCGATCACCTGGGAGTTCACGAGCCCCGCCGCGGCTCCCTGCACCAGCCGTGCGGTGATCAGTGTGCCCGGACCGCGGCCGGTCGCGGCCGCCGCCCCCGCGAGGAGGAAGGCGGCCACGCCCAGGAGGAAGAACCGCTTGCGCCCGTACGCGTCACCGAGGCTGCCGCCCGGGACGAGTGCGAGCCCGAAGGCCAGCGAGTATCCGGCGACGATCCATTGCACGTCCCCGGCGCCGGCCCCGAGCGAGTGCCGCATGCTCGGCACGGCGATGTTCAGCACGGCCTGGTCCAGCAGGGTCGTCGCGCCCGCGGCCAGGCAGACGAGCAGGGCGCGCCGGGCGGCGCGGTCTTCTCCCGGGAGCATTCAGGAACGCGTCTGCGGCACGGGACCCGCCTCCGGCTCCACGCCGATGACCTTGCGATAGACACGGGCCCCGTCGCCGTAGTCGTCGACGGCGTAGTGCCAGGTGGCGCGGTTGTCCCAGAGGACGAAGTCACCGGGCTGCCAGCCGAAGCGGATCGTGTAGTCCGGCGAGGAGGCGTGCCGCAGGAGATGGTCGAGCAGGACCTTGCTCTCCGCGGGAGTCACCCCGGTGAGGCCGGTCGCCGCGGTGCTGATGAACAGGCCCTTGCGGCCGGTGGTCGGGTGCGTCAGGACGACGGGGTGCTCGATCGTCGGTCCGCCCGCGGTCTTCTTGCTGCCCTGCGCGTAGTTCTCCGCGTTGCCGTCGTACACGGCGCTCACGGACGCCAGGAGTTCCTTGAACGGCTCCGACAGATCGTCGTACGCGGCCTGCAGATCCGCCCACAGCGTGTGACCGCCCAGCTCGGGCACCACCTCGTAGGTCAGCGATTCGATCGCGAAGACGGGAGTGCGCCACAGACCGCCGATGTGCCAGGTGCTGGCCTTGCCGGTCTGTCGCACGTTGTACGGGTAGACGAGCGGGTTGCCCGGGTCCTTCGCGGCGGTCGGATGGTCGAAGGGCTCGGCGAAGACGCTTACGGCGGCGACGTGCTGATCAGGGGTCAGGTGCTGGCCGCGGAACACCAGGACCTTGTGATCCCGGAACGCCTGCCGCAGGGCGTCGGCGGTGGTGTCGTCGAGTGGGCCCGTCAGGTCGATGCCCGTGATCTCGGCGCCGAAGCGCGGTCCTGTCCTGACGATGTCGAACGGGGCGACAGTGGTCATGGCGTCTTCTCCTCCTTGTACGGTGCGGGTCGTGCGGGGGTCGGCTGCGTCCATCGGGGCCGGTCAGCGGGCCGTCTCCACGCCGAAGCGGGCGAGGGCGTACCGGGGCGCGCCGTGGCGGCGTGGTGCGGGGAGGCGGGGATGCGGTCCTCTTCGAGGCCGGCCACACGGCCGGAAAAGTGCAGGCGCGGGAGAGGGGATCAACTCGATGAGCAGCAGCGCGACGGGACACTGAGTGTCCCTGAGCGGCGCAGGCGGAGGGTCAGCTACACACCGCGGTGGCGACACGCATCAGGTCGATGGCCCGCCGCTTCCTGAGCCGCTGGTTGATCCACATGCCGCCGAAGCTATCCACACGCCAAGTGCGGGTCAAGGGAGACGAGTTGACCGGCACGAGGCTGCAACGGCCCCTTCATGGAGGCGCCATGTTCGTGTTACGTCCCTGAACGCGGCGACACATGCAGGGCGTGGGTTCATCGGGGGATCGGCGTGGCGCCGGTCGCGGCGAGGGACAGGTCCCAGAGCCGGGCGGCCTCGTCGGGGTCGATGGCGTATGCGCGGACGCCGCCGTCGTCCATGGGGGTGCCGGAGGCGGACACGTGTGTCACGTCGCAGTCCTCCAGGTACAGGCCGCCTCGGCCGTCGAGGAGCGGGGAGGTGGCAGCCCACAGGCCGGTGGCGGCGCCCTGGGAGGGGGACTTGAAACCGTCGCCGATGACGTTGCCGTGCTCGTCCACCCAGCCGCGGTCGATCTGTTCCTGAACGGCCATCTCGCGTTGGAGGCCGGTGATGATTTTGCCGGGGTGGAGGGCGAAGGCCCGGACGCCGTCGCCCTGCCCGAGGGTGTCGAGGTGCACGGCGAACAGGGCGTTGGCGGTCTTGGCCTGGCCGTAGGCGAGCCACTTGTCGTAGCCGGTGCGGAAGTGGGGGTCGTGCCAGCGGATGCCGGTCAGGGTGTGTCCGGCGGAGCTGTTGACGACGACGCGCGCGCCGTCCGCGGCGGCCAGGAGCGGGTAGAGCTCGCAGACGAGGGTGAAGTGCCCGAAGTGGTTGGCGGCGAGCTGGCCTTCCCAGCCGGGTCCGACGCGCCGCTCCGGGGTGGCCATGACTCCGGCGACAGCCATCAGGAGGTCGAGCCGGCCGAGCCGGCCGGTGATGTACGCGGAGGCTGAGCGGACGCTGTCGATGTCGGCCAGGTCCATGGGGACGACCTCGCAGTTCGTCACATCGTTCAGGGCGGCACGGGCAACGTCGGGGCGGCGCGCGGGAACGATGACTCGGGCTCCGGCGGCCGTCAGAGCCCGGGTGGTCTCCAGGCCGAGCCCGGAGTATCCCCCGGTCACCACGGCCGTCTTCCCGGAGAGGTCGAGGCCGGTCACGATGTCCTCGGCGGTGGTCGAGGCGGAGAAGGGCGAGCCGAGCGGCTGGTGGTCAGTGGTGGTCATGCCGTGGACGCTACGATCTAGACCGAGGTCTAGATCAAGTCCAGGGGTGAGCGGCATGACGACCACCGAGGCCGACGTGCAGTCGCTGAGCATCGGCGAGGTCGCCGAACGGACGGGGCTGAGCGTGCACGCCCTGCGCCTCTACGAGCGCGAGGGCCTGCTCGTCGGACCGGTCGGGCGCACGTCGGGCGGCCGACGGCGCTACACCTCCTCCGATGTCGACTGGCTGCTGATCTGCGTCAAGCTCCGCGAGTCCGGTATGCCGCTCGCCGACCTCAAGCACTTCGCGGAACTCGTACGCCGGGGGCCGGGCAACGAAGAGGAGCGTCTGCGGCTCCTCGACTCCCATCAACAACGCGTCGACGCACAGATCCGGGCGCTGGAGGAATGCCGTTCGGTCATCGCCTGGAAGGTCGGCGTCTATGCCGAACATCTCGCCCGCGGTGAAGCCGGCGGGCTCTGGGACCCGACAGCCTGAGCCGAGCTTTACGGAGCGGCAATGGTCACCGCGCCGCGGAAGCCGTCCGCCTCGACGGTCGCCATCGTGTCGAGTGACGTGTCGGGAACGGGCAGCAGATGGGCATCGACCCAGGTGTCCCCCGTCGACTCGTTGGCCCACGGGTCCTCGATCACGATGGCGCCGGGCACCGTGCCGTGGCAGAGCACCCAGTGCGGCACGTCGAAGCCCTGCATCCTGGCGAGCGAGACCAGATGCAGTACGTGCTCCCCTCGGGCGAGTGCGCCGCGGATCGCGGTCATCGAGAGGCGCTGTGCGTCGATCGGCAGGCCGATCTCCCGGGCCTGCGCGCGTGACGTGCGCTGGAGCACGGCGCGCCACTCCTGGTCGTCCTCCGGATAGTGGTCGAGCAGGACGGGCCTGTTCACGTCGAGGTGGACCGTGACCGGGGTCGACGGCCATGCTCGGCGCACGGCGACGCCCAGTCCGACGGGCTCGCACGCGGGGAAGTTGGTCGCGTCGCGCCACAATGTCAGTTCCGCCTCGCGGTCGAGCGCCTCCGTCGGCAGCTTTCCCGCATGCGCCTGCGCGACCAGGGCGGTGACGGCGCCGCACGTGAAGTGCGTGGTCTGCCCGTAGTACGGGGGTTCGGTCGTCAGGCCGTCGTGCAGCCAGCACACGTATCCGGCGTCGGGACCCGCCGCCTTCTCCGCCGGTGTGTGCGGAGGACGCAGCGGGACGAAGCCGAGAGCGGCGGCGTCCTCTGGACTGGCGGTCCATCCTTCCCACTTGACCTGCGCGAGTCCCTGTTGGCGTGCGTGGGCCACGACGGCTTCGACAGCCGCCGGTACGTCGCCGACGGCGTCGACGATCTTCAGGTAGGCCGTGTGCGGGCGGGCCGACACGAGCGCGGCGGCGGTCCAGTTCTCACCGTCGCCCCCAAGGACGGCCACGATGTGCGGGGCGTGGGCGGAGCGGTCGACCGTGTGCCAGCGCTCCGGCACCTCGAGGTGTCCGAGCCGCCCCGACAGGGTTGGTGACGTGGCGGGATCGAACGGGACGACGATGCTCTGCACGGGCGTTTCCTTCTGAACGGGCTGGTGAGATGCGCGATTTCGGTGCTGCCGGACGGTCCCGCGTCACGCGCGGGACTGCCGGAGCACCCAGACGAAGTACGGGGCGCCGACCAGCGCGATCATCAGGCCCGCCGGCATCTGGGCGGGCGCGACGAGCGTGCGGCCGAGGGCGTCGGCCACGCAGACCAGGACCGCGCCGAGCAGCATCGCCACCGGGATCGCCCGGCCGTGCCGGGCGCCCACCAGTGACCTGGCGAGGTGCGGGGCGACGAGTCCCACGAACCCGACCACGCCGACGGCGATGACGCTGAGCGCCGCGAGTACCGCGGCGATCGCCAGGGCGATGAAACGGGTGCGTTCGACCTTGACGCCGACGATGCGCGGAGTGTCCTCGTCGACGGCGAGCAGGTCGAGCCGGCCACGCATGGCGAACAGCACGGGAAGCGCGAGTACCAGGGCCACCGCGACCGGTACGCCGTCGGAGAAGGTGCGGCCGTACGTCGTACCGGACAGCCAGGTGAAGATGCGGGGCGTGTTGTACGGGTCGGCGCGCAGGAGGAGGAACGTGGTGACGGCGCTGAGTCCGTAGCCGCAGCCGATGCCGATCAGGACGAACCGGTCGGGCAGGAAGCCGCCTCGCCAGGACAGCAGGGCGATCACCCCGAACGTGGCGAGCCCCGCCGTGACCGCCACGGCGATGAGCACCGGCCGCCCGCCGGGCAGGCCCGAGGTGACGACGCTCGCCGCTCCCAGTCCGGCGCCCGCCGTGATGCCGAGCACGCCGGGTTCCGCCAGCGGGTTGCGGACCGCGCCCTGCACCACGCATCCGGCCAGTCCGAGCGCGGCGCCTGCGAGCACCGCGGCGAGCACGCGCGGGACCCGGTCGTCCAGCGCCTGGCCGATCAGGCCCGGCGCCGTTCCCTGGGCCCACAGCGCGATGTCACCGGCCCGCAGCCAGAGGCTCCCCGCGAGGACCGCCACGAAGGCCGCCACGACCAGGAGCGTCAGCGAGCCGAACACCACGAGGAGGAACGCGCGGCGCGAACGTGCGGCGACGCGCGCGTTCGGCGGCCTGCGGACCTGCCCCGTGTCCCGCAGGCGCAGCGCGAGGACCACGATCACGACGGCGCCGAGCAGCGCGGTCGGCACACCTGTGGGGATGGAGGCGGCACCGTCCGCGCCCTGCACGGTGCGCAGGACCGCGTCCGCGAGCAGGATGAGCAGCGCGCCGGCCAGTCCGGCCGCGGGCACCGAGAACAGGTGCCGGCGCAGCGCCCGGACCCGGCCCGCGATCAGGCGGACCAGGACGGGGGCGCCGAGGCCGACGAACGAGATCGGGCCCGCGAGGGTCACCGCGGTGCTGGTCAGCAGCACCGCGCAGAGCACCGCGGTCACGCGGGTGGTGCGGATCGGCACCCCGAGGCTGGACGCGGTGTCGTCCCCCAGGCTCATCACGTCGAGGCGCCGGGACAGCGCCAGCGCCAGACCCAAAACCACGACGACGAGGGGCCAGGCCCGTACCGACGCGTCGATGTTCAGCTGCGCGAGCGAACCGCTCCCCCACGCGAACAGGCCGGTCGTGTTCTGGTTGAACAGGATGAGCAGCGCCCCGGTCGCCGCGTCCAGGGCCATCGCTATCGCCGATCCGGCGAGGATGAGGCGCGTGCCCGCGGTACCGGCGGCCCGTCCCGCGAGGAGCAGGACGATTGCCGCGGCGGCCAGGCCGCCGACGAAGGCCACGGCGCCCGACGCCCACAGCGGGACGGCGAGGCCGAAGGCCGCGACGCAGGTGAGGGTGAAGTAGGCCCCCGCCGTGACCGCGAGGGTGTCGGGCGAGGCGAGGGAATTGTGCGTGACGGACTGGAGCAGCGCTCCGGCGGCGCCGAGGGCGAACCCGACCGCGACGCCCGCGAGCAGGCGCGGCAGGCGCGAGCCGGTCAGGATCTCACCGACCGGCGCCCCTTCGGTATGCTCCCGGCCCCCGGCGAGATACCGCACGAGGTCGCCGAAGCCGACACCCGAGGTCCCCTGCGTCAGGTGCCACATGCCCACCAGCGCGGTCGCGGCGAGGAGTGCCACGAGGACGGCCGCCCCGGTGGGGCCGCCGCCGCGCTCGGTGCGCGGCAGCGGGCTCCCGCCGGTTGTCGACGTCGCCGGGGTGCGCACGTCGTGTGAGGCACTCACCTTGTGTGAAGCCTTCGGTTCTCGTGAAGTGCTCACGTCGTGCGGTGTGTTCACTTCTTGTCGAGTACGTCGACGTACGCGTCGATCGCCTGCTCGCAGGAGCGCGGGCCACCGGCGCCCCACACCCGTGCCGGGAAGGAGTGCGCGCGGCCTTCCTTGACGGCCGGGATGGTCTTCCAGATCGGGTTCTTCTTCAGCGCCGCGACGTAGCCGCCGGCTCCGTCGTCGTTGGCGTAGAAGAGGTTGGCGTCACCGACGGCGGTGAGTCCCTCGACGTCGGTCTGGGCGAGGCCGTAGGACTTGTCCACACCTCCGTCACCGTGGTCCTTGTTGACGGCGGCCGTCCACGCCGGCTTCATCCCGAGTTCCTTGCCTATCTCGGTGAACAGGGCGCCGTCGCTGTAGGGGCGGACGGTGAGGTTGCCGCCCTCCAGCCAGCCGTCGAAGAAGAGGAAGTCCTTCGTCGGCAGGTCGGCGTCGCTGACCTGCTTCTTCGCCGTCGCGAGGTGGTCGTCGAACTCCTTGAGCACCTGGTCGGCGCGCTCGGTGCGGCCCGTCGCCTTGCCGATCATGCTGAACACGTCCCGCATGTTCCCGATCGGGTCCTTGGGGTTCGCGCCGCGGGCGGCCATCACGGGGACGCCCCGCTTCTCCAGCTTGGCGAGCGTCTCGTCGTCGGCCTTGTACGCCTCCACCACGATGAGGTCGGGCTTCGCCGCGTACAGGGTGTCGAGGTCGGGCTCCTCACGGGTGCCGATGTCGGTCACCCCGCTGGGCAGCTTCTCCGCGCTCGTCCAGGTGCGGTATCCCTTCGCGTCGGAGACCGCGGTGGGGGTGACGCACAGGGTCAGAGCGTCCTCGACCTGCTGCCACTCCAGGACCGCGATCCGCTTGGCGGGCTTGTCGAGCTTCACGGTCCGGCCGACGCCGTCCTTGAACGAGACCGGCTTCGTCGAGGTGGTCGTGGTGTCCGAGGCGCAGTCCTTCGAGGCGGGCGACGCTTTGGCGCTGCTGTCGTCGGTGGCGCTGTCGACGTCGGTCGTACCGCAGGCCGTTGCGGCGAGGAGAAGAACGAGCCCGGTGGAGGCTGAAGCCGCCAGGCGACGGGCACGGTTCATGGAGGGTCCTCTTTCTTGTGATGCTTGTGCTGTTTGTAATGCTTGTAACGCTTGTGCTGCTTGTGATGTGAAGGTGGTGCGAGCCGGGGCCGAAGTTCCGTCTCAGGCGGGGTGGCGCCCGATGGGGTCGATCCGGAGACGGCCGGTGCGGGGGTCGGTGAAGACCTCGACCTGGATGTCGTAGACCTCGCCGATGTTCTCGGCGGTGAGGACGTCGGCGGGCGGTCCGGCGGCGTGTACGCGGCCGGAGCGCATCAGGACCAGCGTGTCCGCGACGCGGGACGCGTGGTCGAGGTCGTGCAGCACGATCCCGACGGCGACGCCGTGTTCGACGACGAGATCGCGCACCAGGTCGAGCGTCTCGATCTGGTAGCGCAGGTCCAGGTGGTTGGTCGGTTCGTCCAGCAGGACGACGCCGGTGTCCTGGGCCAGGCATGCGGCGAGCCAGACGCGCTGCATCTCGCCGCCCGAGAGTTCACCGACCGGTCGGCCGGACATGTCCCGTACGCCGGTGACGGCCATGGCGTGGTCGATGGCGGTGCGGTCGTCGGCGTCGAGGCCCGCGAAGCCACGGCGGTAGGGGTGGCGTCCGAACGCCACGACCTCCGTCACCGTCAGTCCCTGGGGCGCGGGCCGCGACTGGGAGAACAGGGTGACCTCGCGGGCGAACTGACGGGCGCTGAGCAGAGCCGCGTCGCGCTCGGGCCGTCCCTCGGGAGCGCCGAGTGTCACCCGGCCGCCGTCCACCCGGTGCAGTCGGCACAGTGCGCGCAGCAGGGTGGACTTCCCGCTGCCGTTGGGCCCCACCAGGGCGGTCGCTCGGCCGGGGGCAAGGTCGATCGAGACGCCGTGGACCACCGGGTTGCCGTCGTAGCGCAGGACGAGCTCGTGCCCGTTGAGGGCGGCGGCCGGTGCGGCAGAGCCGACAACAGGGCCCGCTATGTGCCGGTTTGGGCGTGTGAACATCGATGAGTCCGGACCGTCGGAGGGGCGAGGAGTGTGGCATCCCTCCGTCCGGCCTTCACCGGCCGGGCCGCGAGCGCTCCGGCACACGGGCAGCGCCGTGCACGTCGAGCAACAACTAAGGGTTACCTAACTCCGGGAAGGTTATATTCCGCTCGCCGTGGCGACAATCAGGAGTTCTGGACACCCGATACGGGATTCCGGACACCGTCGGGGGTGTCATCGGCCGCGCCGAAGAACGCGCCGGGTGTGGTTCCCATGCTCCGCCGGAAAGCGGCGATGAAGGAGCTGGGCTGCGCGTACCCCAGTACCTCGGAGACCGTCAGCACGTCGAAGCCCTCGGAGAGGAGCGTCAGTGCCCGGTGCGCGCGCAGCATCTGCCGCCATTGCGCGAAGGAGAGACCTGTCGCGTGGCGGAACGCGCGGGTGACCGTACGGTCGCTGATCCCCAGCGACTGCGCCCACTCCTCCAGTGAGCGGCCGTCGCCGGGATCGTCCAGCAGGGCTTCGGCTATCGGGTCGATGCGGGTGTCATTGGGCAGTTGCAGGGTGAACTGGCGCTCGGAGGGCCGGAGCACGTCGAACACGACCGCCTCCACCCGCGCTCTGGCCGCCGCGTCGAGATCGGTGCGGGCGAGATGGGTCAGCAGCGACTCGAGCAACGGCGTCATCGCGATCGCTGTCGGTTCCCCAAAGGCGAACGGCGTGTGGTCGGGGGCGAAGAACGCGTCGTGGAACTGCGCACCCGCCGTCGCCCGGCCGCCGTGCGCCACTCCGGCGGGCATCCACAGTCCGTGCCCCTCGGACACGGTGAAGACGCGGTCCTCGACGCGGGACGTCAGCGTTCCCCCGCGCACCCAGACCAGCTCATGGACGGGGTGCGAGTGGGGCGCCCACTCGGTGGGAACGCGGGGGACCCGGAACCCGGCCGTGATGACGAAGGGGGCCGCCGCCCGCCCCGGAACAGCCGGGGCCGGATGTCCCACGACGCCCGTCGAACGCGGCGACGTTCCCGGGCTCGCCTCAGCACCGGACGATCGAACCATGCCGACGAGTCTACCGGCGGCTCGCAGTGACCATCCGGTCCCTCACCAGCGACGGAGCGGAGAATCGCGCGCTGCGCCCGCCGGGGAGGCTCCCCCGGACGACGGCCGAGGGGGCCCTGTCACACCCCTGATCGCCAGACCCCGGAACGACGCGGCCTGCCTGCACGGCGTCCTGCGAGGCAGCATGAAACATGCCGGGTTCCACCGGCGGACCCGTGCCGGTGAACGACCGTATGCCCGTATCTTCGGCAGCATCCCGCGAAGACGTCCAAGGAGCGCAACTCATGAAGCACATCAAGCTCGGTGACCTCGACGTCGCCCGGATCGGACTGGGCGCGATGGGCATGTCGCACGCCTACACCGGTGCCGGCAGCGACGACTCCGAGTCCATCCGCACCGTGCACCGTGCCCTCGAACTGGGCGTCACCCTGATCGACACCGCCGAGGTCTACGGCCCCTACATCAACGAGGAGCTGATCGGCCGGGCCCTGAAGGGGCATCGTGACGAGGTCGTGCTGGCCACCAAGTTCGGCATGATCTCCCACACCGGTCGCGACGGCGGCGCCGACAGCAGCCCCGCCAACATCCGGGCGGCTGTCGAGGGCTCCCTCAAGCGGCTGGACACCGATCACATCGACCTCTACTACCAGCACCGCGTCGACCCCGGCACTCCCATCGAGGATGTCGTGGGAACGCTGGCGGAGCTGGTCGGCGAAGGCAAGATCCGCCACATCGGCCTGTCCGAGGCGGGACCGGACACCATTCGCCGGGCCCATGCGGTGCATCCGGTGACCGCCCTGCAGTCCGAGTACTCGCTGTTCACCCGCGACCCCGAGGCCCGGGTCCTGCCGGTGCTGCGCGAACTGAACATCGGCCTGGTCCCCTTCTCGCCTCTCGGCCGGGGTTTTCTCACCGGGACGATCCGCTCCACGGACCAGTTCGCCGCCGACGACTTCCGGGCCGACAACCCGCGCTTCAGTGCCGAGAACTTCCAGCACAATCTGCGCCTGGCCGACGAAGTGGCCGCCGTCGCGGGGCAGATCGGCGCCACCCCGGCGCAGGTCGCCCTGGCCTGGCTGCTCGCCCAGGGCGACGACATCGCGCCCATCCCCGGCACCCGACGTGTCTCGCGGGTCGAGGAGAACGCCGGCGCCGACGCCGTGCACCTGTCCGACGAGCAGCTCGCCCGGCTCACCGGCCTCCCGCCGGCCGCGGGCGACACCCACAATGAGGCCCAGATGCGCATGATGGAGCGCTGACCAGCAGCCCGGCCTGCCCGGCGCGGCTCGTGCCGGGCAGGCCGGGCTGATCCCCAATTCGTTGCTGCCCGCCGTCGGATCAACTCCGGTACGTGACACGGGTAAAGGCCCTGACGCCGCCGACCACGGCGTGCAGCGGGCGTGGGTCATGTCGTCTTTCGGGAAGAGTCGTGCGGGGACGGGGAAATCCGCCCTTCGGCCTGGCACCATGACAGGCACGACGTCACGCAACGCATGGAGGACGCCATGGTGCTCGCAGCCGAGAAGGGCGACATCAACACGATCATCGGAGGGATCGCTCCCGACTGGGGGCCCTTCGGCTCCCTGGGCACTGAGGCCAAGACCATGGTCCAGGTAGTGATGGCGGTGGCGATCCTGCTCTGCCTGGCGATCGCGATCTGGGGCGCCGCCAAGCAGCGCGTCGGCGCGACCGCATTGCGCGACACGTTCAGCGCGGAGCAGGGCAAGGGCCTCATCATCGCCGGGCTGACCGGAGTGTTCATCATCGGCTCACTCGGCACGCTGTTCACCATCGTCTACGGGATGGCCCTTTGAAACCGTCGCGCTGAGGTCCGTCATCCTCGTTTCGACGCGTGTCGACGGTCTGCGGGGAGCATCTGCAGCAGCACCAAGGCGCCTCCCGCCGCCGCTGCCCCGACCGCTCCCACGGCCAGGAAGCTGCGCGACGAGCGCCAGGACAGCACCGACCAGCGCGACTGCGCCGAGAACAGGGACCCCGTACTCAGCCACGACCCGGTCGAGATCAACGACAGGGACGAGCCGATCGAGCCGGCCGAGAGGGCGCTCCCGATCGAGCCGATGGACAGGGCCGATCCAACGGACCCGATGGACAGCACCGAACCTACTGAGCCGATCGACAGCACAGAGTCCTGCGACCACAAGGACAGCACTGAATCCGAGGAACGACGACGAACCGACCGTACCGGCAGCTTTGACATGAGGTCATTCTGCGCGCCGGACACCCGGTCCGCCCCCGCTTTGAGGGCACACGACGGGTGAGCGCGCTCAGCCCAGCGGCTCGTGGCTGACCCAGACGGGGTCGAGGGCGTAGGGGTCGGCGTCGCGCAACTGCACGACTGCGCCGGAGCCCATCACCAGCACCCCGACCTCGTGTACCGGCCGGTGACCGACACCCCTCGCAGCGAGCTCGTCGTCGCCTGGGCGCAGGACGACAGTCGCCGCCAGGCCGCCTCGTTCGTCGATGCCGCGGTAGAGCCCGCCGAGAAGCAGGAGAAGCAGGTCTGAAGGGAGCCGTACCGCCCTCTGGCCAAGAACCCCGAGCGCGGCTTTGACTTGCCGGCACACGGCGACAGTCAAGTGAGGGGACGTGAACGTGCGCGCACGGGGCATCAACTACGACACAGGATTCCTGCCGGGGGAAGAAATCTCCCGCAAGCGCTTCACCCCTGAGACGGTCCGGCACGACATGGCGGTGATTTCCGGAGACCTCCACTGCGACGCCGTTCGTATCTCAGGACGAGACCCGGAACGGCTGAGCATCGCTGCCCGGCACGCCGCCGACATGGGCCTTGAAGTCTGGTTCGCTCCCTTTCCCGTGGACCTTCCCCACGACCAGTTGCTCCCGTTCTTCGCCGACTGCGCCGCTCGGGCCGAAGCCCTGCGCGAGGCCGGAGCAGAGGTGGTGTTCGTCGCCGGCTGCGAGATCAGCGCATTCTGCGGCGGCTTCATCCCGGGCGACACCTACGGCGACCGGATGCGGGCCATGGCCGGTGCCGACATGGAGTGGTGGTCCTCCCTCGGACCGGTGCAAGAACGTCTCAACGACTTCCTCGCCCAGGTTGTCGCGTGTGTCCGTACGCACTTCGGCGGGCAGGTCACCTACGCCTCGGCGCCCTGGGAGTTCATCGACTGGAGTGCGTTCGATGTCGTCGGCGTTGATGCCTACCGGGCCGCCTACAACTTCGACACCTTCCGGGACGAGCTGCGTGGGCACCTCGCCCACGGCAAGCCTGTCGCCGTGACGGAGTACGGAACCTGTGCGTACCAGGGCGCCGGAGCACGGGGCGGCATGGCCTGGCAGGTGCCGGACGACGCGGTCCCGGACGAGGACGAGCAGGCGCGCTACCTCACCGAATTGCTGGACATCTTCGAGGACGAGGGCGTGGACACCGCGCTCTGGTTCACCTTCGCCGGTTACAGCAGGCCCGGGGAGCGGGACCTTGGTTCCTACGGCGTTGTCCGGGTGCTTGACGAGAGGCGCTGGGAACCGAAGAAGGTGTTCCACACGATGGCAGCCAGATACAAACGCAGCTGACTTCGAGTCGGCTGCGGCCCATTGGTGATCCAGTTGCGAGATCGGCTCTTGCGCTCCAAGGAGGCGACAGCTTCGCCGAATTCCTCACGGGTGAACATGGCGAAGGCTTGTCCCTCAAACTGCCTGTTCAGGGTCCGATGGCATGATCGAGGCGTGATCAGTGAACCCAGCGGTCCCGGTGCGACGAGGTACGTCCTGTTCGATGTCGACGGCACGTTGATCGATGCCGTCGACAATCAGCGCCTGGTCTGGCGCACGTGGGCGGAGCGGTACGAACTGGACGCTGATGAGGTCTACCGAGTGGCGTTGCGGACGAGGCCGATGGAAACGTTCGCGCAGGTCGCCCCGGATCACGACCCCCAGGAGTGCCTGGCCGCACTGAACGAGTTGGAGAACGAAGACGTCCGAACCGGCTCGTACACGGCCTTCGATGGTGCCTCGGAACTGCTGAACGCCTTGGACCCCGGTGCGTGGGCCCTCGTGACCTCGAACTACGAGCACCGGGTACGTGGACGTTTCGCACGGACGGGTCTGCCGGTCCCGAAGGTTGTCGTAGATGCGGCCGCCGTGGCGGAAGGCAAGCCGTCGCCGGTGCCGTATCTGCAGGCGGCAGCGGAAATGGGTGCCGAACCGGGGAACTGCCTGGTCATCGAGGATGCCCCCTCCGGGGTGCAGTCCGGGTTGCGTGCCGGAATGACGGTGTGGGGCGTCAACACCCCTTCGGCAGCCGATGGCGTGCATCGTCACTTCGGCAGTCTGCGCGAAGCGGTCCACGACATCCTTGCCTTCGCGTCCGGGGGTCATCCTGCCCCGCCGGAGGGCTCAGCCTCAGTGAAATGATCTTGCTGTGGTCGGTGTGCTGGCGACCTGCTGGCGCACGGACTTCTCGACCGATCCGGCCGATCTGGCGGCCTGCTCGATCTTCACGCAGTAGGCGATGCGGGCGTCCTCATCGACCTGCGTCTCATGTTCGGGGCGCATTCCGGTTCGGCCGTCGACGCCCTCGCGCAGGATGTCGGCGTGCCCCGCATGCCGGTTGGTCTCGCCGAGGACGTGGACCAGGATGGCGAACAAGTTCGTGTTCGTATAAGGCCCCTGCCACCACGGCACATGTCCGGGGGCATCGAGGTTGAGCTCGCCGATCGTCGCGTCCGAGTGTTCCCAGGTGCGCCGGTAGAACCCGATGATCTGATCGCGTGTCTCGTCCTCGGCCGCCCACTGATCGCTGCCGTCGGAGTCCTGCCACCGGCACAGCGTTTCCGGAGAAGGACGGCCGAAGACCTCACCGAAGTACCTGGCCTCGACCGTGGCCACATGTTTGACGAGACCGAGGAGATTGGTCCCGGTCGCTGTCAGGGGTCGGCGCGCGTCGTATTCGGACAGGCCGTCGAGCTTCCAGAGCAGCGCCTCACGGTCCCGCCGCAGCCTCGTGTGCAGATTGTCCTTCGCGAACTCATCGATCATGCGGCACGAGCCTGCCATGGGCTGCTCATGGTCTCAAGATCCCGTCCATGGTCGGTCCGAGGCAAGGCCAGCGGGTCAGATCCCTAGCTCTGCCTCTGAGCTCTACAGTCTCACCATGAGCGACTGGATGATCACCCTCGGTCGAGGAAAGGCGCGGCGTCCCCGGGCGTTGTCCCCGCTTCGGGAGCATCTCCGCGACACGTTCTGGTTCGCCCCTACGGCGGCGATGATCGTGGTGTGCCTGGTGTGGTGGATTACCTCCTGGGCCGACGAAGCGATCGTCTCGACGCTCCAGGACGCCGGGGAGTTCGACGCGGTCAAGGATCTGATGGGGATCGCCGACGATGCGAAGACCGTCGTCACCACCATCAGTTCCGCGATGATGACGTTCATCGGTGTCGTGTTCAGCATCTCGCTGGTGGCCGTGCAGATGGCGGGCGGTCAGCTCACCCCGCGCGTGGTGCGGCTGTTCGTGCGGAGCCGGATCACCAAGCTCACCTTCGCCGTCTTTCTGGCCACGTTTCTGCTGTCGCTGCTGGTACTGACCTCGTACGACGGGGAGCAGGACCCGCAACTCGTCAGCACCGTGCCCTTCCTCCAGGCGTTCCTCACCCTGGGGCTGGTGGCATTGAGTCTGCTGCTGTTCGTCATGTACGTGAATTCGACACTGCGGATGATGCGCGTGGGCCACGTCGTCGACCGGGTCGCCTGGGAGGCGTTCCGCGTCGTGGCGCGCATGCCGTACGGGGAGGCGGCGGACGGCGACCTCGGACCGGAGGTCGGGCACGTGGCGTACGAGGGCCGGGCGGGGGTCCTGCGGGACGTGAACATCGCGCGGCTGGTGCGGATCGCCCGCCGCCGCGGTGTGGTGCTCCGGATGATGCCGCGGATCGGGGATTTCGTGGTGCCCGGGACGATGATGTTCGCGGTGCACGGCGGACCGGCGCCGTCCCGACGCCAGCTGAAGTCCTGCGTGTTCGTGGGGGTGGAGCGTGCCTTCCATCAGGACCTAGGGTTCGGTCTGCGGGTGCTCGCCGATGTCGCGCTGCGCGCCTTGTCCGCAGCCGTGAACGACCCGACGACCGCCGTGCAGGCCATCGACCGGATCGTGCAGTTCCTCGCGGCCGTGGGACGAGGCCCGCTCGACACACTGCGGTACCGGGATCGCGGCGGCGCCGTCCGGCTGGTGCAGCCGGTTCCGAGCTGGGGCGAACTGGTCGACCTCGCGTTCACGGAAGTACGGGGGTGCGCGGCCGACACACCTCAAGTCACGCGCCGACTCCTCGCCGGATTCGACGATCTCCTGTCGCTCGTACCGGAGGAGCGTCGCGAGCCTTTGCTGCGGCACCGGGAACTGCTCACCCGCAGCGTGGAGCGGTCGGTGCCGGATCCCGACGACCGGAACTTCGCCCTGCATCCCGACCGACAGGGCATCGGCTGACGAACAGCCAAAGTGAGCAATAGCGGTCAGAATCTGCGTGCTATTGCCGCTCCTCGCGCGAATGAGCACAGTGAGAAGGTCAGTTGAGTACTGCATTGAGGATCTGGCATGTCTCACTCCTTCACGGAATTCACCCCGCAGGACGCCCTTGAGGCCAGTCAACGTCTGGTGGCCCGGCGCCGGGGTGTGCCGATGTACGTGTCCCTGCGTTCGGCGTCGGCCCCGGACGACGCGGCAACCGGCCGGGGCGATACGTCGACCGGTTCCCCGCACCCGGCCGACGTCGAACTGGCGGAAGCCTTCTCCGTGGCGCGCTCGCGACTCGAAGCGCCGGGTGAGGAGGAGACCTTGATACGGGCTTTGCAGGCACTCGCGTATGCGGGGCTGGGGCCCGATCGCGTCCCGCCCTCCGCATCCACACCGGCCGGCCGGACGCCCACCACACCCCTGTCCACATCTCTGCCCGTGCCCCTGTCGGCCGATCCGGGTATCAGCGCCCGCGGCACCGAGTCCGACCTGCGGGACGGCCACTTCCTCCGCGTGGTCAACTACCACAACACTCCGGCCAGTTGGAAGGACGAGCTGGTCGCCGAGTTGCGCGGATACGCGAAGGACTTCGAGACCGTCGACGTCGCCGATCTCGAACGCTTCGCGGAGACCGGCCTGTGGCACAAGGAACGGCCCGGGCTGCTGCCCGTGTTCTACGAGGGCTACCGGGACAACTACGACGTCGCGGCGGCCGCGTGCGAGGAGGCCGGGGTCATCGGGTGGTTCTTCGTCTGTACGGCCTTCGTGGACACACCGGTCGACGCTCAGTACGACTACGCACTCGCCCATCGGATCAAGCTCGTTCCGGAGAATCCGCGCGGGGAACGGCTCGCCATGTCGTGGGACGAGATCGCCGATCTGCACCGGCGCGGCCACGTGGTCACTCCGCACACCGCCTCCCACGCCCTCGCCCGTAAGGTGCTGGCGCCCGAGGACATCGAGCGAGAGGTCGTCGAGCCGAAGCGGCTCATGGACCAGGCCACCGGCGGTTCCGCGTTGTGCACCGCCTGGTTGGAGGGCACCTCCTGGACCGGTGAGACGGCTGCCGACCGTGCCCTGGTCGAGGCCGGATACCGCTTCGTCTTCAGTAACACCATGGTGCAGCGGCTGCCCTCCTGACCACGGCAGAGCGGGCCGGCACACCGTGCCGGCCCGCTTCCTCACCGCCGTAGCCCTACCCGATGTACTGGATCATGGTGTTGCCGAACTGGTAGCGGTAGCCGGCCTCGCGCAGTGCCGCGTCCACCGCCGGGTTCGCCCCGTACGGCGTCCCCCACAAGAAAGCCGTGCTCGCGGCGTCCTGGCCGGTGACCGCGTCCATCCGGCGCTTGGGCTCGACGATCTCCCGCTGGAAATCAAGGTCCGTGTGCAGGGCGGCGGCCTCGGCGTGGTTCGCGGTGTGCGGGGTGACCACGTGCCGTCGGCTGAGTTCGGCGACGTCGTCCCACGTCATGGCGAGCCGCTCGCCCTTCTCGTTCTCCCGCACCAGGTCGATGTCGTGGGCGTTGGCGTAGTCGTACTGGTCGGCGACGGGCACGTCCAGGAACGCCGTGCAGATGAAGAACCAGGCGGTCAGGCCCGCCTCCTCGGCCAGTGGCGCGGCGACCTCGGCGTTGTTGCGGTAGCCCTCGTAGAAGACCGGGATGACTCCGGGGCGGCTCTTGTGCCAGCGGCCGGTGGACCGGAACAGGTCGAGGTCGTCCAAGGTGACGGCCGAGAAGTGCTCCGCGAGTTCGTGCAGTTCACCGCGGATCTTGTCCGTGTCGGCGTGCGGGGTGTTGTGGTAGTTCACCACGCGCACGTACTGGCCGGATCGCAGGGCCTGCTCCTGGCCGTCGAAGGACGGCAGTCGGGTGCGGGAGTGCGTGTTCATCGCCGGGTCTCGTCCTTCTGTGCGGCGGGGGCCTGCTGTGCGGCAGGGCTCTGAGGTGTGAAGTGGGCGGCCCCCATGACCTGGAGGACTTCGATCAGTGCGGGTTCGGCGTCGTCCGGGGCCTCGGGGACGAGGGCGCCCCGGTAGTGCCGGAGCAGCCCGGCGAGTTCCTCGCCCTCCGCGTCCGCCGGTGCCGCTTCCTGCGGCTGGGCGCTGTCGCGCGAGGGGACCTGGAGGGCCAGGAACATCGGGATGCCTTCGCGTTCGAGGACGCGCTCGCCGAGTTCGGTGAGAAGGGCGCGGGGGTCTGGGACGGGTTCATGACGGGGCGCGGGGGTGGTCACGCTCGTAACTCCTGTGACGTCGTGGTGCTGGTGGGTCTGTCCGTGCTCAGAGGGCGGCCGGGGCGGGGGCGAGGAGCCGGAGCCTTTCCTCCGTGGCCGCGGCCACTGCCTCGCGGCCGGCCGAGAGGTAGCGCCGGGGGTCCACCCCGGTGTACTCGTCGAGGCGGGCGCGGACGGCCCGGGTGAAGGCCGCGCTCAGGTGCGTACCGAAGTTGATCTTCCGCATGCCGTGGGTGATCGCCGACCGGAGGGCGTCGTCCGGGACGCCGGACGAGCCGTGCAGGACGAGCGGTACGTCGACGGCGTCGCGCAGGCGGGCGATGAGGTCCTGGTCGAGGGACGCGGTGCGTTCGGTCATCGCGTGGGAGCTGCCGACGGCCACCGCGAGTGCGTCGATCCCTGTGGCGCGTACGTAGTCGGCCGCTTCGGCGGGGTCGGTGCGGGCGGTGGCGGAGTGGACGCCGTCCTTGCCGCCGATCTCGCCCAGTTCGGCCTCGACCCATATGCCGTCGTCGTGGAGGCGGGCGGTGATCGCGGCCGTCCTGGCGACGTTCTCGGCGTGCGGCAGTCGGGACGCGTCGAACATGACCGAGCCGCAGCCCAGTTCCTTTGCGCGCAGGACGAGTTCCTCGTCCTCCACGTGGTCGAGGTGCAGGGCCAGCGCAGCCTCGCTACGGCGTGCGATCGCGCCCGCGGCGGCGAGCAGCGGGGCCGGATCGCCGCCGTGGTAGCGGACGGCGTTGTGGCTGACGGCGATGACGGCCGGTGCGTGCGCGGCCTCGCAGGCCTGGGCGACGGCTTCGGCGTGCTCCAGGGTCACGATGTTGAAGGCGAGGACCGCGGAGCCTTCGCGCACGGCGTGCTCCACCAGGTCGGCGGTGGGGACTAGGGGCATGGGGCACCTCTGTAGAGCGATGGGTTCTGGGTCGTGTCAGGCCTAGGCGTGGATGACGGTGCTGCCGCATGCGTCGAGGGCTTGGCACACCGGGTGTTCGGGGCCCGCGTCGGTGACCAGGGTGGCGACGCGTTCGAGTGGTGCGAGGCGGACCGGGCCGCGGCGGCCGAGCTTGGAGTCGTCGGCGAGGACGACGACGCTGCGGGCGGCGGCCAGCAGGGCGCGGTCGGTCTGGGCCTCGTCGACGTGGGCTCCGGTGAGTCCCGCGTCGACGTCGAGGCCGAACGCGCTGGTGATGATGTGGCCGATCTGCAGTTCGTGCAGGGCGTGCTCGGTGAGGTGGCCGAGCAGGGACTGCTCGCGGTGGCGCAGGACGCCGCCGAGCACGATGACGTCGACGTTGGCGGTGGCCGACAGGGCTTGGGCGATCGGCAGTGCGTTGGTCACCACGGTGAGGCCGCGCCGCTCCCCCAGCCTGGCGGCGAGGGCTTCGGTCGTGGTGCCGCCGCTGATGAGGACCGTGCTGTGGTCGGGGATCAGGCGCAGGGCGGCCGCGGCGATCCGGCCCTTCTCCTCCAGCTGGGTCGACGCCCGTTGCGGCTGCTCGGGTTCCGAGGCGCCGTCCACGGTGGTGGCGCCGCCGTGCACGCGGCGCAGCATGCCTTGCAGTTCGAGGTCGCGCAGGTCGCGGCGGACCGTGGAGGCGCTGATGCGCAGCAGGTCGGAGAGCTCTTGGACGTTGACCGTGCCGCGGCGCCGCAGCCGGGTCAGTACGGCGTGCCGGCGCTGGGGGGCGAGGAGGTACTCAGTAGCCACGGGTCCGGTCCACCAGGTTGATCAGTTCGCGTCCTGCGAGGAAGCGCTCCACGTTCGCGCTGACCAGTTCGAGGGTCTGCTCCTCGTAGTCGGGGGCGAAGCCGGCGACGTGGGGCGTGAGGATGACGCCGGGTTCGGTCCACCAGTGGTGGTCGGCAGGGAGGGGTTCCTCGTCGAAGACGTCGAGTGCGGCGCCCGCGATGCGGCCCGAACGGAGTCCGGTGCGCAGGGCGTGTTCGTCGACGATGCCGCCGCGGGAGACGTTGATGACCATCGCGCCGTCCTTGAGGGCGTCGAGCGCGGCGGCGTCGATCATGCCGCGCGTCTCGTCCGTCAGCGGGCAGGTGACCACGAGGTAGTCGCAGCGGTTCATGAAGGCGTGGAGCGCGTCGGGGGTGTACAGCTCGGCCTCGCCCGAGCCCTCGGCGGGGCTGCCGAAGAACTCGCCGGCGCGGGTGCTGCGGCCGCGCTTGAGGCCGAGCACGGTCATGCCGAACTCCCCGGCGAGGCGGCCTATTTCGCGGCCGATGCGGCCGTAGCCGACGACGCCGACGGTGGCGCCGCGCAGCCGGCGGGGCATGAGGGTGTTCCACCGTTCGCTCAGCGAGGGCCACTTGCCGCTGTGCTGTACCTCGATGGCGCGGGGCAGCCGGTGTGCGAGGCCGAGCAGCATCATCATCACGTACTCGGCCATCGGGACCGGCGAGATGCCGCCGATGGAGGTGAGCGGCACCGGGAGGTCCCATACGGCGGTGTCCTTGAGGTGGTCCGCGCCCGAGGTGTCGAGCTGGATCCAGCGCAGGTCCGGTGCCGCGTCGGGGGTGTTCGGGAAGACGGCACCCGTGTGCAGGATCTGCGTCCGGCGCCACACCTCGTCGGGCACGTCCGCCGGGGAGGCGGCGGGCACCTGTGTGACGGTGAGTCCCGGGTGGCTCGCGCGCAGCCGGTCGAGCCACCAGTCGGGGAAGGAGAGGGTGCTCAGGTAGTGGACGGGGGAGGGAGAGGTCACTTGATTCCCGATCGTGCGAAGCCCTGGACGAAGTACTTCTGGAAGCAGAGGAAGAGAACGACCATGGGCAGTACGGAGATGAGCGCGAGCGCCATGATGGCGCCGTAGTCGGCGGTGTACTGGCCGTTGACGAACTGCATGCCGACGGCGAGGGTGTACAGCCGCTCGTCCTTGAGGACGGTCAGTGGCCAGGCGAAGTCGTTCCACTGGTAGAGGAACGTGAGCAGCGACAGCACCGCGATGAGCGGCTTGCACAGCGGCAGGACGACGGTGAAGAACGTGCGCAGCTGTCCGGCGCCGTCCATCCGCGCGGCCTCGATGACCTCGTCGGGGATGCCGAGCATGAACTGCCGGGCGAGGAAGACCCCGAAGGCCGTGGAGGACGCGGGGACGATGACGGCCCAGAAGCTGCCGAACATGCCCAGGGCGCTGACGAGTTTGAACTGCGGCACCATCAGCACCTGCACGGGCACGGTCATCGTGCTGAGCATGACGAGGAAGAGCAGGTTGCGGCCGCGGAAGCGCAGCTTCGCGAAGGCGTATCCGGCCAGCAGGTTGCAGGAGACGGTGATGAGGACGACCAGGCAGGTGATGACGGTCGAGTTCATCGCCCAGGTGCCGACCGGCAGGCGGAACACGCGGCGGAAGTTGTCCAGGGTCGGCGCGCTCGGCCAGAAACGCAGCTGCGAGGTGTGCAGGTCGGCGATGGGTGAGAAGGCGACCAGGATCATCCAGAACAGGGGCAGGGCCATGGCCAGGGCGATGACGACGGCTGCCGCCACGCGCAGGTGGCGGGCGCGGTCGCGTCGTCTCGGTCGGGTCGTTCCGGGGAGTCGGGCGGAGGAGGTGACGGACATCGGTGTCCTTAGGAGAGGGGTGTCCTTAAGGGAGGGGGCGGGAGGGCGTGGGGGTCAGCCGACCGTGTCCCTGTTGCGGCTGAAGCGCCACTGAAGTGCCGTGAAGATCATGACG
This sequence comes from Streptomyces sp. NPDC057694, assembly GCF_042799415.1. NCBI lineage: Bacteria > Bacillati > Actinomycetota > Actinomycetes > Kitasatosporales > Streptomycetaceae > Streptomyces > Streptomyces sp. NPDC057694. The sequence continues at coordinate 217,259 of NZ_JBHVIX010000001.1, forward strand.
ATGACGTAGAGGACGATGCCGATGGCGGCGGCGTAGCCCTGCTGGCGTCCTTCGAAGCCGTTGCGGTACGCGTAGGTGATCATGACGTCGGTGGCGTGTCCCGGTCCGCCGAGGGTCATCACGTAGACGGTGTCGAAGACTTGGAACGAGTAGATGACGTTCATGATGAGCAGGAAGAACGTCGACGGGCCGAGCAGCGGGATCGTGATGTTGCGCAGGCGCTGCCAGGGTCCGGCGCCCTCGACCTCGGCCGCCTCGTACATCTCGGGTGAGATGCCCTGGAGGCCGGCCAGGTAGATGACCATGTTGAAGCCGACGCGCATCCACAGGGTGATGAGGACGACGGAGAGCATGGCGGTGCTGCCGCTGGTCTGCCAGGGCGCCGCGGGGAGATCGAAGACGGCGAGCAGTTTGTTCAGGAGGCCGATGTTCTGGTCGAACATCAGGGTGCCGATGAGGGCGGTGGCGACGCCGGAGATGACCATCGGCAGGTAGACGAGGGTCCGCCACAGCGGGCGCGCGGGCATCACCTTGTTGAACAGCAGGGCGACGCCGAGCCCGAGCGCCATCTCCACCGGCACGGTCGCCACGCAGAAGACGCCGGTGTTCAGGACGGTGCGCCAGAAGACCGGATCACCGGCCAGCTGGCGGTAGTTGGCGAGTCCTGCCCAGGTGGGCGACGCGAGTCCGGTGCTGTACTGGAAGCTCAGCACGAGGGCCATGACCAGCGGGACAAGCAGGAAGACCGTGACCAGGATCAGGTTCGGGCCGAGCGTGCAGTAGGCGGTGAGTGTTTCGCGGAAGCGCGCCGCTCTGCGAGCGCGCGGCGGGGGCGGGGCGGTCACCGGGGTGGGCGGGCGCAGGTCGCGCGGTGGCGAGGCGGTGGTGGCCATGGCAACTCCTGTGTGCGGTAGGGAGGGCCTTACGCGGAGGCCAGCGCGGTCCGGGTGGATGCGGCGATGTTCCGGAGCGTCACCTCGGCGGGCTGCCGGTTGACGAAGGCGGCCTCGAGTTCGTCCTGGAGCGCCGAGTTGATGCGGCCGAAGCCGGGGATCGCGACCTGTTCGGTCATGCCCGGGGTGAGGGCCGTCGCCTGCTCCGCGTACACGGGCATGAGGTCGGGCCGTACCGCGTAGTCGAGGGGCTGGGTGAGCAGGGAGCTGCGGGTGGGCAGGACGACGGTCTGCTCGCAGAAGCGGGCCATGTTCTCCTCGTTCGCGAGGAACTTGAGGAAGTCGGCGGCGAGTTCGGGGTTCTCGGTGGTGCGGGTGGCGACCACCGCGTTGCCGCCGAGGTCGGTGGCCGCGGTGCGGCCGCGCGGCTGGAACGTGACGCCGTACAGGTCCTTGTCGATCGCCGGGTCGATGGTGGGCAGGAGGAAGTCGCCGGCGAAGCTCATGGCGACGGTGCCCGCGGTGAACAGGGAGTCGGGGTAAGCCGCACTCTTCACCGAGCTGTTGGGCGGGACGAAGCCCTGCCGGAAGAAGTCCTGCGTGAAGCGCAGGGCGCGCAGACCGGCCGCGGATTCGATGGCGGGCGCCGTGAGGCTGTCGTCGAGGAGCCGGCCCCCCGCCTCCCACAGCCACGTCAGCCAGCGGAAGGCGCCGGTCTGCTGCCAGCCGTAGACGAAGGGGTAGACGCCGTGCAGCTTCTTGCGCAGTCGTGCGCATATCTCGCTGAACTCGTCCCAGGTCCACGCCTCGTCGAGCGAGGTGGGCACCGAGGTGATGCCCGCCTTGTGGAACATGTCCTTGCGGTACAGGACTGCCGTGGTGTCGGTGTGGTGGGGAACGGCGTACGGCTTGCCCTCGTGGCAGACCGCCTTCCACAGCGCGGGCAGGAACGCGTCGCGCTCCTTGTCGCCGAAGTAGGGGCTGAGGTCGAGGAGCTGGCCGCTGGCGCTGTACATCCCGAGGTTCGCGTAGTCGCAGCGGAACAGGTCGGGGGCGCGTCCGCCGGCGAGCAGCGCGTCCATGTTCGTGTACATCTGCTGGTAGGACTCCAGCCGGATCTGCACCCGGATGCCCCGGTGGAGCCGTTCGTAGGCGCGGGCCAGGGCCTGGAAGGCCGCGATCTCGGTGTCGGCCCCCCACAGCGAGAAGGTGAGCGTGTCCGCTCCTGCCGAGCCGGTGCTGGAGGGCGAGAAACCGGACCGGCGGGCGAAACCGACCGCTCCGGCACCCGCCACAGCGGCACCCAGCACGGCTCGTCTGGCGACAGCCATCGTGCACAACCTCCGTCGTCAAGGGGGAGATTCGGCCGCGTAGGCCTTGATGCCTGCTTTTTAGTCGCACCGGCCAAGGTCAGTCAATAACAAGCAAGACTTGATTTTTATTGCTCGTTTTTTCTTGACGGGTGCTGGGGGCGCGCTTAGCCTCGGCCCGGCGACCGGCCTGTTCCGGCGCCGCTACCTGCACATTTCAGAAGGAGCCCACGTATGCCCGTGATCCAGGTGACCGCGCCGAAGGCTTCCGGCGACGGGGACGACGCGGCGCGGCTGAAGCACCTGTGCGGTGAGGTCGCGACGGCGCTCGGGCTGCCGCCCTCCGGGGTTGTCGCGGTGCTCTGTGAGGCCGCTCTGACCAGCACGGGCGACGGGGTCGTGCCCGCGTGGCCGCTGGCCGTGGTGCACGGATCCGACCGCGGACAGGATGCGACGCGGCGGGCCCTGGCCGCGGCGGCGACAGCACTGGCCGAGGGCTGGGGCGTTCCGCGTGCGGAGGTCTGGGTCGAGTGGGCGGGCTCGCGGACGGCGGGAGACTGACCGGGTCCGCTCAGACCTGCACGACGTCCACCCCGGCGGCGCGCAGCGACCGCAGCTCGTCCTCGGGTGCCGAGGCGTCGGTGATCACCCGGTACAACTGGCCCGCGGGAGCCACCCGGACCGGGCCGGAGCGGCCGAACTTCGAGCCGTCGACCAGGGCCGTGATCCGCCGGACGCGGGAGAGCAGCCAGCGGTCGGTCTCCGCCTCGTCCACGTGCGCGCCGCTGATCCCGGCGTCCGTGATCCCGTACGCGCCCACGAACGCCTCGTCCACCTGGAGCTCCTCCAGCGCCTGGCGGGTCAGGTGGCCGAGCAGGGACATCTCCCGGTGGCGCAGATATCCGCCGAGCACGACGGTGCTGATGTCCTCGAACTGAGCGAGTTCACCGGCCAGGTGCAGCGAGTTGGTGACGACGGTCAGTCGCTCGATGCCGTCGAGCAGCGGCACCATCGCGGCCGTGGTCGTGCCGCCCGTGATGAGGATCGTCGCGCCGGGGGCGATGTGCTCCACGGCGGCGCTCGCGAGCTTGCTCTTCTCCCAGGAGGCGAATCCGCTGCGCTGCGGACGGTCCGGCTCGTCGGCCTGGACGGCCTCGGCCATCGCGCCGCCGTGGGTGCGGTTCAGCAGGCCTTGGGCCTGCAGGGCGGACAGGTCCCTGCGGATCGTCGACGGGCTGACGTCCAGGCGCTCGGCGAGCACGCCCACATGGGCGACGCCTTCCGCGCGCACCACGTGAAGCAGCCTCTTCCTTCGCTCGGCGCCCAGCATGGCCCGGTCCCACTTCCTCTCGGCATGGGTGCGCCGGCCGACTCGGCCTCGGCACCCGCGGATTCCTCGGCCGGCGGTGGTCCGGCGGCCGCACGGGGAAGCTTACTGGCGTTGCTCAGTCCTGCCAGAAGTTGACGCCGTTCCGTGCGACGGATGCGACACCTACGGCCATGTCGGCCATGTCGGCCATGACAGTCCGTCATGGGGTTCAGTCGTCGCGTTCGGTCATCGCGTTCGGTCATCGCGGTCGCGACGACCAGGGGCGGACGGTGCCGAGCACCGCGTTCCGGTCGACCGGGGCGTCCAGCAGGGCGAGGGCGGCGGCGGAGATCTCGTCGGGGGTGTGCCACCGCGCCGCCTGTTCTCCTTCATGCCAACCGAGTACGAGCATCCTTGCCGCGACTCCCGAACGGGCCTGCGCGGGAAGGTCGTTCGGCGTCCACTCCCCCGCGTCCGTACCGGGTTCGGTCGGCACCGCCCATTCGCTCGTCGCGAGGACGACGACCGGCCCGGGGACGACGGCACCCACGAGATCCGCCAGCGCGCCGGGCGGCACGGCGGGGGCGTACACCACGGCCCCGGTCAGCGGTGCGCGCTCGGCAGCGGCGCGCAGGACCGCGCCGACGTCAGGTGCTGTCACGTCCGCGACGAGCGGGGTGACGAGATCCGGGTACTCATCGGCGAGCTCGCGCAGATCGGCCGCGGAGCGGGCGACAGCCGTCACGGACACGGCCCGCTCGCTCAGCGCGGTGACGGCGGGGCGCAGGATGCGGGTCGCTCCGACGACCAGCACCTGTCCACCCTTTGACGTCGGGGCATGGGGCTCTGGCGCGTTCTGTTCAGGCATAGTCTCGACCTTCCAATGGGGTGGGAGCCGTTTTGCCGCCATCATCGCGCACTCTTGCTCACTTCTGCTCATTGACGCTTGTTAATGGGAGTGAATAGGCTGCCGATGTGGCGCTCCGGGCCGATGGCTCCGGATGGCGCCGATGTTCTCGTTGCCCGGCCCTGAAGGTGTCCCATGGCTGCTTCTCCTTCCCCCTCCCTCCGCGTCGCGTCACCTCCGGTCTCCCGGGGCGGCATCGGTCTTGCGCAGGGGAGATACGGCGTCCGCGGGAACCTGGAACTCGTGCTCTGCGACGAACAGGACGGGCTGTGGGTGCTGTGGTTCAACAGTGACCCGCAGGACACGGCTGCCGAACCGGGTGGGCCGCCGCCCGGCGAGTGGAGCGGCGGACTGCGCTTCGCGGCAGGCAGGCGGTACGACGAGGTCGGCGTGGTGCAGAGCCGCCACGGCCCGCACCATCTCGAACTCGTCGCCCGCTCCGGTGACTCGTCGCACCGACTGCGCTGGAGCCCCGAGGCCGCGTTCACCACGGAACCGCCCCCGCCGAGCGGCCCCGCCGGCGCCGTCCCGCTCACGGAGACCGCGCACGGCGTCCTGTGGACCGGCGTGCTCGGAACCGACGGCGAACCGCGCGTCCTGCGCGCGGACACGTCCGCGTATCCGCACCTCGCCTGGTCCGACGACACACCGGCGCACGCCCTTCTCACCGACTCCCGCTGGACCGCGATGGCCCTGGTGGCGGTCCCGGACGCGGCGCGCCCCGGAATCGTCCTGGTGGGGGACCGTGAAGGCCTCTACCTCTCCCCCACCGGGGACACCCAACCGGTCTCGGCGGGAACGGTCGCGGCCGCGGCCCCCGGCCTCGACGGCGTACGGGTGTACGTGTGGTCCGAGGGCCCGTGGCTGGATGTGCTCATCCCCGGTCACCCCGGCCGGGCACGCCGTCTGCCGCTTCCGGGATCAGGAGAGGTGACCGGCCTCGCCGCGACGCCGGTCTCCTATGAGCCGGGACGTACCGATCTCGTCGTACGGCGCGGTGGTCAGCTCTGGCATCTGCGGGACACCGGCGCCGATGGCACCGAGTTCGTCGCCACAGCGCTCATGAGCAGACTGACGACGGTGCCCGGAGACGAAGTGCGCCCCGTCCACAGAGGCTGAACCCCTGCCCCATGGTGGGCACCACCGACTCGCCAACCCTCTTCGGCTCAGTGATGAGACCCGATCAGTGAAGAGACCAGAGGATTCATCATGCGCATTCTCATAGTCGGCGCCGGAGGCGTGGGCACCGCCGCCGCCGCGATCGCCGCCCGACGCTCCTTCTTCGACCACTGCGTGATCGCCGACTACGTCCTCGACCGTGCTGTGCGGGCGGCGGAGGCCACCGACGACGCCCGTTTCGTCGCCGCCCGGATCGACGCCTCCGACGAGGACGCCGTCGTCGCGCTGCTGCGTGAGCACCGCTGCGACGTGCTGCTGAACGCCACGGACCCGCGGTTCGTCATGCCCTTGTTCCGTGCGGCGCTGGCCGGCGGCGCCCATTACCTCGACATGGCGATGTCGCTGTCCCGCCCCCACCCCGACCGCCCGTACTCCGAGACCGGCGTGATGCTCGGCGACGAGCAGTTCGCCCTGGCGTCCGAGTGGGAGAGCGCCGACCGCCTCGCCCTGGTGGGCATCGGCGTCGAGCCCGGCCTCTCCGACGTGTTCGCCCGCTACGCCGCCGACAACCTCTTCGACAGCATCGAGGAGATCGGCGTCCGCGACGGCGCCAACCTGACGGTCGACGGCTACGACTTCGCCCCCTCGTTCTCCATCTGGACGACGATCGAGGAGTGCCTCAACCCGCCGGTCGTGTGGGAGAAGGACCGCGGCTGGTTCACCACCGAGCCGTTCTCCGAGCCGGAGGTCTTCGACTTCCCGGAGGGGATCGGCGAGGTCGAGTGTGTCAACGTCGAGCACGAGGAGGTTCTGCTCATCCCGCGCTGGGTGGACGCCCCGCGTGTGACCTTCAAGTACGGCCTCGGGCAGGAGTTCATCGACGTCCTGCGCACCCTGCACAAGCTCGGCCTGGACCGCACCGAGAAGGTGCGCGTCGGAGACGTGGAGGTGTCCCCGCGTGACGTCGTCGCCGCCTGCCTCCCCGACCCGGCGGGCCTCGGTGACCGGATGCGCGGCAAGACCTGCGCCGGGACCTGGGTGAAGGGCGTCCGCGACGGCGCTCCGCGCGAGGTGTACCTCTACCACGTGGTCGACAACGAGTGGTCGATGGCGGAGTACGGCTCCCAGGCCGTGGTCTGGCAGACCGCGCTCAACCCGGTGGTCGCCCTCGAACTGCTGGCGGGCGGCCAGTGGAAGGGCAGCGGAGTCCTCGGCCCCGAGGCCCTGCCCGCCGAGCCGTTCCTCGGTCTGCTGGAGGAGTACGGAGCGCCCTGGGGCATGCGCGAGCAATAGCCGGCGGACGTGCGGCGGTCCCACGCCTGATAGAGGACCGCCCCATGCCTCCCGCCCTGCCATCTGAACCACGCGCGGGTCAAAGGCCGCACCCGTCCCCGCGCCCGCACCCCCACGCTCGAAGGAGTCCGTGTGAAGACCGCCGCCCCCGAGACCACCGTCGCCGATAGCGTCCACGACCCGTCCGTGCCGCAAGGCGCAGCCCACACGTATCGCGAGATCCGCCAGCAACCTCGCCTCTGGGCAGACATGGCGACGCGGCTGACCGAGCAGCGCGACTCCCTCGACGCGTTCCTGGCACCCTTGCTCGCCGAACCGCGGCTGCGGATCGTCCTCACGGGCGCCGGCACCTCCGCGTACGCCGGGCAGATCGCGCGTTCGGCGCTGGCGAGAGCCACCGGCCGCACGGTCGAGGCCCTCGCGACGACGGACATCACGGCCGACCCCACGGCGTGCTTCGAGGAGAGCGACCGTCCGACGCTACTGGTCTCCTTCGCACGTTCCGGCAACAGCCCCGAGAGCCTCGCCGCGACGCAGATCGCCGACCAGCTTCTCGACCGCTGCGCCCATCTCGTCATCACCTGCAACGCGGACGGCTCGCTGGCCGCACGCCATGAGGGCCGCGCGGACTCCTACGTCCTTCTGACGCCGCCGGAGTCGGAGGACCAGGGCTTCGCGATGACGTCGAGCCTGACGTGCATGCTTCTCGGGGCCCTCCGGGCGCTCGGCGGCGACCATGTCCGCGGCCTGGACGACTGCCCCGCCGCTGCGGCGTCCCTGCTGTCCGGCGATGTCACCGACCGCGTCGCCGAACTCACCGGTCGCGGGGCCGACCGCTTCGTCTATCTCGGCAGCGGCGCGCTGCACGCCCTCGCCGGCGAGTCGGCGCTCAAGCTGCTGGAGCTGACCGGCGGCGCGGTCACGTCGCTCTCCGACTCGTCGCTCGGCTTCCGGCACGGCCCCAAGGCGTTCCTCACCGAGCGGACAGCGGTCGTCGTCTACGTGTCGAACGACCCCTACACGCGCCAGTACGACCTCGACATCTTCCGTGAGATGAGCGCCGCGCTGCCCGCCGGGCACGTGGTGGCGGTCGCGGCCCGGCCCGACGGTCTCCCCGCGGACCGCACCTGGCTGATCGACGGCATGGCCGGCGCGGACGACGCCGCGCTGGCGCTGCCCGCCGTGCTCTGCGCCCAACTCGTGGCGCTGAACGCCTCGCTGGCCTGCGGGGTACGGCCCGACAACCCGTTCCCCGACGGCGAGGTCAACCGGGTCGTCCAGGGCGTCACGATCCACCCCCTGCCCACGCGCTGAACCCGTCGGAAGGAAAGCACGCCATGTATCTCGGAGTCGACGGCGGCGGCACGAAGACGGCCTTCACGATCGTGGACGCCTCCGGCGCCGTGCTCGGCACGGCCGACGGGCCGTCCACCTCGCCCGCGCTCGGGGAGCACGGCATGGACACCGCGCGGACCGTGCTGCGCGACGGCGTCACGGCCGTCTGCCGACAGGCGGCCACCGACCCGACGCGGCTGACGTACGCGTACTTCGGACTGCCCGCGCACGGTGAGTCCCCGCGCCTCACCGAGGCACTGGACGTCCTTCCCGCGCAGGTCCTCGGCCACGACCGGTACGCCGTCGGCAACGACATGATGTGCGGCTGGGCCGGATCACTCGGACTCGCCGACGGCATCAACGTGATCAGCGGCACGGGCTCGATGGCGTACGGCGTCCTGCGCGGGCGGGAGGCACGCACCGGCGGCTGGGGCGAGCTCTTCGGCGACGAGGGCTCCGCATACTGGATCGCCGTCCAGGGCCTGAATCTGTTCACACGTATGAGCGACGGCCGCACGCCTCCCGGCCCCCTGCACGCCGTCCTCCGGCGCCGTCTCGCACTCGACAGCGACCTGGAACTCGTCGACGTCATGCTCCTGGGCCGTCCCGACCGCACCGCCGTCGCCGCGGTGAGCCGGTACGTTTCCGTGGCCGCGGCGGAAGGCGACGCGCAATGTGCGCGTGTCCTCGCCCGGGCCGGAGAGGAACTGGCCGCACTCGCCCGCGCCGCCCGGCACTCACTGGCGGCCACGCCCGACGAGGTGGTCCCCGTCTCCTGGTCGGGCGGCGTGTTCATCGAGGAGCGCGTACGCGAGGCGTTCACCGACGCACTCGCTTCCTTCCCGGAGCCGTACGACGTCCGCCCGCCGCTCGGCACTCCCGTGGTCGGCGCGGCGCTGCTCGCCGCCCGGCTCGCGGGTGAACCGCTGAAGTGGCACCCCGCGCACACCGGCTGAGCGGCCGCCGCACCCCCTACTTCAACCGCTCCGCCGCCCCTCCCCCGGGACGGGCGGCCGGACGCACCCGAAAGGACAAGTTCGTGTCAGCCAGCAATCCCGACCGACGCTCCCTCGTGCTCATCGGCGCCGGCAGCGCCGTCTTCACCCGCGGCCTGCTCGCCGATCTGATCGGTGCGGACGACCTCGGCTCCTGGGAGATCCGGCTCGTCGACGTCAACCCCGAGGCACTCTCGATCACCGCCCGCCTGGCCGAGCGCATGGTCGAGGCGCGCGGTGCCGAGAAGCGCATCACCGTACGGTCGTCGACCGACCGGCGCAGCGAACTGCCCGGCGCGGACTACGTCGTCACCTGCGTGGGCGTCGGCGGGCGGCCCGCGTGGCAGACGGACCACGAGATCTGCCAGCGGCACGGCGTCTTCCAGCCGGTCGGAGACTCGGTGCTGCCCGGCGGGATCTCCCGGCTGCTGCGCACCACGCCCGTGATGGTCGACATCGCGCGCGACATCGTCGAACTCGCCCCCGACGCCTACTTCTTCAACTACAGCAACCCGATGACCGCCAACATCCAGGCGATGACCCGCTACGCGGGCGCCGAGGTCATCGGCCTGTGCCACGGCATGCACCATGTGCAGCGCGAACTCGCCGCGTTCGCGGGGCTGCCGTTCGAGGAGACGTCGACGCTGTACGCGGGGATCAACCACCTCACGTTCATCTACGACTTCCGCCACCGCGGCCAGGACGCGTGGCCCGTCGTACGGGAGCGGATGGAGCGGGAACTCGCCGAGCCGGCCCACCCGGACGACATCGGGGCCATCTGGGAGAACGGCAAGGCGTGGCACAACCCGTTCTCCTGGGAGTTCTTCCGCACCTACGGCGCGTATCCGGCGGCCAACGACCGGCACGTCGTGGAGTTCTTCCCGGAGCGCTGGGCGAGCGGCGACTACTACGGCAAGAAGCTGGGCGTCGACGCGTTCTCCGTGCCGGAGATCCTCGCCTGGGGCGAGGACCGCTACCAGTCGATGCGCACGCAGGCCGAAGGGGACGCGCCGCTCGACGAGTCCGCGTTCGACCGGTCCACCGGTGAGCAGGAGCAACTCCTGGCGATCATCCGGTCGATCACGTTCGACCGGCGGGAGATGTTCTCGGTCAACGTACCGAACCGGGGCAGCGTCCCTGGCCTGCCGGACGGGGCTGCCCTGGAGATTCCGGCCGTGGCCACGGCACGGGGCCTGCGTCAGCTGCGCGTCCCGGACCTGTCGGCGCCGCTGACCGCGATCCTTGCCCGGCGCCTGGCGCCCGTGGAGCTGGCGGTCGAGGCCGCGATGACGGGCGACCGCGACCTGGCGGTGGAGGCCGTCATCGCCGACGGCGCGGTCACCGACCGGGACGCGGCCGCAGCCCTGACGGACGAACTGCTCCGGGCCCAGAGCCGTTTCCTGCCCCGCTTCACCTGACACCGCCCGCACACCGAGACGAGCCTGGAGAGACTGTGAAGATTGCCCGAGTGCGGTACGAGGGCCGGGTCCTGGCGGCCCGGGTGGACGGGGACACCGTGTTCCCCGTCGTGGCGGAGGACCAGCGGCACATGTCCGACGCCGTGCGCGATCTGATCGCGGACGGGACGGCCGAGGACACGCTGAGCGCCGACGTGGCGGGGGTGCCGCTCGCCGACGTGGAGCTGCTCAGCCCGCTCGCCGCCCCGCAGAAGATCATCTGCATCGGCCTGAACTACGCCGACCACATCCGTGAGACCGGCCTGGACACCCCGAAGGTTCCGCTGGCGTTCGTCAAGACCGCACACTGTCTGACCGGCCCCACCGCCGCCGTCCGCGTGCCGCGCGGCACAACTGAGCAACTGGACTGGGAAGCCGAACTGGCCGTCGTCATCGGCCGCACCGCGCGCGACGTGAGCGTCGAGGACGCGTCGTCGTACGTCTTCGGCTACACCGTGGCCAACGACGTCTCCGCGCGGGACGCGCAGTTCTCCGACGGGCAGTGGTTCCGCGGCAAGAACTTCGACGACTTCTGCCCGCTCGGCCCGTGGATCGTCACCGCCGCCGACGTACCGGACCCGCAAGGCCTGGCCATCGCGGCATGCGTCAACGGCGAGACCGTGCAGGACAGTTCGACCAAGGAGATGATCTTCGGCGTGGCCGAGACCATCGCCTACCTGTCCCGGTACATGACGCTGTACCCCGGCGACGTCATCGCCACGGGTACCCCGCACGGCGTCGGCATGGGCCGCGAGCCGCAGTTGTGGCTGCGCGACGGGGACGTCGTGGAGGTCGAGGTCGAAGGCATCGGCCTGCTGCGCAACCCGATCCACGTCACCGACTGATCCACGTCACCGACCGACGGCGGCAGGACCTGCCGCCGTCCCGTGCGGCCTCCTCCGCCCCACCCCCGGCCGGAGGAGGCCGCCACCCCGACTTCGCCCCTCGACCTCGCCATTGACTTCGCGACGAAGGAGCCGCAATGAACATCGCCGACGACCCCGACCGCGCACCGGCCCGCTCGCACCTGTACGCCATGGGCCTGAGCGACGAGGAGATGCGGCGGCCGACCGTCGGCATCGCCTCGACCTGGACCGGGACGATGCCCTGCAACCTGACGCACCGTGACCTGGCACGCCACGTCGCCACGGGCGTGCGCCGGGCGGGCGGTCAGCCCATGGAGTTCAACACCATCGCCGTCTCGGACAACCTGACGATGGGCACGCCCGGCATGCGGGCCTCACTGGTCAGCCGGGAGGTCATCGCCGACTCCATCGAACTCATGGGACGGGCCCACCAGTTCGACGCGATGGTCTGCATCGTCGGCTGCGACAAGACCGTGCCCGCCGCCATGATGGCGATGGCGCGGCTCGACATCCCGTCCGTGCTCCTCTACAGCGGCAGCATGATGCCGGGCACGTGGCGCGGCCGTGAGGTGACCATCCAGGACATGTGGGAGGCCCTCGGCGAGCGGGCCGTCGGGCGGGTCAGCCAGGAGGACGTGGACGATCTCGCCCGGCACGCCTGCCCGGGTGCCGGGACCTGCGCGGCGCAGTACACGGCGAACACGATGGGCACCGTCGCCGACTTCCTCGGCCTCGCGCCCTTCGGTGTCGGAGACATCCCCGCCACCGCGCGGGAGAAGACGACCGCGGCCGAACGCGTCGGCGAACTCGCCCTCGACGTGCTCTCCCGCGACCTGCGCCCGTCCGCGATCCTGACGGAGGACGCCCTCCACAACGCGATCGTCTCCGTGGCCGCCATGGGCGGTTCCACGAACGCCGTCCTGCACCTGCTCGCCATCGCCCGCGAGGCCGGGATCGACCTGCCCATCGACCGGATCGGCGAGGTGTGCCGCCAGGTCCCGATCATCACGGCCCTGAAACCCGCAGGCCCCTACACGGCCGCGGACCTGTGGCGGGCCGGCGGCACCTCGCTCGTGGCTGCCCGGCTGCTGGAGGCGGGCGTGCTGCGCGACTCGGTGACGCTGGTCGACGGCCGCTCACCGTCGGACGTGGCCTCCTCGGCCACCGAGACGGAAGGACAGGCGGTCGTCACGTCGGTGAAGTCACCGGTGAAGCCGGCGGGCGCGCTCGCCATCCTGCGCGGCTCGCTCTCCCCGGACGGCTGTGTGCTGAAGCTGGGCGGGCGCCCCGACTTCGTACGCCAGGGCCCCGCGCGGGTCTTCGACTCCGAGGAGGAGTGCTTCGAGGCCATCCAGGGCGGCCGGATCGCCGAGGGCGACGTGGTGATCGTCCGCTACGAGGGTCCGGCCGGCGGTCCCGGCATGCGGGAGATGCTGTCGATCACCGGGGCCCTGGTCGGTCAGGGGCTCGGCGACTCGGTCACCCTGGTCACCGACGGACGGTTCAGCGGCGTCTCCCGCGGCCTGGTCATCGGCCATGTCGCCCCCGAAGCCTGGGCGGGCGGCCCCATCGCGCTCGTGGAGGACGGCGACACAGTGATCGTCGACTCCGCCCGCAACGCCCTCGACCTCGCCGTCACCGCCGAGGAACTGGCCGAACGCCGGACCCGCTGGACGCTTCCCGCACGCCCTCTGGAGCGCGGGGTCCTCAGCAAATACGCGGCGGCCGTCGGTTCGGCGTCGGACGGAGCGGTGACGTCGTGACGGCCTGAGGCGGGCCGATGTGGGGATCGTCTCGGTGCCGCGTGCCTGGTCGGGTGCGCCGCACCGAGGCGATGTTGATAATCTGCGCCGATGAACGAGGTGTTGGACGAAGGACCGTTCTTCCACGGGACGAAGGCCGATTTGCGGGTCGGAGAACACCTCACCGCCGGTTTCCGTTCCAACTACCGGCCCGAAGTCGTGATGAACCACATCTACTTCACCGCATTGCGCGACGGCGCGGGTCTCGCCGCCGAACTTGCCGCCGGTGACGGTGCCCCGCGCGTGTACGTGGTCGAACCGACCGGGGAGTTCGAGAACGATCCCAACGTCACCGACAAGAAGTTCCCGGGAAATCCCACCCGCTCCTATCGCAGCAGGGAACCTCTTCGGGTCGTCGGCGAGGTCACCGACTGGACGCGACAGACACCCGAGGCTCTCCAGATGTGGCGGGACCGGCTGGCCGCGATCCGCGTGGACTCCCGCGCCGAGATCATCAACTGAAGGCTGCCTCGGAGGCACTCTGGGTGCGCTCTCGCGTCGGTCACCGTAGCCCCGACGAGCCCTGCTCGTTGGACGACCATGAGCGAACACAATGACGCGCGGGACGCCGGCCGTGCCCTGCGCACCTCTCGTACCACCGGGCCCACCTTCACCTCCGCCCTCGACCAATTGCGCGCACCCCTTCCGCGGCTGCCCGCGCAGGATCGTTCCACTGGGATCAGGCAGCGTCGACGCAACGAGGCCGTCGCGGCCCGTCTGAGGGCCGCTGTCCATCTGGGCCGGCTGCTCGCCGCCCACTCCACGGCCGAGCTGGAGGAGGCGATCGGAGCGTGCGCCCGGCACCGGCTCACCGACGCCTACGAGCAGCTACGGGTCGGTACCGTGTCACTGCGTGAACTGCCCGAGCCTGTGCGCCAGCTGCGCGCGGCGCGTCCCCACTGGTGGGGTCTGTCCGAGAGCTGACCGTCGCCGGGACGGAAGCGACAGGACGGAACCGATGAGGACCGGTGCCCGCCAGATACGTGTCCGGCAGGCACCGGTGCCTCGAGCGGGCAGGCTAGTCCTGCCGACGGCCACCGAGGTGCGTGGCGAAGAAGCGGTCGACGTCGAGGTGCAGGTCACGGTTGTTCTTCGGGTTGACGAAGCTGTGCCCCTCGTCGCCCATGACCATGTACTCGACGGCCACCCCGTGGGAGCGCACCGCCTCGACGACGCGGTCCGACTGGCTGCGCACGACGCGCGAGTCGTTGGCCCCCTGGACCACCATCAGCGGCGTACGGATCCGGTCCACGTGAGTGAGCGGGGAACGGGCGCGCATGTCCGCCTCCTGCTCCGGGTCGTCGGGGTCGCCGACGAATCGGAACCAGTTGTTCGCCAGCGACGGCCGGGTGAACTTCGGCAGGCTGCGCAGGAAGTCGGGCAGATCGGAGACTCCGACGAGGTCGACGGCCGCCGCGAACAGGTGCGGTGTGAAGGTGACACCGACCAGCGCGGCGTACCCGCCGTAGGAGGCGCCGAAGATGCCGACGCGCTCCGGATCCGCGTACCCCTCCCCCACTGCCCAGTTCACTCCGTCCACCAGGTCGTCGTGCATCTTCCCGGCGAACTCGCCGACCGCGGCCTGGGTGAACGCCTTGCCGTAGCCGGTCGAGCCGCGGAAGTTGACCTGGAGCACGGCGTAGCCGCGATTGGCCAGCAGTTGGGCCACCGGGTGGTACCCCCAGCTGTCGCGTGCCCAGGGACCGCCGTGCACCAGCAGCACCATGGGCAGGCGCACCGGATCGATGCCGACCGGCAGCGTCAGGTACGAGGGAAGGGTGAGTCCGTCACGGGAGGTGAGGGTGACGGGGCGCATCGGGGCGAGGGTGTCGGGTGCGAGGTGCGGGAAGGGCCTGAAGAGAAGGCGGCTCTCACCTGTGCGGTGGTCGTAGAGGTAGGTGCGTCCCGGGTCCCGGTCGTGGGTGAAGGCGGCGACCCAGAGCTGTCCGCTCTCGTCGCTCGACAGCGTGCTCAGATCGCCGTCGCACAGGGCGTCGAGCCGTTCCAGGACCGCGGCGAAGTGCGGGTCGAGGGCGTGGATCTCCTGGCGGGCCCCGAGGTAGCGTGCGCCGATCAGCTCCCCGGTGCGTCGGTCGAGGATGAGCGGCGGGGGCAGCGTGGGGAAGACCTGCGCGCGGGTGTCGAGGTCGAGCCGGGGGTGGCTGTCGGCCTCCGTCTCCGTCCCGGTGGTCAGGTCCAGGCGGACGACGCCGGTGAGGTCACCGTCCTGGTGGGAGCCGATCCACAACCCGGTGCCGTCCGGGGTCGCCTGAACCGGGTAGATGCCGTAGGGCAGTTCACTGTTGTCGAACTCTTTGATCGTGTCGGTGGGACCCTGCTCCGCGTCCCATCCGGTGAGCAGCCGTGCGCCGCTCTCCGCGCGGACCAGCGCGTACAGCTCGCCGGTGCCGGTGTGGATCCAGTCGTCGATCCGGCCGTTGTTCTGTGCGAGGAGAGTCAGCTCGGCGGTGGCGATGTCGAGTTCGTACAGGTCGAACTCGGCGGGGTCGCGGCTGTTGAGCCGGAGGATCGCGCGTCCGGGTCTGTCGGGGGCCGCCTGCTGGTAGCCGGCGGCACGGACCCCGGGCGGGAAGGGCGTCAGGTCGAGCGCCGGGGCCTCGGGGTCGTTCAGGTCCACGCGGTAGAGGTGCCAGCACTCGTCGCCCTCGCCGTCCTGCTCGTAGAGCAGCCACCGGGGGTCGTCGGTCCAGTGGTACGTGTGCACACTGCGGTGGGCGTCGGTGGTGACGGGGTGTGCGTCCGGCGGTCCGTCGAGGTTCTCGGTCCAGACGTTGAGGTGGTCCTTCCACGGGGCGAGGTAGGCGATCCTGGTGCCGTCCGGGGAGATCGTCGCCCGGGTGCGCTCGGGCGGCCGGAAGAACTCCTCGACGGTGATGAGGCGCGGCAGCGGCATGCTGTGTCCTTCGGAAATGGTGTGTCCTTCAGAAGGGTGGGGGGACGTGCGCCCGGCGGGGCCGGGCGGGTGCCGGGCAGCGGGCGGTGGGTCAGGCGCGGGGCGCGGGGCCCTGCGTCCGGACGCCGCCGGTCCCGAAGCGCAGGGTTCGCTCGTCCTGCGCGAGCGGAGCCGGGGCGGGGGCAGCCGTGGCCTCGGCCTGCTCCAGGGTGGCGAGGCGCTTGCCCGAGCGGCGGGCCGCCCACACGACGACGAGCAGGGCCAGGGCGAGCAGCGGGTAGCCCATCGCGATCTTCGCCACGGCCAGCCAGCCGGTGGAGTCCGCGTCGTACAGCCACTGCTGCACGACGAAGCGGGCGGCGAAGACGGCGGTCAGCGCGAGGGTGGCGATGTCGTAGTAGCGCACGGAGGGCTTGTCGCGCAGCCAGCGGGAGCCGGCGCTGTTCAGTGCGCCCCAGACGAGACCGGCCAGCGGTCGGCGTACGGCCACGGACAGGAGGAAGAGGCCGCCGAGCACCAGGTTCGACCAGATGCCCAGCAGAAAATAGCCCTTCGCGGAACCGGTCTTCCAGGCGACGAAGGAGGCGACGGCGACGCCGAACAGGCCGGAGATCGCGGGCTGGAGCGGTTCTTTGCGGATCAGTCGCAGCACGGTGATGCCCACGGCGACGGCGAACGCGACGATGATCGCGGCGGTCAGGCCTGCGGAGGCATTGGCGACCACGAACGCCACGACGGGCAGGGTGGTGTAGACGAGCCCCGTGGGGCCGCCCATCTGTTCGAGGGCGGTCGGCTTTTCCTTGGTCTCGGATGCTTCGCGTGCGGTGTCAGTAGCCATGATCGGGCAACTCCGTTCATCCATTGACGGGTTCGCTCTGTTGACGGGTTCGCTCTGTATGCGGGTCGGTGACGGACACGGCCGGCAGTGGTGGCGATCGTGTCCCGGTCTTCTGGGCCTGTCCCCGAACCGGCACCACATGCGCCGTGTTCGCTGATTGGCATCAAGTGCCAAAGAGCTGCGGAGGGATGCGGCTCCGGTCTGTGCGGCGTCAGCCCGCGGGATCCGGTTCACTTCTGGCTGGACGGCCGACGGGGTCGCCGACGGCTCCCCCGGTGGCCCGGTGGATCGCGGCGGCGAACCGCTCTGCCAGCACCTGCGGGTCCCCGAACTCCTGGTGTGCGCTGCCCGCGAGGACGGCGGCGCCCACGTGCTCCTCCAGCACTCTGATCACCGCGGCGGCAGCGGCGGCGTGCAGTCGTATCTCCAGGTCCGCGGCGGGGCGTTCGAGCCGGGCGGCGAGGATCGTGCGCAACTCGCCCTCGATCCGGTCGCAGGCCGTCAACCACACGGTGCGCAGGGCGGGTTCGGTCTCGGCGAGGGAGATCATGCGCAGGGCCAGCATCTCGTCCGCCCGCTCCTCGGGACGCGACTGTCGCGCGTAGCTCCTGACTTCGGCGGCGAGGTGGTCGGCGAGCGCGGCCTCGGCCGGCCAGTCGCGCACGACCGACATGAACCACTCGACGCCGTACGTCACGACCGGCTCCGCACAGCTTTCCTTGGTGCGGAAGTGGCGCCAGACGGTGCGCACGGAGACGCCGACGTCCTGGGCGATCCGCTCGCCGCTCGTGGCCTCCACGCCTCGCTCCCAGAAGAGCCGGCAGGCCGCGCGGGAGACGCTCATCCGCAGCATCAGGCGGCGGCGCTCGCTCATGCCGCCCCTCGTCCGTCCCGGTGTTGCCATGAGGTGTCACCTCCTCGGTGCGTCGACAGTCCACACGGCGTCACTGAGAGCCATAATGTCACTAAGTGACGTTCACAGCAATGGCGTGTCCCCCGGTTCGGCGAAACGGCTGGTCAGACGGGCCGGGCAGCGACCGGGTCGCCCACCGCGCCCCCGGTCGCCCGGCGGACAGCACGGGCTACGCGATCGGCGGCGTCGGCGAACTCCCGCGGGTCGGCGCCCCCGAGCAGCGCCGCGCCGATGTCCTCGCTGACGACCCGCAGAGCGGCCGTGGCAGCCGCCGCGTGCAGCCGGACGTCCGGGTCGTCCGGCGCGAGCCCGAGCCGGTCCGCCACGATCCGGCCCATTTCGCGCTCCACCTGGTCGCACGCCATCAGCCACGCCGTGCGCAGCGCGGGCTCCTTGTCGGCGAGCAGGATCATCTTCATCGCGAGGTCGCTGTCCGCCCTCGTGAAGGCGTTGGACTCGCGCGCGTACACGGCCATCCGCTCGGTGAACTGTTCCTCGAGGGAGAGGTGCGGGGGCCAGTCGCGCAAGGTCGCCAACTCCCACTCCAGGCCCTGCGCCACGATGGGCTCCGCGCAGCTCTCCTTGCTGCGGAAGTGGCGCCAGATGGTGCGCGTCGACAGCCCCACCGCCTCGGCGATCTGGTCGCCGCTGGTCGCGTCGACCCCCTGCGCCCAGAAGAGCCGCGCCGCCTCCCGCGAGATCTCGAGGCGGACCCGATGGCGCCGCTGCTCGCTCATCCCGCCACCGCGCCCTTCCTCGGCCCGCGCCGCCCCGACGGCCTTCGTTCCCTTCGCCTTCTTGGACGCCGACTCGACCATCACCGCTCCTGCCTCTGCGATCCCGTTCGGCACCATGCTGTCATTAAGTGACGCACATGTGCGCGGACAGCTTCGTCAGCCGGCGTACGGGGTCAGACCCCCACGCAGCATGGCGAAGGCGTCCGCCGCCTCGTCGCGTGCCTGGGCGGCGAGTTCGTCGGCGGTGGCGCCGTGGGCGATGCGCTCCTGGTTGGTGCGCATCAGCAGCATCAGCACCGTGGCGATCTGGCCGGCGGCCAGGTGCGCCGTCAGCTCGGCCTGCCCGGGGACGCTGTCGTGCAGGGCGTCTCGCAGCAGTTCGGTCAGCCGTTCCTGGTACCGGGCGCGGGCTGCCGTCAGGGACGGGGTGGCGTAGAGGAGCTGGTTCCTGGGTTCGTGGGCGGGATCGCTGGTGGGGGCCATGACCGCCGTCAGCTTCACCGCGGCCGCGATCACCTACCAGACGGCGTCGCCCTACCTGTTCGCCATGGGCCGCGAGGGCGTCTTCCCCCACGGCTGGTCCCGGTTGAACGCCCGTCAGGTGCCGGCGCGTCCGGTGACCGGCCAACTCGGCTGCGGGGCCGCCGTCATCGCCCTTCCCGCCCTGGCCGGGCTCGACCCGCTCACCGGGCTCTTCCCCGCCGTTTCCGGCATCACCTCGCTCGCCCTGGCCACCGGATTCGCCCTGATCAGCCTCGCCACCGTGGTCGCCTCGCTGCGCGGACGACTGAGCGAGCCGTCCCGGTGGCGCACCCGGTTGGCGCCCGGCGCGGCGTTCGTCGGATTCACCGTCGTCGCCGTTCTGGTCGTCGCCCATTACGCCGAGGTGGTCGGCAGCGACGCGCTTGTGGTCGAGCTCAGCCCCGTCGTGTTGTTGATCGCCGCCGTCTACGGGGTGTACGCGGCGCGACGGCGCGGCTGACCTGCTTCACGGCCCGCCAACCGGCCTGCGGGGCGCGCCCGTCGCGTCTCCGGCCAGGCCCTGGACCGCGTCCTGCCGGTGGGCCGCGCCCTGCCGGTGGACCGGACCCTGCCGGTGGACCGAGCCCTCGCCATCCTCAGCGCGGCGCGGCAGCCCGCTGCACGGCGAAGTCGTGGAGCTGGGCGAGGGACTCCGCGATCCGGTCGGCGGGGATGAGGATCGGGATGAGGCCGGTCCGGCCGTCGGGCAGCAGCATCGTCTCGCCGCACTGGCGGGCACCGTAGCGGGCCCACAGGGCCGCGTTGCGGGCGCAGGTCGCCAGCGCGAACATGGCCGCGTTCTGGTCGCGGCAGTGGCTGAGCACGGCCATCGCCAGGCCGAGGCTGGTCCCCTTGCCCTGGGCCCCGGGGACGACGCCCGTGAAACCGCTGTAGACGTGGCGCGGCAGGTCGGCGGGGTGAGCCGACTCGATCCTGGCCAACTCAAGGCAGCGTTCACCCGCCGGTCCGGCCGCCGCCGCGATGCGCTCGCGGAACTCCTCGTGCGCCGTGTGGCCCGGGGCGGTGTCCGGCGACTGCCACAGGGTGACACCGGTGCGGTCCGCGGACACCGCGGCGCCACCGTCGTGGTCGAGCGCGAAGTCGACCTCGGCCCGCATACAGGCACGCAGTCGACGGTCGCGCTCCGGCACATCGAGGGGAAGCGCCCAGTGGTACACCGGGTCGTCGGTGAACGCCGCGGTGAGGATCCTGACGATCTCCTCACGGTCGTGGCAGGGCTGCGCGACGGGACTCGTGTACGCGGTGTCCGCGTCACGCGGGGAGACAAGCTGATCTGTCGGGTGCATCAACGTCATGGCCTTCCGAATTCGCTATGGGGCAGGGCCGTCCGACCAGCAGGCGGCCCACGGCGCGCGTCCCGCGCGCCGACAGTGGACGTGCCGCTTCAGGGCGCGGAGAAATGGCCCATGACGTGCCCGACGAAAACATCGGGAGCTTCCAGCAGCGGCGTGTGGCCGGTGTCGAGCAGGACACTGCTCGCCGTCGCGCATCCCTCGGCCAGTCGCTGCCCCGACCAGGCGGGCGTGAACCCGTCGTGTGCACCGCAGATGACGAGCACCGGAACCGTGATGTCCCGCGCCTGCCGCATCGCCTCGCCGTGCGAGTCGCGGGCACGGCGCAGGGCCGCCGGGGCGTGCGGCAGCCGCTGGACGTCGCTGAAACCCAACCGGGTCACCCTCGACAGCGCCTCTCGGTCACGCGGCCCCAGGGTGTGCTCGCAGAGCACGTCGCACAACTCGTCGATGCGGTCCTGCTCCGCCAGTTCGGCCGCGTGCGTCAGCAACTCCCATGACGCCGGGGGCACCACCTCCGAGACGTTGGCCAGCACCACCCGCGCGATCCGCTCCGCACTGCGCGCCAGCAAACGGCAGGCAACCACAGCGCCGTAGCAGTACCCCAGCAGATCGACCTGGCCCACTCCCAGGTGGTCCAGGGCCACGAGCACCGCCCGGGCCTGCAACTCGTAGCCGGCGACGGTTTCGTCGTCCAGTTCCGAAGCGCTGCCACAGCCGGGCAGATCGAACGTGATGATCATGGCGTCGGCCGGCAGGCGTGCCTCGATCAACCGCCAGTCGTACATGTCCATCAAAGCCCCGCCGAGCAGCACGATCGGCCTGCCCACCGACGGCAGCGAGGCGGTCCGCACCCGGCAGGTGAAGTCGTACCCCGCCACCTCCAGACGGTGCAGCCGCTCCTGCGGCCTCTCAACCACCCCTGTGGTCCGCACACCTTCCACGACGGTCATACCGCGACCCCACCGGCCCCGCACCACTCACCCGGCAGACCACGCACAGCAAAGATTCTCTTCATGAACTGCAAACGACCCCGCCCCGACCGAGGCACGGCCCCGCCACCAGACTCCGGCACGCCACCCGCCAAGGCCGAACCCGAATGCCAGGACAGGCCTCAGAATCCTCGCCAGACGTTGTCGAACGCGGCGTCCTCGATCGACCGGCGCTGTCGTACGGCTTCGAGCTCCATCACCGCATTGCCGACGGCTGCCAGCACCGTGGTGACCGAGTCGTCGGTGATGTCCTGGTCCGCACCCGGCTTCTCGTCCTCGACCCCGGCAGCTGCCGCCAAGACGGCGAGGACCGGCTCGCCGGACGCCCGGCGTTGCTCCGCGCGACCGTGGGCCACAGGGTCCACCGGACCCCGCCGCCCTGTCAGCAGCGGGTTGCGGCGGCCACGCTTGCGGGCCCCTGGCCCGGCGCCCTCCAAGTCGTCGACATAGGCCGCGGCGAGCTCCCGGCCGCGCCGCCACAGCCAGTCCTCGACGGTCTCGAAGGGCTCCTGCCGGTTGAGCGCCGCGTCGGCCTCGTCGAGGAGCCGGTCTCCCGTCTCCGTCGGCGGACCGGGCACGATCCGGTCCTCGTCGAGGGTGAGCGCACCGGCGCCGACGAGGTCGATCACTTCGGCGCCCGCGAGGGCGAGCGACAGGTCGCCCTGCTCCACTGTGCGGCCGGGCGGTACGTCGAGAGCGACGAGGGCGAGGTCCCGTGCAGTGGTCATCAGCACTCCAGGTCGATCGTCAGCCGCGTTCGGGCCGAGTCTCCCACGTCCTTCTCGACGCCGCTCCTGGCGGATGACGGACAACGGACGGGGCACCGGGCGGCGGCGCTCGTCGACCGGCCCGGAAAACGGGAGAACCCAGGCCGTTGGTTCACGGACACCGCAACCACGGAATACGCCATAGGTGAATCGACGCACCGAACCCGAGCACACACCCGACGGCCACTACGTGGTGATCAGCGGACGCAGATGGCGGGCAACCGACCCGTCCGTACCCGACGACGTCGCGGCCCGGCTGCGCTCGCACCTCATGGCCGCTCGCCGGGCGGTGGGCGTCGCCCTCCGCGAGAAGGACACGACGGCGGAGCGCGCCTCACGCAAGCGCGTCAACGCCGCGAAGGTCGCTCTCGGGGAGCGGGGCACACCGCCGTGGTGGGAACAGGACGAGAAGGCTCGCAAGCAACGGTGGGAAGAGGGACTGCGTCGGCTCGACTCCTAGCGGCCGGCCTCGAAGGCGATACGTCCCGCGGACCACGTGGGCTCAGCGAAGCCAGTGGGGCGGGCGGGATCAGCCCGGCTTGACCGCCCGCGTCGCGAAGTAGTTCGACATGTATTGAGCGGATGCGTTGGACTGGTGCGGCGCTTCAGCGAAGGCGGTGACGACGAATCCCGCGGCGAGTTGCCCGCCGATCTGGTCGGTGAGGGTGTGGCTGTATTCAAGAGCGGCATCCGCGCCGAACTTCGTGGCGCGTTCCTCGGCGGAGTACTGCGTGACATCGCTGTAGGGCAGCTTGTGCACGACGATCAGCTCGCCGCGCTCGTCGAGCGCCTCGTGGTCGAACAAGTACACATCAGGGTTGAGGAAGCCCACGAGCAGAGTTCCGCCCGGCCGCAGGACGCGGAAGCACTCGCGCCACACCGCTGCCAATTCCGGTACGAACAGGTTGGAGACCGGATGGAACACGACGTCGAATGTGGCGTCGCCGAAGGCGCTGAGGTCGCGCATGTCGCCCAGGACGGTGCGCAGTTCGAGTCCGTCGCGCTCCGCCACCATCTGGTCCCGGCCGAGTTGGCGGGGTGAATTGTCGAACACGGTGACCCGCGCCCCCGCGGCGGCGAGGATCGGCCCCTGCTGGCCACCGCCGGAGGCCAGGCACAATACGTCCTTGCCGGTCAGGTCCGTCGGGAGCCAGGAGCGGTCGACCGGCTCACGCCCGATGAGAACGATCGACCAGTCGCCCCTGCGAGCGCGCTCGATGTCCTCGGCACTCACCGGCCTCGTCCACTCGTTGCCCTCTTGGACATATTTGTCCCAGGCCGCTCGATTGTGGGCCACCGGGTCGACAACAATGTCCTGCACGTTCAACTCCCTGCTACAGCCTGGCGGACACCTGCGGTACCGACAGTTCGGTGCCGCCAGCCAACACGATCGCAGGGGGCGGGCTCAACGAAATAGCGGTGCGTCGGCATGGTCGCCCTTCAGATGGCGGCGAGCCTGTCGAGAAGGTGGGCGAGTTCCGCCGGCGCCTGAAGGTGGGCCAAGTGTCCCTGGCCGGGGAGTTCGTGGACCGAGGCGTGGACGATGTGCTGCCGCACCTTGTCGAAGGACGTTCCGTAGGGAGCACTTCCGCGATTGCACTGGCCGATGATCAGCTCGACCAGGTCTGCCTGTTGCGCCATCTCACCCAGGGGCAGCGCCGCGTTGAGGGACCGGAGTTCGGCATACAGCGGTCCGCTCAAGCGGCGCAGCATCGCCCACCCGTCTTGATCGGCTCGAAGACCTTCGACGTGCGCAGCGGAGAAGCCGGAGATCTGCCGGTTGACGATCTCGACGCTGCGATCCCAGTCCGACGCCTCATCCGCGACTTTCAGTTCCGGCAGTGCATGACGTCCGAAGGGCGGCATCACCGGCTCGTAGGCGATCACCTGGGAGATCGGGTGATCGTTGGCTGCCAGCAAGGTGATCAAGCCGCCGTAACTCCAGCCGAAGAGCGCCCTCGCGCTGTCGAACTCGGCAAGGACGACACCGAGGTCCTCGACCTCCGTCCGCAGCGAGTACGCGTCGGTCAACGGCCCCGAGGAAGCACGACCCCGGCGGTTCACGACGACCACTGAGGGCCACGCGTCGATGGCTCCCGCGACTCGGCCCCACGCGTGCGCATCGCTCATCACGCCCGGGACGACGACGAGGCCAGGAGCGTCCGGCTCCCCGTACACATCGACGGTGACCCAACTGCCCCCGCCGACCGGCACCTTCTTCTGAATCGTCTGCTCCATAAATCCATTATGGAGCAGACGCTCTACAATACAAGCGTGACAGAACGCACCCGTGGACGACCACGAGCCTTCGACCGCGACCGTGCGGTCCTTGAAGCCGCTCGCCTCTTTTGGCGACGCGGCTATTCCGGCACCTCGACCCGCGCTCTGACCGAGGCCCTGGGGCTTTCCACCTCCAGCCTCTACTCCGCCTTCGACAGCAAAGCAGGACTGTTCGAGGAAGCGGTGCGGACCTACGCGGAGCGCTACCGCGAGATCTATCAGCAGGCAGTCGCCGAGAAGGACATCCGGACCGTCATCGACCGCGTCCTGACCGACTCGGTCCACGAGTTCACCCGGCCGAGCGACACACATCCCGGGTGCCTCATCAGCAGTGCCGTGATGGCCGACAGCACGAGCACTCTCGATACCAGCGCCCACATCGCCGACCTGCACTTCTCGAACGAGCAGGCCCTCCTCGCGCGCATCGAACGAGCCATCCGGGACGGGGAACTGGCCGCCGGTACCGACGCTGCGGCCCTGACCGGGCTCATCCAATCCGTCTGGCACGGCCTGTCGGTGCGGTCCAACGTCGACACGGCTCGCGAAGGCTTGCTCGCGACGGCGCACCTCGCAAAGCAGCTGATCTGCCAACAACTCGCGTCACCGACCTCGTACGCCGGTGAGCGCCACTCGGAGCGGGTCCCCGCACTCGCCCCGCAGGGCCAAGCCCGTGCTGTCGCTTCTAAGCGGGCCTCGCGCTGAAGGATGCCGTGTTCAGCTGTCGGTGATCACCGGCCGGAAGCACGCCGTGACGTCCTTGCCGCGGGGGCACTCGTTGGCCTGCCAGGTGTCCGCAAGCGCGTCGATGAGCATCAGCCCGCGACCGCCGGTCGCCTCCTCGTCGTTTTCACGCCGCCGGGGCATCTCGGGGCTGCTGTCGTGCACCGTCACATGGAGACACTCGCCGTCCCAGGTCAGGACCAGTTGGGCGGTGCTGCGTGCGTGGATGTGCGTGTTCGTGACGAGCTCGGAGACCGCGAGCAGCACGGCGTCGACCGTGTCCGGCGCGCTGCGGGACCACTCCAGGTCCTCCACGTGCGAGCGCGTCCAGTCACGGGCCGCCTTGACGCCGCTGCTGACCGGCAGAGAGCGCGCCCAACCCACAGCCCTGAGCGAAGAGTCCGCCACGATGGACCGCCTTTCTTGTCTGTGCACACTGTCTCGTGCCCCGGATCGGCCATTGCACTTACGCGTCCCCCAAGGAGACCCCGGTAACGGGTTCACCGGCGACGGAGAACCTACTCTTTCCAGCGTGGACGTCTGGACGTACCGCCCAAGAACGTGACCGTGCCCGTGGCGGCCGGTCTGCCCCTGCTACCCCCGGCGGGCAGGCGTGCGGAGGTCCCGGAAGAACGCGGTGATGTCGTCGGCCAGCAGGGCGGGTTCCTCGTGGGCCGCGAAGTGGCCGCCGCGGGGCATGTGCGTGTAGCGCGTGAGGTGGTAGGTGCGCTCGGCCCAGTTGCGCGGCGGTTGGGCGAGGTCCGCGGGGAACAGGGCCAGGGCGGTGGGGACTTCCACGCTCCGCACGCGCCGGGTCAGGTGATGCGCGAACTCGTAGTACGGCCGGAAGGACGTGGAGATCGTGCCGGTGAACCAGTAGAGGGATGCCTGAGTCAGGAGGAAGTCGTCGCTGAACCGTGTGGACAGGTCGCCTCCGCAGTCGCTCCACGCACGGTATTTCTCCAGGATCCAGGAGAGCAGTCCGGCGGGTGAGTCGTTCAGGGCCGGAGCGAGGGTGAGAGGGCGGGTGCTCTGCTGGTGCATGTACCCGCCCTCTTCGGCCTGCCAGGCCGTGGCCGAGGCGAGGTGCGCGGTCTCCTCCGAGGTGAGCGAGGCCGGGTCGTGGCCGGCCGGCGCCGCTGCGGCGAGCAGGTGGATGCCCACGACGGACTCGGGGTGCGCCTCGGCGAGCCGTGAGGTGATGCCGGCGCCCAGATCTCCGCCGTGGGCCGCATAGCGCCGGAAGCCGAGGTGATCCTGCATCAGCCGGTGCCAGAGCTCATGGGTCTGCTCGGTGAGGGTGGGCCGTTGCGGCGAGAAGGGGAAGCCGGGCAGTGAGGGGACGATCACGGTGAAGGAGTCCTGGGGGTCTCCGCCGTGGCGGGAGGGGGCGGCCAGGCGTTCGGCCAGGGACGTGAGTTCCAGGACGGTGCTCGGCCAACCGTGGGTGAGCACGATCGGCAGAGCGTCCGGGTGTTCGGCGTCGTAGCGCAGGTAGTGCACCGGCGTGCCGTCGATGTCGGCGAAGCGGGAGGGCAGCGCGTTGACGGCGGCTTCGTGGGTTCGCCAGGCGTAGCCATGGGCCCAGTGGTCGACGAGCCGGCGGAGTTCGGCGGCGTCGGTACCCGCCTCCCAGCTGTCCTGCACGGGCCAGGGCTGGGGCCACCGGGTGGCGCGCAGGCGGGAGCGGAGGTCTTCCAGGTCGGCGTCACTGATGTCGATGACGGGTGGGGTGGTCGGCAAGGTGTGACTCCCTCGGCGTGTGCGTACTCGCGGTGCTCGTGGTCTCGCCCGCCCAACTTCCAGCTGCGGCAGGGGTTTTCATGTCTTCGACGCGGCGGCCGAGCCGAGCGTCTGCACGATGGCCGAGCGGGTCTCCTCGCGTGGTTCCCGGTCCGTGGACAGCAGCGCGTGCATGATGAGCCCTTCCAGAAGGGCATCGAGGCGAGCAGCGGTCCGCGGCCCGGTGAAGCGGGCCAGCACGGCCCGGCTGGACCTCGTCCACTCCTGGGTGAGTGCGCGCAGGGCGGGATCGCGCAACGCGGCCAGGTGCAGCTCGAAGCCGAGGACCGCGCTGCGCTGCCGGGACGGCCCTCCCTGGACCAGGTCCACCAGGACATCGATCAGGTGCTCGCGCGAGGTCACTTCGGTGAAGAGCGCCTCGTATGCGGCGGTCCGCTGCTCGACGTACCTGGCGAACGCCTGCGTACGCAGTTCGGTGAGGCTCGCGAAGTGGTACGTGACGGAGCCAAGTGGCACGTCCGCGCGGGCGGCGACCTTGCGGTGCGTGAGTCCGGCGACTCCGTCCTCGACCAGCACCGTCAGTGCGGCATCGAGCACGCGGTCCCTGCGCAGCGGGTCATGTCGGCGTGTGCGTCGCCCCTCGCCGCTCGCCGCCTCTTGCTCCGCAGAGGCTCCCTTTCCTTGCATAAGAACAAACGTACACCACGTAAGAACAACTGTTCTTAACAAAGACGGCGCCCATGGCTGAAACGTCTGGCGCGTGGCGTCTCCGCTGTGGTTACCTGGCTCCATGACCGTGCTCGTGACCCGCCGCCACATCGACTATGTGCGTGTCACCACTACTGGTTGTTCCGCCGCGAGCTGACGCCGCGCTCCGGCCCCGGACCTGCCTTCTGACCAGCAGAAGACAGGTCTCGGACAATTCCGCGCTTCGTCGCTGATCGGGTCGTGACCGGGTTCTGACCGGTCCCGACCCCACATTCCCCTCTCTGTGGTTCTCCGGTTCTCCGGTTCTCCGGGTCCCGGTGCTCCGGCCTTCCCGTCTGCCGCTCTGCCTTCCGTCTTCCCGACCTTCGTCCAGGGAGCATCGTCATGAGCCAGCCCATCGATTCCGTCACCGCCGGCCACACCCCCGAGGAGGCGCCCGCCGCGCCCGACACCTCGGCCTGGTCCTTCGAGACCAAGCAGATCCATGCCGGGGCCGCGCCCGACCCGACGACCGGCGCCCGTGCGACGCCGATCTACCAGACGACGTCCTTCGTGTTCCGCGACACCCAGCACGCCGCCGACCTGTTCTCACTGGCCGAACCCGGCAACATCTACACCCGCATCCACAACCCCACCCAGGACGTCCTCGAGCAGCGGATCGCCGCGCTGGAAGGCGGTGTCGCCGCCGTCGCGCTGGCGTCGGGGCAGGCGGCGGAGACGCTGGCCATCCTCACGCTCGCGAGCGCGGGAGACCACATCGTCTCCAGTACGTCGCTGTACGGCGGCACGTACAACCTCTTCCGCCACACGCTCCCGAAGCTGGGCATCGAGGTGTCGTTCGTGGACGACCCCGACGACACGGAGGCGTGGCGGGCGGCGGTCCGGCCCCACACCAAGGCCCTGTTCGCGGAGACGCTGGGCAACCCCCGCGGCGACGTGCTCGACGTGCGGGCGGTCGCGGACGTCGCCCACGCGGCCGGCGTACCGCTGATCGTCGACAACACGGTGCCCACGCCCTACCTGTTGCGCCCCATCGAGCACGGGGCGGACATCGTCGTGCACTCGGCGACCAAGTTCCTGGGCGGGCACGGCGCGGCCATCGCCGGTGTCGTCGTCGACGGCGGCACCTTCGACTTCGGCGCGCACGCCGAGCGGTTCCCGGACTTCACCGAACCCGACCCGAGCTACCACGGCCTCCAGTACTGGCCGGCCCTCGGCCCCGGCGCCTTCGCCGTCAAGCTGCGGGTCCAACTGCTGCGCGACCTGGGCCCGGCGCTGTCGCCGCACTCCGCGTTCCTGCTGCTGCAGGGTGTGGAGACGCTGAGCCTGCGCATCGAGCGGCACACGGCGAACGCGCTCGCGCTCGCGCAATGGCTGGAGCAGCGTGACGAGGTCGCCGCCGTGCACTATCCGGGACTTGAGTCCAGCCGGTGGTACAAGGCGGGGCAGAAGTATCTGCCGCGCGGTTCCGGCGCCATCGTCTCCTTCGAGCTGCGCGACGGGGTCGAGGCGGGCAAGAGGTTCGTGGACGCGGTCGAACTGTTCAGCCACCTCGCGAACATCGGTGACGTCCGCAGCCTCATCATCCACCCGGCCTCCACCACCCACAGCCAGCTCGACGAGGAGCAGTTGGCGGCCACCGGCGCCTCCCCCGGTCTGGTGCGTCTGTCGGTCGGGATCGAGAACCTCGCCGATCTGAAGGCGGACCTCGAGGCGGGATTCCGCGCCGCGAAGGGCGCGTCCTCCTGAGCACCGCTCTGACGCCGTCCCAGGTCCCCCTCCCGCCGGCCACCGGAGCCTGGCAGGAGGGGGACCCGCCCGGGCGTCGGCAGTGGTACGACCTGCCGGCCCCGCTCGCGTTGGAGGCGGGCGGTGAACTGGCGGGCGTACGGCTCGCGTTCGAGACGTGGGGGCGGCTCGCTCCGGACGCGTCCAACGCCGTCCTGGTGCTGCACGCCCTCACCGGCGACAGTCACGTCGCGGGCCCGTCCGAGCCCGGACATCCCACGCCCGGTTGGTGGGACGGTCTCGTCGGGCCGGGGCTCGCCCTGGACACGGACCACTGGTACGTCGTGGCGCCGAACGTCCTCGGCGGCTGCCAGGGCAGCACCGGCCCCGCGTCCCTCTCCCCCGACGGGCGGCGCTGGGGCGGCGCGTTCCCGTTCCTGACCCAGCGCGACCAGGTGGCGGCCGAGGCCCAGGTGGCCGACGCGCTCGGCATCGACCGCTGGGCGCTGGTGGTCGGCGGCTCGATGGGCGGGATGCGGGCGCTGGAATGGGCGGTGTCGCGTCCCGGGCGGACCGGAGCGCTCCTCCTGCTCGCCACGGCGGCCGCGGCGAGCGCCGAGCAGATCGCCTGGGCCGCGATCCAACTGCACGCCATCCGTTCCGACCCGCACTGGCAGGGCGGCGATTACCACGCCACGGCCCACGGCCCGGCCACCGGGCTGGCCCAGGCCCGGCGGCTGGCCCATGTCACGTACCGCAGCGAGCCGGAGCTCCACGTCCGGTTCGGCCGCACTCCGCAGAGCACGGAGGACCCGTGGCGCGGCGGCCGGTACCAGGTCGAGTCGTACCTCGACCACCATGCCGACAAGCTGGTGCGCCGATTCGACGCGGGCAGCTACGTGGTGCTGTCCGAGGCGATGAACAGCCATGACATCGGCCGCGGCCGTGGCGGGGTGCGGAGCGCTCTGCGCCGGGTGACGGCCCCGACCCTCGTGGCCGCCGTCGGTTCCGACCGCCTCTACCCACTTTCCCAGCAGGGGGAGTTGGCGAGCGGCATCCCCACGGCAGACGCGCTCCGGCTCATCGAGTCCCCGTACGGCCACGACGGCTTCCTCATCGAAGTGGAACAGGTCGCCTCACTCGTGGGCGAACTCGTCCCCCACCCGCGCACCCACCAGGAGAAGACATGACCACCGTCCAGGATTCCGTCGGCGAAGCCGACGCACTCGCCGACTTCACCGCCCTGTGGCAGACGTGGCACCAGGACAAGGACGCCGCGCTCGCCCACGAGCACGGGTTCCTCGCCGTCACCGGTCTGTACTGGCTGGACGTCACTCCCCGGCGCCATCCCGGCGCGCCCGGGACCTGGTCGGCGGACGGCGACCGCGTCACCGTCGAGCTCGACGAGGGAGAGACGCTCGTCGTCGACGGCGCCACCGTGCGCGGACGGCACACCTTCGACGCCCTTCCCGAGCGCGGTGACGTCCGCGCCGTCTGGAACGACGCCGTGATCGAGATCGCCCGGCGCGGCGGCCACGATGTGCTGCGGCCGCGCCACCCGGACCACCCGCTGCGCACCGCGTTCCAGGGAACGCCCGCGTTCGCACCGCACCCTCGCTGGGCTGTCACCGGCTCGTACACGCCGTTCGCCGAGCCGCGGCCGACCACCGTCGGCGCGGCCGTCGAGGGGCTGCGGCACGTCTACGACGCACCGGGCCGGGTCCGGTTCCGGCTCGACGGGCAGGATCTCGAACTGACCGTGTTCAACGGGCGCGCCCCGGGCAGTCTCCTCGCGCTGTTCACGGACGCGACCTCCGGCGTGACCACGTACGCGGCCAACCGCGCCCTGCACATCGATGCCCCCGACGCCGACGGCGGCGTGGTCCTGGACTTCAACCGCGCCACCAACCTGCCCTGCGCCTATACCGACTTCGCGACCTGCCCCCTGCCTCCCGCCGAGAACCGGCTCCCGGTCGCGATCGAAGCAGGTGAGCAGATCCCGTTCGAACGAACCAGGGACGAACGGTGAACGCCCGGGCGCTTGACCCTCACCCGCGCGTCAAGGGTTAGCGTCCCGGCACCGTTCAGGCTCTACGGCTCCGGAGGTCATCCATGTCGACACCGTCCATCGGTCGCGAGATCCACCTGGTCAGCAATCCCAGCGGCCTGCCGGCTCCGGAGCACTTCCGGGTCGCCGAGGTTCCGGTACCTCGACCCGCCGCTGGCCAACTCCTCGTAAACAACAGGAAGTTCCTTGTCTTCGCGGGACTGCGCACTCTGGTGTCGCGTCAGGGCGAGGGGTTTCCGTTCCCGCCGCTGAAGCCCGGAGAGCCCCTGATCGGCCCGGCGCTCGGCGAGGTGGTGGCGGCGGGGCCGGGGGTCGCCGACGTACCTGTCGGGGCTCTGGTCACGCACATGCTGGGCTGGCGGGAGTTCGCGGTGGTCGACGCGGACGCGGTAGAGGTGGTGCCGGCCGGGCATCCCGATCCGGTGGCGCTGCTGTCCACGGCGTCCGCCGCGTACGGGGCACTGACCCGGCTGACCCGGCTGCGCAAGGGCGAGACGGTTCTGGTGACGGGCGCGGCGGGCGGGGTCGGCTCGCTCGCCGGGCAGGTGGCCCGGCTGCTGGGTGCCGGGAGGGTGGTCGGCACGACCCGCAGCCCGGGCAAGGCCGAACGGCTGCGGCAGGAACTCGGGTACGACGCCGTCGTGGTCCCCGGAACGGATCCGCTGGCCGACCGGCTCGCCGAGGCCGCGCCGGACGGCTACGACGTGGTCGTCGACAACGTCGGTGGTGAACAGCTCACCGCGGCCCTTGAGGTGACCCGGCCCGGAGCACGGGTGGGCCTTGTCGGGGCGCTGTCGGGGCAGTTCGACCCCGTGCTGGCCGGCGGCACTTCACCCGCGGTGATCGACACGTATTTGCTCGTCAGGCGGTCGGTGTCGCTGCTCGGCTACCAGGGTGGCGACCATCCCGGTGTGGAGGAGGAGTGGCGCGAGAAGCTGGCGGACTGGCTGCGGGCGGGAGAGATCGTCTATCCGTACGTGACGCTGCCGGGCATCGACCGGGCGCCGGGAGCGTTGCAGGAACTGCATCAGGGACGTCACTTCGGGACCCTGGTGGTAGAGATCTGACCGGCGCCAGTCACGAGGGAGACCCCGGATGCGTATCGGAGACGCCGCGGCCGCCGCGGGCACCACCCCGCGCGCGCTGCGCTTCTACGAGGAGCGGGGTCTCCTCCCGCCCCCGCACCGCACGACGACCGGTCAACGGGTCTATGCCGAGCGGGATCTGGCCCGGATCCGCGTCATCCGGCGCCTGCTCTCCCTGGGCCTGACCGTGGAGGACGTGCGCACCTGCGCCGACCGGCTCGACCTGCTTCTCGCCGAGCCCGGCCGCCGGTGCGTCGTGCCCGCCCCCGGCGAGGCACCGGGGATCGTGCAACAACGGATCGACGCACTCGACACGGAGATCACACGGCTCACCGCGCTGCGCGACAGCCTCGCACGCCAGATCGCGGCACCCGAGCCGGCCGGGCATCCGGGCCTTTGACCGCTGGCCGCCGTCCATGGCCGCCGTGAGTGCCTGACGGCTGCCGCGCACGTGTTCTCGTGCATCATCCGGGATCGGCGACTTCGTCCCCACTGCGCCTGGACTGGGGCGTGATGGCGTGGGCGGGTGGCGTCACGGCCTCCGCCCCGTTCCGGAAGTCGCCCCTCTGCGTGGTGCCCATGCTCACTGCCTTGATCATCTCGCCGTCGACCAGGATGACGAGACAGCCGCAGCCGCCGAGGCAGTACTCGATCTCGCCTCGGGATGTGCGGTGGCGAGACTTCAGTTTCCACCACTGCGTCCGTGCCGAGATCGGCTCGTGGCAGACGGGGCAGTGGTCGTACGCCGACGTGTCCGTGGATGTGCGCGTCATGCCTCCAACATGACGTCACTTCCTAAAGCAGTTCAACCATTACATCAATCCGGCCTGGCCAGTGATGCTGTAATGGCTCTATGCAGTTCAATCATTACGGCGGCGAGGCTGCCCGGCTGGCCGCGGACCTGGTCAACTTGAGCGCCCCGCCTCGACCCGAGGATCTGGAACCACTACTTGCCGCACGCAGTGTGGTGAACCGCAGGTTCAGCACGGCGCAGGCCGAGACAATCTGGACATGGAGCCGTCGCCTGGCCGAGTGCTTCGGCCCGCAGGACCTCGGCGAACGGTGCGAGAAGGTCAACGCACTTCTGGCCGACGCCTCCAGCAGCCCCCGCATCTCCCTGCATGACGGTCATCCCCACCTGCACTACAGCGCCCCTGGCGCCGACGCCGCCGCACACGTCCGTGCCGTCACCGCCGCCGGACTCGCCTACGTCATCTGCTCCTCGGACGCCGAGCGGCTCGGGCGCTGCGCCCGCCACACCTGCGGTACGGCATTCGTCGACACCTCCCGCAATGGCCGTCGCACCTATTGCTCGGTGCGCTGCGCCAACAATGACGCCGTGGCCCGCCACCGCGAGCGACGCCCGGTCGACACGCGGCCATCAGCTGCCCGGAAGGCACGGAAACCCTGAACGACGGGCGACACCGTCGCCCGTCGTCGGAAGCAGACGTCGCCCTGCCGCCTTCACAGCAATTCGAGCAACCGCTCACACGCCGCGACGCACGCCGTGGTGGCCTCGACGCACAGGCGGCAGTGGTCGTGCATCATCTCGTGCTCCCGGCATTCGCGTTCGCAGCGCAGACACGCGCTGGTGCAGCTCTGCAGCAGGGTGATGAGGCCTTCGCGTTCGGCGTGACCGCTCTGGCGCAGGAGAGTCGAGGCGGTCGCCGCGCAGACCGTCGCACAGGTCTCGGCCGCCGCGGCCGCGCGGGAAAGGCGCGTCGTGTCCTCCTCGGACAGGCAGGCGTCGGCGCAAGCCGTGCAGGCCGCGACGCAGCCCAGTGCGGCTTCCACCGCCCGGGCGATCGCTTCGCGTGTCTCCGCCGCCGCGGCGACGGGGTGAGCCTGGAGGAGCCTCTCGGCAGAGAACATGAGCTTTCGTCTCCTGAATCGATGTGGTGCGGAACAGACGCAGGGGCGGAGTCATGCGTCGCTGAGACGCACGGCGGCTTCCTCGGCGGACGCGGCGCCACGGTCGATCATGCGGACCGCCCGCCTCCTGTGGCAGAAGCCCTCGGTCCACCCATCGTGTTCGATGGTTCGAACGTCCGCCACCGGTCACGAGTCCACGCGGGCCGTACCTCCGTCGGCGGCGCCCTGGGTGAGGTCGCGGATGTGGGGCACGGCGCGGCTGAGTCCGAGGACACCGGCACCGATCAGGACCGCTCCGGCGGCCTCCGGGACGAGGTACCAGCCCGTGCGGATCGTCTCCTGGAACAGGAAGATCCCGAGCAGCAGGCTGACGGTCGCGTCGCCGATGGTGAGAGCCGGCTGGGAGGCCGCCAGCGATCCTGCCTGGAGGGCGTTCTCCAGCAGCAGCACGGCGCCGATGCCGGTGACGGCGAACCCGTACGTCTGCCAGGTCGTGAGGAACGCGGCCGGGCCATGGTCGGAGAAGGTTCCGGTCGCGGACTTGAGCATGGCCGCGGTCAGGGCGTTGGCGACCGCCGATCCGAGGCCCAGGCAGGCCGCTCTGACCAGTGCCGAGGAACGGTTGCGTGCCACCAGCAGGGCGGCGCCGACAGCGCCGAGGCAGACCGCCAGCGCGGGGGTCCACCGGCTCATCGGCGCGTCGCTGGAAGAACCCGACGGCGCGGCCGCGCCCAGCAGCAGCCCCAGCCCGGCGACCACACTCGCCACCGCCCACCACCCCACGGCGGGCAGACTCCGGTGCAGCAGCGGCATCGCGATGATCAGCGCCAACGGCAGCTCCAGCACGAACAGGGGCTGGACCAGTGCGAGCGGCCCGAAGGCGAGAGCCAGGGCTTGGAAGAGCGCCGCACCGATCACGCCGGCGATTCCGGCCACCCAGGCGGGCCGGCGGGCCAGAGCGAGCAGCAGCCGCAGACCGCCGCCCTCGGGGACGGTGGCGGCGGCTTTGCGCTGGAAGGCCGTTCCGGCGGCGTTGCTGGCCGCTCCGAGAACGGCGAAGACCACTGCGAAGAGGAGCACATGCGCGATGCTGCCCCGCCCCGTGAGGGCTCGGTGCCGGGCCGCCGGCGGATTGAGCCGATCGGACGCGGACACGCCCGCCGGTC
Organism: Streptomyces sp. NPDC057694; assembly: GCF_042799415.1. Lineage (NCBI taxonomy): Bacteria > Bacillati > Actinomycetota > Actinomycetes > Kitasatosporales > Streptomycetaceae > Streptomyces > Streptomyces sp. NPDC057694. The sequence goes on from NZ_JBHVIX010000001.1 coordinate 252,911, forward strand.
GGTTCCCCTGCCACCGCCCGGCGACGTCGCGCCGTCGGCCTGGTCCGCGGCCTCGGTGTCACGGCCGGCCGGTATCGAGCCGGCGCAGGGACGCTGCCTCACTCAGGCACCTTTGGCGAGGTGCCGCCGCCGGCTCTCGTCCGGCTGCGGACTTAATTCGTTGCCCTCCTCATGTGCCCCTGCCAAGATCGCTGGAGGCTGGCGCGGAGTGTGTACCGGCCGGCCGATGCTTTCGTACCTGAAAGGTACCTGGATGTCCTTCTTGAGCAGTGCCGTTACTCGTGTGTCCGCCGTGCCGGGGACCGGCGCCGAGCTCGATCTCGTGCTTGCCCTCACCTCCGCGGAGCCCGTGTGGCGACTGCCCTCCGATGCCTATCGGGAGGAGGCCGCCCAGCGGCAGTACCGACCGGAGTGGACCTGGGCGGCCTGGGGGCCGGACGGGCAGGTACTGGCCCGCGCCCTGTGGTGGGGGCAGAGCGACAGCACGCATCCGCTCGCACTCGACTGTCTCGCCGTCGCCGACGAGGTGCCCGCCGCCGAACGGGCCGCGCTGGCCGCCGCGTTGCTCGACGCGGGGCACCAGGCGTTCCGCGAGACGGGCGCCGAGGCTCCGCCGCTGTACAACCTGATGCGGCTGCCCGGATCCTGGCGTGACGACTCCGAGCACGTCACCGCCGTCGCATGGCGCCAGGAGGCGGCCCGCCGCGCGGGCCTGACGGTCGAGGTGGAGCGGCTCCAGTTCGAGTGGACGCCCGAGTCCCCGCTGCCCGCCGCGCCTGAACGCCTGGTGTTCTCCCCGGAGCCGGACGACGAGGTCTTCCTCCAGGCGATGCTGCGGGTCGCCGAGGGCACACTCGACGCCCACACCCTGGAGAGCGAGGCGGCCACCGGGCGGGAGGACACGGCCCGCGAAAGCCTGCAGTTCTACATCGACCGGCCCGGCAAGCGCGAATGGTGGCGCCTCGCTCACACCCCGGACGGAGCCCTGGCCGGCCTCGCCATCCCGTCGGCCACTCCCTACAACCGCAACGTCGGCTACCTCGGCGTCGTCCCCGAACTGCGCGGCCGCGGCTACGTGTCCGAGGTCCTCGCCGCCATCACCCGCTTCCAGGCCGAGGACGGCGCGGAGCGCGTCACCGCCACGACCGACCTCGGCAACCGTCCGATGGCGGCGGCCTTCACCCGCGCCGGATACCGCACCACGGAGACCCGCCTCATCTTCTCCGCGCCCGTGGAATAGGCCGACGCCTCGGAGGACCCTCGGTTCGGGGTGCGGCACCTGCCGGTCAACGGGCTTGTTCGAGTCACGTCCGCACTATCTGGGAGAAGCATGACAAGCAGGTTCACCGAGTTGACCGTCGACTGCCGTGATCCGGAGAGACTCGCGGTGTTCTGGTGCGAGGTCCTGGACTTCAAGGTGATCGACCGGCGCGAGGACATGGTCGAGATCGGCTCCTGGGTACCGACCGTCGAGGAGATCCGAGCCCGACAGATGCCGCCCACCCTGGTGTTCATCCGCGTACCCGAGGGCAAGGCGGTCAAGAACCGGCTTCATCTCGATGTCAGCCCGATCGACGGCAGCACCGAGGACGAGGTGACCAGACTGCTCGGCCTCGGCGCCACCAGGACGGACGTGGGCCAGGGCCCAGACCGGAGCTGGGTGGTCATGGCCGACCCCGAGGGCAATGAATTCGACGTCCTGCGCACCCTGGCACCGCAGGACTAGAGCGCCGCGAGACCGAGAACGCCAAGCGGTCGCGGGTGCCGTCGAGGAACTGCTGCTCTGCCTCGACATCACGTACTCAAGGCGGCGGATGGCGCTTGAGGACATCGAGATCGGCCGCCGGGGGCAACGGAGCAACGACCTTCAGACGACGTCGAATTCGTTGCCCTCGGGGTCCTGCATGGCGGCGGCGTAGAACCCCGACTCCGGTTCATCCTTGATACGCACCACAGTGGCACCGGCTTTGGCCAGACGTGCCACCGTGGTGTCGACCCGCTGTCTGCGGACCTCCAGCAGGACGTCACGGCCCCCACCGACCTTCAGGTCGAAGTGCCACCTGTTCTTTGCGGTCTTCGGTTCCGGAACCTGCTGGAACCACACCCTCGGGCCACGCCCCGCGGGATCGATGATCGACTCCGGGATGTCCCCTGCTCCGGGCGGCAGTTCTTCCTCGGGCACCCCCATCGACGCCCAGTAGGCACGCCATGTGGCGTGCCCGGCGGGCGCGGGCTCGGGCACATAGCCGAGCGCCTCGGCCCAGAAGGTCACCATCCTCTGCGGATCGGAACAGTCGATCGTCAGCTGCACTGTCATCTCCATGAGCGGAGCATCTCAGCCGGGTCTGACAACGGCGGACTCCCGCAGCCTGGCCCCGATCTGTTTGCGCGACGTGATGCCGAGCTTGCGGAAGACCCTGCTGAGGTGGAACTCGATGGTGGAGGTGGTGACGAACAACTGGCCGGCGATCTCCGCGTTGGTCAGCCCCGACGCGGCCAGTGTCGCCACGTGCCGTTCCTGCGGGGTGAGATCGAGCCGGCTCGCGACCGTTCGTCTGCGGGCTGTCTCTCCGGTGGCCAGAAGCTCGGCCCGGGCCCGCTCGGCGAAGGGGCCGGCTCCCCACGACGAGAAGGACTCGTAGGCGGCCCGCAGTTGAATCCTCGCGTCGGCCCGGCGACGGCGACGGCGCAGCCATTCGCCGAACAGCAGTCGTGACCAGGCGAGTTCGACGGCCACCGGTGCCTTTTCGAGCTGCGCGATCGACTCCTGGTACAGCTGCTCGGCCCGGTCGTCGTCGGCCATCAGGGCCCGGCAGCGGGCGAGCAGGCCGAGCGCCCACGGAGTCCCGGCGAGCGGCGCACGCTCCTCCAGACGTTGCATGGCCAGGTCGGCGGCCTCGCGGTAACCGGCGCGCAGCCCGGCCTCGACCATGCCGCCGAGGTTGATGTCGCCGAGGATCAGCGGGTGGTTGTCGAACACCATGAGCAGGACGTCGAGCGCCTGCTGGTACCGGCCGCGGCCGATCTCGTAGATGCTCACGGACTGCGCGATCCACCGCCAGTTGGTGGCGAGCCCCAGTTCCTCGGACAGGACGCGCATCGTGGCGACTGCGGCCCGCAGTTCGGCCTCCTGGCCGGTCCAGGCGTACAGCAGGGCCCTGTGGAAGTCTCCCGCCACGCTGAACCCGGCCGCGGCCATGTAGTCGTCGGCCTCGTTGAAGCACCGCTCGGCGACGGCGAACCGGCCGTCCCAGATCTCCACGGTGGACAGGGCGACCAGCGCGATGCTGAGCCCGAGGACGGCGCCGCGCTCGCGATCCGCGGTGACCAGTTTCTCCAGGATCTCTCGCTTGGCCTCGATGTCCCACAGTTCGTCGCCCGCGATGCTGATCATGGTGCTGAACATGTTGGGGTCCTGCAGTGGCCCGGCGTTGCGCAACCGGGCCAGGGCCGCGGCCAGCGGTCCGGCGCCCTCGGCGTAGCCGTAGGCGATCAGCCGCGCCAGCGCCGCCATCAGCGGATCGGGGCTCCAGGGCGGCAGTTCGGCGTCGTGCCAGGAGTCGGCGGCGATCTTGGCGACTTCGCGGGGTGTCGTGCCGGTGATCGTCCGGCCGCCGATGATCGCGGCGTGCGTCGCCTCGCGCAGCAGGTCCCAGTTCGCCCCGGGATCGACGGTCCCGAGGTCGGCCACCGCGTCCAACAGCATCGCCGGTACCTCGCGCGGGCGGGCGCGGACCATCTCGACGGCGGCCCGCAGTCGTGTCGCGCGGGCCCGGCCCACGGGTCCGGTCAGGGCCGGAGTGGCGAGTTCGAGCAGCGGTTGGACGGCGGCCAGATTGCCGGAGGCGAGGTGCGCCGCCGCGGCGTCGAGATAGCGGTCGGCCCGCTTGCCGGGATGTGTGGTCATCTCCGCCGAGCGGGTCAGGACCAGGGCCTGTTCGGAGTACTTGCCGCGTGCCTGGGCCAGTTCGGAGGCGGCTTCGAGTTCCTCGGCCACGGTGTCGTCGGGGCCGTCGACCGCCTCGGCCAGGTGCCAGGCCCGGCGCTCGGGGGCGCTGGTGGCCGCGAGCGCCGCCTGGACGCGGCGCAGTTCCTGGGCGGACGCGGCCGAGTGGACCGCCGACCGGATGAGCGGGTGGCGGAACTCGGCGATGGTGCCACGGCTCAATATCCCCGCTGCGACCGCGGGCCGGGCCGCGCGGACGGACAGTCCCAGGGTGCCGGCCGCGCGCCACAGCGCCGCCTGGTCGTCCGTCGGCGTCATCGCCATGAGCAGCAGCAGGGTCTGGGTGTCGGCGGGCAGCCGCGCCGCCGTGCGTCGGAAGTGTTCTTCGAGCTGCCGGTTGACCGGTAGGGGTTCGGGCAGCGGGGTGACCCCGGCCAGCTGTTCGGAGGGCAGGTTCACCGCCAGTTCCAGGAGTGCGAGGGGGTTGCCGCCGGTGCCGGCGACGAGTTGCTCGGCGACCTCCTGGTCCAGGTGCCCCTGCACGCCGGCGGTCAGCAGGGCTCTGGCCTCCGCACGCGCGAGTCCGGCGAGGCGGAGCGCGGGGAGATCTCCGAAGACGTCCAGGCCGCTGTTCCCCTCACGTCCGGCGAACAGCAGTCCGAGGCAGTCCGCGTACAGCCGGCGGGCGACGAACGCGAGGGTCTCCGCCGACTCGCGGTCCAGCCACTGCACGTCGTCGACCAGGCAGAGCATCGGCGTCGCCGTGGCCGCGTCCGAGAGCAGCGTCAGCGCGGCCAGGCCGACCAGGTGACGGTCGGACGGCGGGGCGGCGGTCAGTCCCAGCGCGGCGTTCAGCGCGTCACGCTGGCGCTGCGGCAGAAGGGGGAGCCGGTCCAGATGGGGGCGCAGGAGCCGGTGCAGGGCTCCGTAGCCGAGCCGTGTCTCGGCCTCCACGCCGACCAGTCCGACGACCGCCAGGTCCGGGGCGGACTCGGCCGCGTACCGCAGGAGCCGGGACTTGCCGACTCCTGCGTCGCCGTTGAGCACGAGGACCGCGCTGAAGCCGTCGCGGACGGATGCGATCAGCTTTCCGATCGCCGCGCGCTCGTCATCCCGTCCGACCATCGGTGGCTCGGCCGAGCCGTGGGCTTGGGACCACACCATGAGATTCCCCCAGGTCTTCCGGCGAGCCGCTTCGGGCCAGGACGCACTTGTGCGGGGCGCTGTGTGACGTGGTGTGGAGCGTGTCTCGGATCGGCACGTCCCCTCGGGCCGTGGCACACCGCACCCTAGAGAAAGGAACACCGAGGGTGTTCTCCGATCGCGCACAAATACTGTGCTCATCGTGCACTCGGCCAGGCACCGGCAGAGCGGAATTCCCGCGTCCCCACATCGGGAAAGTCGATACTTTATGCCTGGGCATCAGGCGTGTTCGAACGTCCTGGTGTGGGGGTGCCACCTGCGTCACCCGCGTCACAGAACCTGGGGACAGTCACATGAGCGTTGTGTTCTCGGTGCGGTCGGCAGCCGGCAGTGAGGGACTGGAACACTGGCAGGAAGAGGTCTTCCGGACCTTCGTCCCGCTGCGGATCACCCTCCCCAAGGACGAGCCGTTCGACGGGCGGATCAGCAGCAACCAGGTCGGTCCGCTCCAGGTGAGCACCGTCGACTGTGATCGTGGCCGGGTCGACCGCACTCCGCAGCTGATCGCCCGGGACAGCGCCGACTTCCTGTACGTCGGCCTTCAGCGCAGCGGGCGCGCCCATGTGGAACAGGATGCGCGGAGCGCCGAAATCAGCTCGGACGACCTGGCGTTGTACGACACCACGCGTCCGTACACCCTGCGCTTCCCGCAGCGATTTCGCATGCAGGTACTACTGGTGCCGCGTTCGCTGCTCCCGCAGCCGGAGTCGGACCTCCAGCGTGTCACCGCGACTGCCGTGCACCAGGACGCCGGGCTGGGGAAGGTGATCCTGCCCTTCCTCCAGGGTCTGGTCGACCACGCCCCCGGCTTCTCCCCCATGGTCGGCGAACAGTTGGCGGCCAACGCCGTGAACCTCGTCGGAACGCTCCTCGCCGAGCGACTCGACCATGAGACCCAGGACACCCCCGGTGGCAGCCTCGCCCTGCTGCTCCGGCTGAAGGCATTCATCGACCTGCATCTGGCGGATCCCGATCTGAGCCTGGCGTCGATCGCCCGCGAACACCGGATATCGGTCCGCTACCTCCACAGGCTCTTCGAGGGCGAATCGACCACCGCCGCCCGCTGGATCCAGCACCGTCGTCTGGAGGAATGCCGCGGCGAACTGTCCCGCCACTCCCCGGTCGCCCCCACTGTCGCCGCGGTGGCACGGCGTTGGGGTTTCATCAACGCCGCCCATTTCAGCCGTGCGTTCCGGGCGGCGTACGGCACGTCGCCGAGTGAGTGGAGAGCCGACGTCAGGGCGAAGCGGCCGGTGTGAGCCGGGGTCGCGGCACCCGTTGCGCAATCGGCTCCCTCGACGCGGTCTCGGACACCGTTCGGCCCTGAACCACTGGGGTCGAACCCCGGTGCGAGAGCAGGGGCGTTGGCGGTTCTCTGTGGGCACGCCGGGTCAGCACGCCCGTACGAGAGAGGATCGATCATGACCGCTCCGCTTCCCGTGGTCTTCATCCACGGACTCTGGCTGCACAGCGCCTCCTGGCAGCCCTGGATCGACCTGTTCCGCAGCGAGGGCTACGAGCCGTCCGCGCCCGGCTGGCCCGGTGACCCGGACACCGTCGAGGAAGCGCGCCAGAACCCCGAGAGCATCGCCGACCACGGCATCGACGACGTCGTCGAGCACTACGCGCACCTGATCGAGGCCCTGCCCACACGACCCATCGTGATCGGGCACTCGTTCGGCGGGATGATCGCGCAGAAGCTGCTGGGGCAGGACCGGGCCGCCGCGGCGGTCGCGATAGACGCCGCGCAGATCAAGGGAGTTCTGCCGCTGCCGCTGTCCGCGCTGCGGGCGACGTTCCCCGTCTTCAAGAACCCCGCCAACAAGCACCGGTCCGTCTCGCTGACCGAGGAGCAGTTCCGGTTCGCCTTCGGCAACGCCCTCACGGAGGAGGAGTCGACGGCTCTGTACGAGCGTTGGACCATTCCCGCGCCGGGCAAGCCGCTGTACGAGGCCGCCTCCGCCAACTTCAACCCCCACTCGGCGGCGAAGGTCGACACGGAGAACAGCGGCCGCGGGCCGCTGCTGCTCATCTCCGGCGGCAAGGATCACACGGTGCCCGAGGCCGTCACCCGGGCCACGCTCAAGCAGTACCGGCACTCCGAGGCCGTCACCGACATCCTCAATTTCCCCGACCGCGGGCACTCCCTGACGATCGACGACGGATGGCGCGAGGTCGCGAACACCGTTCTCGGGTGGCTGCGCAAGCACAGCCCGGAGGGCGGGCGATGAGCGACCGCTCCTCCCCCGCCACCGGAGCACCCGGTGCCGCCAAGGTCCTGGCCGGGCGGACCACCGTGGTCACCGGCGCGGGGCGCGGCATCGGGCTGGCGATCGTCGAGGCCTTCCTCGCGGCCGGCTCCCGGGTGGTCGCGGGCACGAGGGAACGCACCGAAGCCCTGGACCGGCTCGTGAAGCAGGGGGCCGAACTGACCGTCGTGGAAGTCGATCTCGCGCTGCCCGAGGCCCCGGCGGAGCTGATCGCCGAGGCTGTGGCGGTCCATGGTGGTGTCGATGTCCTCGTGAACAACGTCGGAGCGGTGCGTCCGCGCCCGGACGGGTTCCTGAGCGTCACGGACGAGGAGTGGGAGTGGACGTTCACGATCAACTTCATGGCCGCCGTCCGTGCCACCCGCGCCGCCCTGCCCCACCTGCTCGCCACCGGCGCGGGGCGCATCGTCACCGTCTCCTCGGTCAACGCACGGCTGCCCGACCCGCTCGTCATCGACTACGGCGCGGCCAAGGCGGCGCTCACCAACTTCTGCAAGGCCCTGTCCAAGGAGGTCGGACCACGAGGTGTGCGGGTCAACACCGTCGGCCCCGGCCCGGTGGAGACGGCGCTGTGGCAGGGTGACGGCGGTGTGGCCGCCACCGTCGGCCGGTCCCAGGGCGTCGACCCCGCGGAGGTGGCCCGGGGCGCGGCGGCCCAGGCGGTGACCGGCCGCTTCAGCCGTCCGTCCGAGGTCGCCGATCTCGTCGTACACCTCGCCGGCCCCTCCTCGGCGAACATCACCGGAGCCGACTTCGTCATCGACGGCGGGCTCGTCGACTCCCTCTGACGGTCCGACACGACGTCGTGCCGCCGCGCGCCGACGTGGCGGCTCGACGGTACCTCTTCGCTCACACCGTGCTTCCCCTCGCGTCCTTTGGAGACGTCAGTGAGATTCAGCATGCCCAGATCCCGCCGCCTGGTGGCCGCGGTCTTCGCCCTGGCCCTGGGCCTCGGCTCCCTCACCCTCACGGCCTCGGCCGCCGACGAGCCGACGCCGTCACACGGCGAGCGGATGCCGTCCGGCTTCAGCGAACACAAGACGGAGGTCGCCGGGACCGGCATCAACTACGTGATCGGCGGCCACGGTCCGACGCTGGTTCTGATCCACGGCTACCCCCAGACCTGGTACGAGTGGCACGACATCATGCCCGCGCTCGCCGAGCACTACACCGTCATCGCCCCCGACCTGCCCGGGGCGGGCAAGAGCGACGCGCCGGCGTCCGGCTACGACAAGAAGACCATGGCCGCCGACCTGCACGCCCTCCTCGTGTCGCTCGGCAAGGACAAGGACGTCAACATCGTCGGCCACGACATCGGCACGATGGTCGCCTACTCCTACGCCGCGCAGTACCCGCGCAGCGTCAGCAAGCTCGTGCTCAGCGAGGCACCGATCCCGGATGCGGGCATCTACGAGTTCCCGGCGCTGACGGCGAAGGGCCCCGGGGTGTGGAACTTCGGCTTCTTCTCCTTGCCGACGGGCTTCCCCGAGAGCATGGTCCAGGGCCGCGAGCTGACGTGGACCTCGGGCTTCATGCGGAGCATCGCGGTGCACAAGGACGCTCTCACCTCGGACGACCTCGACGTCTTTGCCTCCTATCTGCGGGATCCCGCACACCTGAAGGCGAGCTTCGACTGGTTCCGGGCGTTCCCGCAGGACATCACCGACAACGCGCGATTCCAGAAGAAGCGGCTGACGATGCCGGTCCTCGCGATCGGCGCCGACGGCAGCCTCGGATCGGCGGTCGCGAAGCAGGCACGCCGGTACGCCACCCACGTCACCCCCGTCGTCGTCCCCGACTCCGGCCACTGGATCTACGAGGAGCACCCCCAAGAGATGACCGGCCTGCTGCTGCGATTCCTGGGCGGACGACGGTGACGGACACCAAGGAGGAAACAGTCATGACGAGCACGCGATCCGAACGGCTCCGCAAGGCCGGCGACCGTCGGCGAAGACTGATGCTCACGGCGGTGTCGGTCGGCACACTTCTGGTGATCCCGGCCCTGTCCGCCGCCACGCCCGCCACATCAGCCCCGTCAGCGACAGCGCACACATCAGGCACGACGAATACTCCGCACACACCGAAGCCGACCGTGGTCCTGGTGCACGGAGCGTTCGCCGACTCGTCGAGCTGGAACGCGGTCGTCTCGCGGCTGGAGCGCCAGGGATACCCGGTGATCGGCGTCGCGAACCCGCTCCGTGGCCTGGCCGCGGACTCCGCCTACGTCTCCAGCGTCCTGGACACCATTCCCGGACCCGTCGTCCTGGCCGGTCATTCCTACGGCGGAGCCGTCATCACCGACGCCGCCGTGGGCCACTCCAACGTCAAGGCTCTCGTGTACATCGCCGCGTTCGCCCCCGACGAGGGCGAGTCCGGGCTGTCGATCCTCGACACCTATCCGGGCAGTCTCCTCCCCGCGGCGCTGGCGGTCCGGCCGTTCCCGGGCGGGCAGGACGGTTACGTCGATCCCGCTTCCTTCCGGCAGGTGTTCGCCGCCGATGTACCGGCGGGCCAGGCCAGGCTGATGGCCGCCGGGCAGCGGCCGGTGTCGCTGTCGGCGTTCGCCGAAACCAGCTCCACGCCTGCGTGGAAGACGATTCCCTCCTGGTTCCTCGTCGCGGGCGCCGACCACGCCATCCCGCCGGCCGCGGAACAGGCCATGGCCCGTCGTGCCGGGTCCCACACCCAGGTGGTCCGCGGCGCCTCGCACGCGGTCCTCGTCTCCCATCCCGACGCGACCACCCACCTCATCGAGGCCGCCGCCCGCGCCACCTCCTGAGCATCTTCCGCCGACGGCCGCTTTCAACCTCCCACCGAAGTGGAGACACACATGTCGGTCACCGACCCGCTCACCCCGGAGCCGCTGTTACAGCTCGGCCTCGGCTTCATGGCTTCCAAGACACTGCTCAGCGCGGTGGAGTTGGGCATCTTCACCGTGCTGGCGGACGGCGGCCGCGACCGCGCGTCCCTCTCCTCCGCAGTGGGTCTGCACCCCCGTTCCGCCGCCGACTTCCTCGACGCGCTGGTGTCGCTGAACGTGCTGACCCGGAGCGAGGACGGCACCTACCGCAACACCCCGTCCGCGGACCTGTTCCTCGACCGTGCCAAGCCGTCGTACGTGGGCGGCATCCTGGAGATGGCCGACGCGCGCCTCTTCGGCTTCTGGAACAACCTCACCGACGCGTTACGCACCGGCGCCCCGCAGAACGAGGTCGCGCACAGCGGTGCCCCGTTCTTCGCCACCCTCAGCCAGGACCCGGTCGCCTGGCGGAACTTCCTCAACGGCATGAACGGCGTCAGCACCCCGCTCGCGGCCGCCCTTGCCGCCGACTTCGACTGGACCGGCCGACGCCATGTCATCGACGTCGGCGGCGCTCTCGGCGCCGTACCGGCCGCCGTCCTCACCCTCCACCCCGACATCACCGGAGGCGTCTTCGAACTTCCCCCGGTGGAGCCGGTGTTCGACGAGTTCGTCGCCGCTCGCGGCCTGACCGGCCGACTCGTTTTCCACGGCGGGGACTTCTTCTCCGACCCCCTGCCCGAGGCCGAGGTCTACGTCATGGGGCAGATCCTCCACGACTGGGACCTGGAGCAGCGCCGGTTCCTGCTCAAGAAGGCGTACGACGCCCTGCCGGCGGGCGGCGTCCTCATCGTCTACGACGCGATGATCGACGACGAGCGGCGCCGCAACACCTACGGTCTGACGCTGTCGCTCAACATGCTCATCGACAGCGAGGGCGGTTCCGAGTACACCGTCGCGGACGCCTCGCAGTGGTTGCAGGCCGCCGGGTTCACCAAGGTGGAGGCCCGTCCCCTGATCGGCGGTTACACCGCGGTGTACGCCACCAAGTGATCGCGCGCGTCCGGGGTGCCGACGTGCAGGCGCAGTGCCTGTGAGTGGCACGGCCGCCGGCTCAGGCGGTGCGCTTGCCGACCCGTTTCCCTTCCAGGGGCGGGGCCGTGACGGCCCCGTGGGTGCGGCACTCCGGACGCGCGCAACCGGGTGCGGGACGGCGTACGAGCGTGAAGGCCAGCGCCGATCCGACGACCAGCACCGCCGCGCAGATCGGCATGGCCCGCCGGAACGCCGCACCGAAGGCGTCCGCCGACCGGTACGCGTCGGCGCCCATCCCGGTCAGCAGGGGCAGCGCGGCCACGGCGACGAGGCCCGCCACCCGTGCCGCCGCGTTGTTGATGCCGCTGGCCAGTCCCGCCCGGGAGGCGTCGACGGATCCGAGCACCGTGGACGTCAGCGGCGCCACCAGGACGACCATGCCGGTGCCCATGACCAGCACGGCGGGCAGCACGTCCTTGAGGTAGTTCGCGTCCTGTCCCACCCGGAGCATGAGCAGCATCGCCGCCGCGCACAGCAGCGGGCCCACGGTCAGCGGGATGCGCGGGCCGATGCGGTCGGCCAGGGCGCCGGAGCGGGCGGAGAACAGCAGCATGAGCGCCGTCGTCGGCAGCAGGGCGCTCCCCGCCGCCAGCGGTGAGAAGCCCGCCACCACCTGAAGTTGCAGCGCGGCGAGGAAGAAGAAGCCGCCGAACGCGGCGTACACGCACAGGGTGACCAGGTTGACCGCGGTGAACTGGCGTGAGGCGAAGATGTCCGGCGGCAGCATCGGGTCGGCCCGGTGCCCCTCCACGTAGACGAAGGCGATGCCCGCCAGCACTCCCGCCACCGCGCAGAGCGCCACCACCCAGGTACCTTCGCGGGCCTCGATGAGCGCGTAGGTGATCAGAGCGAGTGCGATGGCTCCGAGGGCCGCGCCCAGCACATCGAACCGTTCGTGGCGCCGCCCGTCGGACGACTCCGGTACGTGGCGCAGGGCGATCGGGACGCACAGCAGGGCGAGCGGGATGTTCAGGAAGAAGACCCAGCGCCAGCCCGGACCGCCGACCAGATAGCCGCCCAGGAACGGCCCGACGGCAGCGCCGATTCCGCCGAACCCCGACCACACGCCGACCGCCCGGCTGCGGTCGTCGGGGTGGAACGAGGCCTGGATCAACGCGAGGGAGCCAGGGCCCAGCAGCGCGCCGCCGACCCCTTGCAGGGCGCGCGCGGCGATCAGCACCTCGGCGTTCGGAGCGAGCCCGCACATGAGCGAGGCCGACGCGAACCACACGACACCCGTCACGAAGACGCGCCGCCGCCCGTAGGAGTCGCCGAGGGATCCGCCGAGCAGGATCAGCCCGGCCAGGGTCAGCATGTACGCGTTGACCGTCCATTGCAGGCCCGCGAGTTCGGCGCCCAGTTCCTCGCCGATGCGGGGCAGCGCGACGTTGACGACGGTGGAGTCCAGCATGGCCATGCTGGAACCGAGCACGGTGGTGAGCAGAATCCATTTGCCCTGGGACGAGGCCAGCCGGACATTCGACATGCCTCAGATATACAGGGCCCGCAGCCCCGGATGGACAGGACTCACTGGACGGCGTGGGGCACTTGGCGCATCACGACGCAGCGGCGAACGGCCGGCAGCTGTCGGTGAGCGGTGAGGCGCGGGACCGGAGGGCGAGAGCGACACGCCCCTGTTCCGCATGTCCGTCCGGTCCGGGGCATCATTTGTCATATATTGCGCTGGTTTGATCCTTCGGTTCGGTTCACTGTCGAAAGGCCCTCCGTGCATCCTGTCTCCCGACGCATCGCCTCCGTGAGTACCGGTCTCCTGGTCTGCGCCGCGCCGCTGGCCGCGGCTCCGGTCACCGCCCACGCCTCCGCTCCTCAGGCCGCCACCGCCTCGGCCCAACAGCAGGCGCCGAGGCCGACGTTGACGGCCAAGGCGACGGTGAAGTCCGTCAAGGCCTGGCAGGAGTTCCGCGTGTACGGCACTTCGACGCGCCTGGCGTCCGGCACCCGCGTCACCCTGCAGCAGCTGCAGAAGAAGGGGTGGGTCAGCCTCCCGATCCACATGAACACCACGCGCAGTCACGCCTACAACCTCCGCGTGAAGCTGGGCATCAAGGGCCTCAACAAGGTGCGGATCGTCGGCGGCGGGGCCGTCTCCAACACCGTCCAGGTCACCGTCAGGTAGATCGAGCGGCATCTTGCCCGACGGGCAGCGGCCGGCCCCTGTCATGACCGGATCTCCGGACCATGAGAGGGGCGGCGGCCCCGACCGTCTCGGCACACCCGGGCCCTGACCGGAGGGCCGTCAACCGGATGATCGTGTTCCCATCGCGCCTTCGACGGGCAGACCGACCCTGAGTCCGAAGCCCGAAGCCCGGAATGGGGAACATGTCCAAGGAATCCCGGCAGGAAGTGGCCTCTTCGGCCACATCCGATGTCGACCGCAACCGTCTCGACTTCTCACCCTGGCTGTTCGCGGCCGAGGCCACCGAGGAACAGCGTTCCCGGCAGGCCGACTTCCGCGGAGCATTGAACAAGCGTGCCGGATGCGCGGTCGAGGACGACTGCTTCGTGTCCGAGCTGGCCTCGGTGCAGAACGACACACTGCGCCTCGGGGCGCGTACCACCGTCGCCGCCGGCGCCTATCTCACGGACGAGCTCACGACGGGCCGTGACTGCACGATCAACGCCTACACCGTCGTCCGAGGACGAATAGCGCTCGGCGACTCCGTGCGTATCGGTGCGCACACGTCGCTGCTGGGGTTCAACCACACCTACAGCGACCCGGACACGGAAGTGCACCGCCAGCCGCTGACCAGCGTCGGCATCCGCGTCGGCGACGACGTCTGGATCGGCTCACATGTGGTGATCCTGGACGGCGTGCAGGTCGGCGACCGGGCTGTCGTCGCGGCCGGCGCCGTGGTCACCAAGGATGTTCCGGCGGGCGCGATCGTCGGCGGCAACCCGGCGCGCGTACTCAAATGGCGTGTTCCGGGAGCCCGGCCGTCCGCTCACACCGACGAGGTGGGCACGTCGGTGGCCGACTTGGCCGATCGGGCCCGCGAGCAGGCCGGTGTCCTGCTCGACCGCTGCTTCACACCTGCGTCGGGCGGCGGACTGTTCGTCGACACACCTCACGCGGCGCCCACGGTCCGCGCTCAGTGCGACGCCGTCGAGATCTCGTACCTGTTGCTCGGACATGCTCCCCCGCAGGTGCCTCGGGACGATCTGGTCGACCGGCTCCGGCAGTGGCAGGATCCGCGGACCGGCATGGTGGGCCCGCTGCTCCCCGACGGTTCACAACGGTCCCCCGCCCCGGGCCTGTTCGACCCGGAGGCCGACTACCACGTCCTTAGTGTCGGCTACGCGCTCGATCTGCTCGGCAGCCGTTTCGAGCATCCCGTGCACGTGGTCGCAGAGGCGCGGCCGGAGGAGATTCTCGCCGGCCTGGACCGGCAGCCCTGGGCGGAGAACGCCTGGGGAGCCGGGAACTGGGTCGACGTGCTCTCCACCGCCGTCCGCTGGAACCTCGCCCTCGGTGTTCCGGGACAGCCGGGGGCCGTCGAGGCGCTCTTCGGCCGCCTGCTGACGCGGGCCGACTCGTCGACGGGCATGTGGGGTTCACCCCGGGCCGAAGACGGCTTGTTGCAGATCGTCAACGGCTTCTACCGGGCCTCGCGGGGAACGTTCGCCCAGTTCGGAGTACCGCTCCCCTACCCCGAACGGGTCGTCGACACGGTGCTCACCCACGCACGCGACGTCCGCGTCGTCCGCCCCGAAGTACAGAACGCCTGCAACATCCTGGACATCGCCCACCCGCTCTGGCTGACCCGTCAGAGCGGCCACCGGACGGACGAGGTCACGGAACTCGCCCGCACGTTGCTGACGAACGCCGTCAGCCACTGGACGGACCGCCAGGGCTTCGGATTCCGGGCTCCCCACCGCACGACGGCAGGCATGGCGAAGACCGTCCCGGGCCTGCAGGGAACGGAGATGTGGCTCGCTCTGATCTGGTATCTCGCCGATCTCGCCGGGGTCTCCGAAGCGCTCGGCTACCGTCCGCGCGGCGTGCACCGGCCGGAGCCGGTCGGCACGCTCTTCAGCTAGGCGCCCGGACCGGCCGGGGACACGGGCTACGCCCCGGCCGGTTCCTCGTCGGCGGCGAGCGGCGCGTCGCGGACTCCGAGGCGCAGGTGCTCCACGTGGTAGAGGGCCTGGTCGAGGAGTTCCGCGACGTGGTTGTCGTAGAGGGCGTAGATGATCGAACGACCGTGCCGTTCGCCCGCGACCAGGCCGAGGTTGCGCAGCAGGCGCAGTTGGTGGGAGCAGGCGGAGGCTTCCATGCCGACGGCGTCGGCGAGGTCGCCGACGGAGCAGGGGCCTTCCTGGAGGCGGGCCAGGATGTACAGGCGCGAGGGGGTGGCGAGGGCCTGGAGGGTGGCGGCCACGTCGGCGGTGCCGACCGCGTCCAGGCGCTCGCGGGTGGTCGCGCTGCCGGCGGTGTCGGTTCCGTGCCCCATGGGGGACATCATACCGATGACACCTGAAGACCTGTTCATGCGTTCCTGTATCGTGAGGACAGTTCCCCGGGCCTCCCCCGGCCGCCCCCGTGAAGGGTTGTTCTGTCATGTCTTCCGTCCTGGACCAGAGGCCCACGCGGGCCGTCTCCGGGCCGCGTCCGGCGGCTCCCCGGCGGCGTACGCGGGTGCTGGCGCTGCCGGAGGCCCGCTGGGCGCTGGCGGCGCTGGTCCTGTTCCTGATCGCCCTGCCGCTCGATCTGCTCGGCGCTCCGGCGTGGACGTGGGCGCCGCTGTTCGCCGGCACCTATCTCGCGGGCGGTTGGGAACCGGGCCTGGAGGGCCTGAAGACGCTGCGGGACAAGACCTTGGACGTCGATCTTCTGATGGTGGTCGCCGCTCTCGGCGCCGCCGCCATCGGCCAGGTCCTCGACGGGGCACTCCTGATCGTCATCTTCGCGACCTCCGGCGCCCTGGAGGCGGTGGCGACCGCCCGCACCGCGGACTCGGTGCGCGGTCTGCTGGACCTCGCGCCCTCCACCGCCACGCGGGTCCTGCCGGACGGCCGGGAGGAGACGGTCGCCGCCGAGGATCTGCGGATCGGGGACACCGTCCTGGTGCGGCCGGGCGAGCGGATCGGCGCCGACGGACAGGTGCGGGAAGGTTGCAGCGACGTCGACCAGGCCACCATCACCGGCGAGCCGCTGCCGGTGGCCAAGCAGCCCGGGGACGACGTGTTCGCCGGTACGGTCAACGGCACCGGTGCCCTGCACATCCGTGTCGAGCGCGATCCGGCGGACTCGGTGATCGCCCGGATCGTGAAGATGGTCGAGGAGGCCTCCGCGACCAAGGCCCCCACCCAGCTGTTCATCGAGAGGATCGAGCAGCGGTACTCGATCGGCATGGTCGTGGCGACCCTCGTCGTCTTCGCTCTGCCGCTCGCCCTCGGCTCCGCGCTCCAGCCCGCCCTGCTCCGGGCGATGACCTTCATGATCGTCGCCTCGCCCTGCGCGGTGGTCCTCTCCACGATGCCGCCGCTGCTGTCCGCCATCGCCAACGCTGGCCGCCACGGCGTGCTGGCCAAGTCCGCCGTGGTGATGGAGCGTCTGGGGCAGGTCGACGCCGTCGCCCTGGACAAGACGGGCACGCTGACCGAGGGCACCCCTCGCGTCACCGACATCCGCCCTCTGCCCGGATCGGGTCTCGACGAGGACGGTCTGCTGTCCCTCGCCGCGGCGGCCGAGCATCCCAGCGAGCACCCGCTCGCCCGCGCCGTCGTCCAGGCCGCCCGCGACCGCGGCCTGCCCGTCGCCGCGGCCCGCGACTTCGCCTCCGCACCCGGCCGGGGCGTCACCGCCGTCATCGACGGACGCCCCGTGCAGGTCGGCTCCCCCGCCCGCCTCACCCGCACCGGCGGTCACGAGGAGGACGACGTGGTGCGGTCCCTTGAGGACGAGGGGCGCACCGCGGTCCTCGTCCTGCGCGACGGTGCGCCGGTCGGGGTGCTGGGCGTCGCCGACCGGCTCCGCCCCGACGCCCGGGCGACCGTGGCCGCGCTCACCGAACTGACCGGCCGCACTCCGGTCCTGCTGACCGGGGACAACGAACGCGCCGCCCGCCGCCTCGCCGCCGAGGTCGGCATCACGGACGTACGGGCAGGGCTCCTGCCGCAGGACAAGGTCGCCGCGGTCAAGGAGAGGGAGGCCGAGGGGCGTCGGGTGCTGGTGGTCGGCGACGGCGTCAACGACGCCCCGGCCCTGGCCGCCGCGCACACCGGCGTCGCCATGGGCAGGGCCGGCTCGGATCTCGCCCTGGAGACCGCCGACGCGGTCGTCGTCCGTGATGAACTCGCCGCGATCCCGGCCGTGGTGGCGCTCTCGCGCACGGCCCGTCGCCTGGTCGTGCAGAACCTGGTCGTCGCCGGGGCCTTCATCACCGTACTGGTGGCATGGGATCTGATCGGTACGCTCCCGCTGCCGCTCGGCGTCGCGGGGCACGAGGGCTCCACCGTCGTCGTCGGCCTCAACGGCCTGCGCCTGCTGCGGGCGTCCGCGTGGCCCCGCCACTCCGGGGACTCGGCATGAGCAGGCGCACCCGGCGCACGCGCGCGGAAGTCCCCGCCGGGGCGGCGGTCGGTGCCCGCTGCACGGTCACCGTCTGCCGCGGGTGCTGCTGCGGGACCGCGGCCAAGGTTCCCCGCCTCGACCACGAAGCCCAACTCGCCGACCTGCGCACCGCGCTGGCCGGAGTGGCCATGATCCGGCGGACCAATTGCCTCGACGCGTGCGAGCGCGCCAACGTCATCGTCGTCCAGCCCTCCGCCGAGGGCCGCAAGGCCGGCGGACGGCCGGTCTGGCTCGGCCAGGTCAACGACCCCGGCGCCGCCGCCGACATCGCCGCCTGGGTCGAGGCCGGTGGTCCAGGCCTGGCCGATCCCCCGGGCGTCCTGGACCTCTACGCCTTCCAGCCCTCGCGGCGCGTCCGGCACGAACTCGAGGACTGACGCGTTTTCCGGGGCGGCTCCCGGTCGCTCGCGACAACCGGGCCATGGGCTCAGGGGCGGTTGCCCGGTGCCCGGGCGGCGGTCACGAGGCCGTCGAGCCACGCCTGATGGCCGTTGAGCATGGAGTTGGGCGTCTGGGCGGTGAGGTCGGCGGCGGGTCTGCCGATCTGCGATTCCTGGGTCAGGATCCGCACCCGGCCGCCGGGCAGGTCCTCGACCAGCCAGGCATGCAGGACGTCGAGCTTCTCGTCCGCACCACCGTCCTGCCCGGCGGTCCAGGACAGACGGCCGGGCGTGGTGTCGGTGGGCTCGGCGTACTCGACGACCTCGGCATCCAGGGGCGGGAAGCCGCAGGTGCCGAAGGAGAACTTCAGCCCCTGCGAGGACTCCGTTCCGCCACCCTCGGGCCCGGCGCCGACGCCAACCCCGACGTACGCCACGTGCGCGACACGCTGGAGGCGGCCGCCCGCGCCTGGCGCATTCGGTCTGTTCCGCCTCATCCCCGATGTTCCGTTCAGGTTCCCGGCGGGTGCCGGGAACCTGAACGGAGAGCGGCGCCGACAGTGCCGTCAGATGCCGCAGGAGGACGCCGACCAGTAGCGCGAGCTCTGGCTGCCGAGGTGGGCGTGTGTGCTGTGACCGGGGTAGCCCGGGCCGAGGATCTCGTTGAAGCCGTGGTTGCGTGCCTGCTTGACGATCTCGCAGTACGAGGGGGTGCCGACGAGGTCGATGCCACGGCCGTAGAGATGGTTGCTGTTGGCCGCGCCGCCGACCGCGTTGTTGCAGGCGTGGGAGCGGAAGCCGCTGCTGGTGGTCAGGGCGCGGTCGCCGAGGGCATGCCGCAGGGCCTCCAGTTTCCACATCTGCTGCAGCGCGTTCGCCTTCGCGGCGGCCGCGGAGACCGCGCCGCCGGACCAGTCCGCGTTGCAGCGGTTCATCTCGGCGTAGGTGAAGTGCGCCGGGGTGCAGTCACCGTCCTGGAGCGCGTAGAGCTTGCTGAAGGTCTGCGCTCCCGCGATGCCGTCCGCCGACAGACCGTAGGCCTGCTGGAAGCGGGTGACCGCGGCCTTGGTGCCCGGGCCGAACTCGCCGTCCACCGCGAGGACCGCGCCGTATCCGGGGTAGCCCGCGACCCGGATCTGCAACTGCCGCACGTCCTCACCGCTGGTGCCCTGGCCGAGGGTCCGGTTCCAGGTGTAGCAGTCGTCGGCGTGCGCGGTGCCCGCGGTGACCGCGACACCGAACATCGAAAGTGAAGCGAGCATGACAAGACTGAGAAGCGTACGGAGATACCGTCTCAACACAGAGCCTCCCGAAGTGAATGCCGGACAGAGAATCGAGGATCCCTGACACTGCCCGGCCGCGCTACGCGCGTCAATAGGGCTTGCTTCAGCGGGAGTTGGAAGGTGCCCCCTTCTCCGCTCGCCGCGGCTGCCGCCCCTTCGGCGGGCGCCGCCGCCTACGGTCGATCCGTCAGCTTCTCGGTCGCGTGACGTCCCGCGTCGGCGGTGCGGCGCAGGAAATCCGCGAGCAGTTCGAGTTCGGCTTCGTCGTAGTCGGCGCAGATCCGCTCCACGGAGGAGTTCATCTCGGCGAAGTGGCCGAGCAGTTCGGCGTTGCGTTCGCGCAGGGCATGGATCACGGTCGCGCGGCGGTCGGACGGATCGCGCCGGCGCGAGATCCACCCGCCGCGTTCGAGCCGGTCGAGGATGCCGGTGGTGGTCGCGGCGTGGAGCCCGGCGCGCTGGGCGAGGGCGGTCGGACTCATCGGGCCGTGAGCGTTGATCAGGTCGAGGCAGTCCATATCCATGCCCCTGAGGTCCAGCCGGGCCCCGACCTGCCGCCTGAGCAGGACCAGTTCGGCACTCAACTCGCGTAGCCCCTGGCCCACTTCGACCGTGACCTGCCTGCGCCGACGCGCCCCACCCGCACGTTCTACGGAACTCATAATGTACGCCTTCCGAAATACTATGCTACGGTTCTCGTACATTACGGCATCCTAAGTACGGCTCGATGGGGGCATGAGCATGTTCGTACTGATCGGAGCAACAGGAACCGTAGGACGTCAGGTCATGGAGCTGCTGCTCCAGAGCGGCGCGGAGATCGCCGCCGTGACCCGCGATCGCGCAGCGCACCTGCCCGCAGGTGTGCGACCGGTCCTGGGAGATCCGTCCCGGCCGGGCACGCTCACCGACTGGCCGCACACGGCGGAAGGAATTCTGCTCAGCCCACGCGCGGTCGGCACCGCCGCCGACGAGTTGCTCGCACTGGGGGCGGCCCGGGGAGCGCGACGTGTCGTGGTTCTGTCGTCCGCGACCGTGGAGTACCCGGCCGGCCGTCAGCGCTTCATCGACGAGTTCGAGGCGGTCGAGGAGGCCGCCCGTCGCTCGGGGCTTGCGTGGACGTTCCTGCGCTGCGCAGATTTCGCCGCGAACACCCTCGCCTGGGCTCCGCAGATCCGCGCCACCGGTGTGGTGCGCGGCGCCCACCGTGGGGCCGCCACCTCACCCATCCATGAACGCGACATCGCCGAAGTGGCCGTGCAGGCCTTGACGGAGTCCGGGCACTCAGGTCGCGCCCACGTCCTCACCGGACCGGACTCCCTCGACCAGCAGGACAAGGTTCGCCTCATCGGCGAAGCGACAGGACGGACCCTGAAGTTCGAGGACGTCCCTCCTGGGCGGGTGCGGCAGGCCATGCTCGCCCAGGGCCTGCCCAGCGATGTTCCCGACCGTCTGCTCGGCTCCCTGGCCGACTACGCGACGGAACCCGGACCGACCACCGACACCGTGGCACAGCTCCTGGGGCGCCCCGCACGCACCTTCGCCGCATGGGCCGCGGACAACGCCCCTGCTTTCGCGCCCGGTTTCAACTCCTGAACCGGCGCGCGTCCGCAGCGATCCCTTCTCGCTCCACCCACCCGACACGAGGAGACGTCATGCCGGAGATCGAGCTGTCCACCGGAACGATCGCCTACCGCGACTCCGGTGGGACCGGCCCCGTGACCGTGCTCCTGCACGGATTCATGATGGACGCGTCGCTCTGGGACGCGGTGCGGGGCGACCTGTCGGCGGATCACCGCTGCATCGTGCCCACGCTGCCCCTCGGGGCCCATCGGCACGTGATGCGCGCCGACGCCGATCTGTCGCTGCCGGGGATCGCGCGGCTGGTCGCGGAGTTCCTCGAACGGCTCGATCTCCGCGACGTGACCCTGGTCGGCAACGACACCGGCGGGGCCCTCGTTCAACTGCTCATGGCCGACGACGCGGCTCGCGTCGGGCGCGCGGTTCTCATCTCGTGCGACGCCTTCGACAACTTCCCCCCGGGCCTCACCGGGAAGACTCTCGTCCTCGCCGGCAAGTTGTCGCCCCGTCTGTTCAGCCTGTTCATGCGCCAGATGAAGCTGCGTACGATGCGACGGCTTCCCCTGGCGTTCGGGTGGCTGACCCGGCGAGGAGACGCGGCCACCGCCGCCTGGATCGAGCCGGTCACCACACAGCCCGAGATCTCGCGGGACACCGTACGCATGCTGCGCGCCGCAGCGGCCGACACCGCCGTCCTGCAGCGGGCGGCCGAACGACTGCCCCGGTTCCGGCGCCCCGCTCTCGTGGTGTGGGCGAGCGAGGACCGAGTGATGCCACCCGAGCACGGCAGCCGTCTGGCCGAACTGCTCCCCCACGCGATCCTGCGGGAGATCGAGGACAGCTACACCCTCGTCCCGCTGGACCAGCCGACGCAACTGGCCCATGCCATACGCGAGTTCATCCAACCACTGAGCCGCCACCACCCTGGGGACACCACCACGGCGTGAATCACGTCGTGGGTCATCCATGTCCGCAGGATGGTGACGGCGGAGGCAACTCGTCGCCGTCAGGAGCTGCGGCGACCACTACGTTCCATCAGGCCGGCGTCGGACGAATGTGTCGGGCCGTCAGAGGATCTGAATGGACGAGACCTTGGGCGGGTTGTTCGGGAAACTCATGTCGTGCCAGCGATCGATCCGCACCGAGTCACCGTTGGCGTCGTAATAGACCAGGTCGTTGTTGCCGGTGTCGCCCGGTTTCGACCCTCCCGAGTGACAAATGATCAAGGACGTTTCGCCCGCAGCGCCGCGGGCAGCGCCCACCGGGAACGCTTGGACGCGGTGGTCTTGTCGGCGTCCGGAGCAGCGTCTCGATCGGTGTCGGTGTCGGTGGTGGACGGGGTTCGCTCCCGTCCCGCGTGCCGCTCCTCGGCCGTCGCGGGTCGGGGGCGCGGGTGCCACCAGCGCACGCGGCGAGGGTGCAGTGCCCGGCCGAGCCTGCGACCCAGGACGAGGTAACCGAGGAAGGCCCCCGTCGAGTTGAGGATGACGTCGTCGATGTCGAAGGCCCGCCCGGTGACCAGCAGTCCCTGCGCGGTCTCGACGGTGAGCATGACGAGCGCCGTCATCAGCACGACGCGGACCAGGCCCCGGGTGCGCGGGAAGAGGACCGGCAGCAGGACGCCGAACGGCACTCCCAGCAGGATGTTCCCGCCCACCTGTTTCACCGTGTCCCGCCAGTCGGGCTGGTCGAAGTACAGGCGGATCGAACTGCCCGGGTGCAGATTGGTGTGCGTCATCGGCACGGACTCCGGCGAGGGCACGAGCGTCACCCTCGCCAGGGCCACGGCGAACGCCACCATGCAGACGAATCCCAGCGCCATGACGAAGGCGCGCGCCAATTTCCAACCCAATGTGTGCCGTCGTAGCCGCGGCTCGCTTTCCATGGACTCCCAGATGCCCCCGAGTTCACTCTCTACGCGCCTGCCGTCCCGGCGAACGAGGCCGCCGCCTAGAAGGACGTTCCTCGCGCATACGCTGCCGCCATGACGTCGGTGGCGAAGAGTGATCTGACAGGACGGGCGCGGCTTCGGGCCGCGGCCCTGGAGTTGTTCGCCGAGAAGGGATTCGAGGCGACCTCGACGCGGGCCGTGGCGGCTCGGGCCGGCCTGTCGCCGGCGTTGGTGACGCGGCACTTCGGGTCGAAGCAGGGTCTGCGGGAGGGGGTCGACGCATACGTTCTGGAGCGCATCACCGAGCAGTTGCGGCAACGGGCCCCGGAGGCCGACCTGATGGCCTCTCTCGGTTCGGCGTCGGCGAGTGTCTTCGGCGCGGATCCTGTTCTGCGCGGCTATCTGCGCCATGTGCTGCTGGAGGACAGCGAGGCCAGCGCCGCGCTCTTCGGGCGGCTGCTGGCGGGGGCGCGGGCGGAGGTTCGGCGGCTCTCCGAGACCTATGGCAGCGCGGACAGGCCGGGCGGAGTCGGCGCCGGGCCGGATCCAGAGTGGGCGTCCTTCCAGATGCTCTGCATCGTCCTCGGTCCCTTGCTGCTGGAGAAAGTGATGCAGCCTCACCTGCGCGGTCCGATGTTCGCCCCTGACGTCCTAGCGGCGCGCAGCGCGGCCAACCAGCGTCTGCTGCTGCGCGGTTACTACGGCGACTACGGCCACCCGGAGGACGAGGTCGGGGGTTAGCACCAGGGTGGCGTGTACAAGTGTTGAGGAAACTGAACGCATGCATACTCCCGCGTTCACGGACATGCCTCAGCCGCCTCCGGCCGCCCGTCCCCCGCACCTGCCGGCCGGCTCCCGACTCGCCTGGCTCGACAATCTGCGGATCGCTCTGACCCTGCTCGTCGTCGCCCACCACGCTGCTCAGGCCTACGGCCCCGCCGACTGGTGGTACGTGACGGGCCAGCCGCGCAGTTCCGGCCTCGCCACGCTCTCGGCCGTCGACGGCGCGTTCTTCATGAGCCTGTTCTTCTTCGTCTCCGCCGTTCTCGTGCCCGGTTCCTACGATCGCCGCGGGGCCCGCCGCTTCCTGACCGGCCGCCTCCTGCGACTGGGGGTTCCGCTCCTGGCCGGGGCGCTGACGATCATCCCCGGTCTGATGTACGCGTACTACGTCCACTACCGGGGCTACGCACCGATCTCCTACCCGCGCTACTTCACCGACGTGTTCCTGGGGCTGGGCGACAGGCCGGACGACTGGAGCGGTCCGTCCTGGCCCGATCTTCAGTTCGGGCACCTGTGGTTCGTCCAGAACCTGCTCGCCTACAGCGTCCTGTACGTCGTCCTCCGGCAGACGGCCCGCCTGGTCGGGCGCCGACGGCCCGGGGTGACACGGCAACGGCGGGCGCCGGGTCATCGGATGCTGTTACTCACCGTCGTGGCACTGGCCGCCGCCACTTTCCTGGTCCGCCTGCGCTATCCGCTGGACACCTGGGTGCCGGTTCTCGACTTCCTCCAGGTGGAACCCGCCCGGCTCCCCCAGTACGCGGCCTTCTTCACCTTCGGTGCACTGGCTGGGCGGCACGACTGGCTGCACCGCTTCGACGCGACGACCGGCTGGTCGTGGCTGACCGGCGGGATGCTCGCCGTGGCCGTGCTGTTCGCCGTCGGCGCCGACGCGTCCGCCTTCGGCCCCGACGGAGCGACCGGGGGCTCCGCGCTCTGGTCGACGTACGAGAGCGGTCTGTGCGTGGCCTTGAGCGTGGGCCTGCTGACCTTGTTCCGGGAGACCCTTGCCCGCGCAGGCCGCGTCACGCGCGAACTGTCCGCCGATTCCTACACCGTGTACGTCGTGCACGTTCCGCTCGTGGTGACCCTGCAGTACCTGCTCGCCGGACGCGGCCTGCCGGCGACGGCGGCATGGTGCGTCGTCGCCGTCGCCGGGACCGTGTCCGCCTACGCGCTTTCGGCCGGGCTGCGCAGGCTGCCGGGGGCTCGGCGCGTGCTGTGAGCGTCCGTGGCGGGCTTGGTGGCGCGCACGATGGCGGAGTGCATGCCGTCGGCCACCGCGTGGGTCGGGGTGAGTTCGACGTCCCTGAATCCGGCCTCCGTCAGGCCCTCGCGGTATTCGGCGAAGGAGAGCGCGCCCGCGATGCAGCCGACGTAGTCGCCGCGCTCGGCCCGCTGCGCCGGCGTGAGCGCATCGTCGGAGACGACGTCGGAGATGCCGATCCGGCCGCCGGGTACGAGGACGCGGTACATCTCGGCGAAGACCGTGGGCTTGTCCGTGGACAGGCTGATCACGCAGTTGGAGATGACGACGTCGATCGTGTGCGCCGGAAGCGGGATGGCCTCGATGGTGCCCTTGAGGAACTCGACGTTGGTGGCGCCGGCCTTCCTCTGGTTGGCCAGCGCCAGGGCGAGCATCTCTTCGGTCATGTCGAGGCCGTACGCCTTGCCGGTGGGGCCGACCCGGCGGGCGGACAGGAGTACGTCGATGCCGCCGCCGGAGCCGAGGTCGAGGACGCGCTCGCCCTCGTGCAGTTCGGCCACGGCGGTGGGGTTGCCGCAGCCGAGCGAGGCGGCGACGGCCTCGGCGGGCAGCGCCTCGCGCTCGTCGGCCGCGTACAGGCCGCCGCCGAAGTTGTCGTCGATCTCGATGGCCTGAGGGCCGCAACACGCCGCGCCGCCTTCGGTGACCTGTACGGCGGCGGCCGCGTAGCGCTTCCGGACGGTTTCGCGCAGGTCGATGGAGTGATCGCTCACGACATGCCTCCTAGGACGAGAGGAGAGGGGAAGGGCTCGGACAGCTGTTTCGAAATTTGTCGATGCAAGCTTGCGGTCTGTATCGAAGTTCGTCAACATAGAAGCATGTCGAAACACGAACTTGTGGTGCTCGGCCAGGACGAGGGCGAGTGCTGCCCGACCCTGCTGACGGCACCGCTGGGCGAGGAGCAAGCCGTCGAGCTGTCCAGGGTGTTCAAGGCCCTGGGTGATCCGGTGCGACTCCGCCTGCTGTCGATGATCGCCTCGCGTGAGGGCGGCGAGATCTGCGTCTGCGACCTCACGCCTGCGTTCGATCTGTCGCAGCCGACGATCTCCCACCACCTGAAGCTGCTCCGCCAGGCGGGCCTGATCGACTGCGAGCGGCGCGGCACCTGGGTCTACTACTGGCTGCTGCCGGAGACGACCGACCGGCTGGCCGGTCTCCTCACCCGCCCCGGGCAGCGGACGGCCGCGGAGGGTTCCTCGTGAGCGCCACTCCCGTCGCCGGGCGCCTGTCGTTCGTGGACCGGTACCTGGCGGTGTGGATCCTGGCCGCGATGGCCGTCGGCCTCGGGCTCGGCCGCCTCGTGCCCGGCCTCGGTGACGCGCTCGCCAGGATCACCGTGACCGGCGTCTCCCTGCCGATCGCGCTCGGCCTGCTCGTGATGATGTACCCGGTCCTCGCCAAGGTCCGCTACGACCGGCTCGACAGCGTCACCCGCGACCGCCGGCTGCTCGTCCCGTCCCTGTTGCTGAACTGGGTCCTGGGCCCCGCCCTGATGTTCGCCCTCGCGTGGATCTTCCTGCCGGACCTGCCCGCGTACCGCACCGGCCTGATCATCGTCGGCCTGGCCCGCTGCATCGCCATGGTCATCATCTGGAACGACCTCGCGGGCGGCGACCGCGAAGCCGCCGCCGTCCTGGTCGCGCTCAACTCGGTGTTCCAGGTACTGGCCTTCAGCCTGCTCGGCTGGTTCTACCTGTCGGTGCTGCCTGGCTGGCTGGGCCTCGAACAGACCGCTCTGGACGTGTCCGTGTGGGAGATCGCCCGCAGCGTACTCATCTTCCTGGGCATTCCGCTGGTGGCCGGCTTCGTCACCCGTCGGCTCGGCGAGAAGGCCAAGGGCCGCAGCTGGTACGAGACCGAACTGATCCCGCGCATCGGGCCGTTCGCCCTCTACGGGCTGCTGTTCACCATCGTCGTACTCTTCGCCCTCCAAGGTGACGCCATCACCGCCCGGCCCCTCGACGTCGCCCGGATCGCGCTGCCGCTGCTGGTGTACTTCGCGCTCATGTGGGCCGGATCCATGGCCTGGGGCAGGGCCGCCGGCCTCGGCCATCCGAAAGCGACGACGCTGGCCTTCACCGCCGCGGGCAACAACTTCGAGCTGGCCATCGCGGTCGCCATCGCCACCTTCGGCGCCACCAGCGGCCAGGCGCTCGCCGGTGTCGTCGGCCCGCTCATCGAGGTCCCCGTCCTGATCGGCCTGGTGTACGTGGCGCTCGCCGCCCGGCGCTGGTTCCCCGACTCCCCCGCCCCGGAGATCCCGACGGCGGCCACCGCGGAAGGCTCCGCCCGTGTCTGAAGCATCGAGGCCCTCGGTCCTGTTCGTCTGCGTGCACAACGCCGGCCGCTCCCAGATGGCCGCCGGATTCCTCACCCACCTGGCGGGCGACCGCGTCGAGGTCCGCTCGGCCGGCTCGCTGCCGGCCGACCAGGTCAATCCGGCCGCCGTCGAGGCGATGGCCGAGGTCGGCATCGACATCACCACCGCCACGCCCAAGGTGCTGACCACCGAAGCCGTTCGGGAGTCCGGCTTCGTCATCACGATGGGCTGCGGTGACGCCTGCCCGGTCTTCCCCGGCAAGACGTACCTCGACTGGCAGCTCGACGACCCCGCCGGCCAGGGAGTCGAGGCCGTCCGCCCCATCCGCGACGAGATCCGGCGGCGCGTCGAGGCCCTGATCTCCGAGATCACCGACGCCCCCGCGTAGATGCCCTCGGCGCCCGGCACTTCGATCAAAAACCGTCAATTTCGGGAACTCCTGCGCCAACTGTGAGCGGCGTGCGAGGGTCGTGGGGATCTTGCCCGATGACGAAACGGGCCCGCGCCACGAGGGTTCGGGCCCTCCGTTCCCTGGAGCCGGTTTGCCCGCGATACCCGTCAGCGACGTCGATCTCTACACGCCCGAGGCCCGGACCGACCCCTACGCGATCTACGCGCAGTTACGGGCCCTCGGGCCGGTGGTGCACCTGGCCCGGTACGACCTGTATGCACTCCCCCGCTACCAGGAGGTGCGCGCGGCCCTCATGGACTGGCGGACGTTCTCCTCGGCCCGCGGGGTGTTCGTCGATCCGGGGATGAACGCCCAGCTCGAAGGGATCACCCTGTGCAGCGACCCGCCCGAGCACACCGCGCTGCGCTCGGTGCTGGGCCGTCCGCTGCGCCAGGACCGGATGCGGGACGTCACCCCCACGATCGAGGCGGAGGCCGGGCGGATCGTCGCCGAGCTGGTCGGGCGGGGCCGGTTCGACGCCGCGACGGAGCTGGCCGAGCATCTGCCCCTGGCCGTCGTCTCGGACCTCGTCGGTCTGCCCGACCGGGGGCGCGCCAAGATGCTGGAGTGGGCCGCGGCCATGTGGGACATGCAGGGCCCGGCCGACGAGCGCTTCACCAGTGCGGCACCCGTGGTCGAGGAGTTCATGGAGTACGTCACCCATGACGCGGTCCCGGGACGGATCCGCCCCGACGGCTGGGCCGCCCATCTCCACCGGGCGGCGGCCGACGGGGAGTTGCCGCCGGAGAAGTGCCCGGCGCTGATGCTCGACTACGTCACGCCGAGCCTCGACACGACGATCCTCGCGATCACCAACGCCATCGCCCTCTTCGCCGCGCATCCGGACCAGTGGGACCTGCTGCGGGCGGACCGGTCGCTGATCCCCCACGCGATCAACGAGTCGCTGCGCCTGGAGACCCCGGTCCCGCAGTTCAGCCGGGTGCTGACCGAGGACCACGAGATCGACGGCGTCGGCCTCCCCGCCGGCAGCCGGGTGGCGCTGCTCTACGGGTCGGCCAACCGCGACGAGCGCCACTATCCCGACCCCGAGACCTTCGACATCACGCGCCGCCCCTCGGACCATCTGGCCTTCGGCCGGGGCGAACACGTGTGTGTCGGCATGCACCTTGCCCGGCTGGAGATGGGCACGCTCCTCGACCGCCTGGCGGACCGGGTGAGCCGGTTCGAGACGCTGGCCTCGACACCGATGATCAACAACGGTCTGCGCGGCCTGGCCCATCTCGACATCGTCGTCCGCACGGACGAGACCGCGGACGCGGTGCGGCCCGCGTGACTCGTCATCTCAGCCCCTGGAACTCTGACCCTGGCCCCGACTCCTAGGACAGGGTCAGAAGGTGGTCCAGCACACCCGGGTCGGCCTTCACTCCGTCGTGGAGGTGGGTTTCGGAGACCCAGGGGTGCAGGTTGCGGATCCGGGCCGCCGTGGTCAGGGCCTGGTCGTGGTCGACGAACATGTCCTGGCGGTACACGGCCGCGGCGGCCGGGACCTTGTTGTCCGACAGACGGTCCAGGTCGTAGAGGGCGGGCCAGTCCGTGCGGTGGGCGAGGGTGTCCGCGGTGGCCTTCAGCGGGACGAGCGCGGGGTCCTCGTCGAACATCCACGGGTACATCATCTCGCCGGTGAAGTGCAGCGGGCCGCCGCCGGCCGCGTCGAACTCGGGGAACTCGTCGCGGATCCGGTGCGCCGACCAGCCGGTGGCCCGGCCGCCCTGGGCGTAGATCGCCTCGTGCAGGACCGCGTACAGAGGACGTGGTGCGAGGGAGACCACCGCGTCGACCCCGCGCAGGAACGGGTCGGAGAGCGCGGGCCCGTGCGGACCCGCCACGAACGCGGACTCCAGCAGGTAGTGCAGGGTGTCGAAGCCCGACGAGGTGCCGAAGGTGATGCCCAGTGTCTGGAAGCGGCGTACCGACAGACGCTCGCCGGACGGCATCCGGACGTCGTGGTCGGCGAGGTGCGCGACGACCCGTTCGGCGAGGGCCCGGTCGGCCGGATACCGGTCGAAGTAGCGGGTGTTGGCCGCGGCGGTGCGCCGGTACGCGGCACGGTAGATGTCGTCCGCGTGGGCGGTGAGGGTGGGCAGGCCGCCCGTGATCAGGGCCCGCGAGAGCCCTTCCGGGGCGAGGCTGAGGTAGGTGAGCGTGGTGAAGCCGCCGAAGCTCTGGCCGAGGACCGTCCAGGGGCGGTCGCCCTGGAGGCGTCGGCGCACGAGTTCGGCGTCGCGGACGATCGAGTCGGCCCGGAAGTGGGTGAGGTAGCCGGCCGCGTCGGGCAGGGCGGCGAGCGTGGTGCGGTCGGCCGGGGTGGAGCGGCCGGTGCCGCGCTGGTCGAGGAGGACGACGCGGAAGTCCTTGAGGGCGCGGCGCAGCCAGGCGCCCGCCGCGTTGGGGCGTTCCGCGCGCCCGCCGGGACCGCCCTGGAGCCAGAGCAGCCGCGGCAGTTCGCGGCCCGCCGTGCCCTCGGCGCCCTCGGCGACGACTTCGCGGGCGAAGACGGAGATGCTCGGCCCGTCGGAGCGGGTGTGGTCGAGCGGTACGTCGAGGGTGTGGTCGGTGCAGACGAGGCCGCTGTGGCGGTACGTGATCTGGTCGTCGGTCAAGTCCGGCTCCTTGGGCGGATGGGCGGTCGAGGCGGGGTGCCGCTGCGGTCAGTAGCCGGCGACGCCGAGCTCGCGGCAGATCTTCACCAGGTCGGGGTGCACGTACACGCCGTCCTTCTCGATGCACTCGCCGTCGAGGTAGATCGACGGGCCGAGGATCGAGCCGTCGGTGTGTGCGGCGGACACCCACGGCTCGCCGCCGATCCAGGCGCCCTTGGTGCCGATGCCCAGTTCGACGCAGCCGAAGACGCGCTCGTCCTCGACGATGCGGCCGGTGGGTGCGGGCACGCCCGGGTTGAAGCCGAGGGACCAGTGGGCGACGCGGTACATGTTCGGGTCGTCCCAGGACTCCATCCAGCGGCGGAAGATCTCCGCGTCCTGGCCCTCGCCGTCGATCTTGGTGACGACGCCCTTCTCGACGGTGCAGCGGACCGGCGTGCGCAGCAGGCCGAGCTGGTCCGGCGGCCACAGGGCGCCGTCGAAGACGAGGACGCCGTCCTGGGTCTCCTCCAGGGGGTTCCAGGAGATCTGGCCGGAGAGCATCACGGTCTCGCCGGGCTTCTCGGCGGGCTTGCCGCGCAGGTTGATGGGTCGGTCGCCGTTGCGGCCGGTGATGTCGGTGCCGTTGGCGGACGTGATGCGTACCTCGTCGGCCTGCTCCAGGAGGTGGACCAGGGCCTTGCCGAGCCGGATGACGCCCTCGAAGTCGGGGCGGCCGACCGTCGCGACGAGCATGTGCACGTCCATGGCGGTGAGGTTGGTGTAGCGGCAGCCGTTCGCCATGGCGCGCCGGAAGGCGTCGGAGTGCATGACGTACGAGACGGCGAACTCGATCCACACGTCGGCGTCCGCGATGGCGCCGGCGACGGGACGCGGCGGCTCCATCGACGAGCTGGGCATGGTCTCGGACCAGACGACGACGGGGTGCGCGCCCGCGGCGGCGACGGCCTGCGCGGTGGCGTCGACGACCCGGCGGTCGCTGCTGGTGTCGCCGGTGAGGACGACGTGCTCGCCGGGCTTGACGAGCATGACCTGCTCGACGAGCTTGCGGGCGGCGAGGGCGAGTTCGTAGCTCAGGTACTCGGGGCGGGGCTCGAGCCGGCTGAACATCTCCATGGGAATCTGTCTCCTTGGGGTGGTGCGTGTGGGAGAAGGTAGTTCGGGGGCGGGGTCAGCTCGCCTTGATGATCTGGGCGGAGTCGCCCAGGGAGCTGCCCGCGATGAGGCCGGCGCCGATCAGGTTCAGTTCCTCGTCGGCGCGCGGGCCGCGCCACTTGCGGTAGCCGACGCGCACGGCGAGCGCGGCGAGGACCATCCAGCAGGCGTTCGGCGTGAGGATCAGCAGGCCGGTGGCGAGCATGACGCCCATCTGCCGCTTGGTGCCGCCGATGAGTTGGATCAGGGCGCCGGGAATGGCCCACAGCAGGAGGGTGCGCAGCACGCCGGGTTCGCCCAGGCCGTTCTTGACGGTGTCGGCGTAGACCTTGGCGACGGGCGGGATGAGGCCCTGCTTGAAGTACGACTGCCACAGGACCGCCACGACGACGAGGGCGGCGGCGAAGCCGATGAGCGCGGCGCGGAACTGCTCGCGGCGGCCCTCACGCTCGTACGGGTCCCAGGGCCGGTGGTCGCGGCGCAGCAGCCACCCGGCCTTGAGGTCGTAGCCCATGTCGGCGAAGGCGGGGCCGGTGGCGGACACGTAGCCGACGAGGAGCGCCAGCGGGACCGACGGGATGCCGATGAGCAGGCCGAGGACCAGGAAGATCAGGGTGACGGCGAAGGAGGGGAACCAGCCGGACTGCATCGCGGCGAGGCCGACGATCAGCTCGTGCACGAGGGCGGCGAACGCGGCGAACAGCACCCAGCCGAGCAGGCCCAGCGGGCTCATGTCGCCGATCAGGCCGCCGAGCACGGCGAGCAGGACGGCGCCGGCGACGAAGAGGGCGTAGCCGCGCACGAGGGAGCGGCGCAGTTGCTTCTCGTCGACCGTGTACGCAGTCGTCTCGTCCCGCACCGCCGGTGCGGGCTGCTCCTTCTGCGTCGGACGCCTGCGGACCAGCATGAAGACGGCCTGGCCGAGGGCGACGACGCCCGCGCCGACCATCACGCCGTGCGGGACGTATCCGGCGCCGAGGTCGGTGTGGAACAGGTCGGGGCTGAACTCGCGCAGGCCCAGGCCCACGCCGAACATCAGCAGGGCCCAGACGTTGCCGAGGAAGGCGACGCCGGCGGCGGACAGCGGCAGGCTGAAGAGGGTGCCGGCGAGGCCGACGAGGGTGCCCGCGCCCAGGACGAGGGCCCGCTTGCCGCCCTTGTCGCCCGCCTTGATGGTCTCCGCGGCGGCCTGCCCGGGCGGCCAGGCCGCGTCCGCGGGCAGCAGCCGGGAGCCGAAGGAGCGGTACAGCACCCAGGTGTCGATGAGCAGGCCCACGAAGGAGCCGATGAGCATCGGCCACACCAGGTCCTTGCGCCCGAAGACGTAGGGCACCGCGATCGAGGTGAGCAGGGCGTTGGCGGAGGCGAAGGTGGCGGCGGAGATGGCGCTCTGAGCGAGGTTCTGCCGGTGCACCGAGCGCATCGAGCGCAGCCCGGCGAGCGGGATGCGGCCGATGAGCATGGCGATCAGGGCGCCGACGACCGAGGTGTTGGCGGAGATGCCGAGCTTGGCGACGAGGTCCGCGCCGATGACGGCGCCGACGACGGAGAGCACGGCGAGGACCACGAACACGACGGGTTCGGTCACCTTCGGGTGACCGCCGCCGGAGGGCGTTGCGCCGGGGCCGGAGTCGGCGGGCGGCGGCGCGGTGGCCGACGGCGAGGTGTGGTGCGACACGGGGACACCCCTTGCTGGGTGGGCCCACCTCGGGACAGGGTCCGGGGCGGGACTTTTCGGGCAGGCAGCGGCACGCCGCGTACTCCGGTGCGGGTCACGTCGTACGGGCGGGTGGTCCGGCGGTCGGTGCCGCCGGGCCGGGTCAGGAGCCGAAGGCGGCCGTGGCCTCCTCCGCTCCGGCCAGGACGAGTTCGGTGATGCGGTCGGCGGCGCGGGTGACGCGGTGCGCGGGGCCGATGACGGTGAGCGAGGCGGCGACGGTGCCGGCCTGGAACACCGGGGCGGCCACGGCGGCGACGGCTTCGTCGTACTCGCCGTGGCTGACGCTGTATCCGTGGGTGCGCACGTCGGCGTACCGGGCCAGGAGGGCGTCGAAACCGGTGACGGTGTGGTCGTTGAAGCGCTGGAGCGGCGTGGCTCCGAACAGGCGCCGGATCTCCGCCTCGGGGTAGTGCGCGAAGATGGCGTGGCCGGAGGCGCCGGCGTGGCCGGGCATCACGGCGCCGACGATCGCGGTGTAGCGGACGGGGCCGGTGCCGTCGACGGCGGCGGCGCACCGGTATCCGGCGCCCTGCGGCACGTTCAGCACGACGCTCTCGCCGGTCTCGCGCAGGAGCCCCGCGAGGATCGGGCGGACCAGCGACGGCAGTACGCCGCTGTGCTCCCCGGCGCGGGCCAGCCGGGAGACGGCGGGGCCGAGCCGGTAGCGGCGGGTCGTGGTGTCGCAGGTCAGGAAGGAGCGGGAGGCGAGCGTGGTGAGAACGCGCTGGGATACTGCTTTGTCCCAGCCGTGCCGGCGCGCCATCTCGCTGACGCCCCACTCGGGGCGGCGCTCGGTGAACGACAGCAGGGCGAGCAGCGCACGGTCGGCGCCCTGGAGGACGCCGGGCTGCGGCGGGGCGAGAGCGTCGGCCTCGTCGGCCGGGTCCGCCTGCCGGGCGGTTTCGTCGTCGGCCGTGCCGTTCGCCTTCGCCTCTGACATCGCCTCGCTCCTCTCCCTCGACTGCGCTCGGTGCGCTCAGCGCAACGCCGTTGCGCTGAGCGGCGAGAACTATGGGTTCAGTGGGGCGCGGGTGTCAAGGGTGTTCTTCGGCACGTCGGCCGGTACTTCACTCCGGGCGCGCAGAGCGCGGTTCGCCGGTCGGGCCCGACGCGTCAGGGCGCTTCGCCCTGGGCTACC
Organism: Streptomyces sp. NPDC057694; assembly: GCF_042799415.1. Classification (NCBI taxonomy): domain Bacteria; kingdom Bacillati; phylum Actinomycetota; class Actinomycetes; order Kitasatosporales; family Streptomycetaceae; genus Streptomyces; species Streptomyces sp. NPDC057694. Next base: position 287,407 of record NZ_JBHVIX010000001.1, read on the forward strand.
TCCACCTGCTGGTGGAAGGCGAAGGCGCCGACGGCTCCGGCGGTGACGGAGAGGGCCGCGCAGCAGGCGAGGACGACGGCGATCCAGCGGGCGGCGTGGACCCGGGGCGCGGGGGCGAGCAGGGCGGCGACGCGTTGCGGGACGGGGCCCGAGGAGGCCGCGGGGGCGAAGTCGGGGCGTACCGTGCGGGCGGCGTGGCCGGCGAGTGCGGCGCGGGCGACGGCCCGGGCGGTCAGGCGGCGGTCGCCGGTGGCGCGGGCGGCGGCCTCGTCGGCGGCGCGTTCGACCGCGAGGCGGATGGCGGTGCGGGGCGCGCGCAGGGCGGGGTGGCAGTGGGCGGTGAGTTCGGCCGCGGCGAGGATGTAGTGGTGGTGGCCCTGGTTGTGGGCGCGCTCGTGGGCGAGGAGGGCGTCGCGTTCGGCGGCGTCGAGGCTGCGCAGCATCGCGGTGGTGACGACGACGCGGTGCGGGCGGCCGGGCAGGGCGTACGCGTCGGGGTGGGGCGACTCGATGACGCACAGGTCGCCGGCGGTGGGGCGGTGGTCGGCCTCCCGGGTGGCCGAGCGGAAGGCCCGCAGTTGGCGCACGGTCCAGCGGGTCAGGGTCCAGGTGCTGATGGCGAGCGCGCCCACGGCGGCGCCGGCCACCGGCAGGGCGACCAGGCCGGAGGCGGAGGGCAGGGGGTGCACGAGTTCGGCGAGCGCGGCCAGGCCGGGGAGGGTGAGCAGCCCGGCGACGACGAGCGTGCCGAGGGCGACGACCGACGCGCCGGCCAGGAGCAGGCTGCTCGCCGTGAGCACGTACAGCGCGGGATCCGGGGGCAGGCGGCGTACGACACACCGGGACAGCGGCCGCGCCGCGAAGGGCAGCGCGAGCGGCACCAGGAGCAGGAACAGCGGACTCACGCGTCCTCGCCCTCCAGGAGCTGTCGCAGCAACTGCTCGTCGTCCGGCTTGAGCTGGGCCACGAAGCGGGCCAGGACGGATTCGCGGTCGGCGTCCCGGTCGAGCTCGGTGTGCATGCGCCGCGCCGTCAGTCCCGGGGCGTCCTGCACCGGGTGGTACGCGAAGCCGCGCCCTTGACGGTCGCGTCCGACGACGCCCTTGTCGAAGAGGCGCGTGAGGATCGTCGTCACGGTGGTCCGTGCCAGGTCACGCGCGAGATCGGCCTGCACCTGCCCCGGGGTGAGTGGGCCTTGCGCGGCCCAGAGGGTGGCCATGACGGCGGCCTCCAGCTCACCGGCCGGCCGGCGTTCGTCGGTGCTGTCGGTGTCGGTCATGGAACTTTCCTCACCCCGCTATCGTCTACAGTCACGTAGACCGTCTACAGAATTGTAGTCAGTCGCCGGGTGCTCCCGCTCGCCTCCGGCCGGTCACGACCAGAATGCGAGGGCTCACGACGATGACCTCAGCCATCCACCTATCTTCGCAGCTCGCTGTCAACGTGCTGGACGCCCGTTCCCTGCTGTCCGCCTTCGGCGTGCTGGGGGTGGCGGCCGTGCTGTTCGCGGAGACCGGGCTGCTGATCGGGTTCTTCCTCCCGGGCGACTCGCTGCTCTTCACGGCCGGACTGCTCAGCACGGGGACCGGCCGGGGCGGTCTGCACCTGCCGCTGGTTCCCCTGCTGGTCGCCGCCGCGGCCGGCGCGCTGGCCGGCGCCCAGGTCGGCTATCTGATCGGCCGCAAGGGCGGCGGAGCGCTGCTGACCCGCAGTCGCTCGCGGCGGCTGCACGAGGGAGCGCGCCGGTCCGAGGAACTCCTCGCGCGGTACGGGTACGGCAAGGCGGTGGTCCTCGCCCGGTTCGTGCCCGTGGTGCGCACTGTGCTCAATCCGATGGCGGGTGCGCTGCGGGTGCCGCTGCGCACCTTCACCCTGTGGCAGGTGGTCGGCGGTGTCGTCTGGTCCGTGGGCCTGACGCTGGCCGGGTACGCGCTCGGCTCGTCCGTGCCGAACGTCGACCGCTACCTGCTGCCGTTGGTGGCACTGATCGTGGCCGTGTCGCTGCTGCCGCTCGCCGCCGAGCTGCACCGCGCGCGAAGGGCCGCGAAGGCACGGACGGCGACGGAGGTACGAGGATGAGCACCGCTCCTTCCGCAGTGATCGCGGCATTCGACGGGGCGTCGGTCGACGGCTCCGTGTACAGCGACGTGGTGGGGCTCGCCGGGCGCGCGCCCGGCTGGCTGGACACGGCGGCCACCCTCTGGTCGACGTACGGACTGCTGCTGTTCGGCGCGCTCATGGCCCTCGGCTGGTGGCGGGCGCGCCGGGCGGGCGCCGAGGTCGCGCTGACGGCGCTGGCCGCACCGGTGCTGGTGGTCGTGGCCTTCGGGGTGGATCTCCTCGTGAAGTCGGCGGTGCGCGAGGTGCGTCCCTGCCGGAGCCTGCGGCTGGCGACGCTGGAGGCGTGTCCGGCGCCGGACGACTGGTCCTTCCCGAGCAACCACGCGGCGATCGCCGCGGCGGCCGCGGTGGCGCTGTGGTTCGTCTCGCGGCGGCTGGGTGCGCTCGCCGCCGTGGCCGCGCTGGTCATGGCCGCATCCCGGGTGTGGGTGGGGGCGCACTACCCGCACGACGTGCTGGCCGGGCTCGTCGTCGGAGCCTCGGTGGCGCTCGTGGGCATGCTCGCGCTGCGGCGCCGCCCGTCGTTCGCGCGGCGCCTCGCCGACTCCCCGCTTCGTCCGCTGCTGCTCGCCGCGTCATGAACCGCCGGAGCGTCGCGGACCTGGCGGGCAGTGTGGGCCTCGGCGCCTGGGCCGCGTTCGGTGTCCTCACCATGATCGTGATCGGCCGGGGCGGCAGCCCGCTCTCCCCGGACGATCAGCTGCTGGCCTGGTCCCTGGGCCACCGGCCCGACGAGTGGCTGGCCCTCGCCCGCGGCGTGACCGCCACGGGCACCGGCGTCGTCCCCTACGCCCTGGTCGTGCTCGCGGGCATCTTCGTGGGGCGCACCGCGCGCCACCGGCTGGCCGCCGCCCTTCTCGGGCTGGTCTGCCTGATGGCGGGACAGGCCCTGCGCTACGGCGTGATGCTCCTCGTCCACCGGCCCCGCCCGCCGCGGGCCGACTGGGCGACACACGCCTCGGGGTGGTCGTTCCCCTCCGGTCACACCACCACGGCCGCCCTCACCGCCTGCATCCTCGTTGTCGCCGTACAGTTGCGCGCGCCGCGCGGCCGCACGCTCCTGACGGCCGTGATCACGGTGTGGGGACTCGCCGTCGGGCTGACCCGCGCCGAACTCGCCGTGCACTGGTCCACCGATGTGCTCGGCGGCTGGCTGTTCGCCGCCGGCTGGGCCGGGCTCTGTCTGTGCGTCGCGTGCTGGTGGCTGCCCGATCGGTTCGTCCCCCGTGAAGCGGGAGCGACCGTCGAGCCGATGGACTCCAGGGAGGCGGTGGAGGGCCGTGCGGCGCAAGATCCTGGTCGTTGAGGACGATCACGCGTTGCGCGACGTACTGCTGCGCGGCCTGCGTGAGGAGGAGTTCGATCCGCTGCCCGCCCCGGACGGCGCCACCGCCCTGCGCCTCGCCTCCGGCGAACTGGCCGCCGCCGTGCTCGATGTCGGGCTGCCCGACGCCGACGGCCGCGATGTGTGCCAGGCCCTGCGGGCGGGCGGACTCACCTTCCCCGTCATCTTTCTGACGGCTCATCACCGGTTGACCGACCGGCTGTCCGGGTTCTCGGCGGGCGGCGACGACTATCTGCCCAAGCCGTTCCATCTCGCCGAACTCGCCGCCCGGCTGCGCGCGGCGATCAAGCGCGCCTCCCCCGCACACACCACGACCGCCGTCGGCGACGTGAGACTGGACGCGGTCCGGCACCGCTGCACGGTCGGTGACACCGAACTCGCCCTGACACCGACGGAGTTCCGGCTCCTGGCCGTACTGATGGCGGCCTCCGGGGACGTGGTGCGGCGCCGTGACCTGGTCAGGGCCGCGTGGCCCGAGGGGGCCCGGGTCAACGACAACACCCTCGACCAGTACCTGACCCGGCTGCGCCGCAAGCTGCGGGAGGCCGGCAGCACCCGCGGCATCGGCACGGCCCGGGGCATCGGCCACCGCCTCACATGAACCGCGCAAGCCCCATGTACCGCACGGTGTCCCGCCTGGCGACGCGCCTGGCGCCCCGCACCCTGCGCGGGCGGTTGTCCCTGGTGGCGCTCACCGGCGCCGCGCTCCTCATCACGGTCCTCACCGTCGCGTTCAACGCCGTGGCCCGGCAGCACCTTCAGCGGCAGGCGGACGACGAACTGCGGACCCGCGCCGCCGCCGTCGCCACCACCGTGGACACGAGCGGGCCCGTCCCTCGCGTCCACGAAGGCAGCCACGACGACCTCCTGGACAGCAACGTCTGGATCTATGCCGGCAGTCGGCCGGCCGAGGCTCCCCCGCACACGGATCCGGGCAGCGCGGTCGGCCGCGCCGCGCGCTCTCTCGGCGTCGGGGGCACACGCTCCTGCACCAGTCTCGGCGGAGCACGGCCGGTGCGGCTGTGCGCGTTCCCCTTGCCCGGCCGGGCAGGCGGCGCCACGATCGTCACCGCACTGGACCTGGCCCCCTACCGGAGCTCCGCGGACAGTCTTCTGTACGGCTCGCTCGCGCTCGACGCGGTGATGCTCGCCTGCACCTACACCCTGACCCGGCTCGCCGTCGGCCACGCGCTGCGCCCGGTCCGTGCCATGACCGACCAGGCCACCCAGTGGGACACGGTCGCCGCGGACGACCGGTTCGGCGCGTCGTCGTTGCCCGCCGAACTCGCCGTCCTGGGCGCGTCGCTGGACGCCCTGCTCGACCGCATCCGCGCACTGCTGCGGCACGAGCGGCAGCTCACCGCGGAACTCTCCCACGAGCTGCGCACGCCGCTCAGCCGTGTCATCGCCGAACTCGACTGGTACGGGAGCCGCCCCCGCACCCCGGCCGACACCCGGGCCACTCACACGGCGATCGCACAGGCCGCCGCGTCCATGCGCACCATCTGCGACACGCTCCTGCTCGACGCCCGCGACGGCTTTCCCACCGCGCCCGGCACAGCCGTGGCACTGCCCGCCCTCCGCCACGCCGCCGCGCAGCTGGACGCGCCCGGGCATCTGACGCTCACCGTCACCGCCCAGGAGCCCGGGCTCGCCGTGGGCGTCAGCGCGGCCCTCCTCGAGCGCATCGTCAGCCCGCTGCTCGCCAACTCCCTGCGCTACGCGCGCTCCAGAGTGTCGGTGCACGCCCGCCCCGGGCCCGACGGGGTGTGCGTCGACGTCACCGACGACGGCACCGGAGTGCCACCACCGTTCGTGGGACAGCTCTTCGTTCCCGGCCGGCGCGCCGATCCGGGTGGTCCGCACGGCGGAGCGGGCCTCGGCCTGCCGCTGGCGCGGCGCCTGGCCCGCTCCGTCGGCGGCGAGGTGCGCTACGACGAACAGCACACCCCCGGAGCCCGGTTCACGGTGTGCCTGCCTCCGGCGTGACCGGCGTTCCGGCGCGTCGTTCCCGTTCGGTGACGTCCTTGCGGGTCGCGGCCAAGTAGACGACGAGGGCGGAGATGACCGCCAGGAACAGCACGCTGGTGACGACGGTGCCCAGGCCGCGGCCGCCGTCCGCGGTGGGCTGGGAGAGGTAGTCGCCCGTCGAGGCGCCGAGCGGGCGGGTCAGCACGTAGGCGATCCAGAAGCTCCACACCGCGTTCAGGCCGAGGGCGAAGTGCACCACCGCGACAGCGGCGATCGCCACCGCGAACAGCACGACGGAGAGCCAGTAGCCGACGGCCATCCGCTCGGCGACCAGGTCCCCGGCCGCTGTGCCCAGAGCGAAGGTGAACAGCACCGCCAGCCAGTAGAAACACTCCCGGCGCCGTGTGTCGACACTGTGGATGGACAGGGTCCGCTCGCTGCGGTACCAGAGGGCGAACACGACGGTGAGGCACACGGCGAACGCCGCGGTGCTCGCCTCCAGCGGCACCCCGAGGTTGTCGGTGAGGTTGTCGCTGACCAGCGTGCCGACCACGCTGATCAGGGCGACCGCGGTCCAATAGACGCCCGCACGGTAGGCGTCGGTACGGAACTGCGCGACGAGCACGACCGCCAGCAGCACGCTCATCAGCAGCGAGACGCCGCTCAGGCCGAGCCCCAGCTTCTCGTTCAGCATGTCGGCGGCGGTCTCGCCGACCGTGGTGCACAGCACCTTGATGATCCAGAAGTAGACGGTGACTTCGGGGACCTTGTTCCAGCGCGGGCGGTGCCCGGAGGGCGTCGACTCCCCGCCGTCGAGGAATGGGGCACGTGAGGTTTCGGATGTCATGGGGCCGACGCTGCCAGGGGGAACCTGAACGCATCCTGACTGCCGAAACGCACCCTCGTACCGCACCCTGACTGCCGTGCGGATCCGGCCGGCCACCCTTCTGGATAGCAACAGCGGGGCAGCGGCGACCAGGGCCGGGCGACGTGCGTTCAGGTTGCTTTCAGGTTCGCGCCCGGCAGGGGAAACACCTGCTCCGGAAGCCCAAAAGCCCTGGCAAAGAGGTCTGGGGCAGGGGTGGTTCACCGTGTCAGGGTGCGGGCCATGAGCACAGAGAACGTCCTCGACCACCACCGGGGCGACCGTCCCGACACCCCTGCCCACGCGCGCCTCATGGCGACCAAGGTTCCGGAAGTGACGGTCTGCTTCTGGGTCATCAAGGTGTTGACCACCGGCATGGGCGAGACGGCGTCCGACTTCCTGGCCAAGGCCCTCGATCCGGTCCTGGCGGTCGGGCTCGGCGGGCTCGGTCTGGTGGCTTCTCTGCTGCTTCAGTTCGCCGTCCGCCGGTATGTGGCGTGGATCTACTGGACCGGCATCGTCATGGTCAGTGTGTTCGGCACGATGGCCACCGACGTCCTGCACGTCGTCCTCGGCGTCCCGTACGCCCTGTCCACGCCGTTCTTCATGATCGTGCTGGCCGCCGTGTTCGCCCTCTGGCACCTGCGCGAGGGAACCCTGTCCATCCACAGCATCCACACCCGCCGCCGTGAACTCTTCTACTGGGCCGCCGTCCTGGCCACGTTCGCACTGGGCACCGCGGCCGGCGATCTGACCGCGTCCGTCGGCCTGCGCTACCTCGGATCCGCCGCCCTGTTCGCCGTCGCCATCTGCGTACCTGCCCTCCTGCACCGGTCCGGGCTCCTGGGCGCCGTGACCGCGTTCTGGAGCGCGTACGTCGTCACGCGACCGCTGGGCGCCTCCCTGGCCGACTGGATGGCCCTCCCCGGCAGCCGGGGCGGCCTCGGGATGGGGCTCGGTCCGGTCACCCTCTCCTGGACGGTCGCCATCGTCGGGTTCGTCGCCTACCTGGCCGTCTCGAACCGCGACACACAGGCAGGCTGACCTGCCCGGTCACTGCCGGGGTCAGCCGACGGTGAGGACGGCGTTGCCCCGGATCCTGCGGCCGCACAGGTCGGTGATGACATCGGCGGTACGGGTCCAGTCGCGTACGGTGCCGATCTCGGGGTGGAGGCGGCCGGCGGCGACGAGGCGCACCAGCACCGACAGGTCCTGGCCGTACGTCACGTCCGACGTGGTGTAGTCGAAGTGCGCGATCCGGGCCTGATTGGGCCCTTGGAAGAAGCTGAAGAAGTCCAGAGCGACGGGGGCGCGGCCGGTCTGCCCGAACCAGACGAGAAGGCCGTCGGGGGCCAGGGCGGCCAGCGCGGTGGTCAGGCTGTCGCCGCCGACCGACTCCAGCACCACGTCGTACGGGCCCCTCGCCCGCGCCACCGAGGTGACCAGCTCGATCGCGCCCAACTGCATGAGTTTCGCGCCGCGTTCGGCGGTGGCGCTGACCGCGGTGAGCTGCGCGCCACCGGCGGCGGCGAGTTCGGTGACGTAATGGCCGACTCCGCCGCTCGCGCCGGTGAGCAGCACCTTGCGGCCCGCGAGCGGTCCGGCGGCGCGCAGCAGCCGCAGCGCGGCGATCCCGGCCGGCGAAAGGGTGGCGGCGGTCACGGCGTCGACGCTGTCGGGGAGTTCGGCCAGGCTGTGGGTGGGTACGGCGACGCGTTCGGCCCAGCCGAGGGCGGGCGGGTGGGCGACGACACGGGCGCCCTCGGCCGGCCCGGAGCCGTCGGCCGCGGGCCGGAGCACGGCACCGGCGACGCCCTGGCCGGGCCGCCATCGCGCCCCGCCACGATCGAGGCGGTCGTCGAGCCGGAAGACCTCGCCGTGGCTGACGGAGTACGCCTCGACCTCGACGACCGCCTCGTCGGCGGCGGGTCGGGGCTCGGCGGCCTCGCCGAGAGCGAGGGGCTCGTCGGTGCCGGCGGCGTTCCCGGGCAGCATCGCCTTCATGGTCTGCGTCTCCCTCTTCGTTCTCTTCTTTTTCGTCGAGGCGGTCGGGGTACGTCGTCACGCGGGCCTCAGGCGATCAGGGCGCGCTCCCAGTGCTGGGTGTCGGCGTACTCGCGCATGCTGGTGATCCTGCCGTCGCGGACGGTGAAGACGCCGATGTTGTTCTCGCGGTAGGGGCGGCCGGTCCTGCCCGTCGCCCAGGAGTCCCACTCGACGAGGACCTGCTCACCGGCGCCGAAGACGTTCGTGACCTTGATGCCGATCTCCTTCGTCGGGTCGAGGTGGGCGAAGGCGGTGGCCAGGAAGCCGTTGATCACCTGGTCGCGGCCCTGCCAGGTGCCCGAGATCGGCAGGTCGCCGCCGTACCAGCAGCTTCCGTCCTCGGCCCACGAGTCGAAGACGGTGTCCTGGTCGTCGGCGGCAAGTGCCTCGAAGTAGCGCAGGACCACGGCCGTGGGGTCGGTGTTCTCGTTCATGGATCTCTCCTCGTTCGGCTGCTGAAAGGGGGGTGGGGTGCTGTCGGCGCGACGTGCGGACCGGTCAGGCGAACACGACCGTCTTCGCGTGCAGCGTGTCGAAGTACTCGCGTACGTTCGCGATCTTGCCGTCGCGGACGGTGAAGACGGCGAGGCAGTGCTGGTCGTAGCGGCCGCCGGCCTTCGCCTGTGCCCGGGTGTTCCACTCGGCCAGCACGCGGTCGCCGTCCGCGATCAGCCCGTCGAAGGTGAACTCCATCGTCTCCGGCTCCAGGCGGGCCACCATCGCCGGAACGAACTCGTCCAGGATCTCCGTGGGCCCGGTCCAGGTGCCGGACAGCGGGAGGTTTCCGGCGAGCGTCCACGTCGACTCCTCGGTGAAGAAGGTCCGCAGCGCCGCGAGGTCCCCGGCCATCAAGGTGTCCATGTAGGCCTGGACAACTGCCCTGCTGTTCTTGGTGAGTTGCTGCTCGTTCATGGCCTGGAGCCTTTCCGTCGCGGTGTGTGTTCCGATGACCTGAACGTTATGGAGAGAGCGCCCCGGAGGGGAAAGACCTCTTTCCGCGGGACTCAGAACAGCGCGGCATAAGTGCAGGCCACCTACCTACGTAGGATGCGCGGCATGGCAGATCTCCGTCGCTTGCGTTACTTCCTCGCCGTCGCCGAGGAGTTGAACTTCACCCGGGCCGCCGCACGCCTGCTCATAGCCCAGCCCGCCCTCAGCCGTCAGATACGCGAGCTGGAGAAGGAGCTGGGCGTGCGGCTTCTGGAGCGCACCACCCAGTCCACCTCGTTGACCGAGGCCGGACGGCTGCTGCAGGAGCGCGGACGGGTGCTGTGCGCGGACGCGGACCGGCTGTGGCGCGACGTACGAGGTTTCGCCGCTGGCGCCGAGGGCGGCCTCACCGTCGGGTACACCGCCAGTACCGGCTACGAGACCGCCCCCGTGCTCCTGGAGGCGCTCGCCGACGCACACCCCGGCATCACGGTCACCACGCACCTGCTCTCCAGCGCGGAAGTCGTCTCCGGCGTCGGCGACGGCACCCTCGACGCCGGCCTGGTGCGCTGCCCGCCTCCGACCCCTCAACTCGTGCGCACCCTGGTGAGGTTGGAGCCGCAGGGGCTTCTCATGCACGAAGCGCACCCCCTCGCCGGCCAGGACACGATCGACGCCGCCGCACTCGCCGACGAGACCGTGCTCATCCATCCCCGCGGGGCCAACCCCGGCCACTACGACGCGATCATCGCCGTCTTCGAGGGTGCCGGGATCGCCCCCACCCTGCGCCTGCGTCAGCTGTTCGACGCCGCACACGGTCCCGTGGCGCAGGGCCGGGCCGTCTCCGTCGTCGGCGCCTCCGCCCGCTCGGGGCTGCCCGCCGGCCTGACCTGGCGCCCGCTCACCCCCGCCACCGCGATCGAGATCCACCTGCTCACCCGCGGCGACACCCACCGCCCCGCACTCCCCCACCTGCTGCGCGTCACCGCCGACACCACCCGGGGCCGCGGCTGGCTCCGCCTCGGGTCCGCTTCCTGAAGCGGTTTCTCCGGTGAATTTCGATCCGCCCTGTAAGAAGTGGGCCGTCCCGCGCATTGCTTGGCGTAAGGACCGACACGAGGGGACGGCGCGTGACACAAGCCCAACGCTTCCGGGAGATGTACGAGGAGTGCTATCCGCGCGTCCTCGCCTACGCCACCAGTCTGGTGGGCCGACAGGTGGGCGAGGACATCACCAGCGAGACCTTCACGGTCGCCTGGCGACGGGTACGGGACATTCCGCGGCCCGCACTGCCCTGGCTGCTCGGGGTGGCGCGCAATCTGGTGCGCGAACTGCGCCGCCGGGACAGCCATCAGTACGCGGCGGCCGCCGAGGAGGCCCGGCGGATCGGGCAGGTCGGCGGGGCGGACGCCGGTGACATAGCGGCGGACGTGACCGACCGGGAGGCGGCGCTGCAGGCCCTGGCGAGCCTGTCCGACGCCGACCGGGAACTGCTGACGCTGCTCGCCTGGCACGGCCTGACCGCCAAGCAGGCCGCACGGGTCATGGGCTGCGCCACGGCGACGCTCACCGTCCGGCTGCACCGGGCCCGTCGCCGCCTGGAGAAGGCGCTTCAGACGGCGGCCGTGCCGTCACCGCCGCCGGACGCGCGCGCCGCCCACCTCGACGACCACAAAGGAGCAATCGCGTGAAGACCAGCCATGACAACTCCGGGCGCCCCGACGCCCTGCGGGCCCTCGCCGCCGCCCGGCCCGACGAGCTGGACCCGGCCCGGCTCGCCGGTTCGGAGCGGCAGCGCGACGACCTGGCCCGCATCCTCTCCGAGGTCCCGGACCGGCGTTCCGTGCCTTCGCCGCGCGGCCGCCTGGCCCTGAAGCCGATCGGCGCGGTCGCCGCCCTCACCGCCGTCGCCGCGACCGCGGTGATCGTGACGAACCTCGACGGCCGGTCCCCGGCCGAGCGGCCCGAGGCCGGTCCGCGCTCCTCCGCGACCTCGGTGACGGACGCCCGACTCGTCCTGCTCAGCGCGGCCACGAAGGCGGAGGCGGCGCCTTCCGAAGGCACGTACTGGCAGACCGACTCACGGTCGGAGCTCGTGGACGTCGCCGGGGAGGCCGGGCACCTCTTCGCCGTGCGCGACACCTCGTCGTCCCAATGGTCGGTGGGTGTGCGCAAGGGAACGGACAGCCTGCTGGTCTCCGGCCTGGACTCCGAGGTCGCGCCCCGTACGGCGGCGGACGAGGCACGCTGGCGGGACGCGGGATCGCCCACCACGGTCGAGGTGGCGGCCGGGGAGGGCGCCAAGCGGGCGTTCAGGCTGGGCACCGGGCGGCCGACGGTCGACCGGACCGCCCTCGGCGACAAGATCTACGCTCTCGGCCCGCGCAACGTCTCGTACAAGGAACTGCGGGAACTGCCCACCAAGACGGCCGCGTTGCGTCAGGAACTGGAGCGGCTGTCCACGCAGGACGGCACCGCGGGACAGGGCGCCGAACGCTCGGCGTGGCTGCTGCGCGTCACGGCCGACCTCGTCACCATGCCGGTGGAGCCGGGCGTCCGGGCCGCCGCGTACCGGGTGATGGCGGATCTGCCCGGGGTACGGATGAGCGCCGACGTCAGCGATCCGCTCGGGCGCAAGGGCGTCGGCGTCACCTTCCCCACGACGAACTCGACCCCGCTGGGCAGTGTGCGGGAGCGGCTCGTCGTCGACCCGTCGACCGGTGAACTGCTCGCGGACGAGACGCTGCTGGTCGAGCCGTCGGCCAGGGCCCGGCAGGCCGGGCTGAAGGCGGGCACGGCGGTGAACTACTCGGCGACCACCAAGGCGACCTGGTCCGAGAAGCAGATCGCGGTGCCGGGGAACGCCCGGCGCTGAGCCGGTCTGCTCCGATTCCTCCGCAGCGCCGGCTCCCGACCCACACATGTCCCCCGTGCGAGCTACCCGCAGGTGTCCTCTCCATGGTGACGCTTCGGAACTCCTTGATCCATAGCGTTCTTCGCAGGCCGTGACGCTCATGTCGCGGCTGTGACAAGGGAGTTCTCATGAGGTTGGTGTGGCAGCTGCTGGCTGTGGCCGCGGTGGCACTCGTCGGTGGTCAGGGTGTCGCCGCGGTGGACGGGAAGCCGTGGCTGACGCTCGTGGTCGGCCTGGCGACGGCCGTCGTCGCCGTGCTGGTGTACGGGTGGGTGGTACGGCGCACGGAGCGCCGTCCGTCGATCGAGGTGGCCAAGGAGGGGGCGGCGGCCGGGATCGCCTGGGGGACGCTGGTCGGCGTGGCGGTGTTCGGCCTTCTGATCCTGCAGTTGGCGACGAACGGGTACTTCGACGTCCACGGCCGGGGTTCGGCGACGGGGGCTGCGGGGCTCGTCGGCTACATGGCCGCCGCGGCCGTGACCGAGGAACTCCTCTTCCGCGGCGTCCTGTTCCGGATCATGGAGGCACGCACCGGTACGTGGATCGCGATGATCTCCACCGGTCTGCTGTTCGGCGCGTACCACCTCGCCAATCCGGACGCCACACTGTGGGGCGCGGCCGCCGTTGCGGTCGAGGCCGGAGGCATGCTGACCGCCGCGTACATCGCGACCCGCAACCTGTGGGTACCGATCGGCGTGCACTTCGGCTGGAACTTCGCCGCGGGCGGCATCTTCAGCACGGAGGTCTCGGGCAACGGCAGCACGCAGGGGCTGCTGGACTCCTCGACGTCCGGCCCGGCCCTGATCACCGGTGGTGACTTCGGGCCGGAGGGGAGTGTGTACGCGGTGCTGTTCTGCCTGCTGACGGCGCTCGTGTTCCTGTGGCTGGCACGCCGGCGAGGCCACTTGGTGCCCCGCCACGACCGGCGGCCCGCAGGCACGGACACCGCTACTCTTCCTCGGTGATCAGTTCTGCGTGGGTCCCGGCGTGGTGGCGCGCCTCCGGTGTCCTCGTCCGGGACCTCCCGCTCGCGCTGCTGTGCCTGGTCGCTTCGCTCGTCCCGGGGCTGCACCATTTCGGAACGCGGCTGGGCGGCGTGCCGGACCGCCCCCTCGACGTACTGGCCGTGGTCGCGCTCGTCCTTCAGTGTCTTCCGCTGGCCGGACGCCGACGGTGGCCGGTCGTGGCGGCGGCCGTGGTCTCGCTCGGCTTCGCCCTGGACCAACTGCGCGGCTACCACTCTCTGGCGGGCACCGCCCTGCCCCTCGCCCTGCTGAGCATGGGCGCCCATCTGGAGCGTCACCGGCGCGGCACCGCGCTCCTGTTCTCCGTGGCCTACGTGCCGCTGGCGGTCGCGCTGGCCCGTGTGGGGCCGGGCGAGAGCGTGGCGGGATACGTGCTGTTCTGGCTGGCGCTGTCCCTGGCGTGGGGCATCGGGGCGTGGCTGCGTTCCACCCGGGCCATGGAGGCCGAGCTCCGGCGTCGCGTGGCCGAGGACACCCTCGCCGACGAACGCACGCGTATCGCCCGCGAGTTGCACGACGTGGTCACCCATCATGTGACGGCGATGGTCGTGCAGGCGGAGGCCGCCCGGTATCTGACCGCGGTTCCCGAGCGGCTCGACCAGTCGCTGACCGCCGTCACCGACACCGGCCGGCGGGCCATCACCGATCTGCGCCACCTGCTCGACCTCCTCAACCCCGACCACGGTGTCGAGGACCGGACGCCGACCGTCGGCAGACTCCACACGCTCGTGGAACAGACGCGGAGCGCCGGGCAGCCCGTGGAGTTCACCGAGGAGGGCACCCCGGACGCGTCGACCGGCAGCGCCGACCTCGTGGCGTACCGCGTCGTGCAGGAGGCCCTGACCAACGCCCTCAAGTACGCCCACGGGAGCCGGACTTCGGTCCAGGTGCACCATCGGGGCCGGGAGATCGCCGTGGAGGTCAGCACCGACGGTACGGGCGCCCGGGCCGCGGCGCCCGCGGGGAGCGGGCGGGGGCTGGCCGGGCTGCGGGAGCGGGTCGACGTCCTGGGCGGCGACTTCACGGCGGGCCGACGCACGGACGGCGGCTTCGTCGTACGGGCGCGCATACCGGCCGGGAGCGCGTCGTGAGCGACTCCGTCCGGGTGCTGGTCTGCGACGACCAGATGCTGGTCCGCACCGGCCTGGTGACGATCATCGACGCCCAGCCCGACCTGGAGGTGGCGGGCGAGTGCGGTGACGGGCGGACCGCTGTCGAACTCGCCGAGCGGCTGCGCCCGGACGTCGTGGTGATGGACGTGCGGATGCCGGTCCTCGACGGCATCGAGGCCACCCGCCTGCTGGCCGGGCCCGGGGTGCCGCGTCCCGTCAAGGTCCTGGTGGTGACCACGTTCAACCTGGACGAGTACGTCTACGAGGCGCTGCGGGCCGGGGCGAGCGGATTCCTGCTCAAGGACGCGCCCCCGGCCCAGCTCCTGCACGGCATCCGTACCGTGGCCACCGGAGCGGCGCTGCTCGACCCCGACGTGACACGACGGCTCGTCGGCCGGTACGCGGCCCGGATCCGGCCCGTCGACGACGTCCCGCCCACCACTCCGCTGACCCCGCGCGAACTGGAGGTCCTGCGGCTCATCGCGGACGGCCTGTCCAACCGGGAGATCGCCGACACCCTCCTCATCAGCCAGGAGACCGTCAAGACCTTCGTCTCCCGCATGCTGACCAAACTCCACCTCCGCGACCGCGTCCAGGCAGTCGTCTACGCGTACCGCCACGGCCTGGTCACCTGACACGCGGCCGGACGCCGGCTGCAGCCCTCTCGAGAGAGCCGGGCACGGCCGAGGCTCCGGGCGCCGGCTCTCCTCGAACGCCGGCAACTTGGTGTCGCACACCCGTTCCTGCGGCATGCGTTCGGTGGTTGCGGGCACAAGGGAGGTACCCCTGAGCCCGGACCCCGCCCAGGGGCCCTCATCTCAGCGCGCAGACGACGCCGACCGCGATGGTGCCGGTGGCGACGCCGAGCATGACAAGACGCGCGAGGCCTTCGAGATCGCGTGGCTCGTCATGGTCGAGGGGGCACGCGCACAGACCGTCGACGCAGTGCGGGGCATCGAGCCAGTACGCGTCCGTGAGTCGTGCGTAGTCCCGATGAGAGAAACGGTTCGGCTCTTCTTCCATGCTCACTCCAACCGGCTTGGGCGGAGCGTGGCACGGGCGGTCAACGTAAAGGCCGCACGTTCATGCATCCGTGGATTCAGGAGGGTTCGGCGAACGCGGCAGCCCGGCCCACCACGGTCGGGCCGCCGCGCGGCGCCGGGTCCGGCCCCGAGGGGGTGGGAACGCCGGACCGGCGCCGAGCACGCGGCCGGCTGTGCACCACCCCGCCGTCCCTGGCGGTGAACCGCGCGCTCTCGGCGGGTCAACCGGTACCGCGCCAAAAGGGTTCTTGGATGCACTCCTTACGGCTGAAAGCGCGGCTCCCGTGTTGACGTTCGGTCGAACGCGTCAGCCGCTCCGGGCCCTCAGCTGTCGGCGTCGAGCGCGGTGACCGCCGCTTCGGCGGCGTCGGCGAGGAGCTTGTCGTCGGCCGTGGCGTCCTTGGCGCCGTCGCGGTAGGTCAGGATCGCCATGACCAGCGGCTTGCGACCGGGCGGCCAGATGACCGCGATGTCGTCCCGCGCTCCGTAGTAGGAACCGGTACCGGTCTTGTCCCCGACGGTCCAGCCCTTGGGCACCCCGGCGCGGATGGTCCTGTCGCCCGTGGTGTTCGTCCGCAGCCAGGTCGTCAGCTGGCGCCGGTCGGCCGTCGGCAGGGTGTCACCGAGGACGAGACCGCGCAGGTCGGCGGCCATCTGACGGGGAGTCGAGGTGTCGCGCCGCTCCCCCGGACTCCAACGGCTGAGGTAGGGCTCGACGCGGTCGGTGCGGGTGACCTTGTCGTCGAGTTCCTTCTCCAGGAAGGCGCCCAGGCGGCCGGGGCCGCCGATGTCCTCGAACAGGACGTTGGCCGCGGTGTTGTCGCTGTAGCGGATCGCGGCGTCGCACAGGGCGCGCAGGCTCATCCCGGTGTCTACGTGCTTCTCGCTGACGGGTGAGTTCTCGACGAGATCGGTGCGGTCGTAGTGCAGGACGCGGTCCATGCCGTCACCGGCGTTCTTCTTCAGGACGGCGGCGGCCAGGAAGGACTTCACGGTCGAGTTGTAGGAGAAGCGCCGCTTGTCGTTCCAGGTGACCTCCCGGCCGCTGCCGGTGTCGATCGCGTAGAGGCCGACGTGCGCCCGGTAGGTGCGCTCCAGGCGGGCGAACGCGTCGTTCGCGGAGGCGTTCGCGGAAGCGTTCGCGGAGCGGTCCGCGGCCGCCGTGGTGGTGGCCGGACCCCCGGCTCCGGCGGGGCCGCCCTGTCCGCAGCCCGTCGTGGACAGGACGGTCAGGACGGCGCAGGCGGCCAGTACTGCACGGCCGGCACCGGCAGGCCGGCGACGGCTCGGTCGGAGGTGCTGCATCGGTCGAGTCCCTTCGACGGAACCCCGGCCGCGGAACACGGAGGATCCCGGGCGCGGGGTGGGCACGGCCGTCACGCCCGAACGGGCCGCGGCCGGGGCATCGGTGACGCCCTGTCACACACCCTTGCCGGTCGGGCGGTACGGCGACCAATACATCCGTCCCGGTGTCCATGCCGAATCCGCATAGAGTGGCCGGGTGGATCTGCTCGGAGCATGTCGCGCCTTCGTCAGCGTCAGCGATCACCACGGCTTCACCGACGGCGCGGCGGCCGCCGGGGTCTCCCAGCCGGTCGCCAGTCGCCGGGTCGCCGCGCTCGAAGAGCTGCTGGGGGCGCGGCTGTTCGAGCGGACGGTGCGCCGGGCCGTCCTCACCGCGTTCGGCCGCGAGATGCTGCCGCACGCCCGTCGGCTCGTCGAGGACGCGGACGGGCTGCTGCACGAGGCGGCGACCGCCCGTCGCAGGCCCTGGCGGCTGGCCGTACCGGACATCTGCACGACGAGCGGCCTCGCCCGGCTGATCGCCGACGCCCGCGGGCTCGGGATCGCCCTGGAACCGCGTACGGAGCCACCGGCCCGGCGTGCCGAACTGCTGCTCGCCGGAGGGATCCAGGCGGCGCTGCTCGCGGTGCCGGCGGCCGAGGCGGTCTGGCCGGTCCCCCTGGGCCTGGCCGCCGCCGGGGATCCGGGCGAGGGGTACGTCCACGTGGAGACGCTGCGCCTGGGGCGCACCGAGCGCGGTCCGGCCCGCCGGGTCTGGCTGCAGCCGGAGGACGACGTCCCGCACGTGCGGGATCCGCTGGCCCGGCTGCGCGACGCGGTCGGGCTGAGGCCCGCGCAGCTGGCGATCGCGAAGGACCTGACGACGGCGGCGGCCGAGGTGCACGCGGCGCCCGACTTCCTGCTGTGCTCGGTGCTCCAGGCCCGCGCGCTCGGTCTGCACTGGCGGCCGATGGGAGAGTTCACACCACAGCGCGGATATGTGCTGCGCACGGCGGCGCGCGACACTCCCCCGCCGGCGCTCACCCGGCTCGGCGTACAGCTCGGCCGGTGCCTGGGCGCCGACGAGGCGGAGCATCCGCACCTCGCCCAGGGCGCAGCCGTCCTCGTGCCGGACACAGCCAACGAAGGAGTCGGCGCATGACCACCGAAGCTCTCCTGCGCACGGTGCGCGAGGAGCTGAACGACGGCGGGCTGCGCGCCAGCCTCCTCGTCCGCGACCTCGGGACGGGCGAGGAGATCGGCATCGACCCGGACGTGCCGCTGCCGTCCGCCTCGCTGGTGAAGCTGCCGCTCGCGCTGGCCACGGCGGACCGGATCCGGCGCGGCGAGCTGGACGGCGCGCACTGCGTCGAGGTCGCGCCGGGGAAGATCACCACGGCCGGTCCGACCGGCCTGAGCCGCTTCCGGCACCCGGCCCGCGTGGCCCTCGACGACCTCCTCTACCTGAGTACGAGTCTGAGTGACGGCAGGGCGGCCGACGCCCTGTTCGACCTCACCCCGCCGGACGTGGTCACGGCGCAGCTGCGCGCCTGGGACCTGACCGGCGTCACCGTGCGGCACCGCACCGAGGAGCTGACCGAGACGCCGGAGGAGCACCTGGGACCCGGCCGGGCGCATCTCGCGCACGCGTTGGCGATCGGCGCGAGCACCGCGGGTCGCGGGCACCGCGTCCCCCAGCTCGACACCAGCCGGGCCAACACCGGCACCGCACGCGCCTGGGCGGATCTACTGCAGGCGGTGTGGCTTCCGTCGGCCGTGCCGAGCGTCACAGCCGCCCGGGTCCGGGAGCTGATGCGGCACAATCTGATCCGGCACCGCCTCGCTCCGGACTTCAGCTCGGACGCGACCGTCTGGTCCTCCAAGACCGGCACGCTGCTCAATCTCCGCCACGAGGCGGGGGTCGTCGAGCACGTCGACGGGCAGCGCTTCGCCGTCGTGGTCCTCACCGAATCTCTGGTCCCCGCAGGTGTCCAGCCCGGTGCGGAGGCGTTGATGGGGCATGCCGCCCGGGCACTGCGCGATCACCTCCGGCGGCGCACCCGCATCCCCGTCGACGGCTTCCCGGGGCGGCCCCCGACAGCCCCAAAGGAAGACCGATCGACCCCATAACCGATGCTTATGGGGTCATAGACAGGACCCGCCTATCAACTAAGGCTTGCCTTACTTTAAGATTCTCTTCGAGCACCACCCGCCCCACTCGAAGGGAACCTCACCATGCCTCGCCCTCTGCGGGTCGCCATCGTCGGCGCCGGCCCCGCCGGTATCTACGCCGCTGACGCGCTGCTGAAGTCCGCGACGGCCGTCGACCCCGGTGTGTCCATCGACCTCTTCGAGCGCATGCCCGCCCCCTTCGGGCTGATCCGCTACGGCGTGGCCCCCGACCACCCCCGGATCAAGGGCATCGTCACCGCCCTGCACCAGGTGCTCGACAAGCCGCAGATCCGCCTCTTCGGCAATGTGGACTACCCCCGTGACATCGACCTCGACACCCTGCGGTCGTTCTACGACGCGGTGATCTTCTCCACCGGCGCGACCGCCGACCGGGCGCTCGGCATCCCCGGGATCGAGCTGGACGGTTCCTACGGCGCCGCGGACTTCGTCTCCTGGTACGACGGGCACCCCGACGTGCCGAGGACCTGGCCGCTGAAGGCCGAGAAGGTCGCCGTGCTCGGCGTCGGCAACGTCGCGCTCGACGTCGCCCGCATCCTGGCCAAGACCGCCGACGAGCTGCTCCCGACGGAGATCCCGGCGAACGTGTACGACGGGCTCAAGGCCAGCCCGGCCAAGGAGATCCACGTGTTCGGGCGGCGCGGTCCCGCGCAGGCGAAGTTCAGCCCCATGGAGCTGCGCGAGCTGGACCACTCCCCCAACATCGAGGTCATCGTCAACCCCGAGGACATCGACTACGACGAGGGGTCCATCGCCACCCGGCGCGGCAACAAGCAGGCCGACATGGTCGCCAAGACGCTGGAGAACTGGGCGATCCGCGACATCGGCGAGCGGCCGCACAAGCTGTTCCTGCACTTCTTCGAGTCGCCCAGCGAGATCCTCGGCGAGGACGGCCGGGTCATCGGCCTGCGCACGGAGCGCACCGAGCTCGACGGGACGGGGAACGTCAAGGGCACCGGCGCCCACACCGACTGGGACGTCACCGCGGTCTACCGCGCGGTCGGCTACCTCTCGGACGAGCTGCCCAAGCTGCCCTGGGACGTGGCCTCCGGCACGGTTCCCGACGAGGCCGGCCGGGTCATCGAGGACAGCGGGGAGCACCTGACGTCGACGTACGTCACCGGCTGGATCCGGCGCGGCCCGATCGGCCTGATCGGTCACACCAAGGGCGACGCCAACGAGACCGTGGGCAGCCTCCTGGCGGACTTCGCCGCCGACCGGCTGCACACGCCCGCGTCCCCGGCCCCGGAGGCCGTCGACGCGTACCTGGGCGAGCGGGGTGTCCGCTACACCACGTGGGAGGGCTGGCACCGGCTCGACGCCGCCGAGCGGGCGCTCGGTGAGCCGCACGGCCGCGAGCGCGTGAAGCTCGTCGAGCGCGAGGAGATGCTCGACGCCAGCGGCGCCTGACCGTCACTCGCGAGGAGGGGCCGCGTCGGCCACCGGTGTTCCGGACCACGACGCGGCCCCTCCTGCTGTCTCGGCAGGATCCGGGACCTCAGAACCCCAGAAGGTCCACCACCTCGGTGAGGGAGGTGACTTCGTGGGCGTGGTAGAAGGGCGCCGACGGTTCGGTTCCCCGGTTCAGGTAGACGGTGTCCCGTACGCCGAGGTCGGTCGCCGACTGCAGGTCGTAGCGCGGGCTCGAGGAGATGTGCATCGTCTCCTGCGGACGGCAGCCCAGTTGTTCGTACGCGAACTCGAAGG
The DNA here is from genome assembly GCF_042799415.1 of Streptomyces sp. NPDC057694. NCBI lineage: Bacteria > Bacillati > Actinomycetota > Actinomycetes > Kitasatosporales > Streptomycetaceae > Streptomyces > Streptomyces sp. NPDC057694. The sequence goes on from NZ_JBHVIX010000001.1 coordinate 307,960, forward strand.
CCCGCAGCCGGGGTTTGTAGGCACCGGACATCTCCGCCGTGAACACCGCGTGGAACTCGGCGCCGAGCCGGGCCACGTTCTGCGCGGCCTGGCCGGTCGCGGCATTGGAGATGATCACCAGCGGCACGTGCTCGGCGAGCTCGGCCAGCGGCTCGGGGACGTCGGGGTGCGGGCCCCATCCGGGGATCCGGGCGAACACCTCGGCCGGGTCCTCCGGCCTGAACTCGATGCCGGAGCTCACGCAGGCCCGCTCGAAGGCGCGGGAGATCACCTCGTCGTAGGGGCGCCAGTCACCCATCGCCTCGTCGAGCTGATAGCAGGCGAACCTGTGCGCGAAGACGTCGAGTTGGTCCGGAGTCGCGATGTCCTCGACCGCTTCTCGGGCGGCGGGGCCGATGGCGAAGTCCGTCAGCGTGCCGTACATGTCGAAGGTGATGAACCGTGGCGCGGGGGCGGTCAACGGACTCTCCTCGTCGGGGAAGGCGGTCAGAGGCGACGGACTCCGTCGCCTCGCACGGGTCCCGGCCCGGCGGTCGGCGTCGACGTCACACCGGGGCCAACCGACCCCACAGAGCGGTGATTCCCTCATCCGGCGGCCGCCGTGCGCCGGATGAGTGAGTCAGGCATATACAGAGGGTCTGTGCCTGATCGCCCTCAGCGCCTAAAGTGCTGTCCAGACTTCCGTTTCGGCGGCTTCGCGCATATGCCGTACGGAGGTCGAGGCCCCAAGTCCCCGGGCCGCGCCCAGAACGGCCGGTGCCGCGTCATACGCCGACACGCTGCCCGGCCCTCCGTCCTCGCGGGCCAGCCCGGGATGCCTTCCCGCACCTCCCGGCCCCGTCGAGGGCGAGGTGCGCGCCGTGCCCGGGAGGGGAGCCCCGGTACCGCGCACGAGCGGCCGTCGCCGGCGCGGGCCCCTGGCCCCCGGCGGCGGCTGCTTTCGAGCGGCCCGAACACGTGTGTAAAAACCCCTGCCCCAGAGTCCCGTTCACGCCAAACGAACCACCTTTTCCACGCAACCTCAGCTCCGCAACCTCCCGTTAACCCCACGATCGCCATTGCACAGCTAGCCTGCTTCTTGACCATCAGTTGACCTTCTGTTGGCATTCTCTTGATCCACGGAGAGCGGGAGGGGGGTCGCATGTCCCGAGGTGAGAGGTTGCGCGCGGGACATACCCCCACGAGCCGTCGCGCCGCCGTAGTCGCGTCGCGCCGTCACGTGCCCGTTCGCTCCCGCACACAAGTCCGAGCGGATCGGGGCCGACCGTGTCCCGAGAAGCCCCCGCCCCCGACCGCGACAGAGCAGTCGCACCCGTCCTGCAAGCCCGACGCGCTCCCCACGGCGCGCCAGGAGGAATCAACGCATGCAGCCCCTCATCGACAACGCCCGCACGTTCGGAAGGCGCCCTGAGGAGTTCGCCCGGCTCGCCGACGGCCAGTCGCCGCAGGTTCTCTTCATCACCTGCTCCGACTCGCGCGTCGTACCCGCCCTGATCACGGGCGCCCGCCCCGGCGAGCTCTTCGAGCTGCGCACCGCGGGCAACATCGTGCCCGCCCATGCCACCGACCGGCCCTGCGGCGAGACCGCCACCATCGAGTACGCCGTGCAGGTGCTCGGGGTGCGGGACATCGTCGTCTGCGGGCACTCGCACTGTGGCGCCGTCGGCGCCCTGGTCCGCGGCGACGACCTCGACGCCGTACCCGCCGTGCGCGACTGGCTCGCCCACGCGGCCGAGTCACCGTCCGCGGCGGACCCCGCCGACCCGACCGTCTCCGAAGCCGTGCAGCGGCACGTGCTCACCCAGCTGCTCCGGCTGCGCTCCTACCCGTGTGTCGAGCGGCGGCTCGCGGAGGGCCACCTGCGACTGCACGGCTGGTACTACGAAGTGCACACGGGAAGGGTGCACGAACACCGCACCGCCACCGACTCGTTCGAGGCTCTGTGAGTTCTGTGATGACCAAATACCCTCACTTCAAGCAGGACTTCACCGCCTCACTCGTCGTCTTCCTCGTCGCGCTCCCCCTGTGCGTGGGTGTCGCGGTCGCCTCCGGCGTGCCCGCCGAGCTCGGTCTGGTCACCGGCATCGTCGGAGGCATCGTCACCGGTCTGATGCGCGGCAGCAGCCTTCAAGTGTCCGGTCCGGCGGCCGGGTTGACCGTCCTCGTCTACGAGGCGGTGCGCGAGTTCGGTCTGCCCGGTCTCGGTGTCGTGGTGCTCGCCACCGGGCTGCTGCAGATCGGCATGGGCGCCCTCAAGATCGGGCGCTACTTCCGGGCCATCTCCGTCTCGGTGGTGGAGGGGATGCTGGCCGGCATCGGGCTCGTGCTCATCGCGGGTCAGCTGTACTCCATATTCGCCACCGAGGCACCGGAGTCGGGGATCGGCAAGGTGACCGGGCTGCCCGACGCGTTCGTCGACGCCCTCGGCAGCACCGGCTCGATCGCCTCACTCGCCCTGGGCGCCGGCACCGTCGCCGTCCTGGTGCTGTGGAAACACCTCCCGCGGCACGTGCGCGTGGTGCCCGGGCCGCTGGCGGCGGTGGGCCTCGCCGTCATCGCGGTGCTCGTGCTGGACCTGCGGGTGGCCACCGTCGAGGTCAGCGGGCTCGTGGAGTCCGTGCAGCCGCCGTCCCTCGGTACCCTCGGCGACATCGCCGGGCTGAGCCTGGTCGGGACGATCGTCGCGTTCACGCTGATCGCCTCCGCCGAGTCGCTGTTCAGCGCGGCGGCCGTCGACCGCATGCACGACGGTCCCCGCACCTCGTACGACAAGGAGTTGCTGGCACAGGGCGCGGGCAACACCGTGTGCGGCATCCTCGGCGCGCTGCCGATGACCGCGGTGATCGTGCGCAGCGCCGCCAATGTCCAGGCAGGCGCCAGGACCAAGGCGTCGCGGGTCCTGCACGGTGTGTGGCTGCTGCTGTTCGCGGCACTGCTGCCGGCCGCGCTGGCCTACATCCCGGTCCCGGCGCTCGCGGGTGTGCTCGTGCACGCCGGGGCGAAGCTCATTCCCGTACGGACCGTGGTGGGTCTGTGGCGTGAGCAGCGCGGCGAGGTGCTGATCCTTGTCGTCACGGCGGTGTCGATCGTGACGGTCAGTATGTTCGAGGGCGTACTCGTGGGTGTGGCGCTGTCCGTCGCGAAGACCGCGTGGGACGCCTCCCAGGTGAAGCTGGAGGTGGTGGACAAGGGCGCGGGGCCGGTGCAGGCGCATCTGTCGGGCAACGCGACGTTCCTGCGGCTGCCGAAGATCCTCGACAGCCTGGAGGCGCTCCCCCACGACCGGCCCGTCGAGGTGAATCTGTCGGGGCTGCACCATCTCGACCACGCCTGCCGGACGGCGCTGGAGAGCTGGGCCCAGCGGCACAGCTCCGCCGAGACGGAACCGGTGAGGGTCACCTCGACCTGAGGTCGACCCGCTCCGGTTCTGGGCCCGACCGCCGTGCGCCTCCACGGCGGTCGGGCCTCACCGCTGTCCGCGTCAGTCGTCGAGAACCGCCGCGACGGCCTCGATCTCGACGAGCTGATCGGCGTATCCGAGCACCGTGACACCCATGAGGGTGCTCGGCACGTCGTGCCCGCCGAAGGCGTCCCTGACCACGCTCCAGGCCTTGACCAGGTCCTCCTGGCGGGTCGATGCCACCAGGACACGGGTGCTGATGACGTCCTCCAGGGTGGCCCCGGCCGCGGCGAGGGCGGTCCTCATGTTGGCGACGCACCGGGCCGCCTGACCGGCGTGGTCGCCGACGGCCACGGTCGCGCCGTCCTCGTCCAGCGGGCACGCCCCGGCGAGGAAGACGAGCCGGGCGTCGGCGGGCGCGGTCGCCGCGTACGCGTACTCGGCGACGTCGGACAGCGCGGCGGAGCGGATCAGGGTGACGGAGCGGGGCACGGGTCAGGGGTTCCTTTCCGGCAGGTGCTCCCCGGACGGGGAGCCCGGTCATGCTGCCACAGGGCCCGCCCGCCGCGCCCCTGACTATTGGGTCGGCAGGGAAGCGCAGTTGGAGGAGGCGGGCTCGCCCGAGAGCCGGTCCGTCAGCCAGTCCACCGCGGTGCCCTGGTCGGTGAGGAGCGGGCCGAAGTGGTTGATGAGCGCGCGCCCGACGTCGGGCAGCACCACCGGCTTGTACGTGACCTGCGCGCCCTTGGCGCACCAGTCGACGGCGAGTCGGCGGGCCTGGGCGTGCGGTACGAGGTTGTCCTTGACGCCGGTGGCGATCCGGACGGGACCGGCCGGTGTCATGGTCCCGATGCGCTGCTGTTCCAGGAACTCCTGGAGGCGCGGCTCGGACCGGATGATGTCGTCGAGGCTCTTGCCGTCGTTCGTCCACGACGAGCTGCGCTGCGAGCTGTACGAGAGGATCGCGTCGCCGACGCACATGGTCGACAGGTCCTTCAGGGCGGCGCGGCCCTTGTCGTTGAGGTGGGCGTCGGCGATCGGGCGCAGTGCGGGGTCGGACTGCAGGAATCCGTTGAGGGACCAGCCGAGCGCGCCGACGAGGTCGGTGCCGTCGATGGCCTTGGTCGTCTCGGTGAGGTCCGCGGGCGGCGCTCCCGCGTAGGTGCCGGAGAGCTGGACGTCGGGGGCGTAGGCCGGCTGGAGTTCGGCGGCCGCCGCGGTCGCACCGCCGCCCTGGCTGTAGCCGAACAGTCCGACGCGCGACTGCTCGGTCACCGAGGCGCCGTCCAGGGAGCGGGCGGCGCGTACCGCGTCGAGCACGGCGTGGGCCTCGTCGAGACGGTTGACGTAGGTGTGCAGGCGGTCGGTGGCGCCGAGGCCGATGTAGTCGGTGACGACGACGGCGACGCCCTTGGCGAGGAGCCGGTAGACCGCCAGGTCCTCGTAACCGACGGACAGCGTCTGCCCGTTGATGGTGATCGGGTGTTCGAGGCCCAGCGAGGCGGCGCACTGGTCGCCCTGGCCCTGGGTGCCGGGGGCGAGCGCGACCAGCGGACGGGGGCCCGCTCCGCGCCATTTCGCGGTGGGCTCGATGTACGCGCCGGTCGCCGCGGCGGGGCTGCCGGTGGAGTCGGTCGTCTTGTACATGAGGCGGGTGGCCTTGCCGGGCAGCGGCCCGTGCAGGCTGGGCAGGCTCAGCGCGAGCGGCAGCGGCTCGCTGCGGATGACGCTGCCGTCGGCGTCCGGGAGTTGCGCGGGCGGGTTGTAGAACGCGGGGATGGTGACGCCGCGCGAGACCGTGTCGCCGGAGTTCGACGCGCTGTCGGCCGCAGCCGGCAGCGCCTGGGCGCCGAGACAGGCGGCGACGGTGACGGCGGCGGCCAGCAGACGGGTGGGGGCGGGCATGGCGAACCTCCTGAGCGCAGGGGGAAGGTACGGCGCGCGGACGGACGTCCCACCGTCCCCACGCGTCGCGGGGACGGTATCGACAGGGCCGTTACCGCCGGTAGCACTCAGGAGGTTACGATCCAGTAACTTAGCGGTGATGCACGGGACTTACGGCGTGACTTACGGCGTGCGGGACGTCAGGCGTTGACGTCGAACGGAACGCCGTCGGGCAGGGCGGCGGCGAGATGGCTCGGGAAGGTCGCGTCCTTCAGGCCGAGGGTGGCGCTGCCGAAGTCGTGGGCGCTGAGGGCGTCGCGCAGGCCGGGCGGATAGCCGTTCCAGCCGACGAGGGTGGGGAACTGCCAGGTGCCGCGATGGTTCTCCGGGGGCTCGTCGCCCGCCGTCGCGAGACGGAAGCAGTGGGTGCGGATGCCGTCCTTGTGGTAGACGATCTTGGGGTGGGTGCCGTCCCAGCGGACCTCGTCGCGGGCGTGCACGACGAAATCGCCGTGGGCGGAGGTGGCGACGTACTGGGCGGTGCCGTCCTTCACCCAGACGACGACGTGTTCCCAGTCGTGCCGGTGGCCGCCGATGCCGCTGCCGGCCACGGCCTGGTCCTTCTCGAAGTAGAGGGCGTACATGACGGCGCACCAGCCGTTGTTGCACTTGGTACGGGCGTAGCCGTTGGTGTTGGCGAGGTCCTCGGCGTCGCGGCACTGGCCGTTGAGGGCGCCGCTGGGGTTGAGTCCGCCATTGAGGGTTCCGTCGGCGCCTATGGCGGGCGTCGGGTAGCAGCCGTCGGTGTCGTAGTCGTAGGCGGGCTGGAACGTGGTCTCCGTGCTGTCCGCGTTGCCGGGCAGGGCGCCCGGCGGGGCGGCGAGGGCGCTGCCGGCGAGTGCGACGACCAGGGCGAGGGCGCCGCCGGTGACGAGGGACGCTCTGCGCAGGGTCCGGATGGGCTTCAACATGCTCTCCTGTCACTGCGATCGGGGGGTGACGCGTGCAGGAGTGTCATGCCCCTGTCGAGTGCGGGAGACGCGGGCTGTCCGCCCGAAAAATGTCTGTGGGGCCGGGCCGGCGTCAGCTCGCGAGACGCTGCTGGTGGGCGTTGCCGGTGAGCGCGCGGACGAAGGCGTCCTCGGCCTCCGCGCTGAAGAATCCCCGGATGCCGCGCAGGAGTTGGAGCGCGGTGCGCACCCCGGCGGGCAGCGGGCCGTGCATGGCTGCCGCGAGTGCGGGGTGTTTGTCGGGGGCCGTGCGCGCCGCCTCCAGGTGGAAGTGGGCCTGGGCCAGATCGCCGCTGCCCGCGTGGCGCACGGCGCAGGTCACGTCGCGGGAGGCGCTGCGCGACACTTCGAGCAGTGACTGGATCCCGGTCAGGTTCCGGTCGTCGACGGGGGCCGGGAGCGTGGCCCATTCGCGCACCGCGGCGCTGAGATGGCCGTCGGCCCGGTCGAGGATCTTCGCTATGGCGGACAGCCGCCCCGCTTCGAGATGAGTCTGAGGTGTCATGCCGATTCCTTTCATCCCCCCTGCGGTAGTGCCGTGTCTCCAGCGGTATCACCCGGCCCGGCCGTGGCGAAGCCCCGCAAAGGGGGCGCACCGCACGCGCAGAGAGAGAGCCTCCGGCGCATGGGGGGAGAGTTGAGGCACAGGGCGGCGCACGCGCACCCGTCGGGCTAGAAGGCTGCCTCCAGGAGCCGGGTGACGGAATCGGCGGTCACCGGGCGGGGGTTGGGGTGAGGGGCCGCGGCGACGCGTTCGGCGATCGTCCGCAGTCCGTCGTGCGGGACTCCGAGGGCGGCGAGTGTGGTCGGGCCGTCGTAGGAGCGGGCGAGTCGGGCGACGGCCGCGACCGGGTCCGCGTCGCCGGTGGCGCGGGACAGCCGGGCACCGGCCTTCGGTGCGGCCGGCAGATTGAAGGCCAGCACGTGCGGCAGGAGCAGGGCGTGCAGGGCCGCGTGGGGCAGGTCGTAGGTGCCGCCGAGGGCGTGGGCGAGCTGATGGTGCAGGCCCATCCGCGTTCCGGCAAGGCACAGCCCGGCGAGCCAGGCGCTCGACTGGAGCCGTCCGCGGTGTCCCGGGTGCGCGGGTTCGCCGAGCACCAGGGGCAGGGCGGTGAGGAGGCCGTCGGCGGCCTCGGTGGCCAGCGCGTCGCTCACGGGCGTGGCGTCCGGCGCCCACAGCGCTTCCACGGCGTGGGCGAGCGCGTTGAGGGCGCTGGTGAGGGTGAGGCCGGGCGGCAGGGTGAGGGTCAGTTCGGGGTCGTAGACGATCGTGCCCGGGGCGATCGCGGGCGCGCGGCGAGTGGTCTTCACGCCGTTCTCGGTCTCGCCCAGCACGGGGGTCGCCTCGGAACCGGCGTAGGTGGTGGGAACGGCGATCTGTGGGATGCCGGTGCGTACGGAGAGGGCTTTGGCGAGCCCGACGGCCGAACCGCCGCCGAGCGCCACGACGCTGTCGGCGCCGGCCTCCTCCGCCAGCCGGAGCGCGTCGGCCGTGACCGCGACCGGGGTGTGCGCGGCCGGGCGGCCGAAGCGGGCCGCGAGGCGGGCGCCGAGGGCGTCGGCGAGTTCGTCGGCCGGGCTCGCGGCGGACGGGGTGGAGACGAGCAGGACCCGCCGGGCACCGAGGCGTTCGCACTCGTCGGGGACGCTGTGGCGGGCGCCGGGGCCGAGGAGGACGCGCGCGGGCAGCGTCTCGTGGACGGTCACCTGCGGGGGTCCTGGGGGGTGGTCGGTCATGGCTCCGTTCTCCGGGGTGTCGGGGGGGCGTGGCCCGCGGCGCGAACGACGGTCGGCCGTGGCTGTGGGCGGTGGCGGGGAAGCGGGGGCTGCCGGGCGCGGCGCTGGACTGGACGGTGACCGGGACGCGTACGGCCGTCGGACGCGGCGCTGGACGTAACAGTGACGGTGACGGTGAAGCGCACGACCGGTCGGGCGTCCCGGTCGGCGGCGACCGGGAAGCCTGCGGTAGCAAGACGCCCGGTGGACGGGTGGCCGAGAAGCGCACAGCCACCGGGCATCCGGCAGGCCGCGGCCGGGAAACATACGGGCATCGGGCGTCCCCGTGGACGGCGGCCGGAAAGCGCGCGGCCGTCGGGCGCCGCGCTGCTCGGCGGCCGGAAGGCGCACGGCCGTCAGCCGTCCCGCTGGACGGTGACCGGGAAGTCGACGTGCCGGAACGGGTTCGGCAGGCCGTGGGCGGCTGCCCGGTCGGGGTCGTCGACCTCGGCGAAGTCGCGGACGAGGCTCTCCTTGACGCCGAAGACCGCGTCGGAGTCCAGGTAGGGCGAGTCGGCGACGAACAGATGGGTGGTCAGGGTGCGGGTCGCGGGCGACGTCACTTCCATGTGGATGTGGGCGGCCCGGAAGCTGTGGCGGCCGGTGGCCCGCAGGAGGCCGCCCACGGGTCCGTCGGTGGGGATCGGGTAGTGGCGCGGCACGATCGTGCGGAACCAGAACCGGCCGTCGTCGTCGGCGGTGAACAGTCCGCGCAGATTGCGGTCCGGGACCTCGCCGGGGCGCTGCACGTCGTAGTAGCCGTCGGCGTCGGCCTGCCACACGTCGACGTGCGCGCCCGCGACGGGGATGCCTTCGGCGTCGGTGACCCGGCCGGTCACCAGGCATGCCTCGCCCCCGGCGGCCGCCTCGTCGATGGTGTCGCCGAGTGCGCGCGGCGGTGAGTCGACCATGTGGAAGGGGCCCTCCACTGTCGATTCGGTGTACTGACCGTCGGCCGGGTGCGGGAGGGTCTCCACGAGCATGGACAGCCCGAGCACATCGGACAGCATGATGAACTCCTGCCGGGTGTCGTCGCAGGTGTGGCCCGTCTCGGTGAGGAAGCGGATGCCGGCCGCCCACTCGTCGACGGTGAGGTCCACGTCCTTGGCGAAGGCGTGCAGGTGGTGGACGAGCGAGCCGAGGATCTCGCGCAGCCGCGGGTCGGGGGTGCGGGCGAAGCTGTCGGTGACGATCTCGGCGGAACGCGCGGCCGTGAACAGTGCCGCCGGCGCGGCGGCGGCCGTGTCGGTCCTGGTGCGGGTCCCGGTGTCGGTCTGATGGGTGCTCATGATGCTCCTGCCCGGCTCGGACGGGTGGGTGTCCCTGCCCATCACATCACCGACGGAGCCGACTCCTCGGCGATTCTCCCTCGGTCGGCCGAGCGCGGACTGCCTTTCGTGCCGGGCGTGTTCAGGGCTTGAGCCAGATCCGGAGCGGGCCGATGGCCGCGAAGCCGTGACGCAGGGCCGCGGTCAGGTCGTCGCCGTGTTCGTAGCCGACGACGGGCAGGCCCGGGTACAGGCGGTGTGCGGCGTCGACCACGGACGGCCAGGCCGTGTCCGGTGCCGGGCCCAGGGAGAAGACGTTGGAGACTCCGACGGCGTCCGCGCCCCGGTTCAGCACGGCGCCCGCGGTCACACGCCCCTGGGTGTCGCGTGCGGCGATCACCTGGACGTCGGGGGCGTCGAGGAGCGCGGGCCCGAAGAGGTCCGCGTCGCCGTCGTCCCAGGCATCGGCCCAGGCGCGCAGGGTGTCCGCGTCCCGCACCAGGTCCCAGGGCGGGACCGGTCCGGGTACGGGTGCGTCGGCCGGGCGGTGGATCCAGCGGGCCTCGAACAGCACCTGGAACCCGGCGCCGGTCAGGTCGAGATCGCCGAAACTGTCCTTGACGGTGGCGCCCGGCGCGGCCGTGTCGATCCGGGCGACGAGCGCGGCCGGGTCCGCGCCGGACACCAGGGTCACCGCGTCCGGGTAGTACGGGGGCGTACGGGCCGGGGCCGCCCAGGCCTCGTCGGTGAACGCGCCGATGACGCCGTGGGTGCGGCTCATGGCGGCGCACCACAGGGCGTTGTTGCGGGCGGCCGCGTGGACCGGTGACTGCTTCGGAGGCGTCGTCATGAGAGGTGATCATCGTCGGTCCGGGGTGCCGGCACCAGCGAATTCGCCCGGCGCCGACACCCCTGCCGACTGCCGGTCAGGCCGTGTTCAGGGTGAGACCGAAGCGGTTCAGGATCTCGTTGATCGGCTGGTACCAGGTCTCGCCGCCGCCGGTGCAGTCGCCCCAGCCACCGGAGGTGACGCCTTGGGCCTGGTCGCCGCTGATGAACGAGCCGCCCGAGTCGCCGGGTTCGGCGCACACGTTCGTCTTGGTCATCTCGTGCACGGCGCCCTGGCTGTAGTTGACGGTCTCGTTCTTGGCGAGAACGGTGCCGCAGTGCCAGTGCGAGGTGGAGCCGGAGCGGCAGATGGAGGCGCCGATCGGGGCCTCGGCCGAGCCGCGCACGAGCTGGTCGGAGACCGTGCCCCAGCCGAGCACCACGGGCACCGTCCACCAGCCGCTGCCGACGTTGACCCACGCGTAGTCGTTGTCGGGGAACGAGGAGCCCTGGATGTTGCCGATGTAGGAGCCGTCCCAGCCGTTGACGCCCTGCCCGGCACCGCCGCAGTGCCCGGCCGTGACGAATCCGCCCTGCACCGAGAAGCCTATGGAGCAGCGGACGTTGCCGGTGTAGAAGGGGTCGCCGCCGACGGTGCCCGCGGCGAGGGTGCCGGGCGCGTGGTCAGTGCTCTCGACCTTCAGGGCGCCGCCTGCCCGGCGGGCCCGCGCGAGAAAGTCTTTGACATCGTTGTCGCTCCGCTGTCCCGCGACGACGTCCACGACGTCCACGACGACGCTGTTCGCCTGCCAGTCCACTCGCCAACTGGCCACGCCGGTCGGGGCCTTGAGGTCGTCGATGCGCGCCTTGGCGGCGTCGAGCTGTCGGGCGCTGTGGTCGACGAGTCGCACGTCCGCGCCGGTGGCGCGTACGGCGTCGGCCTTGGCGCCGTCGGCGAGGGCGACGGTCAGCCGGCCGTCGCGGGCGGTGAACCAGGAGCCCGCGTAGCCGGATCCGGCGGCCTTGCGCGCCTGTCGTTCGGTGGCGGTCGCCGCCTTCTCGGTGGCCAGGCGCGTCTCGGCCTGGCCGCGGGTGAGGCCGAAATCGCGCTGCATGGCGGCGAGTACGCCGTCGGAGGCGGGGGGCTGCGCGGTGGCGGTGGCGGCCGGGACGAATCCTGCCGTCGCGCAGGCGCCCGTGACGATCAGGGCGGACAGGACGGTGCGCAGGGAGGTGGTACGTCGTCTCGTACGTCTCATGGTGCGACCCTTCGTCGTTCCAGTGATGTGGGGGTGGAACCGAACGGAACAGCACGGCATGCGCCGGGAGCGCTCCCTTCGCCTGCCGGTGGCGCAGCCTAGCGAGGGATCATGGACAGGTCCATGCCAATCAGGGGGCGCGATCCGGCCATGGTCGTTCCCGCTCAGAGGTGGGCGCGCAGCGCGAGGGCGAGCCGGTCCGCCTCCTGCGCGCTCACCCGCTCGCGCGTCGGCCGGTGCAGCAACTCGAAGACGCCGGGCCCGCGTCGGGCAGCGGACAACCCCGCCTGGCGGGGCACGATGTGGAAGTGCACGTGGGCGAACCCCTCGGCCTCCGCGAACTGGACGACGTACGTCTTGGCGCATCCCGTGACCGCGCGCAGCGCCCGCGAGACGCCGACCTGCCAGCCGCCCAGGGTCGTCGCCTCGGCGTCGCTGAGGTCGTGCACCGCGGTCACATGGCGCCGGGGCAGCAGGACGAGCCAGCCGGGCAGCGCGCTGGTGAAGGAGTGGGCGACGCGCCAGTGGGCGTCATGGGCGACGCGCTCACGCGGCGGCAGGTCGTCGAACCGGGCTTCGTTGGCGCAGGCGTAGCAGACGGACGGCGCGGGCGGCACGGGCGGCAGCGAGGTCATGGGGCCACGGTCCCGTATCCCGCCGGTTTGCCGTAGAGGGCCTGCCGGGCGGCCCTGGACGCGCCGGAGCCGCCTGTTCAGCGCTGTGCGGGCAGCCCGAGGACGGCGCGTACGGTGCGGACGACGCCGTTGTCCGTGTGCGCCGGGGCGCGGTGGCGGGCGCGGCGCAGGACGTCGGGGTGCGCGCCCTCCATGGCGTAGGACCAGTCGGCGGCGTCCAGCATCTCCAGGTCGTTGAGGTAGTCGCCGAAGACCATGGTCTGGGCGGGGGTGACGCCCAGTTCGCGCTGGAGGCCGCGGACGGCGACGCCCTTGTTCGCGGTGAGGTTCATGACGTCGACCCAGTGCTCCCCGGAGACGACGACCTTGTGCGTGTCGGTGAGCGCCGCGAGGGCCGGGGCGACGGTGCGCTCGGCCTGGCCGAAGTCGAAGACGGCGACCTTGATGACGTCGTCGTCGACGGCCGTGATGTCGTCGACGACGCGGTGGTTGCGGTAGTACTTGCGCACCTCGGTCATGAACGCCTCGTCGGAGCGCTCTACGTACGCGGACTGCTTGCCGCAGACGACGACGCCCAGGTCCACCCCTGCCCCACCCGCGTCGGTGGCTTCGTCGACCAGTTGACGTATCGACTTGACGATCTGGGAGACGACGGCCCGGTCGAGCACGTCCGAGCTGATCTCGGTGCCGCCGCGCACGACGTAGGTGCCGTTCTCCGCGACGTAGACCATGCCGCCGTCGTCGACGGCGGCGAACTCGGCGGCGAGCGTGGCGTACTGGCGGCCGCTGGCGGGGCAGAAGACGATGCCGCGCCGGTTCAGCTCGGCGAGGAGCGGCCACACCTCGTCCGGTACGCGTCCGTCGGCATCCAGGAGGGTGCCGTCCATGTCGGTGACGACGAGGCGGATGTCGGGCGGGGTGGTGGTGCGGGCGGTCTGCTCTTGCTGCGTGGTCACGGTGGTTCCTGGTTCGAAAGGGGTGGTCGTCGTGGTCATGGGGAGTCCTCCCTCGATTCTCCCATCCCCTTGATCAGGCGGAGCGGCACACCGTACGGTCCGGAAACCCGACCTGACAGGAGCCTCCGATGGGGCGACCCGCGCTCCCCCGTGTCCCGGCGCCCCGCTCCGCGTCGGACCGGCTGCTCGCCGTGCTCGGCGCGTTCGACCAGGACCATCCGGCCCTCACCCTCACCGACCTGGCCCGCCGCGCCGCACTGCCGCCGGCCACCGCGCACCGGCTCGTCGGCGCCCTCGCCGGATGGGGCGCCCTGGAGCGGGACGAGGCCGGCCGCTATCACGTGGGGCTGCGGTTGTGGGAGCTGGCGGCGCTCGCCCCGCGCGGGCTCGGGCTGCGGCAGGCGGCGCTGCCGTTCCTGGAGGACCTGTACGAGGCCACGCACGAAAACGTGCACCTGGCCGTGCGCGACGGCCGCGACGTCGTCTACATCGAGCGGCTGTCCGGGCGCGGCGCGGTGGGTGTCCACTCGCAGGTCGGCGCGCGCTGGCCGCTGCACGCGACCGGGGTCGGGCTCGTGCTGCTCGCCCACGGGGAGCGCGACCTCCAGGACGGGTACGCGGCCGAGGGCCTCGCCGCGTTCACGCCGTACACGGTGACCGATCCGGGGCGGCTGCGCGGAATGCTCGCCGAGGTGCGGCGCTCCGGGATAGCGGTGAGCGACCGGCAGATCACCGACGACGCGCTGTCGGTGGCGGCGCCGGTGCGCGGGCCGCACGGTGATGTGGTCGCGGCGGTCTCCCTCGTGGTGCCGGTGGCCGATGCCCGGACACCCGCGCTGGTCCCGGCGGTACGGCTGGCCGGGCGGGGCATATCGCGCGCCCTGGGCTGGCGGCCCGACCCGCCGTCCGCCCCTTCCGGGCCCGCGGCTTCCGCCTGACGGAAGTGGCGTTGTGGGGGTATGGCCCACGTCACCACTCTGGTGAGCGATGCGCGGCGACGTGGCCGCGCCGTGACAGGAGGGACGCCTGCCATGACGACCGCCCACCCGAACCCGTCGCCCGGCCCGGCCTTCGCCCGTGACCAGTGGTACGTCGCCGCCTGGTCGTCGGAGGTCGGCCGTGAGCTGCTCGGCCGCACCGTCCTCGGGGAACCCCTCGCCCTGTACCGCACGGAGGCCGGTGAGCCGGTGGTGCTCGCCGACCGGTGCGTGCACCGGCGCTTCCCGTTGTCGGCGAGCGGGCTCGACGGCGACCGGGTCGTGTGCGGGTACCACGGGTTCACGTACGACACGACCGGCACCTGTGTCTTCGTGCCGGGGCAGAAGCGCGTACCGCGCACCGCACGCGTGAGTTCTTACCCCGTGGCCGAGGTCGACAGCATGGTGTGGGTGTGGATCGGTGACCCCGGCCTCGCCGATCCGGACACCGTGCCGCGCGCCCCGCACCTGGCCGCCGACGGCTGGGTCACCGTGCGGGGCATGGAACCGATCGACGCCGACTACGGTCTCCTCGTCGACAATCTGCTCGACCTCTCGCACGAGACGTATCTGCACGGCGGGTACATCGGCACCCCCGAGGTCGCCGAGACGCCCATCACGACGGAGGTCGACGAGGCGGCGGGCATCGTGCGGGTCTCGCGGCACATGGCGGACGCCGCCTGTCCGCCGTTCTACGCCCGGTCGACCGGGATCGAGGGGCGCATCCAGCGGCTCCAGGACATCGAGTACCACGCGCCGTGCCTGTATCTCCTGCACAGCCGGATCAGCCCCGCGGGGCAGGACTCCCCCGCGTTCCTCACCGAGATCACGTACGCGATCACCCCGTCGGCGCCCGGCAAGGTGTACGACTTCTGGGCGGTCTCCCGGAACTTCGCGGTCGACGACGACGAAGTCACCACGTTCCTGAGGGACTTCAACCACACGGTGGTCATGCAGGACGTGGACGCGCTGAACCTGTTGCAGCGCGCCCTGGACTCCGAGCCCGCCGGGTACCAGGAGCTGAGCATCAACATCGACACCGGCGGCCTCGCCGCCCGCCGCATCCTCGCCCGGCTGGCCGCAGGACGAGCGGCCACGTCATGAGCGGCGAGGTCTACCGCGTCGACTGGCTCCCCGGCACCGACCTGCTCAGCGGCATCTGCCACTGCGGGGCCCGCCACGAGGCGGAGGATCCGGTCGCCCTGTGGGAGTGGATGCTCGCCCACCCGGATCACCCCGGACCTCCCGGTCTCCCCACCCGCACCCGCACCGACAAGGACCCCGCACCGTGAGCGAGTTGACCGATCTCGTCGTCGCCGACCGCCGGCAGGAGGCCGACGGCGTCGTCTCCCTGCTGCTGCGCCGTCCGGACGGTGGCGCGCTGCCCGGGTGGGAGCCGGGCGCCCACATCGATCTGCTCCTGGGCGACGGCCTGGAGCGGCAGTACTCGCTGTGCGGCACGGACGCGTCGTCCTGGCGGATCGCGGTGCTGCGGGAGCCGGACGGGCGGGGCGGATCGGCGCATGTGCACGACGCGTTGGGCCCGGGCCGGCGGGTACGGGCCCGTGGTCCGCGCAATCACTTCCGGCTCGAAGCGGCGCCGGCGTACCGGTTCGTGGCGGGCGGCATCGGCATCACCCCGATCCTGCCGATGCTGGCGGCGGCCGACGCTCCCTGGACGCTGTCCTACGGTGGCCGGTCGCTCTCCTCGATGGCGTTCACCGCTGAGCTGGCCGCTCGGTATCCCGCCGAGCGGCTGCGTCTCCAGGAAGGTCCGCTGGACCTGAACACCCTGCTCGCCGGTCTGCGGCCCGGCGAACTCGTCTACGCCTGCGGCCCGGAGTCCCTTCTCACCGCGGTGGAAGCTCTCGTGCCGGCCGGGTCCCTGCGCACCGAGCGCTTCACGCCGGTGGCCGCGCCGGCCGGCGGCGACGAGAGCTTCGAGGTCGAACTGGCCCGGTCGGGCACTGTTCTGACGGTCCCGGCGGACCAGTCGATCCTCAGCGCCGTGCGGGACGCCGGGGTCGAGGTTCTCTACTCCTGCACGGAGGGCACCTGCGGTACCTGCGAGACGGATGTGCTCGCCGGGGAGGTCGACCACCGGGACAGTGTGCTCACCGCGCAGGAGCGGGCCGGCAACGAGACGCTGATGGTGTGCGTGTCCCGGGCGGCGAGGGGCGGCCGGCTCACGCTGGACCTGTGAGTCCCGCGGGTTCCGCGCGGACCTGTCTCAGAGCACGCGATGCATGACGTGCAGGCCGACGCGGCCGTGGCGCGGGTGGTCGTACGCGTCCGGCACGGTGCCCAGGATCGTGAAGCCCAGGGAGGTCCACAGCCGTACGGCCGGGTTGGTCTCGACGACGGCGTTGAAGACCATCGCGCGGTACCCGTCCGCCTTCGCGGCGGCCAGCACGTGCTCGGCCAGCGCACGGCCGTACCCGTGGCCGCCGTGGGCCGGGTCCACCATGAATCCGGCGTTGGCGACGTCCCGGGCCGGTCCGCCGTAGTTGGGCTTCACGTACGCCGTGGCGACGATCCCGCCCGCCGCGTCCTCGGCGACGAGGACCCGCTTGCCCGCGCCCTGCGTCCACAGGGCGCGGGCCTCGGACTCGCTCGTGCCGGGGTCCCAGGCGTAGGTCTCGCCGGCGGCCACGATCCGCTGCCAGAACGGCCAGACGCGCTCCCAGTCGTCGGCACGGAAGTCTCTGATCCTCATCCGCCCGAGTCTGGCACAGCACGGTCGCGACCTGGTCAGTTGCCCCAGTTGGAGATGCTGGTGGACAGCTGGTTCATCACGTTGGTGATGCCCTCGCCGAACGGCGTGGGGGCGATGAGGACGCCGAGGACGAGAGAGACCAGCATCACGAAGAACGTGTCGACCCGCTTTCTCGGCGCGACGGGCCGTCGCAGCAGGAAGAACGCGATGATGCCCAGTAAGACGGCGACGTCGATCGTGATCATGTGACGGCCCTCCCCGTGTGGACTTAACGGCGCCGACCCCCCTCCTCTTGTCTATCGGCCTCTCCGTCCGCTGTCCCCGCCTCGTTCAGGGTTGGCGCGAAGCGGCCCGCGTGCCTGGTGGCGGGCGTATCCGGCCTCATATCTCGCGCTCGCACCGGCGTCCAACCCGACCCCGGTCGAGCGACCGCGACCGCGTCGTCGTAGGGTCCCCTTTTGTCCGCAGCGCAGGTACCCCTGCACCGCACCCACCTGGAGTTCTCGCCGTGCCCGCACCATCAACCGCCCCCGCCCCGATCTACGACCAGCTGGTCGACGAGCAGGGCGACGTCCTGGCCGTCGCCCGTGAAGCGGCTCACCAGACCGAGCGCACCGCCGAGAACGTGCTCGACTTCGGACACGCTCCCGAGGCGGCGCAGGCCGACTGAGTCCCGCGCTCGGCCACCTCATGACCACGGGCCCCGCCCGCCCCTGGTCACGACCCCGTGCACACCTATTGACTCGTTTTCTAACTCGTCGGTAGCTTCGAGAGTCAGCGCGCTGGAATCCCCTGTCTCATACGGAACTTGGCCATGAGCCGAGCCGGTTTCGAAGGAGCTACAGATGGCGAATCGCGCGTTCCTCCGTGGGCGGTCCGCGGCGGTGGCGGTGGCGTCCGGCGCGGCCCTCGTGGGGCTTGCCGTACCCGCGCAGGCCGCTGATCAGCCGCTTCCCTACGTGGCGCTCGGCGACAGCTACAGCGCGGCCTCCGGCGTCCTGCCGCTCGACCCTTCCGCGTCCCCACTGTGCGCCCGCTCCACGAAGAACTACCCGCATGTCGTCGCGGCCCGCACCGGCGCCGCGCTCAAGGACGTGACCTGCGGCGGCGCACAGACCAAGGACTTCGCCGGGGCCCAGTACCCGGGCGTCGCACCCCAGCTGGACGCGCTCGGCACGGACACCGGCCTGGTGACCCTGACCATCGGCGGCAACGACAACAACACCTTCATCAGCACGATCCTGGCGTGCGCCGCCGCCGGGGTGCTCTCCGCGGGCCAGGGCAGCCCGTGCAAGGACCAGAACGGCACGAAGTTCAGCGACGACATCGACACGAAGACGTATCCGGCGGTGAAGGCCGCGCTGCAGGCCGTACGGAACAAGGCGCCGAACGCGCGCGTCGCGATCCTCGGCTATCCGTGGATCATGCCGGCGAAGGCGCAGTCGGGGTGCTTCGCGAAGATGCCGATCGCCACCGGTGACGTGCCCTACGTCCGCGACATCCAGACCCACCTCAACACCGCGGTACGGCGGGCCGCGGCCGAGACCGGCGCCACGTACGTGGATCTGGCGCAGGCGTCCGAGGGCCACGACGCCTGCCAGGCGAGCGGCACGCGCTGGGTCGAGCCCGCGCTGTTCGGCACCAATTTCGTGCCGGTGCATCCGAACGCGCTCGGGGAGTCGGCCATGGCCGACCGGACGCTGGCCGCGCTCGGCCTGGGGTGATACGCCACCCCTGAACGGCGCATTCCGCCAGGGAAGCGCTCTCGGGACCTGCCTACGGTGAGCCGTCAGGATCTCGAGGCTTCGGCAGGGCGGAGGACCCGTGGGCGACGGGCGGCAGGGCACCGGCGGGAGACGCGGTCTGTGGATCGGCGGCGCGGTGGCCGTCGTCGCCCTCGGCGCGGGTGGCTGGGCGCTCACGGCAGCGGGCGATCCGGCGCCCCGGACCGGCCCGCTGTCGGCCGCCGAGATCCGCGGCGCCGCCGACGGGTTCCTCGACGCCTGGGCCGACGGCGACACGGAGCGGGCCGCCGGCCGCACCGACGACGCGACGGCCGCCGGTGCGGCGCTGCGCGACTACCGGGAGCGCGGCCACCTCACCCCCGTACGCCTCACGGCGGGCACGCCGAAGGGCCCAAGCGTCCCCTTCTCCGTGCGCGCCCGGTTCTCGTACGAGGGCGGGCGCGCACCGGTGTCGTACGACTCCGGCCTCACCGTGGTGCGGCGGGCCGGGGACGGGGTGCCCGTCGTCGACTGGCGGGCGGCCGTGCTGCATCCACGACTGGGCGACGGCGCGCGGTTCGAGGCGCGGGAGACGAGCCCCGCGCGGGTCGACGCATCCGACCGGGCCGGACGACCGCTCGACCCGCGCGCCTTCCCCTCGCTCGCCTCTGTGGTCGACGGGCTGCGGCAGGGCTACGGAGGCTCGGCGGGTGGCCGGCCGGGCGTCGAGCTGCGGACGGCTCCCGGCGGTCAGGTGCTGGCGTCCGTGCCCGAGGGAGCGCCCGGGCGGGTGCGGACCACGATCGACGCGCGGATCCAGAAGGCGGCCGAGCGGGAGGTCGCGCTGCGGTCGGACGCCTCGCTGGTGGTGGTGAAGCCGTCGACCGGAGAGATCCTGGCCGTCGCGGGATCCGGGGAGAAGGGCGCGGACACCGCGTTGCGGGGACGGCTGGCGCCCGGCTCCACCATGAAGATGATCACGGCTTCGCTGCTCCTGGAGAAGAAGCTCGCCGCCCCCGACCGGCCGCATCCGTGCCCGAAGAACGCCTCGTACGGCGGCTGGAAGTTCCACAACGTCGACGACTTCGACATCGTCGGCGGTACGTTCCGCAGCAGTTTCGCCGCGTCCTGCAACACCGCCTTCATCACCCAGGCGGGCAAGATCGCCGACGACGCGCTGTCCCGGCAGGCGCGTGACGTGTTCGGGATCGGGGAGCGCTGGTCGGCGGGCGTCGACGTGTTCGCCGGGGCGGTCCCGGTCGAGCACGCCGCGTCGAAGGCGGCCTCGATGATCGGGCAGGGCGAGGTGCGGATGAACCCGCTGACGATGGCGTCGGTGATCTCCACGGCGCGCACGGGACAGTTCCGGCAGCCCTACCTCGTCGCCCCGGACGTCGACCACCGCACGCTCGCCACCGCGCACCGGCCGCTCGACGCGGCCGCGCACGCTCAACTGCGTGACCTTTTGCACACCACGGCGACCTCCGGCTCCGCGTCCGGCTCCATGGCGGGGCTGACCGGCGACATCGGGGCGAAGACCGGGTCGGCCGAGGTCATCGGCCAGAAGGAGCCCAACGGCTGGTTCGCGGCCTGGCACGGCGACGTCGCCGCGGCCGCCGTGATGCGGCGCGGCGGCCGGGGCGGCGAGTCGTCGGGGCCGCTCGTGGCGGCCGTCCTGAAATCCGCACAGTAGAGAAACAGGAGCGCAACAGAAGGAGGAACGGCGAACAGCGGTGCCCTCCGGCCACGTCGCTCCGCCTGACGCTCAACTCGGCCGCGGGCCGGTCCCGTTCAGGTCCATGACCGCCGCATCCCTGTCGACCTCGCCGTTCTGTCACCCCGAATCCGGGCCATGGACGCGTCAAAGCCGCGCGCTCGTGCTCGTATGCTCGGGGGCACGAACGCCGGATCGATCTTGGAGTGACGCAGGTGGCGCGACGGCCGACCCTGACCGCGACGTGGGACCGCTTCGTGGCCTCCGACCCCGGGCTGCTGCGGCTGATGGCCGGCGTGCGCACCGTGGCGGCGATCGGGCTCACGCTCGGCGTGCTCGCCCTGCTCGGCACCGATGTGACGCACATGGTGTCGGGCGCGATGGCCGCGATGGTCGGCACGTTCGCGATCCGCGAGAAGACCGTGCGCGGGCAGGCGGCGACCCTGGCGCTCGGGCTGCCGACCGCTCTCGTGGCGATGACGCTCGGCGCGCTGCTGCACAGTCTGGTCGTCGTCGGGGACGCGTTCTTCGTCGCGCTCATCTTCGGCGCGGTCTACAGCCGCAGATTCGGCGACCGGGGCACGGCGCTCGGCCTGATCGGTTTTCAGGTGTATTTCGTGTCCCTGTTCGTGAACGCTTCGGTGGATCAACTGCCGGTCCTGTTCGGTACCTTGGCGATCGCGTTCACCTGTAGTGCCGTGGCCCGGTTCGCGCTGGTGCCGGAGACGCCGCAGCGGGTGCTCGGGCGGCTGCGCGACGCGTTCCGCGCGCGGCTCGCGCAGCTCGTGGACGCCCAGACGCTGCTGCTCGACGCGCCGCCGGAGGAACTGGACGACGTCCTCGACGATCTGCGGCGGCGCACCGCCCGGCTGCACGAGACCGCGCTGATGATCCAGGGGCGCCTGGAGGACGGCACCCGCGACGACGCCGCGGCCGCGCTGATCCAGCGCCGTGTCGCCGACGCCGAGGTGGCCGCCGAGCGACTCGGCATGCTGCTCCTGAACGCCCGCAGCGCGGAGCGCGCCGACACCCTGACCCTGCATCTGCCGGGCGCCCCGGTGCCCGCCACCGGCAAGCTGCTGCGCGCCGAGGACGAGTCCACCGCGCTGCTCCGCCGCGACCTGGGCGCCCTGCGCCTGATGGTGGCCCGCCCCGCCGAGGCGAACCGCGGCACGGCCGTCGCCCACGTCCGCAACCGGCTGCTCGGCTACCGCGACGAGGAGTCGATACCGCCGGGCACGACCCTCGCCGTGCAGGACGTGTTCCGCGGCATCGGTGAGGCGGCCCGCGCCGTCCTCGGTCTGCGGCTCGCGCTCGACGGGCCGCAGGACGAGTCGGACGACTCCCCCGCGACGATCCGTTCGCGCGAGGAGTTCGACGCGGAGGACGTGTCCATCACGAGCACCGAGAAGGAGGAGACCCCGGACCCGGCCGGATTCCAGCGGCCCACCACCCGTGCGGCGTTCCAGGTCGCCGTCGGTTCGGCGCTCGCCATCGTCGGCGGCGAGTTTCTCTCCTCGCAGCGCTGGTACTGGGCGGTCCTGACCTGCTGGGTCGTCTTCCTCAACACCGCGTCGACGGGCGAGATCGTCGTCAAGGGCTACCGGCGGCTGCTCGGCACCGTGCTCGGGGTCGTCGCCGGTGTGGCGCTCGCGGGCGCGGTCGGGCACCACACCTGGCTGGCGTTCGTGCTGGTCCTGGTCTGCGTGTTCGCGATGTTCTTCACCGCTCCGCTGTCGTACGCCCTCATGTCGTTCTTCGTGACGGCGATGCTGGGCCTGCTCTACACCCTGCTGAACACCTACAGCCTCGACGTGCTCGTCCTGCGCATCGAGGAGACGGCGCTGGGTGCGGCCTGCGGCATCATCGCCGCGATGCTGGTGCTCCCGGTCCGCACCGACCGGCACACCGACGAACAGCTCGCCGCCGTGCTGGAGCGGCTCGGCGACGTCGTCGCGGGCGCCGTGGAGCAGCTCAGCGGCGGTCCCGCCGTCGACCTGCTGGACAAGGCACGTGACCTGGACACCGCGCTGGACGAGCTGCGGGCGTCCACCCAGCCGCTGACGCACCCCATCACGCCGCTGCGCGAGCGCCGGCAGACCGCCCGCTATCTGGTGGCGCTCCTTGAGACCTCGGCCTATCACGCGCGCTCCCTGGCGGCGACGGCCGAGCTCGTCCCGTACAGCAAGCGGATCGGCGCGGATCCGCGCCTGGCGCGCGCGGCGCAGCGCATCGACCACAACATCGACGTCCTGGTCGCGCACGTGAACGAGACGGAGGAGCAGGGCCGCGTCGAGTCGGGGGCGAGCATCACGGCGATGCTGGAGACGGACGGTCTGGGCATGCCGGCCGCGAACACCGTCACCTTCCGTGTGCTGCGCCACCTTCAGCGTCTCGACGAGAACATCACGGGTCTGGCCCGGCCGCTGGGCGTGCCGGTGGGTCCGCGCCGCTGAGACGGATGTGCGCGAAAGCGGCGCGGGATGGCAGAGTCGTCCTGCGCACGTGTGCGTGCCACACCCTTGCCGACCTGGAGTTCTTCGCATGACCGTCCCCGTCACCCGCGGCTTCGTCGGGCGTCCCCGCAGCCACGATCCGGGGCTGCCGC
The DNA here is from genome assembly GCF_042799415.1 of Streptomyces sp. NPDC057694. Taxonomy (NCBI): domain Bacteria; kingdom Bacillati; phylum Actinomycetota; class Actinomycetes; order Kitasatosporales; family Streptomycetaceae; genus Streptomyces; species Streptomyces sp. NPDC057694. The sequence goes on from NZ_JBHVIX010000001.1 coordinate 330,715, forward strand.
CCGGCCAGTACGACGCACGCGACGACTGGCCGGTCCTCTCCGCCGAGGTGACTCCGCGGATCGCCGAGCGGGACTGGACCTTCCGCGTCGACGGGCTGGTCGCCGAGGAGCGCACGTGGACCTGGGACGAGGCGCGGGCGCTGCCCTCGTCCGGGTACGAGGGCGACATCCACTGCGTGACGGGCTGGTCGAAGTTCGGGGTGCGCTTCGGCGGTGTCCCGCTGGACGCCTTCCTCGACGCCGTACGCCCCGACGCCCGCGCCACCCACGTGGTCGCGTACTCCCACACCGGCTACTCGGCGAACCTGCCGCTCGCCGACGTCAGCGGCGGCAGGGCCTGGGTGGCCTTCAGCCACGACGGCGAGCCGCTTCCGGCCGAACACGGCGGACCCGCCCGGCTGCTGGTGCCGCACCTGTACTTCTGGAAGAGCGTGAAGTGGCTCGCGGGCCTGCGCCTCCTCGACCACGACGAGCCCGGTTTCTGGGAGCAGAACGGGTACCACGCGCGGGGCAATCCCTGGGAGGAGCAGCGGTACTCCGGTGACTGAGACGACCTTCACGCCGCCCACCCGGTTCGCCGTGCCCGGCCGGATCGCCGTCGGCCGGCAGACCGCGGCCGCCTGGCAGCGCGCGGTGATCACGGAGATCCGGCGCGAGACGCCCCAGGTGTCGACGTTCCGGTTCGCGGTCCCCGGCTGGCAGGGGCATCTGCCGGGCCAGCATCTGATCCTGCGGCTGACCGCGGAGGACGGCTACACCGCGCAGCGCCACTACTCGCTCGCCTCGCCCCCGGACGACACGGGGCACATCGAGCTGACCCTCGACCACGTGGACGGCGGCGAGGTCTCCGGCCATCTGCACACCGTCGCCCGGGTCGGTGACGCGGTGGAGGTCCGCGGACCGCTCAGCGGCTTCTTCGCGTGGCCCGGCGACCGGCCCGCGCTGCTGGTCGGCGCGGGCTCGGGCGTGGTTCCGCTGATGTCGATGCTGCGCCATCACCGGCTGCGGCGGCTGACCGTGCCCCTGCGTCTGGTCGTGTCCGCGCGTACGGCCGAGGATCTGATCTACGCCGCCGAGTACGGGGAGGAGACGACGCCGGTGCTCACGCGCGAGGGCGAGCGCCGGCGCCTGGCGGCCGACCATCTGGCGCCGTGCTTCACGCGGGGCGCACCCGCGTGGGAGGCGTACGTGTGCGGCTCCAACGCGTTCGCCGAGCACGCTTCCAGGCTGCTGGTCGACCTCGGTCAGCCCGTGGACCGGATCCGCATCGAGCGCTTCGGATAGCGCCCTCGGCGCCCTTCACCCCGGAACGGCAGAAGCCGGGAACCCGCCGTGCGGCGGGTTCCCGGCTTCCGGGTTGTGCGGAGGATCAGAGCTGGCCGGACTCGGCGATCGTGATCTTCGCGGCGGTGGAACCGCTGCGCGAGCCGAGCGACTCGATCTTCTTCACGAGCTCCATGCCGTCCTCGACCTCGCCGAAGACGACGTGCTTGCCGTCGAGCCAGTCGGTGACGATGGTCGTGATGAAGAACTGCGAGCCGTTGGTGTTCGGGCCCGCGTTGGCCATGGAGAGCAGGCCCGGCTTGGTGTGCTTGAGCTGGAAGTTCTCGTCGGCGAACTTCTCGCCGTAGATGCTCTTGCCACCCGTGCCGTTGCCGGCGGTGAAGTCGCCGCCCTGCAGCATGAACTGCGGGATGACGCGGTGGAAGGACGAGCCGGCGTAGCCGAAGCCCTTCTCGCCCGTGCACAGGGCACGGAAGTTCTCCGCGGTCTTCGGGACGACGTCCTCGAAGAGGTTGAACGTGATCCGCCCGGCGGGCTCGTCGTTGATCGTGATGTCGAAGTAGGTCTTGATTGCCATGGGCGCAATACTTTCATCACGAGCCCCGAAATGCCGATTCGGGCGGCCGGTGTGGCCACATCCGCACGGTCCGTAGCGCTCCGGCCGCGCATTGTGGCCGAGTCAGACCGACAGCCGGTCGCGGGCCTGCACCCCGTCACGCAGCGGGCGCACGCCGTGGGCCCTGGCGAGTCCGTACGGCGGCATGTCGGCGTAGATCGTCTCGTAGGAGCCCGCGGGCACGACGTACGTCTCGTGCCACAGGCCGACGTGTCCGCGGCTCTTGCGGGCGTAGCGGTTCATGCGCGCCCACCACGGCTGGTGGCGCCGGCCCGGGGCCGCCGCGTACGTGAGCAGCTTCTCCTTCGACTCCCAGTACTGGACGACGTAGTACGTGCGCGGGTTCGCGGTACCGAGCACGTGGTGGAGCAGGCCGAGGCCGCGGTCCTTGCCGAGCTCCCTGAGCATCATGGGCATGGCGCAGAACACCGGGAGCCAGCGGTGCACGGCCCAGAAGTGATTGATCCGCATGCCGATCAGGAAGACGACGACGTCGCCCTCCACGTCGGCCGTGGTCCGTCCCATCTGTGTCTTCACGGGCACAACTCCCCCTTGGACTCCCGGTGTTCGCGTGATTGGATAGTGGCACTTTCCAATGGAGGACACAAGAGATGCGGCTGGCGGAGCTCAGCGAGCGCAGCGGGGTGCCGGTCGGCACGATCAAGTACTACCTGCGGGAGGGTCTGCTTCCGCCGGGGCGGCGGATCAGCAAGACGCAGGCCGAGTACGCGGAGGACCATCTGCGGCGGCTCAATCTGGTGCGGGCCCTGATCCAGATCGGCCGGGTGCCGGTGGCGACCGCGCGGGAGGTGCTCGCGCACATCGACGACGACTCGCTCAGTACGACCTTCCGCCTCGGCGCCGCGATGTGGTCGCTGCCGCAGCCGCCCGAGGCGCCGGCCGACGACCCGCTGACGGCCGAGGTGACCGCGGCGGTCGACTGGTGCCTCGGAGAGGTGGGCTGGGAGCACGCGCGCGAGATCGGCGCCCTGTCCCCCAGCTACCGCCAGTTGGTCACCACCGTCACCACGGTCGTCCGGCTCGGGTACGCGAGGGACCCCGCGACCCTGCTCGCGTACGCGCGCCAGATGGACGAGGTGGCACGGCTGGACATGCAGCGCCTGGACGACATGGACAGCGACACGGAGAAGGCCGAACTGGTGGTCGCGGCGGCCATCCTCTTCGAGCCACTGCTCCTCGCCCTTCGCCGCCTCGCGCAGGAGGAGCACTCCACTCGCAAGTACGGCTTGTGAGGGCGGCGCAGGGGCTGCTTACGATGGCGCGAGGCCCCACGCTCGGCGGTGGCCATCGACCGGGAGGGGACCACCCATGATCATCTTCGGCACGCGCGGTTACGTGTATCAGCTCGCGATGCTCACGCTCGTCTGCGGCGGCTGCGGCAATCCGTCGGCGCACTCGCTGCGCAAGTACGTCACGAAGTTCACGCTGTTCTTCATACCGCTGTTCCCGATCTCGACGAAGTACCGCACGCAGTGCACGTTCTGCGGCATCGAGCACCAACTGCCCAAGGAGCAGGCGGAGGGCATGCTCGCCACGGCCGCCGCGGCGCACGGCCACCCGGCCCAGCAGCCGCACCACCACCAGGGCTAGTCCCTGCCAGGACTGCCAGGACAGACGACAGCCCCGCCGCCTCGCAGGGGGGAGAGCGGAGGCGGCGGGGCTCAATGCTCAAGCGCCCGGGGGGGTGGGGCTGCCAGAGCCTGTCCGTTGTCTGGTTCCCGGGATCGGCCCGAGCATGCACACCGGTTCACGGAAAACCTCAGAGCGCGCCCCCGTCCACACCGGTGCCACGGCAAAAGTCTCAATGGGCGGTTCAATGACAGGGTAGAAGGCATGAAGTTCCTCCTTGAGATCGACATGGGTGACAGCGCTTTCGACGGCGACGCGGCACGCGAACTGGGCCGCGCACTGCGGTACTGGGGCGGCAATCTCCACCACTTCGACCTGACGCCGGGTGACGGCGCGGCGATCCACGACTCCCAGTACCGGGAGGTCGGGCACTGGAACATCGTGGAAAACTAGTGATGTTGGCTGAAAGCCTTCGCTCAACGACGCTTTGACGTCGTGCGGAGCGACACCTTCCGGTGATTCCCGAAGCCTTTCCGCACCCGCCCCCACCACGACTTCGTGCCACATATAAGGTCAGAGCGGCAGCTACCACGACCGGTAGAGGCAAGGGCGAGTTCACGACGAAGTCGCCCGCCGGGAGAACTGCCCGGCTTGTCCGGTCTTCCCGTCGCGCGGCGTGACTAGCATGAGCGTTCGTACGGTCCGGAAGATCGGCGTCCCCTTCGGCGCGGACGGCCCGGATCCGCCGCCGACCCGACCGGTCGAGCGGCCGCTCCCCGCACGCAACGACCGAGGGATCGCGGAATGTCAGTGCCTGCTCCACCCTCCACTGCCCGCTCTCAGCCGAAAGCCGGGGCGGGCCGACCGTCGCTGGTCGCGGCGCTCACCGTGCTGGTGGTGGCGGCCGCCGCGGCAGGCGGCGCGGCCGCGCTGGCTCCGGCGGCCGCGCGCACCTGGGCGGTCTGGACGGCCCTGGCCGCCTGGGCGTTCCTCGCCGTCGTCCTGGCCGTGCACACGACGACCGTCGGCCGCGCCCGCCGGGAGGCGGAGACCGCCCGCAGCGAACTGGCCCTCGCGACAGGCCGGTTGACCCAGCAGGCCGCCGAGGCGGCGCAGTTGGTGAACGTCACACTGCCCGGCGTGACACGGCACCTGCAGGACGGCCGGCTCCCCGCGCCCACCCCGCCCTACGATCCTCAACTGGCCCGCATCCTCCAGGAGTTCACGACCGCTCTCAGCGAGGCCGTGCACCGGGCCGACCGGACCGCCGCCGAGCGCGACGCCGCCCACGACGAACTGCGCCGGGCGGCGGGCGAGTTGGACCGCCTGACCTCCGAGACGTTCCCGGCCGCGGTCGAGCGGCTGCGCGACGGCGCCTCGGCCGACACGGTGCTGGCCGAGCCGATCTGGCCCGAGAACCCCCTGTTGAAGGTTCCGGCCGAGACGTTTCTTCGGGAACTGGCCCTGAGCGAGCGGCGCGGAGCCGCCGCGCAGGCCGCGTCGGCGAAGGCGCTCGGCCGGGTGCAGGCGAAGGCCGTGAGCATGCTCGCCGACCTGCGCAGCATGCAGGAGCGGCACGGCGAGGAGGTCTTCGGGGACCTGCTCAAGCTCGACCACGCCACCTCCCAGCTCGGGCTCATGACGGACCGGCTGGCGCTGCTGATGGGCGGCCGCTCCAGCCGCGCCTGGAACCGGCCGATCGTGATGGAGAGCGTGCTGCGCGGCGCCGTCGGACGCATCGCCGCCTACCAGCGGGTGCGGCTGCACTGCGCGACGGACGCGGCGATCGCCGGCTTCGCGGCCGAGGGCGTGATGCACCTGCTCGCCGAACTGATGGACAACGCGGCGAACTTCTCGCCGCCCATCGACGAGGTGCACGTGTATGTGGAGGAGCGCTCCGCGGGCCTCGTCGTGACCATCGAGGACAGCGGCCTGAAGATGGCCGACGCCGCGATGCGGCGGGCCGAGGACGCGGTGTCCGGCCAGGTCACCGACCTGGCGTCGCTGCAGGGCACCCGGCTGGGGCTCGCCGTGGTGGGCCGGCTCGCCGCCAAGTACGGCATCGCCGTGAACTACCGGCCGTCCTCGCGCGGCGGCACCGGCGTCGTCGTGCTGCTGCCGCCCCAGGTCCTCGCCCAGCAGCGCGAACAGGCGCCGCCGGTGAACATCCCGCGTCCGGCGCCCGCCGAGACGCACGAGCGCGCCGACACTCCGGCGGCCGACACCACCCCGGGCGTCACGGCCACCACCAGCACCCCGGACACCGCGTACCCGAACGGCACGGACACCGTGAACCTCATGGACACCACCGACACGGTCGTGCCGCGCCCCGCACCGGGCGTCGAGTCCACGCCGAACGGGCTGCCGGTCAGGCCGCCGGGCCGCACGATGGCCGCGGTCGAGCAGGAGCGCTCGCGCCCCGCGCCGGCCGCCGCCCCCACACCGTCCCGGGACGCGGGCGCCCGCTTCGGCGCCTTCCACGCCGCTCGCCGGGCGAAGGACGCCAAGAAGCCCGACGCCCAGGACGCCGGCCGGCCCGACGCCACGGACTGACCGCCGACACCCCTGGCCGCTCCACCCGGCCGCTCCCAGCCCGCTCCGCACCGCTCTACACCGTGAGATTGGAGGCACGGGCAGCCTTTCCGGACCGCCGGAAGGGCCGTCCCGACCCCGCCATGCAGACCACTGACACCAGCCTGACCTGGCTCCTGGAGAACCTTCTCGAGCGCACTCCCGGCACCCGGTACGCCCTCGTCCTGTCCCGCGACGGTCTGAAGTTGTGCTGGAGCGAGCATCTGACGCTCGACCAGGCCGACCAGCTCGCGGCGATCTGCTCCGGTATCCAGGCACTCGCCCAGGGCGCGTCCGTGGAGTTCGGCAACGGCAGCGGCGGCGTACGGCACTCGATGACCGAGTTCCACGGCGGGCTGCTGTTCATCGTGGACGCCGGAGAGGGCGCGCACCTCGCGGTCGTCGCCGACGAGGAGGCCGATCCGGGCGTCGTGGGCCACCAGATGTCGGAGCTGGTCGAGCAGATCGGGGAGCACCTGCGGGCCGCTCCGCGTCAGTCCGGCGCGGGGGGCGGCGCCCAGTGACGCGGCGGCCGGTGGACACCGGTGCCCCGGACCGGCTGTACACGGTCACCGGGGGCCGCAGCCGCGCCGACGACGCCTCCTTCGACCTGGTGACCCTGGTGGTGAGCGAGTGCGAGCCGGCGTCGGGGATGCAGTCCGAGCACGTACGCATCCTCGAACTGTGCCGGCGGCCCACGGCCGTCGTGGAGATCGCCGCCGAGCTGCGGATGCCGATCACCGTCGTCCGGATCCTGCTCGGCGACCTCCAGGCGAGCGGCAAGATCACCGCCCGCCATCCGAGGGCCGCCCCGTCCGTCGCCGAACTCCCCGATTCCGCTCTTCTCAAGGAGGTGCTCCATGGGCTCCGCAACCTCTGAGCTGCCCGCTCAGCGCACACCGCTCGGCGCCGGCGCGGACACCGGCCTCAAGATCGTCGTGGTCGGCGGGTTCGGGGTCGGCAAGACGACGCTGGTCCGCTCGGTCAGCGAGATCCGTCCGCTGAACACCGAAGAGGTGATGACGCAGGCGGGCGTCGGCGTCGACGAGACGTCGGCGGTGGCCTCCAAGACGACGACCACGGTCGCCTTCGACTTCGGCCGGATCAGCCTCAACGACCACATGGTGCTCTACCTGTTCGGCGCGCCCGGCCAGGAGCGGTTCTGGTTCCTGTGGGACCGGCTGTTCTCCGGGACCCTGGGCGCGGTCGTGCTCGTCGACACCCGGCGCATGGACGACTCCTGGTACGCGATCGACCGCCTGGAACATCACGGGACCCCGTTCGTGGTGGCGGTCAACCGGTTCGACGACGAGCCCGTGCGCCACTCCCTGGAAGAGATCCGCCAGGCCCTCGCGCTGCCCGCGCACATCCCGATGGTCGACTGCGACGCACGGGTCAGGTCGTCCGGGAAGGACGTGCTGATCACCCTCGTCGACCACCTCTACGCCATCGCCATGGCCCAGGAGACGACACCGTGACGGAAACGACGCCCCCCGACGTATCGGCCTGCCCCGCGCACGCGGGCGCCGTCCCGCTCAGCGGCCTGCAGTATCAGCAGACTCCGTCGCAGCTCTACCGCGCGCTGCGCTCGGAGCACGGTCCGGTGGCGCCCGTGCTGCTCGACGGGGACGTGCCCGCGTGGCTCGTGCTCGGTTACGCCGAGCTCGGCTATGTCACGGCGCACGACGAGCTGTTCGCGCGGGACTCGCGGCGCTGGAACCAGTGGGAGCACATCCCTGCCGACTGGCCGCTCATGCCGTTCGTCGGGTACCAGCCGTCGGTGCTGTTCACCGAGGGGGCCGAGCACCGGCGCCGCGCCGGGGTGATCACGCACGCTCTGGAGCAGGTCGACCAGTTCGAACTGGCGCGGGACTGCGCGCAGATCGCCGACCGCCTCATCAACGCGTTCGCGGGCAGTGGGCAGGCCGAGCTGATGGCCTCGTACGCGCACGCGCTGGCGATGCGGGCAGCGGTGCAGATGTGCGGGATGCCCGAACTCGCGGACGAGACGCAGGAGCTCGTGGACGATCTGCGGATCTCCCTGGACGCCAACGAGGGCGACGACCCGGTGGCGGCGTACGTCCGGGTCGGTGAGCGCATCCAGCGTCTGGTGCGGGAGAAGCGGGAGCGGCCGGGGGCCGACGTCACGTCCCGGATGATCCTCGATCCGGCAGGGCTCACCGACGAGGAGATCGTGCAGGACCTGATCTCGGTGATCGCGGCGGCCCAGCAGCCGACGGCGAACTGGATCTGCAACACGCTCCGTCTGCTCCTCACCGACGAGCGCTTCGCGATCAATGTCTCGGGCGGGCGGCTCAGCGTCGGCGAGGCGCTGAACGAGGTGCTGTGGCTGGACACCCCGACGCAGAACTTCATCGGCCGCTGGGCGGTGCGCGACACGCAGCTCGGCGGCCGGCAGATCCGCGCGGGCGACTGTGTGGTGCTGGGTCTCGCGGCCGCGAACTCCGACCCGCAGATCTGGCCGGAGGGCCATGTCGGGGCGGAGAACGCGGCGCACCTGTCGTTCAGCAACGGCGAGCACCGCTGCCCCTACCCCGCTCCGCTGCTCGCCGACGTCATCGCGCGCACCGCGGTGGAGACCCTGCTGGACCGGCTGCCGGATCTGGTCCTCGCGGTGGAGCCGGCCGAGCTGTCCTGGCGGCCGTCGATCTGGATGCGGGGCCTGACGGCGCTGCCGGTGAGTTTCACACCGGTCGTGCGCTGAGCCGGTTCCCCGCAGCGCCTCTGCGGTCGTCCAGGTGTCAGTAGTCGGTCCGCATGGCCGTGCGCACCTCGTCGAGCGTCTGCTCCGCGAGGGCGCCCGCGGTCTCGTTCCCGGCCCGCAGTACGTCCCTGACCAGCTGCGGGTCGCGGGCGTAGGCGGCGCGGCGGGCCCGGATCGGCGCCAGCCGCGTGTTGACCGCCTCGGTGGCGCGGCGCTTGAGCGCGGCACCTCCCCCGTCGCCCAGTTCCTCGGCGACCCGGTGCGGGTCGGTGCCCTCGCAGAGCGCGGTGAGCAGCACCAGTGAAGAGACCTCCGGTCGGGTCGCGGGCTCGTACGTGATGCGGCGCTCGGCGTCGGTCTTGGCGCCGCGCAGCAGCCGGGCGGTGTCGTCGGCGTCGGCGGACAGCGCGATGGCGTTGCCCCGGCTCTTGCTCATCTTGGTGCCGTCGGTGCCGAGGAGCAGCGGCGCCTCGGACAGCAGTGCCTCGGGGCGCGGGAAGAGTTCCGTGCCGTGGCCGTAGCGGTCGTTGAAGCGGCGGGCGACGGTGCGGGTGATCTCCAGGTGAGGCAGCTGGTCCTGGCCGACGGGCACCAGGTTGGCCTTGACGGAGAGGATGTCGGCGGCCTGGTGGACGGGGTAGGTGAGCATGAGCCCGCTGACGGCCGACTGCCGGGAGTGGGCGATCTCGTCCTTCACGGTGGGGTTGCGGTTCAGCTCCGCGACGGAGACGAGGCTGAGGAACGGCAGCAGCAGCTGGTTGAGTGCGGGCACGGCGCTGTGCGTGAAGATCGTGGACCGCTCCGGGTCGATGCCGATGGCCAGGTAGTCCAGGACGAGTTCGGCGACGTACTCCTTGAGGTTCTCGGCCACGTCGCGGTCGGTGAGGACCTGGTAGTCGGGGACGAGGACGAAGGTCTCGACGCCGAGGTCCTGGAGTCTGACGCGGTTGTGGAGGGTGCCGAAGTAGTGGCCGAGATGCAGTCGTCCGGTCGGCCGGTCCCCGGTGAGGACCCGGAAGCGGCCCGGGTCGCCGCGGACGAGCCGCTCCAGTTCCGCGCTGCGGGCGCGCGCGGCGGTGGTGCCGAGGACGTCGGTGGTGGGGTGCTCGACGGTGGCGGTCATGATCTCTCCCTGCGGTTCGACGGGTCGTGGTCGCCCTCGGGGCGGCCCGGCCTCCGCCGGCGGAGATCCGCGGGAGGAAAGCAAGAAGGGCCGTCCGGGGACGGCCCTTGTTCGTGCATGACTGGGGTCGCCTCTAAGTGAGGCGCCACCAGTTCAGACACGTGGAACGAAGCATGTGTACGAGGTTAACACCCGGCCGCCGGTCAGGAGGCGACCGGAGTGAAGCGCACCGGCAGCGACTGCGGGCCGCGGGTGAAGACGCCCTGCTCCACGGGGTCGAAGCCGTCGGCGAGGCGCACGTCGGGCATCGCGTCGAGCAGTTGGTTCACGCCGATCTCGACCTCGGCCTTGGCGAGCAGCGCGCCGACGCAGAAGTGCCGGCCGAGCGCGAAGGCCAGGTGGTCGGCGGCGGCCGAGAAGGCCGTGGTGGTGGTGAGGTCGTCGCGGAAGATGTCGAAGCGGTCGGGCTCGGCGTAGCGGTGCCCGTCGCGGTTGGCGGAGCCGATGAGGCAGGTGACGGTGGCGCCCGCGGGGACGGTGCCGCCGGTCAGCTCCACGTCGGTGGCCGACTGCCGCATGATCATGTGGACCGGGGGCGTGTACCGCAGCGTCTCGGCGAAGGCCCGGTCGATCAGCGAGCGGTCCTCCCGCACGGCCGCCAGCTGCTCGGGGTTGACCAGCAGGTTGGCGAAGATGCTGGCGATCGCCTTGTCGGTGGTCTCGCCGCCGGCCGCGAGGAGCAGGCTGCAGAACGCCTTGATGTCCTCGTCGCTCATCCGTACGCCGTCGACCTCGGCGGCGCACAGGGCGGAGAGCAGGTCGTCGCCCAGGTTCTCGCGGCGGGCCTGGATGATCGGGATCATGTACTCGGCGAACTCGACCCGGGTGCGCTCCCCCGCCGCCGCGACGTCCTTGTCGCCCGCCAGGTTGCCGAGGAAGGCGATGACGGCGGTGTACCAGCCGTGGAAGCGGGCGTGGTCGGCCTTGTCGAGGCCGAGCATGTCGGCGATGACGTTGACCGGGAAGCGGGTGGCGTAGTCGCTGACGATGTCGGCGGAGCCGGTGGCGCGGAACTGGTCTATCAGGGCGCGGGAGTTGTGCTCGATGACCGGCAGGAACTTCTCCTGGAGGTCGCTGCCGCGGAAGGCCGGGGCGACCAGCGCGCGGCGCACGGAGTGCTCGCGGCCGCTGAGCTGGAGGATCGTCTTGCCGTGGACGGGCTCCAGCTGCCAGTCGTAGTTGTCGGTGGTGAACTGGCCCGCCTTGTCCTTGAAGACGCGCTCCACGTCGGCGTAGCGCGAGACGATCCAGCTCTGCGTCGCCTCGTGCCAGAGGAGCGGCTCCGACTCGCGCAGCGCGCGGTAGGCGGGATAGGGGTCGGCGGCGAACTCCGGCGACAGGATGTCGGGGATCTGCGCGGTGGACATGGCGCTCCCTGAAGTGGGATGTACGGACGGTTCACCTCAGGCTATTGATCACCCGCCACCCGGAACAGCCCTCTCCGCGCCGACAGTTGAATGATGAACGCAAACCGTGGCCGAAAACCGACCACGGTTTGCGCCACGTGTCAGCCGTTGGGGAGGATCACCGCGCGGCCGTTGATCTTGCCGTCGTGCAGTCGCTCGTACGCCAGGGGCGCCTCGTCGAGGGAGTACGTCTCGGTGTGCACGGAGACGGCTCCGGCCCGGGCCAGGTCCAGTACCTCGATGAGCTCGCCGCGGCTGCCCCAGTAGGGCGCGGTGACGCTGACCTCGAAGTTGGTCGCGCCGAAGCCGACCGGGAGCAGGCCGCCGCCGATGCCGACGAGGGTCACGTCGCCCTCGACCGCGGCGACGGCGCCGGCGGTCTCGACGGTGGGCTGGACGCCCACGAAGTCGAAGACGGCCTCGGCGCCGCGCCCGCCGGTCAGTTCGCGCACCTTCGCGGCGGCGTCCTTGTCCGAAAGGATCGCCTCGTGGGCGCCGACGGTGCGGGCGAGGGCGAGCTTGTCCTCGGTGACGTCGAGGGCGATCACACGCGCGGCGGTCATGGCGCGCAGGAGCTGGATGGCCACGTGGCCGAGCCCGCCGGTGCCGATGACGACGGCGGTGGAGCCGGGCACGAGCTTGGGCAGCGAGCGCTTGATCGCGTGGTACGGGGTGAGACCGGCGTCGGTGAGCGGCACGGTGGCGACGGGGTCGAGGCCGTCGATCGGCACGAGGTGGCGCGGGTCGTCGACGATCATGTACTCGGCCATGGAGCCGGGGGCGCCGAGTCCGGGCGGACGGATGCCCAGCTCGTCGGCGCGCAGGCAGTAGTTCTCCTTGCCCTGCGCGCAGTTGGCACAGGTGCCGCAGCCCCAGGGTCCGTAGACGGCGACCGGGTCGCCCTCCTTCAGACCGCTCACACCCGCGCCGAGCGCGGCGACGGTGCCGACGCCCTCGTGGCCGAGGGTCAGCGGAAGCTCGTAGGGGAACCCTTCGGCGGGCCAGCTCATCACCGCGATGTCGGAGTGGCAGACGCCCGCGGCGGTCACCTTCAGGAGGACCTGTCCGGGACCCGGCTCCGGGTCAGGGACGGTGACGACCTCCGGCGCTGCCCCGACGGTCCGGTACTGAAGTGCCTTCATGACTCGACTCCTTCGTCGCTCTCGCTCGCCCCCGCCCTTCCACAGTAACCCCCTCGCGTCCCATTGGGACATCTGTCCCAATGGGACATGCGTCATGGCAAAAAAAGGACCCCGACCGTACGGGGGAGAACGGTCGGGGCCTTGGTTCAAAGTTTAACAGCCAACCAACCGTGCTCCACCCATCCCAGTGGTTTCCGTCGGGTGAGATGGGACACATCCACCCAACTGCCGCACATGCCGCGCCTCGAATCTACCCATAAAGTGACAAAACTGAGAAATCACGGCAGCTGTCACAGGAGCGGAGTCTTCGTGGTCGAGTCGCAGTCCGTCCTCACCCCACCTGCGAAGGCCGCGATGTTCCTCGTGGTCACCGTCGCGCCCGGCGGCGAGAGCGCGGTGCGCGACACGTTGGAGGACCTCTCCGGGCTGCTGCGCTCGGTCGCCTTCCGCTCCCCCGACGACGGCCTCACCTGCGTGGCCGGGATCGGCTCGACCGCGTGGGACCGGCTCTTCGCCGGTCCCCGGCCGCGCGAGCTGCACCCCTTCCAGGCCCTGGCCGGACCGCGCCACCTGGCCCCGGCCACCCCCGGCGATCTGCTCCTCCACCTCCGCGCCCGCCGGATGGACCTCTGCTTCGAACTGGCCCGGCTGCTCGTCGACCGGCTCGGCTCCGCCGTCACCGTCGTGGACGAGGTGCACGGCTTCAAGTACTTCGACGAGCGCGACCTGCTCGGCTTCGTCGACGGCAGCGAGAACCCCGTCGGCGGGGCGGCCGCCGCCGCGGTGTACGTGGGCGACGAGGACCCGGACTTCCGCGGCTCCAGCTACGTGATCGTGCAGAAGTACGTGCACGACATGGCGGCCTGGGAAGCGCTGCCCTCCGACGAGCAGGAGAGGGTCATCGGCCGTACCAAGACCGCGAACGTCGAACTGTCCGACGACGTCAAGCCCGCGAACTCGCACGTCGCGCTCAACACGATCGTCGACGACGACGGCACCGAGCGGCAGATCCTGCGCGAGAACATGCCGTTCGGCAGCCTCGGCCGCGGCGAGTTCGGCACGTACTTCATCGGCTACGCGCGCACACCGGACGTCACCGAGCGGATGCTGCGCAACATGTTCCTCGGCGATCCGCCCGGCAACCACGACCGCATCCTCGACTTCTCGACGGCGGTGACGGGGTGCCTCTTCCACGTGCCGAGCGCCGACTTCCTCGACGACCTGCCCGATCCCCCGCCCACCGCGGCCGACGTCGTCGACGGCTCGCTCGGCATCGGCAGCCTCAAAGGAGCCTGAGCATCATGAGCACCCCCACCCCCGGCACCAATCTGCACCGTGAGCTCGCGCCGATCACGCCCGCCGCATGGGCGGAGATCGAGGAGGAGGCCCGCCGCACGTTCCAGCGCCATGTCGCGGGCCGCCGCGTCGTGGACGTCACCGGCCCCGAAGGACCGCAGCTCGCGGCCGTGGGCACCGGCCACCTCACCGACATCGCCCCGCCCGCGCCGGGCGTCACCGCGCGGCTGCGCGCGGCCCGGCCGCTGGTCGAGCTGCGGGTCCCGTTCGTCGTGAGCCGGGAAGCGGTCGACGACGTGGAGCGCGGGGCGCTCGACTCCGACTGGCAGCCCGTGAAGGACGCGGCACGGTCCATGGCCTTCGCCGAGGACCAGGCGATCTTCGACGGTTACGGAGCCGCGGGCATCCCCGGGCTGCGGGAGCGCACCTCCAACCCGGTCCTGAGCCTGCCCGCCGAGCCGCGCGACTACCCGGACACCATCAGCCGCGCCCTCACCGCGCTGCGCCTCGCCGGCGTCGACGGCCCGTACGCGCTGCTGCTCGGCGCCGACGCGTACACGGCCGTCAGCGAGACCTCCGACCACGGCTATCCCGTCGCCAACCATCTGAGCCGGATCCTCGACGGCGAACTGATCTGGGCCCCGGCCCTGAACGGCGCGTTCGTGATCTCCACGCGCGGCGGCGACTTCGAGCTGCGGCTCGGCGAGGACCTGGCGATCGGCTACACGGCGCACGACGGACACGGCATCGAGCTGTACTTCCACCAGACGCTGACCTTCCTTCCGTACACCGACGAGGCCGTGGTCGCCCTCAAAGCCTGAGGGGACGCAGCCCCGGCGCCCGCGGACGGCACGATTCCGGCCCCTCTCACACCGCGATCCGGCCACCGGGAGGCCGAATCCGGCGCTCCCTCTCCTCCCGCACCTCCGCCCCGAACCGGGCCGACGGCGTCTCGCCCGGCCGGCGGCGAAAAACCCCGGCCAGATCACCCGTGCGTACGAACTGGCCGGTCTTGGCGTCGACCGGGTCGGTGGTAGGGGCATCCAATGACGAGGGAGCGCGGAACGGCCAGCTCCGCGCGCACCACCGAGCACTGCGAGGCGATCCGATCCATGACGGAATCCACGACGGAACCGGCCCGCCAGGCCCCCCACCCCCATCCCGCGGCACCCCACGCGTCCCGCGCATCAGCTGCCGCCACCGACCCGATCCCCTTCCCGCAGGACCGCGGCTGCCCCTACCAGCCGCCGGCCGCCTACGCGCCCCTGCGCGACGAACGCCCGCTCAGCCGCGTCACGTTCTACGACGGCCGCACGGTATGGGCCGTCACCGGGCACACCCTGGCCCGTGAACTGCTCGCCGACCCCCGGCTGTCGAGCGACCGCGAACGCCCCGGCTTCCCGGCGCCCACCGAACGGTTCGCGAAGGCCGGCTCACGGCGCGTTGCGCTGCTCGGCGTCGACGACCCCGAGCACAACGCCCAGCGCCGGATGCTGATCCCGAGCTTCTCGCTCAAACGGATCACCGGACTGCGCCCGGGCATTCAGCAGACCGTGGACCGGCTGCTCGACGCCATGGAGCAGCAGGGACCGCCCGCCGACCTCGTCGGCTCGTTCGCGCTGCCGGTGCCCTCCATGGTCATCTGCGCGCTGCTGGGAGTCCCGTACGCGGACCACGAGTTCTTCGAGGAACGCTCACGCCGGCTCCTGCGCGGCCCGGCCCCGTCCGACGTGCAGCGGGCCAGGGACGAACTGGAGGGATACCTGGGCGACCTGATCGACCGCAAGCGCGCCGATCCGGGCGACGGGCTCCTCGACGAACTCATCCACCGGGAAGGGCCCGACGGGCCGCCGGACCGCGACCAGCTGATCGCGTACGCCGTCATCCTGCTCGTCGCCGGACACGAGACGACCGCGAACATGATCTCGCTGGGCACCTTCACGCTGCTGCGCCACCCCGAGCAGCTGGCCGCGCTGCGCGAGGGCCGTACGACGACGGCCGTCGCGGTGGAGGAGCTGCTGCGGTATCTGTCCATCGCGGACGGGCTGTTGCGGATCGCGAAGGAGGACATGGAGGTGGCCGGGTCGACGGTCCGGGCCGGTGAGGGCGTCGTGTTCTCCACGTCGCTGATCAACCGCGACGACGGCGCCTTCCCGCAGGCGGAGAGCCTCGACTGGGACCGCAGCGCGCGCCACCATCTCGCGTTCGGGTTCGGGATCCACCAGTGCCTGGGCCAGAACCTCGCGCGCGCCGAGCTGGAGATCGCGCTCGACAGCCTCCTGAGGCGGTTCCCCGCGCTGCGTCTCGCGGCTCCCGCCGAGGAGATCCCGTTCAAGCCCGGGGACACCATCCAGGGCATGCTCGAACTGCCGGTCGCGTGGTGAGCGCCGTGCGGGTCGAGGTCGACAAGGAGCGGTGCGTGGGCGCGGGCATGTGCGCGCTGACCGCCCCGGACGTGTTCACACAGGACGACGACGGACTCAGCGAAGTGCTCCCGGGCCGCGCGACGGCGGCCGGGGAGCACCCCCTGGTGAAGGAGGCGGTGCGGGCCTGCCCGGTGGGCGCCGTGTCCCTGACCGGCGAGGGCTGACCCGGGGCCGGGCCGCGCTCAGCCGTGCGGCACCACCGCGACCGGGCACGGCGCGTGGTGCAGCACGGCGTGCGCGACGGAGCCGATCCGGGCGCCGACGGCGGTGCGCCGGGCCCGGCGTCCGACGACCAGGAGCTGGGCCTGAGAGGCCACCGACAGGAGCACCTGGCCGGCGCTGCCGATCTCGACGTGCTCGACGACCGGCACGTCGGGGAAGCGGTCGCGCCAGGGCGCGAGCGCCGCGGCCAGTGCCTTCTTCTCGTGGGGCTCCATGCCTCCGGACTCGTCGAGGAGCTGGAGCGAGGCCGGGCTGTAGGCGAAGACCGGCGGCAGGCTCCAGGCCCGCACCGCGCGCACCGTCGCGCCGCGGGCGGCCGCGGCGGCGAAGGCGAACTCCAGGGTGGCGGCGCTGTCCTCGGCGTCGCCCTCCTGCCCGACGACGACCTCGCGCCCGGCGGCCTCGGCGCTCGCCTCGGCGCCCTCCCTGACCAGGACCACGGGCCGCTCCGCCGACGCGACGACCTGCCGGCCGACGGAGCCGAGCAGGAATCCGACGAGGGTGCCGTACCCGCGCGAGCCGAGGACGAGGAGTTCCGCGTCGCGCGCGGCGGCCGTCAGCGCCGCGGGGGCCGCGTCGTCGAGGACGTCGACGGTGACGGAGAGACCGGGGTGGCGCTCGGCGATCTCCTGCTCGGCGTCCTCCAGCAGATCGTGCGCCCACCGCGTGCTCGCGGCCTCGTCGGCGGCGATCGCGAGGCTCTCCGGCAGCGCCTCGCTCACATGCACCAGCCGCAGCGGCAGCTCGCGCCGTACCGCCTCGCGTGCCGCCCAGGCGGCCGCCGCCGCGCTCTCGGGTGATCCGTCCACTCCCGCGGTGATCGGCCGGGCCATGGGACCGCCTCCCTCATCCGTGCACTGCACTGTCGGTTGTCGCCCGTTCCGCGCGCCGCGGAGGAGCCGCTGTCGTCGATCTTGCCCTACTGCCGGGATTGTCCCCACCGCAGTCTCGCGGACGGGCCGGGACCGCGGGGGCGTAGCGGTTCAAGTGGGCCGGTTTCACCGGGTGTTCATCTGTGATCCGTCCCGACCCGTTCCCCGGGACGGCCCGGCGATCTACGCTCGGCGGCGCCCCCGACCCCGACGAAAGGCCCGCTCCGTGCCCTTCAGATCCGCGGCGCCCACCCGCCGCCGCCTCGCCGCGCTCGGTCTGGCGACCGCCCTCGCCCTGACCCTGCCGGGCCCGCTCGCCTCGGCCGCCGCGCCGCAGGACCGCCCCACCGCCTCCGTCGACCCGCTGATCGGCTCGGCGAACGGCGGCAACACCTATCCGGGAGCCACCCGCCCGTACGGGATGATCTCCTGGTCCCCGACCAGCACCACCGGCGACCAGACCAACACCGGCGCGGCGAACGGGTACGCGTACAACACCACCCGGATACGAGGTCTCAGCCTCACCCACGTCAACGGCGCGGGCTGTCATCCCGGCGCCGCGGGCGACGTGCCGATCATGCCGTTCGTCGGCGACGTCACCTCGTCCCCCTCGGCCGACACCAAGGACGCGGTCTACGCCTCGGACTTCCGCCACGACAACGAGCGGGCGGTGCCCGGCCGTTACACCCTGGGCCTCGACTCGGGCGCGACGGCCGACCTCGCGGTGAGCCGCCGTGCGGGCGTCGCCGACTTCGGCTTCCCCGCCGGCGAGGCCGCCTCGCTGCTGTTCCGCACGTCCAACTCCCTCAACGGCAGTGAAGACGCGCACGTAGAGATCGACCGGGCGCACCGCAAGGTCACCGGCTGGGTGCTGACCGGCGCGTTCTGCGGCCGCCGGGCCAACGGCGGCACCAACAACCGCAAGAGCTACTACAAGCTCTACTTCAGCGCGTCGTTCGACCGGGACTTCGCCTCGTACGGAACCTGGAAGGACGCCACCGTCTCCCCCGGCTCCACCAGCGCGGACGGCGGCGAGGGCTACGCGACCGGCGCGGACCGCGCGGGACGGGGCTCCGGCGGCTGGGTCGGCTTCGACACGGCGTCTGACAACGATGTCCACATGCGGCTCGGGATCTCGTACGTGTCCTTGAAGGGCGCCGAGACCAATCTGCGCGAGGAGATCGCCCCGCGGGCGAGCGTCGACGCCGTGGCGGCCGAGGCGTCCCGCGACTGGGACCGCGAGCTGAGCTCCGTGAAGATCTCGGGCGGCAGCGACGCGCAGCGCACCACCTTCTACACGGCGCTCTACCACTCCCTGATGCAGCCGAACATCATCAGCGACACCGACGGACGCTATCCCGGCATGGACGGCGCCCCGCACCGCCTCGCGCGCGGGCAGAGCGCGCAGTACAGCAACTTCTCCGGCTGGGACCAGTACCGCGCGCAGATCCAGCTGCTCGCGCTGCTGAAACCGAAGGTGGCCGGGGACTTCGCGCAGTCGTTGTACAACTTCGCGCGGCAGAACGACGGCGTGTGGGACCGCTGGGTGCACATCAGCGGAGCCACGCACGTCATGACCGGCGATCCGTCCGCCGCGACCCTCGCCACGTTCTACGCGATGGGAGTACGGAACTTCGACTACGAGGGCGCCTTCGAGTCGCTGGCCCGCCAGGCGACCGAGCCGCGCGACGCGGGCCTGTCGGACGCGGGCTGCCCCGGACAGTGCGAAGGCCAACGACCGAACCTCGCGCAGTACTTGACCTCGCACTACGCGCCGCAGGACGTGTGCCACTGCTGGGGCGGGGCCGCCGAGACGCTGGAGGACTCGGTCGCCGACGCCGCGCTCGGATCGTGGGCGAAGCTGCTCGGCAAGGAGAAGCAGGCCGCGTACTTCACCGAGCGCGGCACCTGGTGGCGCAATGTCTTCAACGCGGACACCGGCTACGTCCAGGCGCGCAACGTCGACGGGTCGTGGGTGACACCGTTCAGCCCCGGCAGCGACCTCGGGTTCGCGCAGGGCACGAGCGCCACGTACACCTGGATGGTGCCGCAGGACGTCCAGGGACTCGCGGACGCCATGGGCGGCCGGGAGACCGCCGCGAGCCGCCTCGACGGGTTCTTCCACAAGGCGGACGGCTCCTGGTCCGTCAAGGGCGGCGACGCGCTGCGCTACGACCCGACGAACGAGCCGGGCATCCACGCGCCGTGGCTCTACAACGCGCTCGGACAGCCCTGGAAGACCCAGGCCACGGTCCGCGAGATCGTCGACACCGTCTACGGGACCGGGCCCTCGGGCCTGCCCGGCAACGACGACCTCGGCACCATGTCCGCCTGGTACGTCTTCTCGGCGCTCGGCCTGTACCCGAAGGCGCCGGGCAGCGCCGACCTGCTGCTCGGCGCCCCGCTGTTCCCGCACGCGGTGGTGGACCGGCCGGGGCGCACGGACCTGGTGGTCGACGCCCCGGCGGCCGACGACACGCACGCCTACGTCTCCGGGGTGCGCCTCGACGGCCGCGTGCACGACCGGTCCTGGACGGACGCGGACTTCCTGCGGACCGGCGGCACCCTCTCCTACCGGCTGACGGACCGGCCGGACACGGCGTGGGCCACCGATCCGGCGGGGCTGCCCCGCTGATCCGACGCCCGGGGAAGGTCAGTCCTCGCCGACGACCTTCCCCGGGTTGAACAGGTCCAGCGGGTCGAGGGTCTGCTTCACGGCGCGCTGCATCGCGAGCACGGCGGGACCGAGTTCGGCCCGCATCCCGCCGCGCTTGAGCAGCCCCACGCCGTGCTCGCCGGTGACGGTGCCGCCCGCGGCGATCGCGGCCTGGAGGAGCTCCTCGAAGGCGGCCTGCGCGGCGACGCGGGCCGCCTCGTCACCGGGCTCGGTGATCAGCAGCGGATGCAGATTGCCGTCGCCCGCGTGCGCGATGGTGGCGATGCGTACGCCGTGCGCGCGGCCGATCTTCTCGATGGTGGCGAGCATCGCGGGCACGGCGGAGCGCGGCACGCACAGGTCCTCGGTGAGGACGGGCCCGAGGCGCTCCAGCGCCGGATAGGCGAGACGTCGTACGTCGAACAGGGCCTCGGCCTCGACGGCGTCGGTGGACTGCTCGGCCCACATCGCCCCGGCCTCGCGGAACGCGGCGGCCATGGCGTCGGCCTCGGCCGCGCCCGCGTCGCCGGGGGCGTCGATCCGGGCGAGCAGCATGGCCTCGGCGCCGGGTTCGATGCCGAGGTGCTTCCAGTCCTCCACCGCCTGCATGCAGGCGCGGTCGAGGAGTTCGAGGGCGGCCGGGGCCAGGCCGCGGCTCGTGACCAGGGCGACCGCGGCGCCCGCCGCGACGAGGCTGTCGAAGGCGCCGACGACGGTGCGGGGCTCGGCCACCGGGGCGGGCCGCAGCTTCAGCGTGATCTCGGTGACGACCCCGAAGGTGCCCTCGGAGCCGACGAACAGGCTCGTCAGGTCGTATCCGGCGACGCCCTTGGTGGTGCGCCGGCCGAGCCGGACGCGGGAGCCGTACTCGCCCGCGGGGCCGCCCATGACGACCTCCATCCCGAGGACGTAGTCCCGGGTGACGCCGTACTTGAGACAGCACAGGCCGCCCGCGTTCGTGGAGACGTTGCCGCCGATCGTGGACCAGGGGGCGCTGGCCGGGTCCGGCGGGTACCACAGGCCGTGCTCGGCGACGGCGGCCTTGAGGTCGTTGTTGACGACGCCGGGCTGGACGACGGCGATCAGGTTCTCGGTGTCGATCTCCAGGATGCGGTTCATCCGCGACACGTCGAGGACGAGACAGCCGTCGACGGCGTTGGCGCCGCCGGACAGGCCGGTGCCCGCGCCCCGGGTGACGACGGGTATCCGCCGGGCCGCGCACTCCCTGACGACGGCCTGGACCTCGTCGGCGGACGTGGCGCGCACCGCGGCCAGGGGCCGGCCCACGGGCGCCCACTCGGCGTCGTCCCGGCCGAGCGTCGCGAGGACGTCGGCGTCCGTGACGAGGGTGCTGTCGGGGAGCGCGGCGGCGAGTTCGCGCACCGCCCCTGCTGTGTCTGCCGTGTTGATGGCGTACCTCCTGAGCAAATGTGCATGACCGGCGAGTTCGCGGGTAACTGCCGAACACCATGATGGAACAGAGCGTTGCGTCGGCCCACGGCGCGGGAGGGACGGTGGATTCCACCATGAGCGGGACGGACGTCACTGCGCACAGGACCCGGACCACGGTTGGTGAGGTATCCGCGTACGAGATCTCCGACCCCGGCCGGGTGGCGCCGCTGGACGCGCGGGAGCTGTCTCGCCAGTTCTTCCGGCGGCTCGCGGAGCTGGAGGAGGGCACTCCGGAGTACCAGTACACGCGCAACACGCTGATCGAGATGAACATGTCGCTGGTCCGCTTCGCGGCCGGTCGCTTCCGGCACCGCGGCGGCTCCACCGAGGACTTCGAAGACATCGTGCAGGTCGGCACGATCGGTCTGATCAAGGCGATCGACCGGTTCGAGATCTCGCGCGAGGTGGAGTTCACGTCGTTCGTGCTGCCCTACATCAGCGGCGAGATCAAGCGTTTCTTCCGGGACACGACGTGGGCCGTGCACGTGCCGCGCAGGCTTCAGGAGATGCGGCTCGAACTGGCGAAGGCACGCGACGAGCTGTGCAGCCGTCTGGACCGGGAGCCGAGCACCGCCGAGCTGGCGACGCTGATGGACCTCTCGGAGGGCCAGGTCGTGGAGGCCCAGCTCGCTTCGAACGGCTATACGTCCGCGTCCCTGGACGCGGCATTGACCGGTGGTGACAGCGGGCAGGACGGCGAGTCGGTGCTCGCGGACTTCATCGGGGTCGAGGACGGCGCGATGGAGCTCGTCGAGGACTTCCACGCGCTCGCCCCGCTGGTGGCCAGGCTCCCGCAGCGGGACCGGCAGCTGCTCCATCTGCGGTTCGTCGAGGAGCTGACCCAGGCGGAGATCGGTGAGCGGCTCGGATACTCGCAGATGCATGTGTCACGCCTGATCAAGCAGCTGATCTCCCGGCTGCGCTCGGGCATGCTCGCCGAGGCGGACACCGTCTGAGCCGGGCTTTCAGGAGGGCAGTGCCAGCACTGCCTGTACGCGCTTGCCGACGGGCACTCGCTCCACGGTGACGTCGGCGAGCGCGTCCACGATCTCCAGGCCGTGCCCCCCGATGCGCCCCGGGTCCTTGGGAAAGCGCAGGGGTACGGCCGCGCTGCTGTCGTAGACGGTGACGACGATGTGCCGCGCCGTCCCCTCCAGCTCCAGGACGTAGGGGCCCGCACTGTGCCGGTCCGCGTTGGTGATCAGTTCGCTGACGATGAGCATCACGTCACCGGTCACGTGCGTGTCGAGACCCACGCACCACTCCTGGCGCAGCCGTGTCAGGAACGCGCGGGTGAACGCGCGTGCGTCGGCTATGCAACCCGGTTCACCGGAGTAGTGCGTCACCTGCCGCAGCGGGTCGACCGACGCCTCGAAGCCCGATCGGATCACTTCTCCGCCCATGCACTCGGTGTACTCGCTCATCCATGTCTCTCTCGCGCCCCGGCCCGTGTGGCAAGGCCCCCGCAGCCATGCTGATACCCCGACTCGCCCGAGGCAGTCCTGATTGGGCCGCCCCGAGTGACCGCATCGGGTTCCGGTCGTTTGACGGTCGTCGACACGTCTCGTTGTCCGGCGTGTCCTTCGGTCCGTCTCTCGACCCGAAAGGCCCGATCATGTCCGTCCTCCGACCCGGCCGTCCCGTCAAGCGCACCAGGATAGCCACGGATCGTGCCGAGGCCGCTCTCGTCACGCAGTACACGGCGCTGGTGCGCCTCGCGTATCTCACTCTTCCCGCCGCCCTCTCCCGTCACCGGCGGGTCCTGCTGGCCCACGGAGCCGCGCAACGGGCGCTGCCCGGGGCGCGCGGCGCGCTCGTGCCCCGCCCGCGCGGTCCGCAGGACGGCGACACCCTCACCCGGGACGCCCTGCGGGTACGGGTGTTGCGCGCGGCCCTGTCCGCCGCCCACCGGCCCGCCGGCTGGCCCGGCGCACTGCCGCCGCCCCGGACCCTCGTGCCGAGGCTGCCCGTGGTGTGGGGGCTGCGGCTGTTCCCGCACGCGGGCGGCCCGGAGGAGATCGCACTGGGGCAGGCGCTCGCCGACCCGCCTGCCCCGACCCGTGCCGCGTTCGTGCTGCGCCGCGTCGACGGCCTGCCGGACAAGCGGGTCGCCGCGCTGCTGGAGGCGGCCGGTGTTCCGGACGGCTCGGCGAGCGTCCTGGCCGCCGCTGAGCTGGACGCGGCCGCCGGTGCGGCCGCCGAAGCCCTGCTGCGCTCCCAGGAGTTCGACGCCTGTTCGGTCCAGAGCCGGCCCACCGATCTGGTCCGCCGCGGCCGGCGCAAGCGGGCCGTGTGGGTCACGGGCGCGGCGGTCGCCGTCGCCCTGGCCGCGGTGATCGTCCCGCAGAGCACCGACGGCTCCGGACAGCCGACGACGGCCGCCCGCGCCGCCACACCCCGGTATCTCTCCGCCGACCGCCTGGTGCGGACCGCACCGGGACAGTGGGCGGACACCTCCCGCGTCGACTTCACGGCGTGGCCCGCGCGCGGCGACCGCAAGGACGACAAGGACCTGCTCTCCCGCGCACTGGGCACCTGGGCGGCGCCCACCACCGACGTGCGGGTGACGTCGACGCCCGGCACTCCGGTCGACGCGCCACCGCGCAGTCCGCAGCTGCTGTACGCGGGCGATGTCGGCGGCCGGGCCGTGGTCCTGTTCAGCGACGGCGAGCGTCTGGCGCGGTACACCGACGCCGACGGCGACTCACCCGCCGCGCTCGACCTGGCCCGGGCGGACGACGCGGACGTCACCTCGGCCGCCGTCGTCGTGCTGGCCCGGTCGAAGGGCTCGGCCCGCTATCTGACCGCCCCCTGGGTCGCCGAGTCGACGACCCGGGATCTACTGCGGCCCGACAGCCCGGCCCGGCCGCTGCACGTGTCCGGCGACGGCGTGACCGACACGGTCCCGGTGGTCGCGGCGGGGAACTGCCAGCGGCGTCCCGTGCTGCAACTGCGCTCCTCCTCGCGGATCGTGGAGCATCACGCCTTCGTGGTCGCGGATCTCGGCGGGCTCTCGCCCGTGCACCTCACGTACACGCCGCTGCCGGGACACGGCACTCCCCCGGCGCGGCAGCCGCGTGAGGCGACGAGCAGCCAGGCGCTGCTCGCGTGGGCGCGCAGCGCGTGCCGGCTCGGCTCGTGGGCGGGCGGCGGCGTGCGCGCCGTGAACGCCTGGGACTTCGCCGAGCAGGATCTGCCGGAGGGCGGCGGCCACGCGGTGTGGATGTGTGCGCGTGCCTCGACGTGGCGCGGACCGGGCGATGTGGCCATGCTGCTGCGTACGCCCACCACGTCGCTGACCACGCCGGCCGAGCTGGTCGGGCAGGCGCGGAACACGGCGGCGTGCAGCCGCTTCGGGCAGCACGTGGTGGCCTCGACGCGGTGGAAGTCGCCGAAGGACCACTGGTACCTGGTCGCGGCGGGCAGCCGTGCGGTCGTCGGGATCACGGCGAGCGGAGCGGTCGACTCCGCCCGTCCCGGCCGGACGCTTGCGGTGCGGGCGCCCGAGGACGGCACGGTCCGGGTCACGGCGCGCCTCTCCGGCGAGGCCGGTGGGGAGCAGCTCTCGGAGGTGGGCGCCGCAGGGCGCTGAAAGCCCCCGGCCACGGGGCCGGGGGCTCGGTACAGGGTGGAGGGGGGGGGGGGGGGGCGGGGGGGGGGGCCCCTCTCCCCGCCCCCTTCCCCCCCCCGCTCCCCTGTTCAGCCGGTGGTCTCCGCGTCCCCGGCCACCACCAGGAACGCGTCCGTCTCCAGGTCCATCACCACGCGCGCGGCGCGGCCCTGGGCGCGCAGTCGCGCCGCGTACTCCTCGGCCGGCCAGGATCCTCGCGGCGCTCCCGCGGAAAACCGTCGCAACACCTCTGCTCGCATGTCGCCAGCACCTCCACCCGTCGCACTCTCACGGACCGCCCTCGCCCTGTGGCGTTCCGCCGTCCCTGTTCTTCGCCTGCCCGCTCCTGTCCCGTACATGCACAGCCCGTGGCCTGCGGGTCCGCGGACCCGTTCGGGCGAGCGGCTGCATCCAGGTCGGGTCCGGCGGGGGAAGGGCTCACGAAGGCGTCTGTCCATCGTTCCCCCGGGAGTCGTTCCGTGCGTGTCCGTGTCGTCCTGTTCACCTCCGACCTGCGGGTGCACGACCATCCGCCGCTGCGGGCCGCCCTCGACGCATCCGATGCGGTGGTTCCGCTGTTCGTCCGGGACAGCGGGATCGACGCGGCGTCCTTCACCGTGCCGAACCGGGAGGCGTTCCTCGCGGACTGCCTGCGCGACCTGGACGCGGGGCTGCGCGAGCGCGGCGGGCGGCTGATCCTGCGCGACGGCGAGGTGACGGCCGAGGTCGCGAAGGTGGTGTCCGAGACCGACGCGTGCGCGGTGCATCTCGCGGGCGGCGTGAGCCGCTACGCGCGTCGGCGTGAGGACGCGCTGCGCGCCGCGCTGCGGGGTCTCGGCTGCGAGCTGGTCGTGCACGACGCGGTGGTGACCTGTGTGCCGCCCGGCGAGGTGGCACCGGCGGGGAAGGACCACTTCGCCGTGTTCACCCCCTACCACCGGCACTGGGACCAGCAGCCGGTCCGCTCCGTGGTGCGGGCGCCGCGCGCGATCCAGGTGCCCGAGGGCGTCGGGTCGTCGCCGCTGCCCGAGCGGAGCGATGTCCCCGGGGTGTCGCCGGGGCTCGCCGAGGGCGGTGAGCAGGCGGGCCGGGCGCGGCTCACCGCGTGGCTGCGGTCGGGGATCTCCGCGTACGAGGACCGGCACGACGACATGCCGGGCGACGCCACCTCGAAGCTGTCCCCGCATCTGCACTTCGGCACGATCGGTCCGGTGGAGGCCGCGCAGCGGGCGCGGGCCGCGGGCGGCCCGGGCGCGGAGGCGTTCGTACGGCAGCTCGCCTGGCGGGACTTCCACCACCAGGTCCTCGCCGCGCGCCCGGCCGCTGCGCACGCCGACTACCGCACCAAGGGCGACCACTGGCGCACCGCGCGCTCGGCGGGCGAGGACATCGAGGCGTGGCAGGAGGGACGTACCGGATATCCGGTGGTGGACGCCGCGATGCGGCAGTTGCGGCACGAGGGCTGGATGCACAACCGGGGTCGGCTGATCACGGCGAGTTTCCTGGTCAAGACGCTGTACGTCGACTGGCGGGTGGGCGCCCGCCACTTCCTCGACCTGCTGGTCGACGGTGACGTGGCGAACAACCAGCTGAACTGGCAGTGGATGGCGGGCACCGGCACGGACAGCCGGCCGAACCGGGTGCTCAATCCGCTGGCGCAGGCGGAGCGGTACGACCCGGACGGCACCTACGTGCGGCGCTGGGTGCCGGAACTGGCGGAGCTCGAAGGGGCCGCGGTGCACCGGCCGTGGAAGCTCAAGGGCCTGGAGAGGGCCGCGTACGACTACCCCGACCCGATCGTCGACCTGTCGGACGGCCTCGCCCGGTTCAAGCAGGCGCGCGGCCTCGACTGATCTCCGGGTACGCCCGTCCGATCTGGAGCAGAGCCTCCGGCAGTGTCGTCGGATGCAGCGCGCCCCGCACGCTGCGGCCCGCCCAGCCGGGGCCGCACAGCATCACGGCGGGCTTGCCGCGGGCCCCGCGCACTCCCCAGTGGGTCTCGGCGAGATGACGGGCCAGCGGCAGGCTCGCCGTGGAGCGGGCCTGCGCCCAGAGCACGACGATGCGGGGCCCGGTCCTGCGCACGGCGGCAGAGACCGCTTCGACGGGCACGGCCGCCCCGAACATCCTTTGCGGCACGCCGAGTTCGGCCAGCGCGGCGCTGAGCGCCTCCAGTGGCAGGACGTGCTGTTCGGCGGGGACGCAGGCGAGCACGAGCGGCGGCAGCGTGGACACGGGGGCGACGGGGACGGCCTGGTGCAGGGTGCGGGAGACGTGCCAGGACAGCAGGTGCTCGACCTCCACGTACCGGTCGCCCGCCTCCTCCCACTTGCGGCCCACCGCGTGCAGCACCGGCACCATCACGTCCTGCCAGGTGCGCACCAGGCCGTACGTCCGCACGGCGTCGGTGAACAGGCTGTGCACGGTGGGCGAGTCGAGCCGGGTCGCGGCGCGCGAGATGCCCCGGGAGAGGCGCTCCAGCGAGGCGGGGGTGGCGGCTTCGGCCGTGTCCCGGCCCTGCCGCGGCAGCCCGGCGGGTTCGGTCACCAGGCGTTTGCGGGCCAGGCGTGCGGCCTCGGCGGGCGGCAGGCCCGTCGTGGTGAGCCGGCACATCTCCTCGACGACCGCGACGTCCTCGTCCGTCCAGCGCCGGTGCCGGCCCGTCGAGCGCTGGACGGGTCCGAGTCCGTAGCGACGGTCCCAACTGCGCAGTGTCGTCGGGGAGACCCCGAGCCGCCGCGCGAGAGCTCCGGTGGTGACGCCGGGCCCTTCCTCGGATGTGCGTCGCGCGTGCGATGACTCTCGCCCCTCGTCCATCGGCTCACGATACGACGCACAACCGATGCGGGTTGCCGGGATGGCGAAGACGTTTCCAGGATGACCGGGCCACGGCCGGGTGTGCTGCCGCCTGCCCGGTCCTGGTCGCCACGAGGTGAGTTCACGACCGTTTCCAGGAGTTGACGATTCATCGATGAGCACAGCGGTACGGCAGCACGTACCCGACCCTCGCACGGCGACGGAGGCCGCCCTGGCGGACGGCCTGACGGCCGGTGACGCGGCGTGCCTCACCGAGGTGTACCGGCGCTGGTCGCCGCTGGTGCACCGGCTGGCCCGGCGGGCGCTCGGCGACACCTGCGACGCCGAGGACGTGGTGCAGCAGGTCTTTCTCGCCGCATGGCGCGGACGCCTCGGCTACCGGCCCGAACTCGGTACGGCGGCGGCCTGGCTGACGGGCATCACCCGTCGGCGGATCGCCGACGCCCTCGCGGCCCGCGCCCGCCGCGCGGCCCTCTTCGACCTGGCGACCGCCGGTTACACGGTGGACGTGGTCTCCACGGACTCGGTGCTCGACAGAATGGTGGTCACCCAGGAGCTGGCGAAGCTTCCGGCGCCCCAGCGCACCGTGCTGTGTCTGGCCTTCTACGAGGATCTGACCCAGCCGCAGATCGCCGAGCGCACCGGCTGGCCGCTGGGCACGGTCAAGAGCCATGCGCGGCGCGGCATGCAGCGGCTGAGCTTCCGCCTCGGACTCGTCCGGGTGCGGCACTGAGAAAATTCGGGGACGGTGCATCCGTACCGCCCGGATCGGGAGAAGAACAGTCGCGCCTCATGAAACTCCGATGGCGCGCGGCCTCGGGTGGCCCGGACCCCGCCACCCAGACGGTCACGCAGAGCCGTCACGTCGAGGCCTGTCGCCGCGCTTGACGACGACTCCCCGGGCGTCGTCCACGTCCCCGTTTTTTCGGAGAGCGCGGGCGACGGCTCACGACTAGGCTTGATGATCATGAATGCGTCTTCCGTCCAGATCCGTGACGTCCCCGAGTCAGAGATCCAGCGCGCTCTGGCGCTCGCCTACCTCGTCTTCCACGAGTCGCCCGAGAGCGACAAGCGGCGCCAGCACGAGAAGACGCTCGCCACCTGCCTGCGGATCGGCGCCTACGACGGCGACGAGCTGGTGGGCTTCGCGGCCGCGCATCCCTTCGAGCTTTCCGTGCCCGGCGGCGGTGAACTCCCCTGTCCTGGGCTGACGTTCGTGTCCGTGGCGCCGACGCACCGCCGGCGCGGCGTGCTGTCGGGGATGATCGCCGAACTCTTCGCGCGCTGCGCGGCTCAGGGGGCGCCCCTGATCGCCCTGTGGGCCTCGGAGGCGTCGATCTACGGCCGGTTCGGCTTCGGCCCCGGCTCGTACGGCGCCACGGTGGAGATCGACACGCGCCGTCCGCTGGCCCTGCGCGTCCCGCCCGACCCCGGTCCCCTGCGACTGGTCGAGGCGGAGGCCGCACCGGATGTGCTCGGCCCGTACTTCGAGGGGACCAGGGCGCGTCGCGCAGGGCGCCTCGCGCGCACCCGTGACTGGTGGCGCGAGGAGTGGCTGTCCGAGAAGGACGAGGAGAGCGCGGAGTTCTCGCCCGCTCGGGTGGTGGTGCTCGGCGAGCCGCTCGCCGGGTACGCGATCTACCGGACGAAGCAGGGCGACGCGGCCTCGCAGGCGCAGGGCCTGGTGCGCCTCGACGAACTGGAGGCGGACTCCCCGCAGGTCGCGGCGGCGCTGTGGAACTACCTGGCCGGCATCGACCTGACCGACCGGGTGCGGGCCTGGGGGCGTCCGCTCGACGATCCGCTGCGGCTGTTCGCGGGGGATCCGGACCAGGTGCGGGTCACGGAGGAGTTCCCGGCCCTGTGGGTACGGCTCGTGGACGTCCGCGCGGCGCTCGCGGGGCGCTCCTGGGACGCGCCGGCCGATGTGGTGCTCGAGGTCCGCGATCCGCACCTGTCCGCCAACGCGGGGACGTTCCGGCTGATCGCGTCCCCCGACGGCTTCTCCTACGCCCCGACCGAGGACGCTCCCGACCTGTCCCTGGACGTGCGTGATCTGGCGAGTGCCTACATGGGGTCGGTGACCGTACGGGCGCTGGTGGCGGCCGGTCTGGTCACCGAGCACACGCCGGGCGCGGCGCCGATGCTCGACGCCGCGCTGTCCGCCGGGTTGCTGCCGCACACGGCGGACGCCTTCTGAATTCCGTCAGTGCGGTGTCAGCACTCCATCTTCCAGGTGTGCGAGTCACCGCTGTCGTTGCCCCAGCCGTCGTTGGGGATCTCTTGTCCGGGCGCGAGACAGACCGTGCCGAATCCGATCAGGCCGGGGTTCTCGTAGACCTGGACGTGGTCCTTGATGCCGGGGCCGGAGATGCCGTGGTTGGCCCAGGAGGAGTCCTCGTCCTGGATGCCGGGCTCCCAGTCGTGGTCGTCGCCGGACCAGTTCCAGCGCATTCCGGTGTAGTTGGCGTCGGTCCAGGCGCAGAATTCGCCGCTGGGGCACTGGGCGGCGTACGCGGTGGTGGTGACCGCCGCGCCGCCGAGGGCGAGGGCGACGGCGGCGAACAGGGCGAGCGGATGCTTCATGGGGTTCCTTCTGCCGGTGGTGCCGGGTGACGGTGTCAGCCGGTGGTGCCAGGGGTGGTGCGCAGGATCCGCGCGGAGACGTCGAGCGCGTGCGTGCGCAGGTGCCGCCATGCGGTCAGATCGGCCCGGTGCCGCTCGCGGACGGCGGTCAGCGAGGTGTGCCGGTAGGCGGCTTCGGGCTTGAGGTTGTTGACGACGGTCGAGACACGGAACCAGCGCTTCTGGTCGCCGTAGAGGGTGCGCTGGGCCGCGGCGAGGCAGCCGTCGGTGTGGGCGCGGACGGGGACCCCGTTCGCCAGGGTCAGGGACAGTTCGGCGGGTGGCCTGCCGAACAGGGCGTCGGCGACGCGCTGTTCGTCGGCCGCGCTCCTCGCGCGCTGCCCCGGCCGGGGCGGGGTGAGTCCCCGGCCGGTCAGACAGCGGTCGGTGAGCACCTGCTGGGCGGCCCTGACGGTGTCGTCCGGCGAGCGGACCGGACCGGGTGCGCGGCTCGCGCAGCCGGCGAGCAGCAGGGCGACCGTGACGAGCGCGAGCGCCTGGGCGCGGAGGCGGTGGATCATGGCCGGTTCAGCCCTGCTCGCACCCCATGGTGTTGTCACTGACGCCGTCGAGTTTTCCGGCCCACTCCCAGTTCTCGGAGTAGTCGTCGCGCCGGATCTCCCGGTAGAGGCAGTTGGAAACGGTGTAGCTGATGGCGTAGACGCTTGTGCCCACGCGGGATTCGAAGGACGCGGCACGACGCTGAGTGCCGTTCTCGGCCTCCGCGTATCCGGGTGGCGCATAGCACCAGGCCGTACCGTGCTGGCCGGGTTCGGTCCAGAAGCAGACCTGACCGGGTCCTTTCGCGGCCTGGGCGCCGGACGCGGCCGGCACGAGGGCGGCTGTGAAGGCGAGCAGAGCGACGGAGAATACGGATCTGTGTTTCATTTTTGCGGCCCCGAGGTGATCGTTCTCACTGTGCGTGACCACACTCCCCGGGCCCGCGCGGTCTCACGCACGCATTCACCCGTGACGGCGATTAGTCATGTCATACCGACGCGGAAACGGGGGCCTCTGCGCGCGGCAGCGTGCGGGCCATCCGCAGGGCGTCCACGGACTCGGCGAGGAGTTCGTACTCGGTGGTGTCGTCGCGGGTGGCGACCCGGACGAGGCGGCCGCCCGCGAGTTCCTCGGCGACCCGCTCCTGGTGCTCGGTGTCCGCGCACCAGGCCCGCAGCAGGGAGGGCACGTCGGGGGCACTGTCGGCGACCGGCATCAGGGCGCCCTCGGGCAGGTGCGGCAGCTCGGGCCGCGGGTCGAGGCGCTCGGCGATCCAGGTGGCGCGATCGCGCAGCCACCACAGGGCGAGGGGGAGGGTCGGGGCACGGTACGTGCCGAGCGGGACACCTACGCGCTGTCCGCCGCATATTCCGTACGCGGTGACATGGCACAGGAATTCGTCGTGCACGATCTCCCCCATTGCTGGCGCCATTGATCACTTACGCGGTGGCGCGTGATCAGTAATCGACCCTCTCGGCGGGAGTGGCCGGTCAATGGGTCTCCCGGTCACCGTGGTCCGCCGATTCCGCACAATGTTCAACCGTCCCACTTGTCGAGTATCGGCACTCGCCGCTCTCTGTCACCATGCTTTTCGCGCCAGTCTTCCGGCATATTCGCGGCTCCCGTTGGCCGAAATGCGCCGAGTCGACGACACTGCACACCATGCACTCACACGACCTGCTCATTGACGGTTACCACCGCATTAAGGAAGAGGTCCACGCAGTCCTCGACGGGCTTTCCGCGGAGCAGTTGCAGGCGCGTCCCGGCGACGACGCGAATTCCATCACCTGGCTGATCTGGCATCTCACGCGCGTGCAGGACGACCATGTCGCCGACGCGGCCGGAACGGACCAGGTGTGGCTCGCCCAGGACTGGGCCGCGCGCTTCGATCTGCCGCTCCCCGAGACCGACACCGGGTACGGGCACACGCCGAAGGAAGTCGGTCAGGTGCGTGTCGCCTCCGGCGAGCTGCTGCTCGGTTACCACGACGCGGTGCACGAGCGGAGCCTGCAGTACCTCTCCGGCCTCACGGACGCCGATCTGGACCGGATCGTCGACGAGGGCTGGGATCCGCCGGTGACGCTGGGGGTGCGCCTGATGAGCGTCCTCTCGGACGATCTCCAGCACGTGGGGCAGGCGGCGTACGCACGGGGACTGCTCTGACGTTCCGGGCCGCGGCCCCCTGCCTCTTCAACGGCGTCGGACTTCCCGTCCGGCGCCGTTTCCGTGCCTCCCGAACTCCTTCTCCCTCCACAGGTCTTGACAACGCGAATGGTCTGGACCAACTTTGGCGCACGACACGGTGGCCACCGTCGTCCACATCCGCCCTTCTCCTCTCCCCCGGAGGCACTCTGTGGACCGTGCACGTCATGGCAGACCCGGCGCACCACGACGCCTTGCCGCCGCGCTCGCCGTCGTCTCGGCGGCCGCGCTCGGTGTGACGGCGCTCGCCGCCCCCGCTCAGGCAGCCGACGTCAACGTCGCCAAGAACGCCGGCTTCGAGTCGGACCTGAGCAACTGGACCTGTAGCGCGGGCAGCGGCGCGACCGTCTCCTCCCCCGTGCACGGCGGCGCCAAGGCGCTCAAGGCCACGCCGGCCGGGCAGGACACCGCCCAGTGCACCCAGACCGTCGCGGTGAAGCCCAACTCGACGTACACCCTGAGCAGTTGGGTGCAGGGCAGCTATGTCTACCTCGGCGCGAGCGGCACCGGGACCACCGACGTGTCGACGTGGACGCCGGGCGCCTCGTCCTGGCAGCAGCTGACCACCAGCTTCAAGACCGGCGCGAGCACGACGTCCGTCACGATCTACACGCACGGCTGGTACGGGCAGGGCGCGTACTACGCCGACGACGTGAACGTCTTTGGCCCCGACGGGGGCGGCGGCAGCGACCCCGTGGTGATCCCGGGCACGCCGGCCGGGCTCGCGGCGGGCGCGACCACGTCCTCCACCGTGGACCTGTCATGGTCGCCGGTCTCCGGCGCGACCGGCTACAACGTCTACCAGGGCGGCGCCAAGGTCGCCTCGACCACGGGCGCGTCGGCCACGGTCACCGGCCTGAGCGCCGACACCTCGTACAGCTTCCAGGTCAGTGCCACGAACGCGGCCGGTGAGTCCGCCAAGTCGACCGCCGTGAGCGCGCGGACCGCCACGACCGGGGGCGGGAACCCCGGCGGCGGCACCGTGCCCAAGCACGCGCTGACCGGGTACTGGCAGAACTTCAACAACGGCGCGACCGTGCAGAAGCTCCGCGACGTCTCCTCGCAGTACGACATCATCGCGGTGTC
Source organism: Streptomyces sp. NPDC057694 (assembly GCF_042799415.1). Lineage (NCBI taxonomy): Bacteria > Bacillati > Actinomycetota > Actinomycetes > Kitasatosporales > Streptomycetaceae > Streptomyces > Streptomyces sp. NPDC057694. Next base: position 364,496 of record NZ_JBHVIX010000001.1, read on the forward strand.
GTTCGCCGACGCGACGACCACGCCCGGCCAGATCACCTTCAACCTGGATCCGGCCGTCGGTTACGCCTCCACCGCCGACTTCAAGGCGGACATCGCGGCCAAGCACACGGCCGGCAAGTCCGTGATCCTGTCGATCGGCGGCGAGAAGGGCAGCATCTCGGTCAACAGCGACGCCTCCGCGACGGCGTTCGCCAACAGCGCGTACGCGCTCATGCAGGAGTACGGCTTCGACGGCGTCGACATCGACCTGGAGAACGGCCTCAACTCCACCTACATGACGAAGGCGCTGCGGGCCCTGGCGGCGAAGGCGGGCTCCAAGCTCGTCCTGACCATGGCGCCGCAGACCATCGACATGCAGTCCACGTCCGGTGAGTACTTCAAGACGGCGCTCAACGTGAAGGACATCCTCACGGTCGTCAACATGCAGTACTACAACAGCGGTTCGATGCTGGGCTGCGACGGCAAGGTGTACAGCCAGGGCTCGGTGGACTTCCTCACCGCGCTCGCCTGCATCCAGCTGGAGGGCGGTCTCGACCCGTCGCAGGTCGGGCTCGGCGTCCCGGCCTCCACGCGCGGGGCGGGCAGCGGCTATGTCGACCCGTCCGTGGTGAACAACGCGCTCGACTGCCTCGCACGGGGCACGGGTTGCGGGTCGTTCAAGCCCGGGAAGACCTATCCGGGGCTGCGCGGCGCGATGACCTGGTCCACGAACTGGGACGCCACGGCGGGCAGCGCGTGGTCCAACTCGGTGGGACCGAAGGTGCACGCCCTGCCGTAGCGACGGTGGATGCGGTCAGCCGCCCAGGAAGAGCATCGTCCCGTCGGGCCCCAGGGCCTCCACCCGGGCGCCGTGCTCGACGGTGCGGCTGACCGTGCAGTACTTCTCATGGGTCAGGCGGACACCGCGCTCGAAGGTGTCCGCCGCGGCCGTGTCGCCCTCCGGCAGTTCGAGTTCGTAGCTGACCCTCACCCTGCCGACGCGGCCGTCGTCCTCGGGGCGGGAGACGGACTCGACGACGATCCGCAGGTCGTCGTGGGGGACCGTGCGCGCGGTGCGGTCGACGACGAGGCCGCCGCAGCCTCCCAGCGCGGCGAGCAGGAGTTCCACGGGGGTGAAGGACGGCTGGGCGCCCTCGGAGTCGGCGGGGGCGATGCGGACCTCGGCGCCCCGGTCGTTGCGCGCGGTCCAGTCGCGCTCGCCGTTGCGTACGGTTTCGATGCGGTAGTCGGCCATGACGGAACCGTAGCCAGGCTCAGGGCGTCTGCACGTCGCCACGCGTGATGGAGGCGACCGTGTCGCGGTGGGCGAAGTCGCCCGGCGGGATGCCCGGGTGGTGTCCCGGCAGCGGGGCGACGGGCGCCGCGACCGGCCCGAGCGTGAGGCGGGAGACGATCCGGTAGCGGTCGCCCCGGTAGAGCGAATGGACGTACTCGACGGGCCTGCCCTCCGTGTCCGAGGTGAGGCGCTCGACGAGCAGCGCGGGGGACAGCTCCGGCACCTCCAGCAGATCGGCCTCGGCGCGGGTGACCACCGTGGGCTCGATGGCCTGCACCGCCTCCTGGACGTGGACGTCGTGGTGGGCCCGCAAATGCTCGTACAGGTCGCCGTCCTCCAGCTCCTGGGCGCTGAGGTTCGGGACGAGATCGGCCCGGATGTGCAGGTGCTCGACGGCCATCGGCGCCCCGTCGACGAGGCGGAGCCGGGCCACGTACACGATCTGCGCGGCGGGCGACAGGCGCAGCTTGCGCCCGACACGAGCGCCCGCCGGGATCGTGGTGAACTCTAGGAGCCTGCTCGACCAGGCACCGGACGCCTGCGGGAGCGTCAGGCCCGTGTCCTGCGGGACGAGTTCCTGGGTGATCTTCTCGGGGGCGACGAACATGCCCCGCCCGTGTTCGCGAACGAGAAGACCGGCGGCGACGAGTTCGTCGACGGCCGCGCGCAGGGTGGGGCGGGAGACGCCGAGGCGCGCACACAGCGCCCGCTCGGACGGGATCGCGTCGCCGGGACGGTGGGACTCGATCAGTTCGAGGATGTGGTCGCGCACCCGCTCCCTCTTGAGCACCGCGCCCTGCGCATCCTCCTGCGCGTCCTTCACGCTCGCCTCCCTCTCGTGCGCACAACCAGTTGCCTTACCAGTTGACCACGTGAGCGCGAAGATCGCCAAGAACTTCCCCAACTACCTATGTTCTACCAGGGGGTTGACGCGGCCAATGGTCTATGCCAGCTTTCTGCCTCATCAGAGGTCACCTGACCAGTTGCCAACTGGTCAGGTCCGTCCCCCAGAGGTGAACCGTGAAGCTCCGCTTCCTCGCCGGCCTGTCCGCGTTCGTCGCGGTCGCCGGGCTCAGTGCCTGTAGCAGCTCGTCCGGCTCCGACGGAGATTCCGCCGGCGGACGGACCAGGATCGACGTGTGGCTGATGCGTGACAGCGTGTCGGCCGCCTTCCAGAAGGACTTCGTCAAGGGCTTCGAGGCCGCGCATCCCGACATCGACGTACAGGTGCAGATCCAGGAGTGGGACGGCATCGGTGAGAAGGTCACCGCGGCCCTCGCCAGCAACGACGCACCCGACGTGATCGAGAGCGGCAACACCCAGGTCGCACAGTTCGCGCAGAGCGGCGGGCTGACCGACCTGAGCGGCAAGGTAGACGATCTCGGCGGCAAGGACTGGCTGAAGGGGCTCGCCGAACCCGGCGCCTACGAGGGCAAGCAGTACGGGATCCCGTACTACGCTGCCAACCGGGTGGTCATCTACCGCAAGGACCTGTTCGAGAAGGCCGGCGTCGACGCCTCCGCGATCAAGACGCGGGACCAGTGGGTCGCGGCGACCCGCAAGCTGAACAAGGGCAAGCAGCAGGGCATCTATCTGCCGGGCCAGAACTGGTACACCTACGCGGGCTTCGTCTGGGACGAGGGCGGGGACCTCGCCGAGGAGTCCGGCGGCAAGTGGCAGGGTTCCCTGGACACCCCCGAGGCACAGCGGGCGATGGCCTTCTACAAGAAGCTCCAGGCGCTCGGCAAGGGCCCCAAGGACTCCGACGAGGCACAGCCGCCGCAGGCCGAGGTGATGGCGAAGGGCGAGATCGCGCAGGTGATCTCCACGCCGGGCGGCGCGAACGTCGTCGCCCAGAACAACCCGGAGCTCAAGGACAAGCTGGGCTTCTTCCCGATCCCCGGCAAGACGGCCGGCACTCCGGGAGCGGTGTTCACCGGCGGCTCGGACCTGGTGATCCCGGCCGTGGCCAAGCACCAGGACGAGGCGTACACCTTCGTCAAGGCGCTGACGGGTGACGCCTGGCAGAAGAAGCTCGCGGTCGCCATGAGCTACGTGCCGAACAGGACCACGCTCGCGAGCGCGGTCTCCGCCGACCCGGGCGCCTCCACGATGGCGGTGGGCGCGGCCGTCGGCCACGCGACGCCGAACACACCCGGCTGGGCGGCGGTCGAGGCCAAGAACCCGATCAAGGACTACCTCACGGCCGTCCTGACCGGTGGCGATCCGGCCGGTGAGGCGAAGAAGGCGTCCGAGGCGATCACGTCGGCGATGAACTCCGGTTCCTGAGGCCCCTTCCCCGACTCCCCTGCCCTCGGCTCTCCCGCCGTCCCTCGCGTTCCCGAAAGGAGTGTGCGCCGTGTCGGTCGTCCGCGAGCGGACCGCGCAACCCCGCCGCCCCCTGTCCCGGCCGACCCGGCGCCCGCCGGGCCCGCCCCGCCGCCCCACCATGTCGGGCGTCTGGCCGTACCTGCTGGTCGCCCCCGCCGTCCTCGGCATGCTGTATCTGCTGGTGTACCCGCTGGTCCGGGCGGTCCTGATCTCCTTCCAGGACTTCGGGCTGCGCCAACTCATCCTGGGTGACGCGCACTTCGTCGGGTTCGACAACTACACGACCCTGCTCACCGATCCGCGCTTCTGGACGGTGGTGCGCCGCACGTTCCTGTTCATGGCCGTCAACGTCGCGCTGATCATGGTGCTGTCCACGCTGGTGGCGCTCATGATCGAGCGGCTCGGCCGGTTCGGACGGACGGCGGTGCTCAGCGCCCTGGTGCTCACGTGGGCGATGCCGGTGGTGGCGGCGACCACCGTGTTCCAGTGGCTGTTCCACTCGGAGTTCGGCATCGTCAACCACGCCCTGACCGGGCTCGGGTTCACGTCCTTCGAGGGCTACCCGTGGCTGGCGCACGGCCCGGCGGCGTTCGCGATCCTCGTGACGCTGGTGGTGTGGCAGTCGGTGCCGTTCGCGGCGATCACCCTCTACTCGGCGCTCACCACCGTGCCGGCGGAACTGCACGAGGCGGCCCGGATCGACGGCGCGTCCGGGCCGCGCATCTTCCGGTCGATCACGCTGCCGATCGTGCGGCCGATCTTCATGCTGGTGCTCTCCCTCGAAGTCATCTGGACGTTCAAGGCGTTCGTGCAGATCTGGGTGATGACGCGGGGCGGCCCGGGCGACGCGACGACGATCCTGCCCGTGTACGCGGTGCAGACCGCGCTCGCCCAGCAGCGGTACGACCTGGGCTCCGCGGCGTCCATGGTCACCGTGCTGCTGATGTCCGGGGTGCTCGTCGCCTACTTCCGGCAGATGTTCCGACAGGAGACCGAGCTGTGAGCACACCGCGCGCGCTGCGCCGCCTCCCGCTGAACATCGCCGCGACCGTCACGGTCGTCGTGTGCCTGTTCCCCGTGTACTGGATGGTCACCACGGCCTTCAAGCCGTCCCGGGACATCCAGTCGGACAGTCCTCAGCTGCTGCCGCAGAGCTGGACTCTGGACCACTTCCGGCGGGCCATCGACGCGGACGGGTTCGCGCTGTTCTGGCGCAACAGCGTGCTGGTCACCCTCGGCGCGGTGGCACTGGCGCTGATCGTGGCGCTCGGCGCGTCGTTCGCCGTGGCACGCATGCGGTGGCGGGGGCGGCGGCAGTTCATGCTGATGGTGTTCGTCGCGCAGATGGCGCCGTGGGAGTCGCTGATCATCCCCGTGTACATCATCTCTCGGGACACCGGGATGCTGGACCGGCTGCCCACCCTCACCCTCGTCTACTTCATGATGACGCTGCCGTTCACGATCGTGGTGCTGCGCGGCTTCATCGCGACGATTCCCGCGGAGCTGGAGGAGTCGGCGCAGGTCGACGGCTGTACGCAAGTCGGCGCGTTCCGGCACATCGCGTTCCCGCTGCTCGCGCCCGGCCTGATGGCGACGTCGCTGTTCGGCTACATCACGGCGTGGAACGAGTTCGCGTACGCCAACTTCCTCATCATCAAGGAGCAGGACCACCGGACGCTGCCGGTGTGGCTGTCCTCGTTCCACAACACGTTCGGCACCGACTGGGGCGCCACGATGGCCGCCTCCACCCTGTTCGCGCTGCCCGCCCTGGCGATCTTCCTGCTGCTCCAGCGGCATGTGACGTCGGGTTTCGCGGCCGGCGCCGTCAAGGGCTGACCCCCTCGCCTCGGAGGTTCCCCGTGCCCGCACCCCTGCCCGCACTCGTCCCCCTCCCCACCCAACTCACCCATCGTCCCGGCCACTTCACCCTGTCCGACCGGACGGCGGTCCGGGTCTCCCCCGGCGCCGCACCGGCCGCCGATCTGCTCCGCACCCTCCTCGCACCCGCGACCGGGCTGCCGCTGGCTCCTTCTCCCGATGGTGCGTTCGTCCTCGCGCTCGATCCGGATCTCAGCGGTCTGGGCGCCGAGGGGTACGGCCTCACCGTCGCCCCGGACGCGGTCCTCCTGCGCGCCGCGCACCTCACGGGGCTGCTGCGCGGCATCCAGACGGTGCGTCAGCTGCTGCCCGTCGAAGTCTTCTCGGGCACACCGCAGCCGGGTGTCGCGTGGCGGCTGCCCTGCGTCGAGATCACGGATGTGCCGCGGCACGCCTGGCGCGGCTTCATGCTCGACGTGGCACGCCACTTCCAGCCGGTGTCCGTCCTGCGCCGCTGTGTCGATCTGCTCGCCCTGCACAAGCTCAACGTGCTCCATCTGCACCTCACCGACGACCAGGGGTGGCGGATGCCGGTCGCGGCATACCCGCTGCTGACCGAGATCGGCGGACGGCGCAACGGCCCCGTCCCGCACGAAGGGGCCTACACGCGGAAGGAGTTGAGGGACCTCGTCGCGTACGCCGCCGCCCGTGGCGTCACCGTCGTCCCGGAGGTCGAGATGCCGGGCCATGCGCGGGCGGCGCTCGCCGCGTACCCGGATTTCGGCAACGTCCCCGAACGGCGGCTCGACGTATGGCCGCTCTGGGGCGTGTGCGACACCGTGTTCGGCGTCCACGAGCCGGTCCTCGACTTCCTGCGCACCGTCCTCGACGAGGTCGTCGACATCTTTCCGGCCCAGCACGTCCACATCGGCGGCGACGAGTGCCCCACCACCGAATGGGCGGCGAGCCCGGCGGCGCGGGCCCGGGCCGCCGCCGAGGGACTCACGCACACGGACGCGCTGCGGGACTGGTTCCTGGGCCGGATCGGCGCCCACCTCGTCGAGCGCGGCCGCACCCCGGTGGTCTGGGCCGAGACGGGAGAGGGCCTGCCGACGGAGTTCGCGGTGATGACCTGGCGCGACCCCGAGCACACCCGGATCGCGCTGAAGCGCGGGCATCCCGTGATCAGCTGCCAGCACCGCGCGTCGTATCTGGACTACGCGCAGACGGATTCCCCCGACGAGCCGCACGCGGAGCCCGGCCTCGTCGTGGACCTGCGCACGGTGCACGAGCACGAACCGCCGACGGACCCGGACGCCTCGGGCCGCCTCCTCGGTGTGCAGGCCCAGTTGTGGACCGAGTACGCCCCCACGGTCGACCACCTCGACCGCAGGACCTTCCCCCGCCTGTCCGCGCTCGCCGACCGCGCCTGGCACGGCGCCCCGTCCTGGCCGGACTTCCGCGTCCGCCTCGGCGAGCACGGCGCCCGGCTCGCCGCGCTCGGCGTGCGGCACGGGCCGCTCGACCCGTACGTCCCCAACCCCCACGGTTCCGGAAGGGAACAGTCATGAGAAGGACTCCCAGAACGAACAGCACGAAGAGCACGAGCAGCACGAGCAGGACGGCCCGCTCCCCCAGGACGAGAACCGCACTCGCCTGCGCCGTCGCCGGCGCGCTCGGCTGCGTGAGCCTGCTCGCGCTCCCGCAGGGCGCCGCCGCGGCCGACAGCGCGCTGAGCGTGCAGTACCACACGGGCAGCACCGGCAGCGATCAGGCGGAACCCTGGCTGAAGGTCCGCAACACCGGCTCCGCCACCGTCGGACTGAGCAACGTCAAGCTCCGCTACTACTTCAAGTCCGACTCCGCGAGCGCCAGTTATCGCTTCGCCTGCTCGTGGGCGGTCAAGGGCTGCGCCCGCGTCACCGGCACCCTCGGCACCCTCGCCCACCCGACCGCGACCGCCGACCGGTACCTGGAGATCGGCTTCACGTCCGACGCGGGCTCCCTCGCGGCCGGAGCCGACACGGGCGATCTGCAACTGCGCTTCTACCGCTCCGACTGGCAGCCGCTGAACCAGGCCGACGACTATTCGTTCGGCGGCACACAGAGCGCGTACGGGAACTGGTCGAAGGTGACCGCGCAGCTCGGCGGCGCCACGGTGTGGGGCACGGCCCCCGAGGGCAACGACCCCACCGATCCCACGGACCCGACCGATCCCACCGACCCGCCGGCCGGCGGAGCGACCCTCTTCGACGACTTCTCCTACACGGCGTACAACGACCCGCGGATCGCGGCCAACGGCTGGACCGTGCGCTCCAACTCCGGCGGGCCCGGCGTGCCGGGGGCGACCTGGGCGCCGGAGAAGGTGACGTTCCCGGTCGCGTCGGGCAACACCGTGATGAACCTGGAGACGTCCACGGCGGGCACCGGCGAGAGCACGAAGCAGACCGAAGTGCTCACCAAGGCCACGAAGTTCAAGAACGGCACCTACGCGGCGCGGGTGAAATTCGCGGACGCACCGAAGAGCGGGCCCGACGGGGACCACCTCGTCCAGACGTTCTTCACGATCAACGACCTCAAGGCGCCGATGGCCGACGACTACGCCGAGTACGACTTCGAGTACCTGCCCAACGGCGGCTGGGGCGAGCCGTCGAACATCCTCTACACGACGTCCTGGGAGACCTACAACCCGGATCCGTGGCAGGCGGTGAACCAGCACACGGAGGGCCGGCGGAGCTACGACGGCTGGCACGACCTGGTCGTCACCATCGACGACAGCTCCATCCGGTACTACGTCGACGGTGAGCTGTTCGGCACGCACGACGCCGCGTATCTGCCCGAGCGGCCGATGTCGATCAACTTCAACCAGTGGCTGATCGACCTGGCCGGCAACACGAGTACCAGTGCGCGCGCCTACGACGAGCAGGTCGACTACGTGCTGCACGTCAAGGACCAGGTGCTCACCCCGGCGCAGGTGGCGGCGAAGGTGGCCGCCTACCGCTCGGCGGGCACGGCGTTCGAGGACACCGTGCCGTCGGCGTGAGGTGACCGGGGGCGGGGAGTCCGCGCGCCCCACACGCCCGGACTCCCCGGTGGTGCTCCCCCACCCCTGGCGGCCGGCCCGGGAGTCGGCTGCGGCCGCCGCGGGCAAGATTCTGCCGCGCGGCGGGCGGGATCTCATCCCGCACCCCCGGCTTTCGGTAACCTTGTGTGTTGAATCAGTGGCGAAATGTGACGGAGGCGGAGCGTCAAGACCCTTGCGGCATCCGGAAGTTGCTGTCGCGAACGGGCCTCCTGGCGTGAACCCTCCGTCTCAACTAAGGCCGGAAGTCTGCGCAGGACCCGGTCCGGGCAAGCGCTTGCCGCAGTGGGCGCAGTAGCGGGCCGCGCCGTCGTCGGTGACCCGGCCGCAGTCTTCGCAGACGCGAGGCAGCAGACAGGGGGCCTCGCCGCCCTCCGCGGCGACCGGTGAGGCGGCCCGGCGGATGGTCATGCCGGGCCGCCTGCGGTGCGCGGTGAGATAGACGAGGCCGTCGTCCCCGGCGCCGACGGCGCGCTCCTCACCGCGCGGCACGAACAGCAGGGTGCCCGGCGCCAGCGGCTCCTCGGCGCCCGCCCGCCAGAGCGTGCCGCTGCCCTCGGCGATGAAGAGGAGCACGTCGAGGTCGGGCTCGACGTGCGGTGCGCCGCGGGTGCCCGGCCGCAGCCGGACGACATTGGCGTCGAGTTGCCGGGCCGCGCCTTCGAGGCGCCACAGCGCTCCGGTGGCGCCGGCTTCCGCGGCTGCCAGGACGTCGGCGAGGGTCACGTGGGCGGCGGGCATGGTCTCGCACTCCTCCATGGGGTTCAGGCGGGCGTTCAGGCCAGTGGCCAGGGCGGTGTTCAGGCCAGTCGCAGCCTACGGAGTTCACCGATGCGCGGCACCCTCGCGGAACGGGGCCGGGGCGGTCAGGAGCCGTCGAGGAAGGCGATCACCGGGGGTGTCGCGACGTCGGCGTACTCCTCGAAGTAGGCGTGCCTGCCGCCGGGGATCAGGAGCAGCCGCGCGTCCGGGATGCGTTCGGCCAGCAGCGGGGCGTTGGCCGTCGGGTTGAAGTCGTCGTCGGTTCCGTGCACGACGAGGGTGGGCGCGGCGATGCGCGGCAGCGCGTCCCAGGCGTCGTGCCGGGCACTGGCGCGCAGATGGCGGCGCCGTGCGTACAGGGGCATCGCCGGGTCGCCGAGGGTGCGGAACGGGCCGGGGTGCGTGGCGGTGTAGGCGGGGGTGTACATCAGGTCGAGGAGCGCCGCGCGGGCCGCGTCCGGGTCCGGGTCGGCGAGGGCCTTGCGGACGGCGGGGCCGCGCTCGACGCCGTGCGGCGCGCCGGGTGACGTGCAGCCGAGGACGAGACGGTCGACGCGCGCGGAGTGGTCGGCGGCCAGCCACTGGGCGACGCGGCCGCCCATCGAAGTCCCGTACACATGGGCCCGGTCGATGCCGGCGGCGTCGAGGACGGCGACGGCGTCCCGGGCGAAGTTCTGCGTGCTGTACGTGTCGGTGTCCGGGGCGTCGCTCGCGCCGGTGCCGCGCCAGTCCATGACGACGGTGGTGAAGTGCGCGGCGAAACGGTCGCGCACCGCATCCCACCAGTGGTGATTGTTCGACTGGCCGGTCAGCAGCAGCAACGGTGCGCCGCTGCCGAGGACGTCGTAGTGGAGCGCGGCGCCGTCGGCCGCCTGTGCGTGGGACATGGTCGTGGATTCTCCCCCATCGCAACTCCCTCTGTTCAAACGGTGGACTCCACAACATCACTCTGCAATTCTCCAACAACTGAACGCAAGAACACGATGGTGATCCTTCACTTCACTCGCCTCATTCGCTTCACCGCGCCGGCGGGCGCGGGGACAGGGGAGTCATGATCGGACAGTTCGTGCCGAGATCCGGCAGACGGAGAGCGGGAGGTGGCTGGCGCGCTCTCGCGGTGACGGTGCTCGCCCTCACCCTGGCGCTCCTCGGTCTGCCGGCGGTTTCGGCGCAGGCCGCGGGCGGGCCGAATCTCGCCGCGGGTGCCACCGCCAAGGCGAGCAGCGCCAAGGCGGACTACGGCGCGGCGAACGTCTCGGACGGCAACGCCTCGACGTACTGGGAGAGTTCGGGCTCCGACTTCCCCCAGTGGGTGCAGGTCGACCTGGGGACGTCGGCCCGCGTCGACGAGGTGGTGCTGCGGCTGCCGGCCGCGTGGGAGACCCGTACGCAGACGCTGTCGGTGCAGGGCAGCGCGGACGGGCAGACCTTCGACACCTTGAAGGCGTCGGCGCAGTACTCCTTCGCGCAGGGCTCCTCGAACACGGTGACGGTGTCCTTCGGCGCGGCGCAGACCCGCTATGTGCGCGTCGTCGTCACGGCCAACTCCGGCTGGCAGTCGGCCCAGTTGTCCGAGCTGGAGGTGCACGGCAGCAGCGACTCCTCGACGAACCTGGCGCGCGGCCGCACGTTCACGGCCAGCTCCACGACGCAGACGTATCTCGCGGCGAACGCCGGTGACGGCAACGCCGCCACCTACTGGGAGAGCCAGAACAACGCGCTGCCACAGTGGGTCCAGGTCGACCTGGGCGCTTCGGTGCAGGTGAACCGGGTGGTGCTGCGGCTGCCGTCGACGTGGGAGACCCGGTCGCAGACGCTCACGTTGCAGAGCAGCACGAACGGCAGCGACTTCGCGGACCTGGTCGCGTCGAAGGCGTACGAGTTCAGCTCGGCGAACGGGCAGGCACAGACTCTGACGTTCAACACCACGACGACCCGCTATGTGCGGGTGAAGGTCACCGGGAACACCGTGCAACAGGCCGGTCAGCTCTCGGAGTTGGAGGTCTACGGGCCGACGAGCGGTGACACGACGGCACCGGCCGCGCCGAGCTCGCTCGCGTACACCGAGCCCGCGACCGGGCAGATCAAGCTGACGTGGAAGGCCGCCACGGACAACGTGAAGGTCACCGGCTACGACATCTACGCCAACAACCAGCTGCGCGCCTCGGTCGACGGCGACACGCTGACGTACACGGACACCCAGCCCGCGTCGTCGACGCTGACCTACTACGTGCGGGCCAAGGACGCGGCGGGCAACCAGTCCGCGAACAGCAACTCCGTGACGCGGACGGGTGCTTCGGGCGACACGCAGGCGCCGACGGCTCCGTCGAACCTGGCGTTCACGGAGGCGACGCCCGGCCAGGTCAAGCTGGCGTGGGGCGCCTCCACGGACAACGTGAAGGTCACGGGCTACGACGTCTACGCGAACGGGCAGCTGCTGAAGTCCGTGGCCGGTGACGTCACGACGTACACCGACACGCAGCCGCAGTCGGCGACCGTCACCTACACGGTGCGGGCGAAGGACGCGGCGGACAACGTGTCGGCCGCCAGCAACTCCGTGACCCGCAACGGGTCGACGTCGAACGACGCGAACCTCGCCGTGGGCAAGCCGGTGACGGCCTCGTCCTCGACGTTCACCTATGTCGCCGAGAACGCGGTGGACGACGACACCAGCACCTACTGGGAGGGCGCCGCCGGGGCGTACCCGGGGACGCTGACGGTCAAGCTCGGCTCGAACGCGGACGTGTCGTCGGTCGTGGTGAAGCTCAACCCGGACGCTGCCTGGTCGGCGCGGACGCAGAAGATCGAGGTGCTCGGGCGCGAGCAGAAGGCGTCGGGCTTCACGTCGCTGGTCGCGGCGAAGGACTACTCCTTCTCCCCCGCGAGCGGCAACAAGGTGAGCATCCCGGTGAGCGGCCGCGTCGCGGACGTGCGCCTCTCCATCACCGCCAACTCCGGTTCCTCCGGCGGGCAGGTGGCGGAGTTCCAGGTGCTCGGCGCCCCGGCGCCCAACCCGGACCTCGTGGTCACGGGGATCACCTCGAAGCCGGACGCACCGGTCGAGTCCGACAAGATCACGCTGTCGGCGACGGTCCGCAACGCGGGCACGCAGGCCGCCGACGCCACCGACCTCGACTTCCTGCTCGGCTCGCAGAAGGTGGGCACCGCCTCGGTCGGCACGCTCGCGGCCGGCGCCACGGCGACCGTCAGCGCGGACATCGGGGCGCACGACGCGGGCACGTACACGGTCGGCGCCGTCGTCGACCCGAGCGGTCTCGTGATCGAGCAGAACGAGGGCAACAACAGCTACACCAGTCCCACCTCGCTGGTCGTCAAGCCGGTGACGAGCGCGGACCTGATCGCCTCCCCGGTGTCCTGGTCGCCGAGCGCGCCCGCGGAGAACGACACGGTCAGCTTCTCGGTCGCCGTCAAGAACCAGGGCAACAAGGCGAGTTCGGCCACCGCCCACGGCATCACGCTGACCGTCACCGACTCCGACGGCACGGTCGTCAAGACGCTCACGGGTTCCGCGAGCGGCGCGATCGCGGCCGGAGCCACCACCGACCCGGTCAAGCTGGGCACCTGGGCGGCGGGCAAGGGCAAGTTCACCGTGAAGACGGTGATCGCCGACGACTCCGAGGAGCTGGCGGTCAAGCGCGCCAACAACACCTCCTCGCAGCCGCTGTTCGTGGGGCGTGGCGCGAGCATGCCGTACGACATGTACGAGGCGGAGGACGGCACCGCGGGCGGTGGCGCGAAGGCCGTCGGTCCCAACCGGACCGTCGGTGACCTGGCGGGCGAGGCGTCGGGCCGCAAGGCCGTCACGCTCGGCTCGACCGGTTCGTACGTCGAGTGGACGACGAAGGCGCCGACGAACACCCTCGTCACCCGCTTCTCGATGCCGGACTCGACCGGTGGCGGCGGCACCAACTCGACGCTGAACGTCTACGTCGACGGCACGTTCCTCAAGGCCATCGACCTGTCGTCGAAGTACGCGTGGCTGTACGGCAACGAGACCGGGCCCGGCAACACGCCGAGCGCGGGCGGGCCGCGGCACATCTACGACGAGGCGAACCTGCTGCTCGGCACGACCGTGCCCAAGGGCAGCAAGATCCGGCTCCAGAAGGACGCCGCGAACTCGTCGACGTACACGATCGACTACGTCAACCTGGAGGAGGCCACCCAGCTCGCCAACCCGGACCCGGCCACGTACGCCGTGCCGACCGGCTTCTCGCAGCAGGCCGTGCAGGACGCGCTGGACAAGGTGCGGATGGACACGACGGGCAAGCTCGTCGGTGTGTATCTGCCGGCCGGTGACTACGAGACGTCGAACAAGTTCCAGGTGTACGGCAAGGCCGTCAAGGTGGTCGGCGCCGGTCCCTGGTTCACCCGGTTCCACACGCCGTCGTCGCAGGAGAACACCGACGCGGGCTTCCGCGCGGATTCCACCGCCAACGGGTCGACGTTCGCGCACTTCTCGTTCTTCGGGAACTACACCTCGCGCATCGACGGCCCCGGCAAGGTGTTCGACTTCGCCAACGTCGCCGACATCACCATCGACGACATCTGGAACGAGCACACGGTGTGCCTGTACTGGGGCGCCAACACCGACCGGGTCACCATCAAGAACTCGCGGATCCGGGACACGTTCGCGGACGGCGTCAACATGACGAACGGCTCGACGGACAACCACGTCGTGAACAACGAGGCGCGCTCGACCGGTGACGACAGCTTCGCGCTGTTCTCGGCGATCGACGCGGGCGGCGCGGACGAGAAGAACAACGTGTTCGAGAACCTGACGGCGCTGCTCACCTGGCGGGCCGCCGGTATCGCGGTCTACGGCGGATACGACAACACGTTCCGCAACATGCTCGTCGCGGACACCCTCGTCTACTCCGGCATCACGATCAGCTCGCTGGACTTCGGCTACCCGATGAACGGCTTCGGCACGGGTCCGACGGCTGTCGAGAACACCTCGATCGTCCGCTCCGGCGGGCACTTCTGGGGCGGGCAGACCTTCCCCGGGATCTGGATGTTCTCGGCGTCCAAGGTGTTCCAGGGCATCCGCGTCAATGACGTCGACATCCTCGACCCGACGTACAGCGGCATCATGTTCCAGACCAACTACGTGGGAGGCCAGCCGCAGTTCCCGATCAAGGACACGATCCTGACCGATGTCACGATCTCGGGCGCGCACAAGAGCGGCGACGCCTACGACGCCAAGTCCGGTTTCGGACTGTGGGCGAACGAGATGCCGGAGGCCGGGCAGGGTCCGGCGGTCGGTGAAGTGACCTTCCACAACCTGAAGTTGAGCGACAACGCGGTGGACGTCCGCAACACGACGTCCACGTTCAAGATCAACCAGCTGCCGTAGCAGCGCGGCGGCACGGCACGATGGGGTGGCCGGGCGAGTGCCCGGCCACCCTTCGCGTCCCCAGGAGTCGCCGATGCACCGCCGTCACACCCGGTACGCCCGGATGTCCACCGCCCTCGCGCTGATCGACGACCGGCGACTGGGAGAGCTGGTGCGCGGCGCGCGGCCCGGATCCGCCGGCATCGGCGGGCGCTCGGGCGTCCTCGATGTCGACGGCACACCGGTCTTCGTCAAGCGGGTGCCGCTCACGGCCAGGGAGTTGCGGCCGTCGAACCTGCGCTCCACCGTCGATCTCTTCGACCTTCCCAGCTTCTACCAGTACGGGATCGGCTCGACGGGGTTCGGGGCGTGGCGGGAGCTCGCACTGCACGTCATGACCACGAACTGGGTGCTGTCGCAGGCGCACGACGGCTTTCCCCTGACCTATCACTGGCGGATCCTGCCGGACAGCGCACCGGACGGTTTCCTGGACGAGTTCGGCGGGCTCGACGGGGCCGTCGCCCACTGGGAGGACTCCCCCGCGGTGCGCGTGCGGCTCACCGAGCTGGCGGCGGCCGAGCACAGTCTCGCGCTGTTCCTGGAGTACGTGCCGGAGACGGTCGCCGAGCGGTTCTCGGCGCGGCCCGACGAGGACACGTACCGCTGGGCGGTGCGGGAGGTGGAGCGCACCGCCGCGTTTCTGCGGGAGCAGGGTGTCGTGCACTTCGACGGGCACTTCGGCAATCTGCTGGCCGACGGGGACCGGCTGCTGTTCGCGGACTTCGGCCTCGCGCTCAGCGCGCGCTTCCGACTCGGCGCCGCGGAGACCGGGTTCCTGGGCCGGCATCTGCCGTCGTACGACCTGTGCCGCACCCTGAGCCACTTGCGCCGCCACCATCTGCCCGCCGAAGCCCCGACGGACGCGGTACACGCGCTGCTCGCTCCGTACGCGCCCGCTCTCGACCTCTTCGACGGGTTCGTGGAACGGCTGCTCGGCGAGAGCCGGCGAACGCCGTACCCGGCCGACGAGATCGAACGCCTCCTCCCGGCTCCCGAACTCCCCATCAGGGTGTCAACTGAAGGTTGACACCCCTTCACTGTCAACCTAGGGTTGCCTCATGACGAATCCACCGGAAGACGTGAACCCCGCGGGCATGACCCCGACCGTCCGCCTCGACGACCTCATCGACGCCATCAAGAAGGTGCACACCAGCGCCCTCGACCAGCTCCAGGACGCGGTCCTCGCGGCGGACCACCTCGGCGACATCGCCGACCACCTCATCGGCCACTTCGTGGACCAGGCCCGCCGCTCCGGCGCCTCCTGGACCGACATCGGCAAGAGCATGGGCGTCACGCGCCAGGCGGCGCAGAAGCGCTTCGTGGCGAAGGGCTCGGAGAACGACCTCGACCCGAGCCAGGGCTTCAACCGCTACACGACGCGCGCCCGGAACGTGGTGGTGAGCGCGCAGACCGAGTCGCACGCCGCGAAGAACACCTCGATCGGCACCGCGCACCTGGTCCTCGGACTGCTGCACGAGCCGGACAGCCTCGGCGCACGGGCGATCCTCGCGCAGGACGTGCTCCTGGACACCGTGCGGCAGGCGGCCACGGTCAGGCTGCCGGCGTCCGCCGCGGAGTCCCCGGCGCTGATCCCGTTCGACGCCGAGGCGAAGAAGGCCCTGGAGCTGACGTTCCGCGAGGCCCTGCGCCTGGGGCACAACTACATCGGCACCGAGCACATCCTGCTGGCGCTGCTGGAGCAGGAGAACGGCACGGGGGTGCTCTCGGACCTCGGCATCACCAAGGAGGCGTCCGAGGCGGACATCACCGCCGCCCTCGACAAGCTGACGAAGGAGGCCTGAACCCACAGGAAACAGCGAGGCGTCCCGGCCGGGCCCCATGGACGCAAGTGGGAAACTGCTCCCATGACTGACCGCTCAGGAACCCCCGCCCGGCCGGATGACCTCGTCGACATCGACGCCCTCGTCGACGCCTACTACTCGACGGTGCCCGACGTCTCGCGTCCCGAGCAGCGTGTCGTCTTCGGCACGAGTGGCCACCGCGGCTCCAGCCTCGACGGCGCCTTCAACGAGAAGCACATCGCCGCGATCACCCAGGCCATCGTGGAGCACCGCACGGCCGAGGGCATCACGGGCCCGCTGTTCATCGGCCCCGACAGCCACGCCCTGTCCGGGCCCGCACTCACGACGGCGCTCGGGGTGCTCGCGGCGCACGGCGTGCGCGTCATGGCCGACACGCACGGCGACTTCGTGCCGACGCCGGCGCTCAGCCACGCGATCCTGCGCTGGAACCGCACCGCGGACGGCGGCGCGGACCGCGCCGACGGCATCGTGATCACACCGAGCCACAACCCGCCGCGCGACGGCGGCTTCAAGTACAACCCGCCGCACGGCGGTCCCGCCGACTCGACGACGACCGCCTGGATCGCACAGCGCGCCAACGAGCTTCTGGAGGACGCCGATTGGACGGCGGCCGCCGGTGACGCCACAGCCTGGGAGCCGTACGACTTCCGCGAACGCTACGTGGAGGACCTGAAGGACATCATCGACGTGGACGCCATCCGGTCCGCGGGCGTGCGCGTCGGCGCCGATCCGCTGGGCGGGGCGAGCGTCCACTACTGGTCGCGCATCGCCGAGCTGTACGGCCTCGACCTGACCGTCGTGAACCCGGAGACCGACCCCACGTGGCGGTTCATGACGCTGGACTGGGACGGCAAGATCCGCATGGACCCGTCGTCGGCGCCCGCGATGGCGTCCGTGCTCGCGCGCCGCCACGACTTCGACCTGCTGACCGGCAACGACGCCGACGCCGACCGGCACGGCATCGTGACGCCCGACGCGGGCCTGATGAACCCCAACCACTATCTCGCCGTCGCCATCCACTACCTGTTCAGCCACCGCCCGCACTGGTCGGCGTCCGCGGCGATCGGCAAGACCCTCGTGTCGAGCGCCGTCATCGACCGGATCGCCGCCTCGCTCGGGCGCACCCTCGTCGAGGTCCCCGTCGGGTTCAAGTGGTTCGTGCCCGGGCTCGTCGACGGATCCGTGGGCTTCGGCGGCGAGGAGAGCGCCGGAGCGAGCTTCGTCCGCAAGGACGGCAGCGTGTGGACGACCGACAAGGACGGCATCCTGCTCGCGCTGCTCGCCGCCGAGATCCTCGCGGTCACGGGGAAGACGCCGTCGGTGTACTACGCCGAACTCGCCGCCGAGCACGGGGCGTCGGGCGCCGCCTACGCGCGGATCGACGCCAAGGCGACCAAGGAGCAGAAGGCCCGGCTCGCGAAGCTCACCGGCGACGCGATCACGGCGGACACCCTCGCGGGCGAGCCGATCACGGCCCGGCTCACCGAGGCGCCGGGCAACGGCGCGGCGATCGGCGGCGTGAAGGTGACCACCGAGAGCGCGTGGTTCGCGGCGCGCCCCAGCGGCACGGAGGACGTGTACAAGATCTACGCCGAGTCGTTCCGCGGGGCCGAGCACCTCGCCCAGGTGCAGAGCGAGGCGCAGGCCATCGTGGACGCGGCGCTCAGCTAGCGGCGCTCTCGGGCAGGCCCGGGACGTCCGCGACGCTGTTCAGCACGTGGGTGTGCGGGTGGGCTTCGAGCTGCTCACGGGTCAACTGGCCCGTGAGCACGCCCACGACGACGCCCGCCCCCGCGTTCGTCCCGGCCTCCAGATCCACGACCGTGTCACCGGCGACGAGCACCGTGCGGACGTCGACGACGCCGGTCTTCTCCATCGCCCGGTGAATCATGTACGGGGCCGGGCGGCCGCGCGGCACTTCGTCCGAGGTGACGACGGCGTCGAGATTGCCGCCCTCGCCGACGGACCAGCCGAGCGAGGCGAGCAGCGGCAGCGCCACGTCGGCGCTGAAGCCGGTGGTGAGGGCGACCTTGACGCCGCGGGCGCGGAGTTCCTCAAGTGCCTTGTCGGCGTGGGCGATCGGCTCCGGCGGCACATCCTCGTAACGCTCCTTGAGGAACGTACGGAAGACCCCGTACTGGCGCTCCACCAGCTCCGCGTCCGGGGTGCCGCCGCCGATGCGGACGAGCGCGGCGATGGCCTCGCGCTTGTCGGTGCCCATCCAGGTCTGGAGGTCGGCGGGGGCGACGGTGACGCCCGTCGCCTCGACGGCGTGGCGCAGCGCCTCGTAGACGGCGCCGTGCTCCTCGATCGTCGTTCCTGCCATGTCGAAGACGGCGAGTTCGATCACTGGGTGTCCTTAAGCGTGTGGTGGGGCGGTGCGTCGTCGGTGCGTTCGCGGGCCGCGACGGTGCGGCCTCCGACGGTGTTCTCGATGGTGAAGGTGGCCATCGACGGCAGATAGCGGTCGTCCGCGTACTCGACGGGCGTGCCGTCGCCGGTGTACGCCAACCGCCTTACGCGCAGCAGGGGTTGACCGACGGCGACGTCCAGCAGTTCGGCGTCCTGCGGGTCGGCGGCGATGGCGTCGATGGTGTGGCGCGCGTGGTGCAGGTCGACGCCGCGGGCGATGAGGGCCTCGTAGACGGAGCCCGCGTCGGGGTCGACCGCGAACAGGTGGGCGCCCGCGTCCAGTACGAACGTCGAGCGCTCGACCATCGCCGGTACGCCGTCCAGCTTGCGCAGCCGGACCAGGTCGACGACCGACTCGCCCTCGTCGAGACCGAGGCGGGCGGCCGCTTCCGCTCCGGCGCGGCGGCGGGCCACCTCGACGGTGAACTGGCCCGGGACGCGCCCGATGGAGCGCGCCCACTGGGTGAACGACATGAGCGAGGCGAACGGCTGGGACGGGGTGACCCTGCGGGCCACGGGCGGCTTGCCGCGGCCGCCCACGAGATGCCCCTCCGCGCGCAGCTGGGCCAGCGCCTGGCGCACCGGCCCGCGCGAGGTGCCGAACTCCTCGCACAGCTGGGCCTCGCTGGGCACGGGCTGCCCCTCGGGCCACTCCCCCGCCTCGATCCGGCGCCGGAACTCGGCGCCGAGCCGCTGGTGCAGCGGCCCGCTCTCCGCACTTGTCTTCACAAGTCGAGTCTTACAGTTCCGGGCCGAACAGGACAAGGCCCCGCTTGATCTCCGGACGGTAAACACTCGGGAAACTTGTATAGACAGCTCTTGATGTCGGTGCGGGGCACTCCGCAGGCTGGGCGGCATGAGCATCGCAACAGCACCCTCCTTTTCCGTGGACCTGCCGACCGGCCGCAGCGACCTCGTCGTGGTCGGCGCCGGGATCGTCGGTCTCGCCCATGCCGTCGAGGCGGTGCGGCGCGGGCTGAGCGTCACGGTCGTCGAGCGGGACCGGCGGCCGGTGGGCGCGTCCGTGCGGAACTTCGGCCACTGTTGCGTCACCGCTCAACAGGGCGAGCTGCTCGGCCTGGCCGAGCGCTCGCGCACCGGGTGGCTGGACGCCGCCGGGCGGGCCGGGCTGTGGGCCCCGGAGGCGGGCGCCCTGGTGGTGGCGCGGTCGGCGACGGAGCTGGCGGTCCTGGAGGAGCTGCGGGAGGAGCGGGGCGCGGACGCGGTGCGGCTGCGCACCCGGGACCAGGTGGGGGACGCGCTCGGGCGCCCCGCGGACGCGCGCGACGACCTGGTGGGCGGCGCCCTCCTCCCCGCCGACCTGCGGGTGAACCCGCGCGAGGCGGCGCCCCGGCTCGCGGCCTGGCTGGCGGAGCAGCCCGGGGCGACGGTGGTGTGGGGCACGAACGTCACGGGGGTCGAGGAAGGCACCGTGCACACCGCTCGCGGCGAGGTGCACGGCGACAGGATCCTGCTCTGCGTCGGCCACGACCTGGACCGCCTGCACCCGGCCGAGGCGGAGGCGCACGGGATCGAGCGGTGCCGTCTGTCGATGGCGCGGATCGAGGCACCGGCCGCCTTCCGTACGGACGCGGCGGTGCTGACGGCGACCTCGATGCTGCGCTACGACGCGTTCACGGCCACGTCCTCCGCGCCCGCGCTGCGGGCCGAAGTGACCGCGCACAGCCCGGAGTTGCTGGACGTGGTCGCCAATGTGATGTTCACGCGGCTGCCCGACGGCACGGTCCTGGTCGGCGACTCGCACGCGTACGACGCGACGGAGATCCCCTTCCAGGACGAGGCGACGTCGGCGCTGCTGCTGCGCGAGGCGGCCCGCGTCCTCGGCGTGCGCGAGGTGCGGGTCACCGAGCGCTGGCAGGGCGTGTACGCGAGCAGCCCGCGCGGACCACTGCTCGTACGGGACGTCGCGGCGGGCGTGCGGGCCATCTCGGTCACCTCGGGCGTCGGGATGACCCTGTCCTTCGGCCTGGCGGCCGCGACCTTCGACGGGGACCTCAAGACGACGGACTGACAAGGGCTCGAGGAAGTCGGGAAGTGAGGAAGGGGGCCCCTCCCCTCGCACGGGCCCCCTTCCCCGGCTCACTTCAGCGTCAGCCGGTGCACCCCTCCCAGCTGTGTGCCGACGTACAGGCCGCGTCCGTCGGGCGAGGCGGCCATCGACAGGACGTCGGTGTTCTGGAGCGTCCCCGAGACGTTGTGCCAGGTGCGGCCGCCGTCGGTGGATTTCAGAACGCCCCGGGCTCCGTACGGGACTTCACCCGGCATCCAGCGTCCGGTGGTGCCCGCGTACCAGGCGCCGCCGGCCTTGACGATCCCGGAGACCTGGATGCGCAGGCCGCCGTGGTCGGCGGTGCGGAAGGTGCGGCCGCCGTCGGTCGACCAGCGCAGCGTCTGACCGCCGACGATCAGCCGGGAGCCGTCGGCGCCCAGCGCGGAGACCGCGCCGTCGGCCGCCTCGGTCAGCGTCCTGCCGAAGTCGTCGGAGTACGACAGGCCGCCGTATCCGCCGAGCCAGAGCCGTCCGGCACGGCCCGGGTCGAAGGCCAGCGCGCGGTACTCGTCGTTCTTGCGCAGGCTCTTCCAGTGCTCGCCGCCGTCCGCCGTGGTGTAGACGCCGGGGCCGTCGATGCGGGCGTAGGAGACGGCGACCCGGTCGGGGTCGCGCGGGTCCACGGCCAGGGCGAGCGCGTTCCCGTCGAGCTGCCCCCGCTCCTCCCAGGTGCGGCCGCCGTCCGTGCTCTTCTGCACGGAGAGCCCGGCGAGGCTCTCGAAGGTGCGCCACACGATCCTGCTGTCGCGGGCGTACGGCTGGATCGCCGTCACCTGCGTCCCGGTGGTGCCTTCGTGCTCTCCGGGGCCCCACTCGGGCGAGGCGGCCGGCAGCGGGGTGCGGTACATGCCGACGCTCGTCCCGGCGAGCAACGATCCGTCGGCCACGGCGAGCGCGGGCACGCTCTCGCCCTGCACGCCGATCCGCTGCTGACCCGAACCGCCCTGCCCGCCGCGGTAGATGCCTGCCGAGGCGGCGCTGACGGTGTAGCTGCCGTCGGCCCAGCGGTCGTAGTCGTACAGGACCGTGCCCGCGACCGGCTTGCCGATCTCCTGCCAGGTGGCGCCCGCGTCCTTGCTGACGCGGTATTTGCCGTCGGAGCCGTCCTGGAGGATCTCGCCGCGGCTGACGGTGACGAGGCCGCGCCCGTTGCCCTGTCCGGCGCCCCATGTGCGGCCGCCGTCGGAGCTGATGAACAGGCCGCCGCCCTTGCCGAGGATCTTCACGGCAACCAGTTGACCGTCGGCGGAGAACCCGGCGAACGCCTGGCTGCCGTCGCCGGCCGCCGCGTAGACGCGCTCGGCCTTCTTCGGTCCGCCGCCCACCATGTCGCGCACCACCCACACGGCGCGCCCGGCCCAGACGTACAGGTCGTCGCCGCCCATGGCGACGGCGTAGACGTCGGCTGGCAGCCCGAGTTCCTCGGGCTGCCAGCTGTCGCCGTCGTCACGGCTGACGAAGAGCGCGCCCTCGTCCGTCTGCGCCACCAGGACACGGTTGTCGGCGTCGCTGACCAGGTTCTTGTAGGACAGGTCGGGTGCGTTCAGGCGCTCCCAGGTGCGTCCCCTGTCGGCGGTGCGCAGGATGCCTCCGTTGCCGACGGACCACGAGAAGGCCTGCATCGCCGACCACCAGCGGCTGGAGTCGTGGGCGTCCACGACGATCGAGGGCTCGTTGGTGGCGGCGCCCGCGAACGGGGTGCGGGCGCGCTCCGCCCACGTCCTGCCCGCGTCGGTGGTGAGCCAGGCGCCGGGCTTGCCGGACTGGGTCATGACGGCCTGCTCCGGGTCGCTCGACGCCAGGGTGACCCGGCCGTCGGCGCTGTTGGGCCCGACGGGCCGCCACGCGGTGCCGTGCGCGTCGGCCGGGGTGACCTCGAAGCCGCCGGTGCCGTACTGGTGCTGCCCACCGGCCGCCTTCGCGCGCGCCGTGAGGCGGTAGGTGCCAGGGTCGGGTCCGTCCAGGTCGACGGCGAAGTAGTGCGGGTCGCCGGTGGCCTTCGTCGTCTTCGTGTAGTTGCGTCCCTTCGGCGGATCCACCGTGAGCACCGGCGGTGCGGTGAGCGCGGTCGGCGTGTAGACGTACGCGGTGCTCGCGCCGGACGACGGGTCGGGGGTGGCGTCGACGTACAGCGGGATCGCCTCGAGCAGGTACGGCACCGTCAGGAGCGTGTGCCCGTGGCCGGTGACGGTGACCGCGCCGGAGAAGTGCACGGTCGTGTCGGGGCGGCGGGCGTCCACGGTGAGCCGCACGGTGGCCGAGCCGCCCGCGCGCACGGTGACCCGGCGGGGGCTCACCCGCGCCGCGTCGCCGTCGGCCGAGACCGTCCCGCTGACGGTCTTCCCGGAGCTGTTGTGCAGGGTGACGGTGCGCGAGCCGGTGACGCGCGGGCCGCCCATGTCGGCGAGGCCGAGCGAGACGGTGGCCGGGGACGCGGTCAGCGCGGCGTCGGCCGCGGCGGCCACGTCGAGCCGGCCCGCGCCCTGGGCGATGGTGTCGACTCCCTTGAGGCGGTGGGCCGTTCCGGTCAGGTCGGCGTCGATCTGCGCGGGGGTGCGCTCGGGCCGGAGC
This sequence comes from Streptomyces sp. NPDC057694, assembly GCF_042799415.1. Taxonomy (NCBI): domain Bacteria; kingdom Bacillati; phylum Actinomycetota; class Actinomycetes; order Kitasatosporales; family Streptomycetaceae; genus Streptomyces; species Streptomyces sp. NPDC057694. The sequence continues at coordinate 388,055 of NZ_JBHVIX010000001.1, forward strand.
TGGCGCAGCAGCGCGGCGGAGCCCGCGACGAGCGGTGACGCCATCGACGTGCCGGACATGCGCCAGGCGCCGGACGACACCATCGAGGTCGGCACGGTCGAGCGGATCTCCACGCCCGGGGCGAGGAGATCGGGCTTGAGGTTCAGGTTCTGGTCGGGGCCGCGCGAGGAGAACGAGGCGATCTCGTCGGTGGAGTCGCGGCCGGACAGGGTCAGCTTCGCGTCCTGGGCTGCGAGTCCGGTGAGCTCCTCGGCCTGGACGCTGTCGACGCCGGTGACGACGAGACGGTCCATGCGCAGGTCGCCGCCCGAGCCGTTCAGGCTCCGTCCGCTGTCGGAGGCGACGGGTGCGCCGTCACCGGGCTCGTTCGCGACGACGGGTCCGCCGCCGCCCCCGACGCCGCCGATCAGCGCGAGCGCGCCGCGCTTCTCGGCCTCCTCGTAGACGGCGAGATCCTCCGCGTAGACGGTGTCGCCCTCGGTGCGCGCGGGCGGCGCGGCGTACAGGAGGATCTTGCCGCGTACGTCGCCGGCCTTGTCCCAGTCGTCGGCGCTGCCCTGGCCGATGTCGACGAGCGCGCCGGTGACCGGCTGCCGCGGCGGGTTGGCGGAGACCAGCCCCCGGTACGTCTCCAGGGTCTCGCGCTGTCCCGCGAGGCGGAGTTCGGGCACGGCGATGCCGCTGGTGGAGGCGCCGACCGCGAGGACGCCGCGGGCCGCCGCGGGCGACCCGACGCTGTACGGGCCCGGCCCGTCGTTGCCCGCGGCGGCGACGACCACGACGCCCGCGTCGACGGCGGCGCTCGCGGCGAGTCCGAGCGGGTCGGTACCGTCGCCGGGGCCGCCGATGCTGAGGTTGATGACGTCGGCGCGGTGCGGGTTGCCCGGGTCGACGGCGGCCTCGATGCCGGCGACGATGGTGGAGGTGTCGCCGTAGCCGTCGGCGTCCATCACCTTGTAGGCGAGGAGTTCGGCGTCCGGCGCCGCTCCGGTCACGCCGCCCGGGTGGGCCGCGTCGGCCGCGATGATCCCGGCGACGTGGGTGCCGTGGGCGTTGTCGTCCATCGGGTCGTCGTCGCCGTTGACGAAGTCGTGGCCGCCGACGACCTTGTGGCCTTCTCCGAAGCCGCCGCCGAGGTCGGGGTGCGTGTAGTCCACGCCGGAGTCGACGACGGCGACGGTGACGCCCTTGCCGGTGGCCTTCGTGCCGCCGGGCGCGGAGCGTTGCCACACCTGGGGCAGGTTGACCAGCTCCTGCTCCGGGGCGGCTTCGGTGGCCTGGACCTTCATCCGGGTGTCCGGGACGACGGCGCGGACCCCGGGCAGGGCGCGCAGCCGGGACACCGTGTCCTCGTCGACGGTCATCGAGACCGCGTTGAGGACAAGCCCCATGCGGCGTACGGACTTCGGGGCGGCGCCCGCGTCCTTCGCGGCCTCGACGATCGCGTCCTGCCGGGTGTCGATGCGCTCGCGCGCCGCACGGACGTCGGCGGCACGTGCGGCACGGGCGGTGCCCGCGGGCGCCTCCAGGGCGGTGGCCCCGTCGAGTTCGACGATCACGCGGGTGCGGGCGGGGGTGGCCGCGGCCTGCGCGACGGGGGTCGCCGACAACAGGCCGCCGAGCACGGCGGCGGTCAGCACGGCATGCAGAGGTCTTCGCACACCGCGGGGAGTGCGACGGGTGAGTCGTATGTGGTTGCCCATGGTGGGAGTTGGTAGTCGGGCGGAGGAGGCCGGCACAACGGATCTCGGCGGCCCATTGCTGCCGGTGGCACACATGGGCCAGGATCCCGGCATGACCGAACAGCTCTCCGCGGTCGGCGTCGACCCCTTCGACGAGGCCGTCTACCGCGCCCTGCTCTCCCGCGAGGCGGCCTCCCCCGGACAGCTCGCCGACGAACTCGCGTGCTCCGCGGACCGGGTGGGCCGCGCGCTCCACCGGTTGCACGACCTGGGTCTGGTGGGACGGCTGTCCGGAACCCGGCGGCGGTACGCGGCGATCGATCCCGAGCACGCTGTGGACGCCCTGGTCCGCACGCGCGCGGCCGAGCTCGACCGGGTCCGGTCCACCGCGGCAGAGCTGTCCCGGCTGTTCACGGCCGGGCGGCACGGCGGCGGCGAGCAGGTGGAGGTCGTGCACGGCAGCGAGGCGCTGGGCCGCTGGTTCGTACGCCTGCAACAGGAGGCCCGCGACGAGGTGCGCACCCTCGACCGGCCGCCCTACGCACTGACGACCGCGAACCCCGTCGAGGAGACCTCGCTCGCCGACGGCCTCACCTACCGGGCGGTCTACGCGCCCGAGGCGCTGGAGTGGCCGGGCGTCCTCGACGACATCCGGCGTCTGGTCGGTCTGGGTGAGCAGGCCCGGGTGCTGCCGGGGCTGCGGGTGAAGCTGGCGATCGCCGACGACCGGGTGGCGCTGATGCCGCTCTCGCTGGATCTGTCGTCCGAGGTGCGGGCCGCCGTGATCCGCCCGTCGGCACTGCTCGATCTCCTCATCGACCACTGGGAGCTGTGCTGGCGCGTGGCCGAGCCGCTCGACGCGCCCGCCGAGGGCCCGCTCGACGCCGAGGACCGGCTGATGCTCTCGCTCCTGGTGAGCGGGTTGAAGGACGAGGCGATCGCCCGGCAGCTGGGGTGGTCGGTGCGCACGATGCGCCGCCGCACGAGCCGTCTGCACCACCTCCTCGGCGCGGCGAACCGGTTCCAGGCGGGTGTGATCGCGCAGCGCCGGGGCTGGATCTGAGGGTTGATCAAATCTTTGCCGATGGCCGGATCCCACCCGGTCGCCCCAGGCAACCATCACCCACAACTCCGCACACGGCGGATTTGCTAAGGGAATCGGTCGCTTTACCTTTTTGACGCACGGCCGAAAGCGACGGGGTCTCCCCGCCCGCCGCGTTACGGACTCATTGACCGGCCCCGCCGCCATGTCACACGCTCGACACATAGATGCCGTGTACAACCGATTCGGCGCGGTGGCACTCGTCCCTGCTTTCTCGCAGGTCACACCGGCCGCACCGGAGCGACACGGCGGATCGGCAAGCGGGAGGAAGCATATGTGCGGCATCACCGGCTGGGTCTCCTTCGACCGTGACCTGCGGGCCTCGCACGACACATTGGATGCGATGACGGCGACCATGGAGTGCCGCGGCCCGGACGACCGCGGCACCTGGATCGACGGTCCCGCGGCGCTCGGCCACCGCCGGCTCGCCATCATCGACCTGCCGGGCGGACGGCAGCCCATGACCGTGGAGACACCGGGCGGCACGGTCGCGATGGTGTACTCCGGCGAGACGTACAACTACACCGAGCTGCGCTCGGAACTGGCCGCCAAGGGGCATGAGTTCCGGACCGACTCGGACACCGAGGTCGTGCTGCGCGGCTATCTGGAGTGGGGCGAGGAGCTGCCCGGACGGCTCAACGGCATGTACGCCTTCGCCATCTGGGACGGCAGGTCCGACAAGCTCGTCATGATCCGCGACCGGATGGGCATCAAGCCCTTCTACTTCTACGAGACCCCGGACGGCGTGCTGTTCGGCTCGGAGCCCAAGGCGATCCTCGCCAACCCGCTCGCCCGGGGCCGGGTCTCGCTGGAGGGACTGCGCGAGCTCTTCACGTTCGTGAAGACTCCGGGACAGGCGGTGTGGGACGGGATGCACGAGGTCGAGCCGGGCACGGTCGTGACCGTGGACCGGTCCGGGCTGCGGGCGCGCGCGTACTGGACGCTGGAGACGAGGGCGCACACCGACGACCGGGACACGACCATCGCCACCGTGCGCGAGCTGCTCGACGACATCGTGCGCCGCCAGCTCGTCTCGGACGTGCCGCGCTGCACGCTGCTCTCGGGCGGCCTGGACTCCTCGGCGATGACCGCGATCGCCGCCCGGCAGCTGGCCGGGCGGGGCGAGACGGTGCGCAGCTTCGCCGTCGACTTCCTCGGGCAGGCCGAGAACTTCGTCGCCGACGAACTGCGCGGCACACCCGACACCCCCTTCGTCCACGACGTGGCGAAGGCCTCCCGTACCGACCACCGCGACATCGTGCTCGACTCGCACGCGCTGGCCGACCCCGAGGTGCGCGCCCGGGTCATCCGGGCCCGTGACCTCCCCGCCGGCTTCGGTGACCTGGACGCCTCGCTGTACCTGCTGTTCAAGGCGATCCGCGAGCATTCGACGGTCGCCCTGTCCGGCGAGTCCGCGGACGAGGTGTTCGGCGGCTATCTGCAGTTCTTCGACGAGGAGGCCCGCTCCGCGAACACCTTCCCGTGGCTGCTGAAGATGGGCCGCCACATGGGCGACGACGCGGACGTGCTCCGCCCGGACCTCGCGAGCCGTCTCGACCTGGGCGGGTACATCGCCGACAACTACGCGGGGGCCGTGCGCGGCATCCAGCGCCTCGACGGCGAGAGCGACTTCGAGTACCGGATGCGGCGCATCTGCCACCTGCACCTGACCCGCTTCGTGCGGGTGCTGCTGGACCGCAAGGACCGGGCGAGCATGGCGGTGGGCCTGGAGGTGCGGGTGCCGTTCTGCGACCACCGGCTCGTCGAGTACGTGTACAACACGCCATGGGCGCTGAAGTCCTTCGACGGCCGGGAGAAGTCGCTGCTGCGGGAGGCGACGGCGGACGTGCTGCCGAAGTCGGTGTACGACCGGGTGAAGAGCCCGTACCCCTCCACGCAGGACCCGAAGTACGCGGTGGCGCTCCAGGACCACACCAAGGACCTGCTGTCGCGTCCCTCGCACCGGGTCTTCGACCTCGTCGACCGCGACCGGGTGCACCGGGCCGCGCACCGCGAGGCCCCGCAGATCACCCAGGCGTCCCGGCGCGGGCTTGAGCGCACCCTCGATCTGGCGCTCTGGCTGGACATGTACAACCCCGAACTGGCACTGGACTGAGCCTCCCGGCGTACCGGTGGCCGAGCACGCCGTGATGTGCCTATACTCCCGGCCGCATCGCGTGCCGGTCACCGACCCGGTGAGGCATGGAGGTGCCGGAGTTGCCCATCGGAGGCAATCCACCATGGCGGTACAGCTCAATCACACCATCGTCCACGCCCGGGACAACCGGGAGTCGGCCGAGTTCCTGGCCCACATCCTCGGTCTCGAGGTGGGCGCCGAATGGGGCCCGTTCGTCGCTCTCGAACTCAGCAACGCCGTCACGCTCGACTTCGCGTCGATCCCGGCCGAGTCCATCGTGACGCAGCACTACGCCTTCCTCGTCACCGAGGAGGAGTTCGACGGCATCTTCGGTCGTATCCAGGACGCCGGGCTCACCTACTACGCCGATCCGCACGGCAAGCAGCCGGGCGAGATCAACCACAACGACGGCGGTCGTGGCGTGTACTTCAAGGATCCCGTGCGCCACGGCATGGAGGTCATCACCCGCCCCTACGGGGGCGGCGACGGCGCCTGACACCGCCTGAGCCACACCCGCCGGGCCGCCCTCGCGGCGGCCCGGCGGGTGTCAGCTGAAGTCCGTGACGGCGAACACCAGCAGCACCGTCCCGACCACGACCGCCGACACCGCCAGCGCGCAGAGGCCCAGCGCCATGCGCCGAGCCGGGCGACAGACGAGTTCGGCATCCTCTTGGCGGACCGTCGCCGAACACGGCAACATCGCCAGACCGTAGGTCACCAGGCCCGCCGCACCGACCGTCAGGCCCAGTCCCAGCCACGTCACACCCGCGGACATAAAGGACATGTATCTGATTCTGGGCCCTCCGTGACGATCCCGCTACGCCAGGCTTCGGCCAAGGTCGTCACCCCGCGTAGACGTCCTCCACGTAGCGCCCCTCGGCCACGAGTCCGGCGAGCCAGCCCTCGGCCGCGCTCTCGTCGGCGCCGGGGGTCCGCTGCCGGTACAGCGCGCGGAAGGCGGCGCGCACCCCGGGCGCCATGCGGGCGCCGTCGCCACAGACGTAGACCCGTGCACCGGCGTCGAGCAGCCGGCCCACCTCGTCGGCCTCGGCGGCGATGCGGTGCTGCACGAACGCGTGGCCGTCGACGGGTGCGTCGCTGAAGACGGGCCTCAGCGAGATCGTTCCGGCGGCGTCGGCGGCGCGCAGTTCGTCAGCGTGCAGGAAGTCGCGGTCGGGGTGGTCGCAGCCGAAGTAGACCAGCGCGGGCGGCAGCCCGTCGCCGCGTTCGGCGACGACGCCGCGGAACGGGGCGAGGCCTGTTCCGGCCGCGACCATGATGACCGGTTCGGGCACGTCGGGCCGGATGCGGAAGGCGTCGCGGCACGGTTGTACGCGGCCGAGAACCGTCGCGCCGGGTCGCAGTTCCGCGAGGTGGGTGGAGCCGGTTCCCCGGTGGCGGCCGCGGCCGGAGGCGGCCGGGGCGTCGAGCACGGACACCATCAGGTCGACCTGTCCGGGCTTGCCGGTGGCCGGGCTGGACGAGATCGAGTAGTGGCGCGGCCGCAGCGGCGGGAGCACCTCCAGGAGTGCGGGCCAGGTGAGCGCTCCGCGCAGTGCCGGGTGGTCCTCGACGAGTTCGACGAAGGTGCGCGGGTCGTCGGCCGGGAGCGCCTTCAGGGCGGCCGCCTCGGGCGGGCACGGGTTGGCGGCGGCCAGCACCGCCACCGCTTCGGGGGCGGGCCGGTGCCGCAACTCGACGTGGTGGGTGAGGAGTTCGCGCACCGTCAGCGGGCGGTCGACGGCGAGTCCGGTCCGCCCCGGCCGGTGGTCGCGCAGGTCGAGCAGGGTGTCCGGATCGAGCCCGAGCGCCGCCACGGCCCGGTCCACGAGGGCGGGTTCGTGGGCGGGGAGGACCGTGAGGTGGTCACCGGTGCGGTACGTCGCCCCCTCGGGCAGGGCGAGCCGCAGGAACCGCTTGGTGCGGGGGTGGCCCGGCGCCGTGAGGTCGTAGGACTCGGTGACGGTCAGCTCGGCGAGGCCGTGCCGGCGGGCGGCGGCGTCGAGCGGGCCGCCGGTGAGTGCGCGGATCTCGTACGCGGCCGTGGGCGCGGGGGCGGCGCCGGTGGCGTCGGGGTCGCCGTAGCGCTCCAGGAGGGCGGTGCGCAGCCGGGCGGTGAAGGTGCGCACGGTGCCGTTCAGGTCGCCGGAGGCGTCGGCGGCGGCGCGTTCGCACAGCCGCTCGGCGCCCGCGGCGGCGAGCCGCTCGTCGATGCGGGTGGGGACGTGCTGGTAGGTGGCGGCCCAGTTGCGGTCGCCGACGCCGAGGACCGCGTACACCACGCCGTCGGGCACGGTGTCGAGGGCGGCGGCGAACTCCCGTGCGTCGTCGGTGGGCCGGCCGTTGTAGGAGGCGGCCACGACGATCACGGGCCGGTCCGTGGGCAGGGCGCCCGCGTAGGCGTCCAGCGGTGCGACCTCGGTGTCGCAGCCGAGCGCGGCGGACTCGTCGGCGAGTTGCAGGGCGAGGGAGGAGCAGGTGCCGTAGTTGCTGCCGTGCAGGAACAGGGCGCGGGTGCCGGGGCGGACGCGCACCGGCAACCCGGCTGTTTCGGCGGCCTGTTCGGGCGCCGTGGTGGCGCCGGGTCCGGGAAGTGGGCCGTGGCGGCGGTCGGCCGGGGTGCGCGGGGCGAGGGTGAGCGTGAAGCCGTCCGGTTTCAGGGTGAGGGTCTCCTTCACCGTGAGCCGGTATGCGGCGTGGTCGCGCAGCCGGTAGCGGTGCACCAGCATCGCGAGCAGCATGGTGGCCTCGTGCAGGGCGAACTGCCGCCCGATGCAGGCGCGTTCACCGGTGCCGAACGGCTTGAAGGCGTGCACTGAGCGGGCCGCCTCGGCCTCGGGGGTGAACCGGTTCGGGTCGAAGCGCTCGGGGTTGTCGCCCCAAACAGGCTGGCGGTGCAGCATCGGGGTGAGGACGCTGACGCCCTGCCCGGCGCGCAGCGGGATGCGCCCGCCGAGAAGGGTGTCCTCGCGGGCTTGACGGCTGAACGCGGCGGCCGTGGGCCACAGGCGCAGCGCCTCGTTGAGGACCTGCCGGGTGTAGGTGAGGCGGCCGATGTCGTCGAAGCCGGGCTCCGGATCGGCGGTGTCGCCCCACAGCCCGTCGACCTCACGGCACACGAGGTCGAGGACGGCGGGGTTCTTGGCGAGGTAGTACAGGGCGAAGGACATCGCGCCGGAGGTCGTCTCGTGTCCGGCGATGAGGAAGGTGATGACCTGGTTGCGGATGTTCGCCGTGTCGAGGCGTGAGCCGTCCCGGGGGTGTTCGGCGGTGAGCATGAGGCCGAGGAGGTCGTCGGTGTCCGCCGCCGCGCCCCGTACGCGGGCGGTGATGACGTCGTCGACGACCTGTGCGAGGTGGTTGGCGTCGGCGCGGAACGCCGCGTCGACGGCGGCATGGTCGCCGCCGGGGACGCGGGCGAGGCGCTTCATGCTCCATTCCAGGCAGCGCACCATCGACTCGACGAAGGGGTGGGGCTCGACGCTGTCGAAGGACCCGAAGTCGTAACCGAATCCGGCGAGCCCGATGGTGTCGAGGGTCATCCGGGTCATGTCGCCCGGAACGTCGACGGGGCTGCCGTCGCGGGCCGCGCGGTCCCAGCTGTCGATGACGCGGCGGGCGACGCGGTACATCACCGGGTGGTAGGTGCGCATCGAGCCGAGCGCGAAGGCGGGCATCAGGATGTCGTGGGCGCGGGCCCAGTTCGGCTCGTCGTTGTACGCGGTGAACAGGCCGTCGGCGGCGAACTCCCGCACGTTCTGCAGGGCCGGGCCGACGAACTTGGCGAAACGGTCGTCGTCGGAGAGTTCGGTGACCAGGTCGAGGTCGGCGACGAACAGGGCGTCGCGGCCGTGCAGCCGGCGTACGAGGGCCGACCCGTTCTCCCGCATCAGGCGCATGACCTGCTGCATCGGAGCCGGGCCCGGGCCGGTGGCGGAGATGTCGATGAGCGGAAGGCCGTCGGTGGGGGGCGGCGGGAGCAGCGCGTTGTGCGGCATGGTGCGACAACTGCCTTTCGCGGAGCGGTGGATCGGAGGTTCCAGCTTGCTGCCGCTCCCCCGCCGGTCCGCGCAGGCGCACTACATGATTGTGTAGTGGCCGACGGCGTGCCGGGGTTGTGCCGGGCGCCGGTCCGTGACGTGCAGGGCGGGAGGTGAAGGTGTCGTGGACGCGGTGGTGTGGCGCAATCGCGCGATGGTGCTGTTCGACCGGATCCCGATGCCGGTCGCGGTGTGCGATCCGTACGGCACGGTGCGGCTGGCGAACGCGGCGCTGGCCGCCGAGTGGGGCACCACGCCGGGCCGGCTCAGGGGCCGGGACATGCTGGAGCTGTTCCCGCCGCTGGACGGCGCGCAGGTGGAGCGGATCGCCGAGGCCCTGAAGCTGCGCCGCCGGTCCCGCTACACGGTGTCGGTGACCTGGCGGGACACGCACGGCGCGCGGCGGCACGGCGAGCTGATCGTCGACCCGGTGAGCGACACCCCGAACGGGCTGCCGGATCTGCTGGTGATGCTGCGCACGTCCGCCGTGTCCGCTCCGGCCGAGCCGTCACCGGAGCCCGAGGCGCTGCACCCGAACGAGGAGCGGATCCTGGCACTGCTGGCGGCGGGTGCGACGACCGCACAGGCGGCGCGCGAGACGGGCCTGACGACGGACGGCGTCACGTATCACCTGCGGCAGTTGTCCCGGCGGTGGGGAGCTGCGAACCGCACCGAACTCGTCGCCCGCGCCTATGCGTCGGGCGTTCTGGTGCCCGGGGTGTGGCCGCCTCAGGTGCGGTCGTCCAGGCCGGGTACCGGCGCGCCCGAGGGGAACTCCGCCGTGATGTAGGCGTCGTACAGCTCCTTCCAGGCGGGCTGCGACGGCGCCTGGGGCTCGCCCCGGTCGGCCGCGTCGAGGGCGTTGAGGCAGACCTCCCAGCCCGCCGCGTTGCGGGCGGCGGTGTCGGCGCTCTCCAGTACGTCCGTCAGGGTGAGCCGGGTGGTGCCGTCGCCGAGCGGTGTGACGTCGAGGCGGAGTTCGTCGGCGCCCCAGGTGTAGGAGAGGTGGCGCGGGGCGTCGGCGGCGAGGACGGTGCCGGTGGACTCCGGCATGTTCGGGTCCTCGAAGAAACGGATCGTGGCTCCGGGGCGCAGTTCGTCCGCCTCGAACGTCGAGGGGAACCAGCGGGCCAGCTCGGCGGGGTCGCTCGCGTAGCTCCACACCTGCTCGGCCGGCCGGTGGTAGGTGCGGGTGAGGCGGACGGCGGGGCGGCCGTCGTCCAGGGTCAGATAGTCGCCGGTGAGGGTCGTCATGCGCGCGCCTCCGCGGTCCGTAGCGGTCTGAGGTGGTGTCCCGGGCGTCACGTGAGCCGCTTACAGCCTCTCATCGCGCACCGGGCACCGCCTCCCGCCGCGGCGGGGTGCGTTCCACGTCCGGCCGCCGTCGTCCCTCCGGCCGGATCACGCACGCCGCCCGCTCCTCGGTAGGGTCGAGGTGTTCGTTCCTCCTGGTCACGGAGTCGCCATGCCCCGCCCTCATGTGCTGTTGTCCGCCGCCGTCTCGCTCGACGGGTGTCTCGACGACACGGGAGAAGGGCGGCTGCTCCTCTCCGGCGCCGAGGACTTCGACCGGGTCGACGCGGTCCGTGCGGCGAGCGACGCGATCCTCGTCGGCGCGGGCACCCTGCGCGCCGACCGGCCCCGATTGCTGGTCAACTCCGAGGCGCGGCGGGCCGAGCGGGTCGGCGAGGGGCGGCCCGCGTATCCCCTGAAGGTGACGGTCAGCGGGTCGGGGGAGCTCGATCCCGGCGACCCGTTCTTCACGACGGGCGGCGAGCGCCTCGTCTACACCACGGACCGGGGCGCGGTCCTCGCCCGCGCCCGGCTCGGCGCGGCCGCGCAGGTGGTGGCGCTCGGGGCGGCCGTCGACTGGGCGGCGCTCCTGGACGACCTCGGCGAGCGGGGCGTGCGGCGGCTGATGGTCGAGGGCGGGGCGCGGGTGCACACCCAGCTGCTGCGGCTGGGCCTCGCGGACGAACTGCGGCTCGCCGTAGCGCCGTTGGTGGTCGGGGAGCCGGACGCACCCCGCCTGTTCGGCCCCGGCGCGTATCCGGGCGGGCCGCGCAGCCGGATGCGGGTCCTGGACACGGAGCGGGTCGGCGATGTGATCGTCACCCGGTACGCGCCGACCGTGCCCGGCACCACGGACGGCGTCACGGCGGCGGACCGGTACTGGCTGCGCCTCGCCTGCGACCTGGCCGCCGACTGCCCGCCGTCGCAGACCGCGTTCAGCGTGGGCGCCGTGGTGGTCGCGGCCGACGGCACGGAGCTGGCACGAGGGCATTCCCGGGAGGGCGGCGACCCGGTCGTGCACGCCGAGGAGGCCGCGCTCGCGAAGCTCCCCGGCGACGATCCGCGGCTCGCGGCGGCCACCGTCTACAGCAGCCTGGAGCCGTGCGCCCACCGCGCCTCACGACCGAAGCCGTGCGCGCGGCTGATCGTCGACGCGGGGGTGCGGCGGGTGGTGACGGCCTGGCGCGAGCCGGACACGTTCGTGCCGGGCGCCGACGGGATGGGCGTCCTCGCGCAGGCGGGTGTCGTCGTCGCCGATGTGCCGGAGCTCGCCGGCGCCGCGATCCTCCCCAACAGCCACCTGGTCACGCCGCCCACGGCCTCCTAGGGCCTGTCTTCAAACTCCCCTCTGCCCCGCGACGCCTGGCACGCACTCTCGCCGCACCGGGCACAAGGCCAAGTACGTCCAGTACGAGGCCGTGCGCCCGGCACGCCGAGAGCACGCACCAGACGCCGCGGGGCCGCCCTCCGGGCGAACGAGGGGAGTTTGAAGACAGGCCCTAGCCGTACGACGACCACGGCGGCGAGTCCGAGGGCCAGGCCCAGGGCGGTCCGCACCCCGAAGGGCTCGCCGAACATCAGGGCTCCCCACACCGCGGTGACCGGCGCCATCAGGAACATCAGCGTGTTCACGCGGGTGAGGCCGTCGCGGCGCAGCACGACCCAGTACAGGCCGTACCCGCCGAAGGTGGACAGGCCGACGAGCCAGACGAGGGAGAGCCAGAAGGACGGTGCGGCGGGCGGGGTCGCGTCGCCGGTGGCCACGGCCAGGAGCGTGAAGACGACGGCGCTCGTCGCGCAGTGCACCCCGAGCCCCACCATCGGCTCGACGCGGGTGGTCGAGCGGCTCTCCACGAAGGTGGCCGCGACCAGCGACATCATGCCGAGGAACGGAATCCCGTACGCCCACGGGGGCACCCCGGTCACGGCCGTCGCGTCGGCCGTGGTGACGACCAGGACGCCGGCGAGGCCGAGGCAGAGGCCGGCCCACTGGCGCGCGGTGACGTACTGGCGCAGCAGCGGTCCGGCGAGGGCGCCCGCGACCAGGGGCTGGGTGCCGTCGATGAGGGCGGTGGTGCCGCTGGAGACGCCGAGCTGGATGGCGTAGTAGACGGTCAGGAGATAGCCGCTCTGCGAGAGGGCGCCGACGGCGATCTGGCGTGCGAGGCTCCGCGCGGTCAGCTCCCGTACGGCGCGGCGCCCCACGACGGCGGCGAGCACGAGGGCCAGGGGCAGGAACCGCCACATCAGCGTGGTCACGGCGCTCGCCTCGGCGGCGCCGAGCTTGGCCCCGATGAAACCGGAGCTCCAGGTCAGGACGAAGCCGACGGACAGCAGCACGTTCACGGTGCGGACACCACCTCGGGACGACAACGGGACGGGCACGCGGCGCGAGTAAACAGATCTGCTTACTCCGCCGTCACGGCCCGACTATACAGATCGGTATACTCTTGCGGTATGCCTCCCCCTTCCGCCCCGCACGTCCCTCCGGTCGTCGATCCGGACCGGCCCGACCTCACCCCCGCCGCGCGCCGGGTCCTCGAGACCGCGTCGCGGCTGTTCTACGAGCGCGGGATCCACGCCGTGGGCGTCGATCTGATCGCCGCCGAGGCGGGGGTCACGAAGAAGACGCTCTACGACCGGTTCGGCTCCAAGGAGCGGATCGTCGTCGACTACCTGGCCACCCGGGACGCCCGCTGGCGCGCCTTCCTGGCCCGGCACCACGACCCGGCCGGCCTCACGCCCACGGAGCGGGTGCTGGCGGTGTTCGACGCGTCGCGGGAGTGGATGGCCGCGCACAGCGGCAAGGGCTGCAGCATGGTCAACGCGCACGCCGAGATCAGCGATCCGGCCCACCCCGCGTACGCCGTCATCGCCGGGCAGAAGCAGTGGATGCTGGAGCTGTTCACGCGACTCGCGCACGACGTGTCGCCGGACGCGGCAAGGGAGTTGGGGCGCTCCTTGATGCTGCTGCACGAGGGAGCGCTCGTCTCCGACGGCCTCGACGTGTTCCCCGACGCGTTCGGGCGGGCCCGCCGGCTGGCGGCGTTCCTCCTCTCCGCCGCGCGGGAGACGCGATGACCTGGGACCCGGAAGCGCCGGGCGTCCTTCGCCTCCCGTCGGGGCGACTGGTACGGGGACGTGGACTGCGGGCGCCGCTGCCGCCCGGCCCGCACCCCGCGTACGGGGTCTATCTGCTGGGGCGGCAACCGCCGCCCGTGGAGTGGGAGTTCACCTGGCTGCGCTGGCCGGACTTCCGGCTCCCGGCCGACCGGCGACGGGCCCGCGAAGTGCTGGCCGACGCGTGGCGACGCAGCGCCGAGCAGCGGGTGGAGGTGGCCTGTGCGGGCGGGCGCGGCAGGACAGGGACGGCGCTCGCGTGCCTCGCGGTGCTCGACGGGGTGCCCGCGCCCGAGGCGGTGGCCTATGTGCGACGCCACTACGCCCCGCAGGCGGTGGAGACCCCGTGGCAGAAGCGCTACGTACGCCGGTTCGCACCGCCGGGAAAATGAGTTGCGTGGCCCCCTGACCCGGTGCGCACCATGGCCGGGTCACAGGGCCCGCACCCGGGTCACGGTCCTCATGCGAGCAGGAGAACGGAATGCGCCGATTCCTCGAAGCAGTTCAGCGCCCACGCCGGACGATTCTCGAGGACTCGACCTTCCATGCAGACCCCGCAGGTTCGCACCACCCTGAACATCGGCATTCTCGCCCACGTCGACGCCGGTAAGACCAGCCTCACCGAGCGGCTCCTGTTCGACACCGGGGCCATCGGCCGGCTCGGCAGCGTCGACGCCGGTGACACCCGCACCGACACCGGTGCGATCGAGCGACGGCGCGGCATCACCATCCGCTCCGCCGTCGCCGCGTTCACCGTCGGCGACACCCAGATCAATCTGATCGACACCCCGGGCCACTCCGACTTCATCGCCGAGGTGGAGCGCGCGCTCGACGTGCTCGACGGGGCCGTCCTGCTGATCTCCGCGGTGGAGGGCGTGCAGGCGCAGACGCGTGTGCTGCTCAAGACGCTGCGGCGGCTCGGGCTGCCCACACTCGTGTTCGTCAACAAGATCGACCGGGCGGGCGCACGGACCGGCCCGCTGCTCGACGACATCCGCCGCAGGCTCACCCCGTACGTGGTCCCGCTGTCCCGGGTCAGCCACGCGGGCACGCCCCGGGCCGCCGTCATCGAGCACGCCCTGGACGACGCGGCGGCGCGGACCCTCGCGGAGGTGGACGACACGGTCCTCGCCGCCCTGGTCGACGGGCCGCCGCCGACATCCGGAGCGCTGCGCCGGGCGCTGGTCGCGCGGACGGCCGAGGGACTGGTCCATCCACTGCTGTTCGGGTCCGCGCTCGGCGGCCAGGGCGCGGACCGGCTCGTCGACGCCATCGTCGAGTTCCTGCCCGCGGCGGGCAAGGCGGACGTGTCGGCGCCGCCCGCCGCGACCGTGTTCGCGGTGCGCCGCGGGCCCGCCGGTGAACGCGTCGGCTATCTGCGCGTGTACGACGGCGAGCTGCGGGCCCGGCAGAAGGTGACGTTCCTGCGCCGGGACACCGACGGAGGCACCGAGTCGGTACCGGCACGCATCACCGGGCTGCGGGTCGCCGGGACCGGCGGGGACACCGCGGGCCCCGGCGGGGACACCGCGGGCCCCGGCGGGATCGCCGAGGTGCGGGGCGTCGCGGCGATCCGGGTCGGCGACCGGCTCGGCAGGACCGACACGGGCCGCTCCCGGTTCGCGCCGCCCACGCTGGAGACCGTGGCCCGCGCCGTGCAGCCGGGGCAGGGGGCGGCACTGCGGGCGGCCCTCCTGGACCTCGCCGACCAGGACCCGCTGATCCACGCCCGCCCGGCCACCGGGGGCGCGACGGCTCTCCTGCTGTACGGGGAGGTGCAGAAGGAGGTTCTCGGGGCCACGCTCGCCGAGGAGTTCGGTATCGAGGCGGTGTTCGAGCCGAGCCGGATCCGGTGCGTGGAGCGCCCGGTGGGCACCGGCGAGGACGTCGAGGAGATGGGGCGCCGCAGCACGACCGGGCTGCCCGCGACCGTCGGTCTGCGGGTCGAGCCGGGGCCGCCCGGTTCCGACCGGGTCTTCACGTACGAGACCGAACTGGGCGCCCTGCCCCGGGCGTTCCACCAGGCCGTCGCGGACACGGCGCGGGCCACGCTCGCCTCGGGCGGGCCGCACGGCTGGCCGGTGACGGACTGTCATGTCACACTGATCCGCTCGGGGTTCGACTCGCCGGTGAGCGTGGCGGGCGACTTCCGCGCGGTGACGGCGCTCGTGGTGCGGCGGGCGCTGGAGCGGGCCCGCACCCGGGTCTTCGAGCCGGTGCACACCTTCGAGGCCGAGGTCCCCCTGGACGCGCTCGCCGCGGTGAGCGCACAACTCGCCTCCTTGGGAGCCGAGTTCGGGCGGACCATGGGCGGCAACACGTCCTGGCTGATCAGCGGGGAGCTGACGGCGCGCAGGGTACGGGAGATGGAGCTGGCCCTGCCGGGACTGACGCGCGGCGAGGGCGTCTGGTGGTCACGGGTGACGGGCGACCGGCCGGTACGGGAGTGAACCGGCACGAACCGCTCCGGCGGACAGGACGCCCGGCGAAGGCGGCACCGCGGCAGGCGTGATCTGCGCCCGTCGCGGGAACTCGGGCTGCATGGGAAGGAGGTTTCCCTCATGAAGCCGAGGGCTGTTGCTGCGCTCCCCCCGTGGGCGAAGGCCGCCATCGTGGTCGTCGTCGTGGTGGCTCTGGTCGCCACGGGACTGCGCCTGATGAACCGTCTCGACGGTTTGTTCGGCACCGAGACCCACGACCGGTCGGGCCCCACGCTGCTCAAGTCGGTGCGGGACCTGAGCCGTTACGACGCCGCGTCCGGGAACTTCCAGGTCGTCGTCGATCTGGAGAAGGACACGAAATACCTGCCGGACGCGATCCGCGGGACCAGGACCCTGTACATCGGGGCGGGAACCGTGGACGCGTACGTCGATCTCGGAAAGGTGGACCCCGGAGATGTCCGGGTGAACAAGGACCGCACGTCGGCGACGCTGCGTCTGCCGCACGCCCAGCTGGGCAAGCCCGCGCTGGACACGGACCGCTCCTACGCGGTGTCGAAGCAGCGCGGGCTGCTCGACCGGCTCGGCGATCTGTTCTCGGACAACCCCAACGACGAGCGGGCGGTGCGCAAGGTCGCCGCCATGCACATCGGTGACGCCGCGAAGGACAGCGGCCTCACGGGCCGCGCCGAGGGCAACACCACCGACATGCTGAAGGGGCTGCTGCATTCGCTGGGGTTCGAGAAGGTCAAGGTCTCCTACGGGACCTGACCGCTCGGGCGCGGACATGAGGCGAACCGGCCTCCACATCGTGGTCCCGGGGGGTGGGGGGGGGTGAGGGAAAGGGAGAAAACCCTAGCTCATGTTTTTTTCTACGTGCGGACGACGTGCAGCCAAGAAAAAGGGTGGGGCA
>NZ_JBHVIX010000001.1:404789-448989 GCF_042799415.1 Streptomyces sp. NPDC057694
GGGGTGGGTTCTGCGGGGGAGTTGGATGGGGGGGGGGAGAGGAGGAGCCCCCCCTCCCCCCCCTTTTTTTCTTTTTCTCCGGCCCCCCCCCCCCCCCCGGGACCACATCCGTATCCGATGTCTGTCTCAGCGCGCCGGACGCGTACCGACGACGACCGTGGCGTACAGGTCGTCGTCCTCCACCAGGCGGGCCGAGAGGCCGGAAGCGCGTACGGCCGCCAGCGCCGTGTCGGCCTGCCGCTCGCTGGTCTCCACGAAGAGCCGGCCGCCCGGCGCGAGCCAGCGCGGCGCCTGCTCGGCGACCCGGCGCAGCACGTCGAGGCCGTCCTTGCCGCCGTCGAGCGCGATCAGCCGCTCGTGGTCGCGGGCCTCGGACGGCAGCAGCGGCAGGTCACCGGTGGGAACGTAGGGGCCGTTGGCGATGAGGATGTCGACCCGGCCCGCCAGGTCCGCGGGCAGCGGGTCGTACAGGTCACCCTCGTGGACCTCGCCGCCGAGCGGGGCGAGGTTGCGGCGGGCGCAGTCCACGGCGGCCGGGTCCAGGTCGGCGGCGTGCAGCCGGCCCGGGGCGCGGGCGGCGAGGACGGCGGCGACGGCTCCGGTGCCGCAGCACAGATCGACGACGGTGGCGCCGGGGCGGGTGCGCGCGAGGGCCTGGCGGGCGAGGAACTCGGTGCGGCGGCGCGGCACGAAGACCCCGGGGTCGACGGCGATCCGCAGCCCGCAGAACTCGGCCCAGCCGACGACGTGCTCCAGCGGGAGTCCGGCGGCGCGCCGCTCGACCATCGCGGTCAGTTCGGCCTGGTCGCGGGCGGAGGCGTGCAGGATCCGGGCCTCGTCCTCGGCGAAGACACAGCCGGCGGCGCGCAGCGCGGACACGAGGAAGTCGGGTGGGGGCGGTACGGATGTCGGAAGGAGCGGCATGGGCGTGGTGTGACCTCTCGGGACGCCGACGGGGCTCCCGGCCGTCGCGCGACCGCCGACCGGCTCAGCGCGAGCGGTCGTGGCGCACGGCGCGAGCAGGGAGCACCTGACCTGGTACAGCGAAGATCGGGCTCACCTCCTCGTTCCCTCGTGGCGCTGTGGGGCCCGGTCACACTACCTCACCGGACCCGGCGCGGGACGGCATCCCGGCACCCGCTGGCGCTCCTGTTCCCCCTGCTCCCCCGCTACCCTGACGCGCGATGGAACGACGAGAGCGCGACACCGGGAGCAGCGCATGGACACCGAGAGCGCCGGGGACGCCGCGCGACGGTTCGTCGACGTGTGGCAGGACGGATGGGCGCGGCACGACGTGGAGGCGCTGGTCGCCCTGTACGCGCCGGACTGCGTGCACCGGTCGATGCCGTTCCGGGAGCCGCACCGCGGGCGGGACGCGCTCGCCGCGTATCTGCGCTGGTCGTTCGCGCAGGAGCGGCCGGTGGACGTGCGGTTCGCGGCGCCGGTGGTGGGTCCCGGGCCGGTCGCGGTCGCCGAGTTCCGGGTGCTCTCCGAGGAGGACGGCAGGCCCACGACGCTGGCCGGGTGCGTGTTCGTACGGTTCCGGGCGGACGGGCTCGTGGTGGAGACGCGCGACTACTGGCATCAGGCCGACGGACACCAGGAGCCGGCGGGCGACCTCTTCTTCACCCGGTGACGACCTCGGAAGCCGCGCGGCTCAGTGCTGTCTGCGCAGCGCCCGGTCCGTGACGGTCAGGGCGACGAGCAGCACGCCGAGGACGGCCGAGACCGTCGCCATCAGATGCAGTCCCGCGTCGTCGGCGCTCTGCCCGTAGGCGAGGGCGATCAGGCTCGACGCGGTGATGGCGCCGATGTACTGGGCCGTGCGCTGGAGACCCGCGGCGGCGCCGATGTCGGCGGCGGGCGCGTACTCCTGCACCGCTGCCTGGTTGCTGGTGCCGATGAGGCCCTGCGGGATGCCGAAGCAGGCGCCCGCGAGGAGCAGCACGGCCAGCGGTGTGGAGCCCGAGACGAAGGCGAGCAGTGCCGCGCCCGCGGTCAGCAGCGCACTGGCGACGATCAGCGGGACGCGGATCCCCTTGGTGCGGGCCCCGATCAGGGAGCAGACCAGGGCGGCCAGCGACATGGGGAGCATCAGGAGTCCGGTGTGCCCTGAGGAGTAGCCGCGGCCTTCCTCCAGCCATTGGGTGAAGCCGTACATGACGCAGTAGATGAGCAGATAGCTGAGGCCGTGGCGCAGGTAGGTGCGGGCGAGCGGGCCGTTCCCGGCGAGCATCCGTACGTCGATGAAGGGCGTGCGGCAGCGCAGTTGCCACCACAGCAGGCCTGCGGTGAGCACGGCGAACGGGGCGAGCAGCCACCACAGGGGGTGGGCCAGGTCGAGGAGGAAGAAGACCAGGACGGTCAGGGCTGTGGAGAACAGGCCGATGCCGAGCGGGTCGAGGGCGAGCTTCGGGGCGGGTTCGCCTGCCGCGGCGCGGGGCGGATCGGCGGGGATCCACAGCACGGCGCAGCAGAACGCGATCACGGACACCGGCACGTTGACCGCGAAGATGCCGCGCCAGCCGACGACCGTGACGAGCAGCCCGCCGAGCGTGGGGCCGACGGCGGCGCTGCCGAGCGCCGCGAAGGAGAGCCGGGCCATGACGGGCCGCGGCGGGCGGCGGCCGACCCGGCGGCCCTCGTCGCGCAGGACGGCCATCGCGGCGGGGTACGCGGCCGAGGTGCCGATGCCGAGCAGCAGCCGGGAGACGACGAGCCAGCCGAACGCGGAGGCGAACATGCCGACGAGGCCGGAGGCGCAGACCACGACGAGGCCGGCGAGGAACACCCGGCGCGGGCCGAGCGCGTCGGCGAGCTTGCCGAGGACGGGCTGGGCGACGGCGCTGGCGAGGTAGAGCACGGAGATGAGCCAGGCGGTGTCGGCGGCGCCCACCCCGAAGTGGTGCCCGATCGCCACCAGGCCGGTGGAGATCATCGTGGTGTTGAGCGGGTTGAGGACCGAACCGAGCAGGAGGGGGGCGGTGAGCCGGGCGCGGAAGCCGCCGCCCGTCGGGGCGGGTGCGGTGGTGACCGTCGCCGTTATGTCACCGCTCACCGCTCCACCAGCCGTCCGAGCAGCACGGTCGCCTCGGCGACGAGGCGGCGCTCGGCGGGGTCGAACTCGGCGTCGATGGCCTGGGCGAGCCAGCTGTGCTTGGCCGCGCGGACGGCGTCGAGGGTGGCACGGCCGTCGTCGGTGATGGAGACGACGGACTGCCGCCCGTCGTTCGGGTCCGGGGTGCGGGCGACGAAGCCGCGCTCCTCCAGGGCGCCGAGCGTGAGCCGCATCGACTGCGGCTTCACGTACTCGGCGCGGGCGAGCGCCGCCGTGGTGTCGGGGCCCTCCGTGTCGAGGCGGGCCAGCACGGTGCGCTGGGTCGGGGTGAGCAGACTGTCCGGCGACGCGGTGCGCAGCCGCCGTGAGAGCCGGCCGACGACGGTGGCGAGGTCGGCGGCGACGCGCTCGCCGGGCGGCTCCTGGGCTGCGGGTCCCTGCGTTCCTGACATGGCTCCACCGTAGGAGATAGACAGGAAGCCTTGCAAGTTTTCCTTACGACTCGGCCTCTTTGCGCGCACCACCGGGGTACAGGGCGAGGGTCACCACCGCCCCGAGGGTGAAGACGCCGGCGGCCCACCAGTAGGCGGTGCTGTAGCCGTGGACGGCGGCCTGTTCGAGGGTCCGCGGCGTCCGGGCGGGGTGGGTGGTCAGGTAGTGGGTGGCCGCGGTGGTGGCCATGGTGTTGAACAGTGCCGTGCCGACCGATCCGCCGATCTGCTGCATGGTGCTGACCGCCGCCGAGGAGACTCCCGCGTCGCGCGCGCCGACCCCGTAGGTGGCCAGGCCGATGGCGGGGGCCGTGGAGAGCCCCATGCCGAGCCCCGCCAGCAGGAGCGGCGACAGGATGTGCGCCGCGTAGCCCGTGTCGACGTTCAGCTCCGTCATCCACGCGACGGCGACGGCGGACACGGCGAGCCCGAGGGGGACGACGGGGCGCGGCCCCACGCGCGGGACGAGCGCCGCGGCGGCGACGACCGAGACGACCATCGTGACCGCGACCATGGGCAGGAAGGCGAGGCCGGTGCGGGTGGGGCTGTATCCCAGCGTGTCCTGCAGGTAGTAGGTGACGAAGAGGAAGACGCCGAAGACGCCCGCGCCGGAGACCAGGACGGTGAGGTAGGAGGCCGCGCGGGAGCGGTCCAGGAGGATGCGCAGCGGCAGGAGCGGCTGCTCGGCGCGCGTCTGCCACCACGTGAACACGGCGAGGAGCAGACCGCCGGCGGCTATGGAACCCCAGGTGAGCGGGGCGCTCCAGGAATGCGCGTTGGCGTTGCTCAGTCCGTAGACGAGGCCGAACAGCGCGGTCGAGACCAGCAGCACGCCGGGTACGTCCAGTCGCACCGTACGGTCGCGCCCCTCACGGGGAAGCAGCACCAGGGCGGCGCCGAGGGCGACGACGGCCAGCACGACATTGACGTACAGGGTCCAGCGCCAGCTGAACTGCTGGGTGAGGACGCCGCCGAGGAGGAGTCCGATCGCGCCGCCCGCCCCCGCGATGCCGCCGAACACCCCGAAGGCCTTGGCCCGTTCGCCGGCGTCCGTGAAGGTGGTGACCAGCAGCGAGCGGGCGGACGGTGCCAGCAGCGCGGCGAACACGCCCTGCAGCGCCCGCGCCGCGATCAGCAGGCCGAAGGTGTGCGCCGTGCCGCCCAGCGCCGAGGCCGCGGTGAAACCGATGAGGCCCACCAGGAACACCTTGCGGCGGCCGAACATGTCGGAGATCCGTCCACCGAGCAGCAGAAGACTGCCGAACGCCAGGGCATAGGCGGTGATGACCCACTGCCGGTCACCGTCGCCGAAGTGCAGATCGGCCTGGGCGGACGGGAGGGCGATGTTCACGATCGTGCCGTCCAGCATCACCATCAGCTGCGCGAGTCCGACCAGGGCGAGGATCCACCAGCGGCGCTGTCGTTCCGTCGGCACGCCGGCACGAGGGCGCGCGAGATCGCTGGTCAGGGGCATCGGAGGCCTTTCGGTTCTGAAGCGCTGCGCGCCTCTCATGTATATGCCGATTACATTAGGGAGGCATGTAAACACCGTCAACTTCCGCGCGGACTTTCCGTGGCTTTCCACTACGATGTAAATGTTGCCTACATACGGAGCGCCTGAATGACCAGGACGAAGGACGCCTACCACCACGGTGACCTGCGTGCCGCATGCCTGCGCGCCGCTCGGGAGCTGCTCGAGGAGGACGGCAGCAGCGCGCTGTCGATCCGGGCGGTGGCACGACGTGCGGGGGTCTCCCCCGCGGCTCCCTACCGCCACTACCTGGACCGAGAGGCCCTGGTGCACGCGATCGCCGCACAGGGCTACCGGGAGCTCACCCGGAAACTGGCCGACGCGCACCCCGAGCCGTCGACGCCGGAGGATCTGGCGGCCACGGCGGTCGTCTACGTGCGGTTCGCGCTGGACCACCCGGGGATGTTCCGGCTGATGTTCGCCGACCCGTGCGCACCCGGCAGCGAGGAGCGGACCGAGGCCACCGCCGCGATCTTCGAGTACCTGACGGAGAGCATCCGCAGGATCTTCCCGGCCGCGGACCCGCAGGCCCTGTCATGGGGAGTGCTGGGACTGGTCCACGGACTGGCCTTCCTGCACCTGGACGGCAAGTTCGACCTGGCGCCGCAGGACGCGCTGCCCGAGCGGGTGCGCGCCGCCGTCCTCGCCGTGCTCGCCCCCTCACCGGAGAGCGCCACCGAACCGCAGAGCACCCCCTAGCCGGAGAGCGCCCCTAGCCGGAGAGCGCCCCCAGCAAAGCCCGCGCACACAGGTCCCGTACCTGTTCACGGGTGAGTTCCGGTGCGTCGAGCCAGTCGAGGCAAACGGCGACGAGGAAGGCGAGCCAGCCGCGCACGGCCAGGCGCAGCGCGGCCGGTTCCGGGAGCCGGCCGGTGATCTCGGGGTCGGCGGCGAGGGCTGCCAGGATCTGCTGCTCCTGCGCGGCGAGCCCGTCGCGGTAGACGGTGCGCACAGTGGGGTCGCCCGCGGACTCGGCGCGATGGAAGGCACGGAAGCCCTCGGCGTGCGCGGCGACATAGCCGAGGAAGGTGTCGAGTCCCGCCCCGATCTGCTCGCGCACCGGGATGCCGGGGACGGCGGCGGTCAGCCGCAGCATCCGCTCGCTCTCCCGGCGCACGACCGCCGAGAAAAAATCCCGTTTGTTCGGAAAGTAGTGGTAGAGGAGCCCGCGGGAGACACCCGCGATCTCCGCGACCCGCTCGATCCACACATCGTCGTACGGACTCTGGGCGAACAACTTGGCTCCGACGGAGAGGAGTTGCTCCCTGCGCTGCTCCGTGCTCATTCTGCGCCGGGTCGTCCGCTCTGCCGTCATGGCCCGACCCTACTGGACGGACACCGTCTTACTTGACGTGAGTTCAATAACAGCCGCACACTGAGGCGCATTATTGAATCCACGTCTAACAAGCAGCCCCCGGTGCACCAACCCATCGGTGGCGCAGGGGAGATGGGCTCGATGGCTCAGATGACACAGGCGGCCGGCGCCACGCTGCCGCGGGGCTTTCGCAGTGCCGAGCAGGGCTGGCCGCGCCTGGACCGGATCCCGCACCCGCCGCGCCGGGTGCCGCTGATCGGTGACGTCGTGGGCGCCAATGTCCGTACGCCGTTGCAGGACTCCATGCGGATGGCCGCCGAGCTCGGCCCGATCTTCCGGCGCAAGGCGTTCGGCAAGGAGATCGTGTTCGTGTGGGGGGCCGACCTCGCGGCGGAGCTGGCCGACGAGTCGCGGTTCGCCAAGCACGTCGGGCTCGGCGTCGCCAATCTGCGCCCGGTCGCCGGGGACGGTCTGTTCACCGCGTACAACCACGAACCCAACTGGCAGCTCGCGCACGACATTCTGGCGCCCGGGTTCAGCCGCGAGGCGATGGAGGGCTATCACCCGCTGATGCTCGACGTGGCGGGGCAGCTGATGGCGGCGTGGGACGCGAGCGAGACCGCGGGCCGCCCGGTGGACGTCCCCGCCGACATGACCAAGCTGACGCTGGAGACGATCGCGCGCACCGGGTTCGGGCACGACTTCCAGTCCTTCGAGCGGGAGCGGCCGCATCCGTTCGTGACGGCGATGGTCGGCGCGCTCTCGTTCGCGCAGCGCCGCAACGTGGTGCCGCCGCTGCTGTCGGCGCTGCTGCGCGGCGCCGAGAAGCGCAACGCGGCGGACCGCGCCTATCTGAACCGCACCGTCGACGACGTGATCGCCACGCGCCGCGCCTCCGGCGGCGGCCCCGGTGATCTGCTCGACCGGATGCTGGAGGTGGCGCACCCGGAGACGGGCGAGCGGCTCGCGCCCGAGAACATCCGCCGTCAGGTCATCACGTTCCTGGTGGCCGGGCACGAGACGACCTCCGGCGCGCTCTCCTTCGCCCTGCACTATCTCGCGCAGAACCGCGAGGTGCTGGCGAAGGCGCAGGAGGAGGTCGACCGGGTCTGGGGCGACGTGGACGTACCCGCGTACGAGCAGGTGGCCAAACTCCGCTATCTGCGGCGGGTCCTGGACGAATCGCTGCGGCTGTGGCCGACGGCGCCCGCGTTCGCGCGCGAGGCGGTCGCCGACACCACGCTCGGCGGCACCCATCCGATGCGGCGCGGCGCCTGGACGCTCGTCCTGACGACGATGCTGCACCGGGACCCGGCGGCGTGGGGCGACGATCCGGAGTCCTTCGACCCGGACCGGTTCGCGCCGCAGGCGGTGCGGGCTCGCCCGGGACACGTCTTCAAGCCGTTCGGGACGGGTGCGCGGGCCTGCATCGGGCGGCAGTTCGCGCTGCACGAGGCCACGCTGGTGCTCGGCCTGCTGCTGCGCCGCTACGACCTTCGGCCCGAGCCCGCCTACCGCCTGAAGGTGACCGAGCGGCTGACGCTGATGCCGCAGGACCTGCGGCTCGACCTCACCCGCCGATAGGCCACCCGCCTCACACGTCCTAGGGTGCGCACATGAGTGACCCTGACACGTATCCGGGCCCGGGCGACGCGGACGAGGCACCTTTCGGCGGTGATCCCGGCACGCCCGATCTCCGCGGTCCCGTGCGCTACTTGTGGTGGCTCATAGCGCGCCAGCCCGGACGGGTCGCGGCGGGCGCGCTGCTCGGCAGCGCCTGGATGGTGGCGCTGACGCTGCCCCCGTACGTGCTGTCGCGGGCGATCGACGAGGGGCTGCTGACCGCCGACTCCCGTGCCCTGTACGGCTGGTGCGGGGTGCTGCTCGCGGTCGGCGCGGGCACCGCCTGGTTGGCGATCATGCGGCATCGCACCATGACCCGGCTCCGGCTCGACGCGACGTTCCGCACGACGCGCCTGGTGACCCGGCACGCCACCGTCCTGGGCGCGGTGCTGCCGCGCCGGGTCGCGGCCGGGGAGGTCGTCACCATCGGCGTCGGTGACGTCGCCCGGATCAGCCAGACCCTGACGATGGCCGGGCCCGGCGTCGGCGCCATCGTGGCGTACATCGTGGTCGCCGCGCTGCTGTTGTCGATATCGGGGCTGCTCGCGGTGGTGATCCTGCTCGGTGTGCCGCTGATCGCCGGTTGCCTCGGGCCGCTGCTGACCCGGCTCCAGGGCGCCGAGTCGGGGTACCGCGAGCAGCAGGGCGTGCTGGCCGCGCGGCTCGCCGACCTCGTCGGCGGACTGGGGGTGCTCGGCGGGCTCGGCGGCAAGGACGTGTACGCGCGCCGCCTGCACCACGACACCGTCCGGCTGCGCGACGAGGGCTACCGCGTGGCCCGGGTGAGCAGCTGGATCCAGGCCCTCGCCGTCGGTCTGCCCGCGCTCTTCCTCGCCTGTGTCACCTGGCTCGGCGCGCGGATGGCGGCCCGGGGCGAGATCAGCGTGGGCCAGTTGGTGGCCGTGTACGGCTATGTGGCGATGCTGGTGGTCCCGGTGCAGTTCTTCGTCGAGGGCGGCTACGACCTGGGGCGCGGGCTGGTCGCCGCACGCCGCGTCCTGCGGTTTCTGGCGCTCGAACCCCGGACGCCCGGGCACCGCTCCCCCGTCGCCGGGCCGCCCGTCGGCGCCGCGCTGCACGATCCGGTCTCCGGGGTGCGGGTGGCGCCGGGCCGGCTGACCGTGCTGGCGACGGCACGGCCCGGGGACGCGGCGGAGGTCGTGGACCGGCTCGGCCGGTTCGCACCGTCGGCGGTCACCTGGGGCGAAATATCGCTGGAAAGAGTCGAGTTGGCGGAGGTGCGGCGCCGTGTGCTGGTGGCCGACCCGGAGGCGGACCTGTTCTCCGGATCGGTCCGTGAGACCGTCGCGGGACGGCACACGCCGGACGACGAAGCGGTGGCGCACGCCCTGCACGCCGCGGCCGCCGACGATGTGATCGCGGGGCTGCCCGCCGGCGCCGACGCCGAACTGTTCGCCCAGGGACGCAATCTGTCGGGCGGCCAGCGTCAACGGATGCGCCTGGCACGGGCCCTGCTGGCCGACCCGGAGATCCTGCTCGCCGTCGAGCCCACCTCCGCGCTCGACGCCCACACCGAGGCCAGGGTCGCCGACCGGCTGCGCTCCGCCCGGCAGGGCCGCACCACCCTGCTCACCGGCACGTCCCCGCTGCTGCTCGACCGGGCCGACGCCGTGTGCTTCCTCGTCAACGGGACGGTCCGGGCCGTGGGCACGCACCGCGAACTGCTCGCCCGCGACGGCACGTACCGCGCGCTCGTGGCACGCGGGACCGGGGCCGACGGCCCGGACCCCGACCCCGATTCCGCCCCCGACACCGATCCCGACTCCGCCCCGGCTCCGGCTCCGGACGGCCACACCGTGCCCGTGCAAGGAGGCCCCGCATGAGTACCCCGCCCTCGCTCCCCGTCGCCGGACGGGCCGCCGTGCGCCGCGCCGCCCTCGATTTGATCCGGGCCGACCGCGGCGCCTTCGGAGGCGTCGTGCTGCTGAACTGTCTCGCCGCCGGCGCCGGCATCGTGGGCCCGTATCTCCTCGGCCGGATCATCGACGACGTGCGCGCGGGCACCACGGTGGGGCACGTCGACCGGGTGGCGTCGGCGATCCTCTGCTTCGCCGTGGTGCAGTTGCTGTGCGCCCGCTGGGCGCGCCTGGTCGGGCACCGGTTCGGGGAGCGGGCCGCGGCCCGGATCCGGGACCGGTTCGTGGAGCGGGCCCTGGATCTGCCCGCCCGGGTGGTGGACCGGGTCGGGCCCGGCGACCTCACCAATCGCGGCACGGAGGACATCTCCACCGTCGCGACGACTCTGCGCGACGCGGGACCCGAGGTGTCCGTGTCCCTCGCCCAAGTCCTCTTCCTGGCCGGAGCGGTGTGGGTGGTCGCGCCGTGGCTCGGCGCGGTCGCGCTGCTCGCCCTGGCCGGCATCCCGGTCGCGGTGCGCTGGTATCTGCGCCGCGCCCGCACCGCGTATCTCGCCCAGGGCGAGGCCGACTCGCACCGGGCCGAGCAGTTCGCGGCGACCGCCGCGGGGGCCCGCACCGTGGAGGCGTTCGGACTGCAGGACCGGCGCGTCGCGGCGTCCGAGCGGGCCATCCGGCACAGCCACCGCACCCGGATGCACACCCTGTACCTGCGCACCGTGCTGCTCCCGTCGGTGGACTTCTCCTACATGCTCCCGGTCGTCGCCGTCCTCCTGGTGGGCGGCACCCTGCACACGCACGGAGTGCTCAGCCTGGGCGCGGTCGTCACCTGTGCCCTGTATCTGCGGCAGTTGTCGGGGCCGCTGGACACGATCCTGCTGTGGATGGAGCAACTCCAGAGCAGCGGCGCCTCGTTCGCCCGCGTGGAGGGCATCGGCGGGGCCGCGCCCGTACCGACGTACGAGGCCGTGGAGCCGACCGGTGACACCGTCGAACTGCGCGGAGTGCGCTACGCGTACGAGGGCGGGCGCGAGGTGGTGCGGGGCGTCGACCTGAGCGTGCGGCCCGGCGAACGGCTGGCGCTGGTCGGGCCGTCGGGGGCGGGCAAGACCACGCTGGGCAAGCTGCTCGCGGGGATCGACGCACCGCACTCCGGGACCGTCACCGTGGGCGGCGCGCCGGTGACCGCGCTCGGACCCGAACGGCTGCGCCGGCACATCGCCCTCGTCACGCAGGAGCACCATGTGTTCCTCGGCTCCGTCCGCGACAACCTGCGGCTCGCGGCGCCGGACGCCGACGACGACCGGCTGCTGTCCGCGCTCACCGCGGTCGGCGCGCACTGGGCGGAGACCCTGCCGCAGGGTCTGGACACCGAGGTCGGCGCGGGCGGCCTGCGCCTGGACGGGCCCCGCTCTCAGCAGCTCTCGCTCGCGCGCGTCGTGCTCGCGGATCCGCACACGGTCGTCCTGGACGAGGCGACCGCGCTGCTCGACCCGACTGCCGCCCGGCACACCGAGCGCGCCCTGGCCGCCGTTCTGCACGGCCGTACCGTCATCGCGGTCGCCCACCGGCTGCACACCGCGCACGACGCCGACCGGGTCGCCGTGATGGAGGACGGCCGGATCACCGAACTCGGACCGCACGACGAACTCGTGGCGGCCGACGGGGCGTACGCGGCGCTGTGGCGCTCGTGGCAGGGCGGGACCGGCTCATGAGTCCCTCGTCCTCGGGGTCCTGAGGCCGGCTATTCGTCCGCCGCGGTCTCCAGCGACGCCACGTCGAGCACTCCGTCCAGCTCGGCGAGCACGGCCACGAGGGACGGCACCTCCGCCGCGCCCTCGATCTCCATCCGTACGGCGATGGTGCCGCGCCGGCCCGCGCCGCCGTCCCAGTCGGTGCGGTCGGTGCGCACTTCGAGGACGCGGAAACCCCGGCCCGTGCACTCCTCCAGCACCCGCGTCAGCACGCTGCTGCCCACCTCGTACGCGAGATGCAGCCCTGTGCGCCGCTCGGTGGCCAGGGCGGGGACGCGGCGGCTCACCCAGGGATAGCCGCGGACCACGAGGAAGTGACAGGCGGTCGCGGCGATCGCGAGGAGTGGGAGTCCGCCGCCGCAGGCCATCCCTATGGCGCAGGTCAGCCAGACGGTCGCGGCGGTGGTCAGGCCGCGGACGGCGTCCCGTCGCACGAAGATCAGTCCGCCGCCGATGAATCCGATGCCGGAGACGATCTGCGCCGCGACCCGTGACGGGTCGAGGGCGACACCGTCGATGCCCAGCATGGAGTTGAATCCGTGCTGGGAGACTTCCATGAACAGGGCGCTGCCCACACCGACGAGCGTGTGTGTGCGCAGTCCCGCGCTCTTCTGCTGGACGGCGCGCTCGGCGCCGATCAGCGTGGACAGGACGAGCGCGAGCCCCAACTCGGCGAACTGCCGGGCGCCTTGCCCCGCCGCGGGATCAAACAGCGGCAGTGCGTGCGATGACACGAGTGCGTTCCTCCTTGTCCCGTGAGGTCCTCGTTGGACACTTCAACCACCCGAGCCTAGTCCCGCCGCCCCATTGGCGACGGATTGTCAGACCCGTGCGCAAGAGTGGGGTCATGCAGGTAACCAGGAATCTCGACACACACGACCGACCGGCGAAGCACCACGAGCTGGCGGCGGCGCAGGCCTGTCTGCGGCTGCTGCAGACGGCGCGCGCCGCGCTCTCCGGCACGGAGCCACCGGCGACCGCGTCGGTCCTCGCCGTGCCGATCGCCGAGGCGGACGAAGCGCTGCGCAAGGCGGGTCTCGCGGGCAACGAGGCGTGGCTGCTGGAGCGGATCTACGATCTGAGGCCGGAGGACACATCGCCTTGACGCGCCACCGCTCGTCGAGGTGAGGGCCCCGCGGCGCCGGAGCCGTCCGCCACACTGGCCGTATGGATCACAGCCGGGTCGACGCCTACCTTCACCGCATCGGGGTCGAGCGCCCCGCCGCACCCACCGCCGAGGCGCTGCGCGCGCTGCACCGGGCACATCTGCGAGCGGTGCCGTTCGAGAACCTGTCGGTGCACTTCGGTGAGGAGGTCGTGCTTGAGTCGGCGGCGCTGGTGGCCAAGGTGGTCGACCGGCGCCGCGGCGGCTTCTGCTACGAACTGAACGGGGCGTTCGCGGCGCTCCTCGACGCCCTCGGTTTCGAGGTGACCACGCTGCAGGCGCGCGTGGTCGGCAAGGACGGACGGCCCGGCATCCCGTACGACCACATGGCGCTGCGGGTGCGCACGGTGGACGGTGGGGAGCGGCTCGCGGACGTCGGCTTCGGCGCGTTCTGCGCGGAGCCGCTGGCGTACGACGAGCGCGGCGAGCAGCGGGACCCGGCCGGGGCCTTCCGGATCGAGGACGCCGAGCACGGCGATCTGCTCGTGCTCCAGGACGGCCGGCCGCAGTACCTGCTCGACCGGCGCCCGCGCGAGCTGCGGGACTTCGAGGCGGGCTCCTGGTACCACCGCACCTCGCCCGCCTCGCACTTCACCAAGTCCCTGGTCTGCTCACGCTCCACCGAGGACGGACGGATCACCTTGAGCGGTCATACGCTCACGACGACGGCCGCCGGGCAGCGCACCCAGCACACCCTCGACTCGGACGCCGCCGTCCTCGCCGCGTACGACCAGCACTTCGGCATCGTCCTCGACACCCTCCCGCCCGAACCCGAGAGCACCGAAGACTGACCCGGCACGCCGTCCGCTGGTTATGCTGCCGCCGAACCGTTCAGTAAAGCGCTCAAACGAACAGCGGGTTGCGAGGGGGCCATCAGCATGCGCGAACCGGTCGATCTCAGGCGGCAGCGGATTCTCGCCGTGGTGCAGTCACGCGGCGCGACACGGGTCAGCGACCTCGCCGCGGAACTCGCGGTGTCGGTGGTGACACTCCGCCGTGACGTGGAGGAACTCGCCCGCGAGGGCAAGCTGCGCCGCGGCCACGGTGTCGCGCGCCCGATGCTGCCGGAGACCGCGCAGGCCGCCCCGCCGCCCGACCCGCTGCCCGACGGCGGCCCGGTCGCGGTGGTGGTGCCGGAGCGGCACGCCTACCTGTACGAGATGCTGCACGGCGCGCGGACCACGTTCGAGGAGGCCGGCATCCGCATCGGCCTGCACATCGCGCCGCCCGTCGCGGGGGCGGAACAGCCCATCGTGGAGCGGGCGTTGGCGGACGGCGCGCGGGGGCTGCTGATCGCCCCGCGCTGGCGCAGCCGGGCCACGGAAGAGGCGGACTACACCTGGCTGGCCCGGCTGTCCGTCCCGGCGGTCCTGATGGAGCGCAGGCCACGCGCGGGCAGCGCGCTGCATGCCGTCGACACGGTGTGCACGGATCACTGGTACGGCGTCCATCTCGCGCTCGACCACCTCGCCGGCCTCGGTCACCGGCGCATCGTGCTCGCCGCACGCGACGACAGCCCGACGGCGCGCGCCCTGCGCTCCGCGTTCACCGAGATCGCCGCCGCGCACCCGGACATCGACAAGTGGGCGGTCGTGCTCAGCGCCCCGGGCGCGGCTCCCGACCCGGACGCGGCCGCCGCCGCGGTCCCCGTCGAACTGCCCTCGCTGATCTCGGAGTTGGGAGCGACGGCAGCCCTTCTGCACGGTGACGTGGATGCGCTGATGCTCGTACAGAAGTTGCGGGACAGCGGGGTGCGGGTGCCGGAGGACTGTTCGGCGATCGCGTACGACGACGTGGTCGCCGGGCTCGGGAGCACGCCCCTGACAGCCGTGTCACCGCCCAAGGCCGAGGTGGGCCGGGCGGCGGCCGAGCTGTTGCTGCGCCGCCTGGAGCGGGGGGCGTCGTCCGGGCCGGCCCGGCGCATGGAGGTGCTGCCCGATCTGAAGGTGCGCGGTTCCACGCAGCAGGCCGCCCCCGTCCCGGCTTCCGAGGTCCCGCCCAACTGACGTCCGAAGACGATCGTTTGACCGCTTCATTTTCTTCTGATCGATCTATTGACCGAGACCGCTCAGCCGATCAGGATTCCCGTGACTCGAACACGCAGGAGCCGCGGGAGGCGCCCATGCCTGGTCGACAGAGCCGTCGATCCATGCTCGCCGCGATCACCGCGCTGCCGCTGACGGGCGCCCTCGGCGCCTGCAGCGGATCGGACAGCGCGACGTCGCGGAGCAGCAGCAAGACCGGTACCAAAGGCACGACCACCATCACGTTCTGGTCCGCGTTGCGCGGCAGCCAGGAAGTGGTGGACGAGTTCAACAAGACGCACGACCACATCCAGGTCCGCTTCGAGCAGATACCCTCCGGCAACGCGGGCGGCTACCTCAAGCTGAGCAACGCCGCGCGGGCGGGGAACGCCCCCGACGTCGCCACCATCGAGTACCCGCAGGTGCCGGGGTTCGCGATCGACGGCGTCACCCGCGACCTCACCTCGCTCCTCAGCGACGACCTGCGGAAGAAGCTGCTGCCGCAGGCGCTCGGCCAGACGACGTTCGAGGGGCGCACGTACAGCGTGCCGCTCGACGTCGAGCCGACTGTGCTGCACTACCGCAAGGACCTGTTCGACAAGTACGGCTTCGAGGTGCCGACCACCTGGGACGAGTACGCCGATCTCGCCCGCGCCGTGCGCCGCACCGGCGGGAAGCGCAAGGTGTGCATCTTCCCCCTCGACATGGGCCTGTACTCCGGCCTCTGCTGGCAGGCGGGCGCGCAGTGGTTCGACACGTCGAAGGGCGCGTGGAACGTCTCGCTGGCCGACGCGCCCACCCGGCGCGTGTCGAAGTACTGGCAGCGCCTCATCGACGAGGACCTCGTCTACGCCAACAACCCCAACAGCCGCGCCAATGATGCCCAGATCGGCAACGGTCTGTCGCTCACCCGGCACAGCGGCGCCTGGGACGCGGGAGCGCAGATGAACGCCCGCCCGGAGCAGAAGGGTCTGTGGCGCATCGCCCCGCAGCCCCAGTGGGACCCGGACCGGCCGGCCCTCGGCACCAACGGCGGCTCGACGTTCGCCGTGACCAAGGACAGCGCCCACCCCGAGGCCGCCATGGAGTTCATCGAGTGGCAGGTCTCCAGCCCGGCCGCGCTCAAGGCCCGCCTCTCCAGCGGCGCCAGCAGCCAGTACCCGGCCGTCTCCGAACTGATCCCGGTCGGCCGCGCCGCGTTCGACCGCACGTACTACGGCGGCCAGGACATCTACACGCTGTTCGAGCAGGAGGCCCACAAGATCCGCGACGGCTGGGTGTGGGGGCCGCGGATGACCGCGACCGCGCAGGTCATGCAGGACGCCTTCACCCGCGCCGCGGCCGGATCCGGCACTCTCGAATCGTCGATGCGCGCGACCCAGGACGGCACGATGCCCGACCTGAAGGCGCTCGGCCTCAAGACCACCCAGCACACGACATGAACGCCCGCACTCCGAAAGGCAGGTGACTCCCATGACCGCGACCACCCATGCCCCCGCGACGGCGTCCGCGCCGCCGCGCGGCCAGGACGCCGCCGGACGCAAGGCGCAGCGCACGGCGGGCCGCCGTCGAGGCGGCGCAGCGGGCGTCCTGATGGCCCCCTTCTTCATCCTGCTCGTCCTCGTCTTCCTGATCCCGGTGGCGACGGCGGTGTGGCTGAGCTTCTTCAGCGACGACCAGCCGGGCCTGGGCTTCGGCCCGGAGCGCACGGTCTTCGTGGGCCTGCGCAGTTACGCGGCCGTGCTCACCGACCCGTCGTTCCTGTCCGGGCTCGCCACCGTCGGCCTGTACTGCCTGATCTACATCCCGCTGATGGTGATCGGCTCGCTCGCGCTGGCGCTGCTGCTCGACTCAGGGGTCGTACGGCTGCGCGCCTGGGTGCAGCTCGGGCTGTTCCTGCCGCACGCGGTGCCCGGCATCATCGCCGCGCTGATCTGGCTGTATCTGTACACGCCGGGCATCAGCCCGATCATCGAGGCGTTCGCCAAGGGCGACATCACCATCGACTTCCTGGGCCTGCACACCACGGTCCCGTCGATCGTGAACATCGCGCTGTGGTCCAACCTCGGCTACAACATGGTCGTCTTCTACGCGGCCCTGCAGGCCGTCCCCCGCGAGGTCCTGGAGGCGTCGGTCGTCGACGGGGCGGGACCGGTGCGCACCGCGCTCCAGGTGAAGACGCCGCTGGTGCGGTCCTCGATCGTCATGGTCGCGATGTTCACGCTGATCTGGGCCCTGCAACTGTTCACCGAACCGGCGCTGCTGCACCAGTCGTCGGCGATGGTGGGCGCCCGGTTCTCGCCGAGCATGTACATCTACGACGCCGCCTTCAGCCGGAACAACTACTCACTCGCGGCGGCCGCCTCGGTGATCCTCCTGATCATCACCATCGCCGTGTCGTACGGCGTCACCCGCTGGACCAACCGTGTCGAGGCCGCAGAGGAGAACGCCCGATGACCACAGCCGAGTTGAGCAGTTCTTCCCTGCTGCGTCCGCGCTTCCTCGGCCGCGCCGTGGTCAACGTCGTCGTCGCGATCTCCGTGCTGTACACCGTGCTGCCGGCACTGTGGCTGGTCCTCGCCTCGACCAAGACCCGTGACGCGCTCTTCCAGAGCAGCATCTTCTCCCTCAGCGACTTCTCCCTGATCCAGAACCTCAAGGACCTGTTCGCGATGGACGGCGGCCTCTACAGCCGCTGGTACGGCAACAGCCTGCTGTACGCGGTGCTCGGCGCGGCCATCGGCTCGATGGTCTCCGTCGCCTGCGGCTACGCCTTCGACAAGTACCACTTCCGGCACAAGGAGAAGCTGTTCGGTCTGGTCCTCGCGGCCGTCATGGTGCCGCAGACCGTCCTGGCGCTGCCGCTGTACCTGATCGCGTCCGAGGTCGGCATCGTGAACACCTTCTGGTCGGTGTTCATCCCGGTCCTGTTCAACCCGTTCGGCGTGTATCTGGGCCGCATCTTCTCCCAGGGCTATGTGCCGAACGAGGTCCTGGAGGCGGCCCGCGTCGACGGCGCCGGCGAGCTGACGACGTACGCGCGGCTCTCCCTGCGGATGCTCGCGCCCGGTCTGGTCACTGTCTTCCTCTTCCAGCTCACCACGATCTGGAACAACTTCTTCCTGCCGATGGTGA
The DNA here is from genome assembly GCF_042799415.1 of Streptomyces sp. NPDC057694. Taxonomy (NCBI): domain Bacteria; kingdom Bacillati; phylum Actinomycetota; class Actinomycetes; order Kitasatosporales; family Streptomycetaceae; genus Streptomyces; species Streptomyces sp. NPDC057694. Next base: position 422,763 of record NZ_JBHVIX010000001.1, read on the forward strand.
TGCTGTCCAATCAGAACCTGTACCCCGTCAGCCTGGGCCTGTTCCAGTGGAACAGCCAGGCGACCGTCTCTCCCGAGTACTACCCGGTGGTGATCATGGGCTCGCTTCTCGCGGTGCTCCCCCTTGTCCTCGCGTTCATCCTCCTCCAGCGGTTCTGGAAGGCCGGCCTGACGGCGGGGGCGGTCAAGTGACCCTGCCCCGCGTGGCGTTGGCCATGTCCCCACAGGCCGCGGCGGCCGTCTTCACGCCGCGGTCGCTGGCCTCGCTCACCGAGGTCGCCGACGTCGCGCCGCCGCCCGCCCTGGCCGACCTGTCGACGGACCGGGCGACGGAGGTGCTGGCCGACGCTGAGATCCTCGTCACCGGCTGGGGCTGTCCGAAGCTCGACGCGGACGTGCTCGCGCGGGCGCCCCGGCTCAAGGCGGTGGTGCACGCGGCCGGTTCGGTGCGCGGCCATGTCACCGACGCCTGCTGGGAGCGGGGCATCGCGGTGTCCTCGGCGGCGGCGGCGAACGCGCTGCCGGTCGCCGAGTACACCCTGGCGATGATCCTGCTGCACGGCAAGCACGTCCTGGAGCGGGCCCGCGACTTCCGTGCGGTCCGCGCGCGGGACAACTGGCTGGTCACGACCGGCCATGTGGGCAACTACCGCCGCACCGTGGGCATCCTGTCCGCCTCGATGGTCGGGCGCCGGGTCATCGAGCTGCTGAAGCCGTTCGACTTCGAGGTGCTGCTGCACGACCCGTACGTGTCTCCGGCCGAGGCCGCCGAGCTCGGCGTCACCTGGGTCGAGCTGCCCGAGTTGTTCACCCACAGCGACGTGCTGAGCGTGCACACCCCGCTGCTCCCGGCCACCCGCGGACTCGTCGGCCGCGCCCTGCTCGACTCGCTGCGCCAGGACGCCGTCCTGATCAACACCGCGCGCGGCGCCGTCATCGACCAGGACGCGCTCACCGACGTGGTGTGCGCGGGCCGCGTCCGGGCGGTCCTCGACGTGACGGACCCCGAGGTCCTTCCTCCGGAGCACCCGCTCTGGGACCGCCCGAACGCGCTGATCACCCCGCACCTCGCCGGCTCCCAGGGCAATGAGTGGGAGCGGCTGGCGGACACGGCCGTGGCCGAGGTGGCGCGCTGGGCCGCGGGCGACGGTTTCGCCCATCCCGTACGACGCGAGAGGCTGGCGTTCCTGGCATGACCATCCCGTTCGAACTGCCCGAAGAGAACCGCGAGCTGAGCCCGTTCACCGGCTACACCCGCGCCCACTGGGAGGCCGTCGCGGACGGCCTGCTCGGTGCCGCCTGGCGCTGGGCGACCCCCGAGGGAGCCTTCCTGGACCTGCCGGGCCGTCCCTCCGGGTCCGGGGTCCGCTCGGACGGCCTGGAGGGGTACGCGCGGACGTTCCTCGCGGCCGGTTTCCGGGTCGCGGGCGCCGACGGCAAGGACCCGCACAACTGGCTGGAGCGGTACGCGCGGGGCCTGACGGCGGGCACCGCCGCCCCCGGCCGCGACGACGCGGAGTCCTGGCCGCTGATCCTCGACCACCATGTGCAGGGCCAGCCGATGGTGGAGTCGGCGTCCGTGGCGCTCGGCCTGAAGCTGACCCGGCCGTGGCTGTGGGACCGGCTCGACGACGCGGTGCAGGACCGGGCGGAGAAGTGGCTGCGCGGCGCGATCGACCACACGCCCGCACCGAACAACTGGTACCTCTTCCCCTTCATGGTGGCGTCGTTCCTGGAGGAGGTCGGTCGCGGTGACGCGGCGACCGCCCGCGCCATGGACCGGGCCCTGGAACTGATGGAGACCTGGTACCGGGGCGACGGCTGGTACGCGGACGGTGACGGCCGCGCCTTCGACCACTACAACGGCTGGGCGCTGCACCTGTATCCGCTGCTGCACGCCCACCTGTCGGGCGACTCGGCGCTTTCCGCGCGCTTCGGGCCGCGGCTGCGCGAGCACCTGGAGGGCTTCTCCCTGCTGTTCGGCGGCGACGGCGCCCCGATCCACTTCGGCCGCTCGCTCGCCTACCGCTTCGCCGCGTCGGCGGCGGTCGGCGTCGGCGCTGTCACCGGGCACACGCCGCTGTCGCCGGGGGCGTCACGGCGTCTCATCAGCGGCAACCTGCGCTACTTCCTGGAGCGCGGCGCGGTCACGGACGAGGGTCTGCTGAGTCTCGGCTGGCACGGCCCGCACGACGCGACCCTCCAGCACTACTCGGGCCCGGCGTCGCCGTACTGGGCGTCGAAGGGGTTCGTGGCACTGCTCGCCCCGGAGGGCGACCCGCTGTGGACGGCGCCGGAGGAGGCCCAGCCCGGCGAGGGCCCCGACCGGGTGCTCGCGCTGCCCGCGCCGGGCCTGCTGGTGCAGTCCACGCAGGCCGACGGGATCGTGCGGCTGCACAACCACGGCAGCGACCATGTCCGCCCGCACGAGGGCGAGTTCGCCGCGCAGAACGACGCGCTCTACGGCCGTCAGGCGTACTCCACGCACACCGGCCCGACCTCGCTCACGAACGTCGCCGACAACCATCTGTCCGTCGAGGTCGGCGGGGTCGGCAGCGTGCGCCGGCGCCTCCATCCGCTCGGCGCCGGGCACGGTGACGGCTGGGGCTGGGCGGCGTCCTGGCACCGGCCGGTGTTCGCGTCGGGGCCGCCGATGGTTCCGGGACTGCGCGTCGAGAGCGTGACCGTGGTGCGGGGCGCCCACGAGCTGCGGGTGCACCGGGTCGTCGGGGCGCCGCACGGGGCGCGGGTCACGCTGACCGGCTGGGCGACGGACGCGCTCCGCTCGGAGCTGACCGGGCTGCACGGCTGGGGTGCGCAGGACCGGGTCCGGGCTCCTCAGGGCACGGCGTACGAGCCCTGGGTGCGGGTGCCGCGGCTGTCGGCGCAGGCCGAGGGGACGGTGGTGTTCGCGGCGCTGGCCCTGCTCGGCGCGGCCGACTCCGATACGGACCTCGACGGGGCCGTCGCCGAGACGCGCGTCACGGACGACGAGCTGACCGTGCGGTGGGCCGACGGGTTCGAGACGGTGGTGACGTTCGGCGAGTCGCTGAGCGTGCGCTGCGGCTGACCGACGGCGCGGCTCACGGTGTGAGGCCCAGCTGGGCCTCCACCGCCGGGGCGTAGCGGTCCACGACCGTCTCGATGTCCGCGGCCCGCACCTGCGGGCCGCGGGCGATGCCGTACATCACGCCGAGGCCGAGCAGCAGCGACACCGCGAGTTCCGCCCGCAGCGCGGCGTCCGCGCCGGGGATGCGGGCCGCCAGGCGTTCGCTGACCTGCGTACGGAAGTTGGCGCGCAGGATGTCGCCCTGCGCGCCGTGCAGCGGGGCGAAGACGATGCGCAGGATCGGGTCGGCGCCGCGCTCGGCCTGGCCGGTGAGGACGCAGCGGACCATGTGGCGGCCCAGGTCGTCGAGGGGCGCGTCGAGCAGGACGTCGACGTCGGCCTCGAAGTCCATGACGCGGGAGAACAGGGCGTCCTTGTTGCCGAAGTACTTGAGGATCAGCGGCGGGCTGACGCCGGCCCGGTCGGCGATCGCCCGGAGCGTGATGTCGCCGTGCGCGTGCCGGGCCAGCAGATGCCGCGCGGCCTTCACGATGGCGGCCTTGGTCGCCTCCGCGTCGCGCCGGACGGCGGGCCGCGCCGTGGTCATCGCCTCATGCTCCCTTCGCCGTCGCCAGCGGGGCCGGTGCGCCCGTGCCGCTCCGCTCGGCCCCTCTGTCGGACGGTACGCACAGGGCGACGGCGGCGGCCACCAGGGCGACCGCACCGGCCATGACGAAGGCCAGCCGGTAGCCGTGCAGGGTCGATACCTCGGCGCCGCCGAGCCGCATCGTGTGGTGGACGAGGATCGCGGTGACGGCGGCGCTGGACACGGACTGTCCGATGGTCCGCATCAGCACGTTGACGCCGTTGGCGGAGGCGGTCGCGCCGGACGGGACGGCGCGCAGGATCAGGGTGGGCAGGGCGGAGTACGCGAGGGTGGTCCCGGTGGAGACGACGGCGGCGCCGACGAGGATGACCCACAGGTCGGTGCTGTCGACGACCCGTATCGCGTAGCCGAGGGCGAGGACGCCGCCGCCGACGGCGAGGGTGACGCGCGGGCCGCGGGAGGCGGAGATGCGGGCCGACACGGGTGAGAAGAGGAGCATGATGATGCCGCTGGGCAGCATGCACAGGCCGGTCGCCACGATCGACAGGCCGAGGCCGTAGCCGGTTTCCACGGGCGCCTGCACGAGTTGCGCGGTGACCAGCGAATTGGCGTAGAACGCGAAGCCGGTGAACAGGGCCGCGACGTGCGGCAGGCCGACCCGGCGGCCGACGGCGAGCCGCAGGTCCACCAGGGGTCGCGCGGACCGGAGTTGCTGCCAGGACCACAGGGCGAGGACCACGACGGCCCCCGCGAACAGGCTCAGGATCCGCGCGCTGCCCCAGCCCCGCTGCCCGCCCTGCGAGACGCCGAGCAGCAGGCAGACCAGTCCGGTGGCGAGGCCGAGCGTGCCGAGGACGTCGAAGCGGCCGGGGTTGCGCACCGGCGATTCGCGCACGGCCCACCAGGCGGCGGCCAGGCCGAGGGCGCCCAGGGCGGCGGTCGCCCAGAACATCACGTGCCAGTTGGCGTACTGGACGATGAGCGCGGCGAGCGGCAGGCCGAGGGCGGCGCCGATGCCGACGGTGGAGCTCATCAGGGCGACGGCGGATCCGGTGCGGTGGGGCGGGAGTTCGTCGCGCAGGATGCTGATGGACAGCGGCACGACGGCCGCGGCGGCGCCCTGGAGCGCGCGGGCCGCGATGAGGACGCGGATGTCGGAGGTCAGCGCGCACAGCACGGATCCGGCGGTCATCAGGGCGAGGGCGATCAGCAGCACGCGGCGCTTGCCGTACATGTCACCGGCCCGGCCGAGCACGGGGGTGAGGACGGCGCCCGCCAGGAGGGTGGCGGTGACCATCCAGGAGACGGCCGACGGGGACGCGCCGGTGAGCCTGGGCAGGTCGGGCAGGAGCGGGACCACGACCGTCTGCATGACGGCCATGAGGATGCCGCCGAAGGCGAGGACGGGGATGGTGAGCCGCTCCCGCAGGCGGGGGCGGACGGCTCGTTCGGGCAGCGTCGGTATCGGGACGTGGTCCATGGGACTCCTGCGGGGTGCGCGGGCGCGTCGCGAGTGGCGCGGCGCCGGGCTGACGATGCGGGTGAATCCCCATTCACCCGGTGGGTGAATCAGTATTCACCAACGAGCGTCCGCCTGTCGCCACCCCTCGCCCCGCGCGGATCCGCGCCGGCCGGGTCATACTGCCGCAATGACCTCACCAGACGTCCTGCGCTGCGGACTTGTCGGCACCGGCTCCTGGGCCGGCCGCACTCATGCCCCGGCCCTGCGGAACCACAAGAACACGGAACTCGTCGGCGTATGGGGGCGCCGACCCGAGGCGGCCGCCGATCTCGCGGCCGCGCAGGCCACGACGGCGTACGACGACGTGGACGCGCTGTTCGCGGCGTGCGACGCGGTGGCGTTCGCCGTGCCGCCGGACGTCCAGGCGCCGCTGGCGGCGCGGGCCGCCGCGGCGGGCTGCCATCTGCTGCTCGACAAGCCCCTCGCCACGGAGCCGGTGGCGGCGCGCGCGGTCGTCGACGCCGTGGACGCCGCGGGGGTGGCGTCCGTGGTGTTCTGCACGATGCGCTACGCACCCGCCACGGCGGCCTGGATCGCCGAACAGGCCGCCGTGGAGGGCTGGTTCACCGGCCGCGCCGACTGGTACGGAGCGCTGTACACCCCGGGCGACGACGCGGAGATCCGGGCCACGACTCCGTGGCGGGCGGAGCGGGGCGCCCTGTGGGACGTGGGCCCGCACGCCCTGTCCGTACTGCTGCCGCTGCTGGGCGACGTGACGTCGGTGACGGCCGGACGCGGTCCCGGCGACACGGTGCATCTGCTGCTGCGGCACGATTCCGGCGCGTCGAGCACCGCGGCACTGAGCCTGACCACTCCCCCGGACGCGGCCGGGGTCACGGTCGAACTGCGGGGCACGGCCGGAGTGTCGACGATGCCGTCCGGCCACGGCACCGCGCAGGAGTCCCTCGCCGTGGCGATCGACGTCCTGCTGGAGTCGGCGCGCACCGGGGTCCCCGCCCCGTGCGACGCGCGGTTCGGCCTGCGGCTCACGGAGATCCTCAGCGCCGCCGAACGCGCCCTGCCGTCAGCCGGTGCCGAACCAGGTCCCGGCGAGTGACGCGAGGTCGCGCACCCCGTCGGCCGGCGGCAATTCCCGTAGGTACCAGGGGAGATTGCTGTATACGTGCAGGAGTGTGTACGCCATGACGGCGCGCGGGTCGGGCGGGCGGCCGTACGTCTTCGTGAAGCGGGTCATGAGCCGTCGGTCGCCGCGGGTGACGAAGAGCCCGACGGCCACGAAGTCGTAGTCCGGGTCTCCGGTCATCGCGGGCTCGAAGTCGAGCAGCCCGCTGAGCCGGGCACGGCCCGCGCCGTCGGGGGCGACGAGCAGGTGCTGCCGCATGAACTCCGTGTGCAGCAGCGCCCGCCGGTCCCCCGCCCGCGGTGCCGCCGTGTCGAGGAACCCCTCGATCTGCCCGCACCACTCCTCGGCGAGCCCGCGCTCGCGCTGCCGCCGCACGGCCCCGGCGCGCTGCGCGGCGACGAAGCCGTCCCAGTCGCCGGGACCAAGGTCGTCCGCGAGCGATGCGGGGTCGAGGGCGTGCAGCGCGGCGAGCGTCTCGCCCGCGGCTTCGACGAGGCCGTCCTGTTCGGCGGACGGCAGGCCGGGCCAGTCCGCGGCGAGGTCCCGGCCGGGCAGCCGGGACATGAGGACGTAGTGCCAGCCGTTCTCGTACGTGCCCGAGGCGAGCGGCTCCGGCGTGGCGACGGGCAGCCTGCCGTGCAGGAATCCCAGCGCCCGGGTCTCACGCACCCCGTCCCCGGCCGCCATGGCCGGGAACAGCTTCAGGACGTGCGCGGCGTCGATCGCGTAGACCGGCTGGCTGCCCTCGGTGAAGCGCACCGGATCGGCGCCCGCGAACCCGAGCCGGGTGCAGAGATCGAGCACGCCGGGCCGCAGCGCCGCGTCGTCCGGGACGACGCGGCGCCAGGCTTCGTCGGTGTCCACGAGAGGCAGCATGATCGGCAGGGTAGGCCGCCCCGGCAGCACCGCCAACCGACTTAATACCCTGTGGGCATGCCGCTCGAGATCAGCGCCACCAACCCCGAGCACCCGGTGCTCCTGCTCGCCCTCCCCTGGCACATTCCCCTGGAGGAATGGCCCGAGGAGTACCTTGTGCCGCTTCCGCGCGGTATCTCCCGGCACGTGGTGCGCTATGCGCGCGCCGGTGACGTGGTCGTCGCCGTGAAGGAACTCGCCGAGCGTCCGGCGCTGCGCGAGTACGAGATGCTGCGCACGCTGGACCGGATGGGGATACCCGCGGTGGACCCGCTGGCCGTGGTCACCGGCCGGGAGCAGCCGGACGGCGCGCCTCTGGAACCGGTGCTGATCACCCGGCACCTGGGCGGTTCACAGCCTTACCGGTCGATGTTCGAGACGACGATGCGCCCGACGACGGTCCACCGTCTGATGGACGCGCTGGCGGTTCTCCTGGTCCGCCTCCACCTCTCGGGTTTCGCGTGGGGCGACTGTTCCCTGTCGAACACGCTCTTCCGCCGGGACGCGGGCGCGTACGCCGCCTATCTCGTGGACGCCGAGACGGGCGAGCTGCACCCGAAGCTGAGCCAGGGGCAGCGGGAGTACGACATCGAGCTGGCCCGGGTCAACATCAGCGGCGAGATGCTCGACCTGGAGGCCTCGGGCGCGCTGCACCCCTCGATCGACCCGATCGAGTTCGGCACGGAGATCGAGCAGCGCTATACGAACCTGTGGAGCGAGCTGACCCGCACCTCGGTGTACCCGGCGGGCAAGCACCACTACATGGAGCGGCGCATCCGGCGGCTGAACGATCTCGGGTTCGACGTGGCCGAGATGCAGATCTCGCGCTCCCCGCGCGGCGACGAGGTCACCTTCGTCCCCAAGGTCGTCGACGCGGGCCACCACCAGCGGCAGCTGCTGCGGCTGACCGGAATGGACGCGGAGGAGAACCAGGCACGCCGGCTCCTCAACGACCTGGAGAGCTGGATGGCGACCCAGGACGACGCCCCCGACGCCCGGCCCGAGGTCCTCGCCCACCGCTGGGTGCGCGACGTGTTCCGGCCGACGGTCCGCGCGATCCGCGACCGCCTGCCCACCCCCATGGACCCGGCCGAGCTGTACCACGAACTCCTGGAACACCGCTGGTACTTGTCCGAGCGGGCGCAGCACGACATCGGCCTGGACGCGGCGGCGGAGGACTACGTGCGGCAGGTCGGCAAGCCGGAGAAGTGAGGGCAGGGGCCGAAAAGCGCCGGGTGATGACCGGGCGCGGCCGGTGCCGTGGCCGCTACGTAATGGCGAGTGACGGCACCGGCCGCAGCCAGTGACCTCCGGTTCGGCCTGCGGTCGAGCGCGGGACGTGCGTCGTACAACGCATTTTCCGGCCACATCACACTCAATACGTGGCCCGGTCCAGCTCTCTCTTCGTCAGTCGGCCCGGAGGCTCGAGGGTTACTCTCCGCCAGGAAATTTCGGCCATTTTCGAGCCGCCCGGCACAGGTGCCGCATCACTGTGCCTACCTGCACACAGTCGATGAAACTGCCAGGTGAGCAACCCTGCACGGTCCATCATGACGGACCGTCTGATCGTTTTCTTCGGGCAATGTTTATTACCAAAGGTGATGGGAGTATTTAGACTGCTGACGCTCAACTCAGCGTGTACGAATGGGGATTACCCACATGAACAAGAAGGCGCTCCGCGCCCTGCTCCGTGAACGGCGCGCCCTCATAGCCCCCGAGTCCCACGGCTTCACCCGCCCCACGGGCCAGGGCCGCCGCGCCCCCGGCCTCTCCCAGCACCAGGTCGATCAGCTGCTGCACCGGACGCTGGGGACGTATCACCGGCTGGAATCGGGGAGTTACCCGAACCCGCCGGCCGAACTGCTGCGCGATGTGGCCCGGTTGTTCGGGCTCAATGAGCAGGAGTGGGTGCTGTTGTGCCGGTACGCGCTGTTGCAGGATCCGCCGGGGCCGCTGTACTCGTCGTCGGGCAAGGCCGTACCGGGCATCTGGCAGGAGGCCGTCGACGGTATGCGGCACATCGCCTATGTGTCGGACGCCTCGTGGGATCTCCTGGCATGGAACCAGGAGTTCGTCGATCTCTTCCCGAGCGGCAGGCCGCCGGAGAACACCATGCGCTGGATGCTTCTGGATCCCGAGGCACGGACCGTCCTGGCGGACTGGCACGGATCGTGGGCGCCTTTGGTGATGCCCCAGTTGCGCGCGGCACTGGCCGCCCGGCCGGACGACGAGACGCTGCGGCAGATCGAGAAGGAGGTTCTGGCGGAGCGCGAGAGTGCCACGCTCTACGAAGCGGGCGGCACCGCGATGCATCCGGACGGCGACGAACGGCCCCTGCATCACCACCGGTTGGGACGCGGCTGGGCCACGATGTGCGCGGCGCAGCCACTCACGACTCCCGGGGCACGACTGATGATCATCGTCTTTCATCTGGGCGCCCGAGAGGCCCATCCCCGCATGGCCGCACTGCGCGCGGGCTGACGTTCCGCTCTTCTGGGAGACATGCCGGTGACATAGGTTGGAGCGGCCCCCCACAGCCCCCCTAAGCCTCCGTGGGAGCCTCCACATGCCTGCTCATGTCTCCTTGCCCAGAACGGCCCTCGGTGCCCACAAGGTCACAACGGCCGAGATAGTCGACGACATACGCACCCATCACGCGCACCACCCCCGGCTCAACGCCCTCGTCCGCGCCGTAGCCGGATGCGGCGTGGACACGCGGTACTTCAGCCGTCCGCTCGGCGACGCGTCCGTCGCGGGTGAGGCCGGCATCGAGGAGCGGGTTCGCACCGACTTCGCAGACGCCGCCGAACTCGGCGGCCAGGCCGCGCTCGACGCGCTGAGATCGGCGGGTCTCGACGCCACGGACCTCGACGGCATCGTCACCACTCACTCCACCGGCTGGGCGGTGCCCAACCTGGATGTGCACCTCATGACACGGCTCGGCATGAGCCCGTCGGCCCGCGGCCTGGCCATCACCTCGGCCGCCTGCACCGGCGGGGTGAAGGCCCTGATCCGAGCCACCGAGATGGTGGCCGCGCGGCCGGGCAGCAAGGTGCTCGTCGTCGCCGCGGAAATCCTCTCCACCGTCTATCACCACAGCGACACCGGCATCGAGTCGATGATCTACAAAGCGCTGTTCGGCGACTCGGCGGCAGCGGCAGTGGTCAGCGACGAACCGCTGAGCCCCGGATTCGTGATCGAGGACGACTTCGAGTACGTGCTCCCCGGGACGGCGGAGCGCCTCGCAGGGCGCGTCGGGGCCGACGGACTGCACTTCGACGCCACCAAACGCGGCCGCAACTCCAGCGTCGAAGTCGTCCCGGTGCTGCGCGACTGGCTGGGTTCCCGCTCCTCGGACTTCGCCGTGATCCACCCGGGCAGCCCCCGCATCATCTCGGACACCGTCGACCTGCTCGGCCTCGAAGCCGAGGACGCCCGGCACTCCACGGACACCCTCAGCGAAGAGGGCAACCTGGGCGGAGTGAGCGTGCTCCGCGTCCTGGAGCGCACCCACGCGGAGCCCCCACCCGCCGGCGCCCGAGGCACGATGGTCGCCTACGGTCCCGGCTTCACCACCGCCGCTCTCCACGGCCACTGGCACGAGTGACCCCTGCGGCCCAAAGATGTCCCTCCGGGACTCATGTCCCATCGGGACATGAAGGTGTACCCTCGGAGGCATGAAGGCGAACGAGCCCACCACCCCGCCCCCCGCGGACCGCCGGCAGCTGAAGGCCCGGCGGACCCGCGAGGCGCTTGCCGAGGCGGCCGTGGCCCTGGTGCTCGAGCGGGGCCTCGCGGAGGTCACCGTCGAGGCGATCGCCGAGCGCGCGGACGTCACGCGCCGCACCTTCAGCCGGCACTTCTCCGGCAAGGAGGACGCGGCGCTCGACTTCACCCGCGCCGACGGCGCCAGGATCAACGCGGCGCTGCGCGAGCGCCCCGCGTCCGAGCCCCCGCTGCTCGCCTACCGCAGGGCGGTCGCCGACTGGCTCGCCGACCGGGCGGTCCCGGGCTGGCACCACCGGCCCGAGCAGCGCCTGCTGTACGCGGCCGTGGACCGCGAGCCCGCCCTGTTCGCCGCGTACGAGCGGATCCGGGTCGACGCCCAGGACGAGTCCGTACGCATCATCGCCGACCGGCTCGGCACCGATCCGGCCCGGGACCTGCGCCCCGAGGTCGTGGTCGGCGCCGCGGCCGGCGTGCTGACCGCCGCGCTGCGCACCTGGGCACGCGACGACGGCACGGACGCCGAGGACCTCGCCGATCTGGTGGCGCGGGCCTACGACGCCCTCACAGGGGAGGCCGCCCGATCGGCGGCGACCTCCGAGGAAGCAACCAGAGAGTGACACGCACCATGAGCACCACCCCCGCCTCCGCATCGACCGACTACGCCACCGAGTTCGCCGGGAAGACCGCCCTGGTCACCGGCTCCGCCTCGGGCATCGGTCTGGCCACCGCCCGCCGTCTGGGCCGTGGCGGCGCCAGTGTCGTCATCGCCGACTTCAACGAGCAGGGCGCCAAGGAGGCCGCCGAGACCCTCGTCGCCGAGGGCATCGAGGCCGCCGCCGTCGCCCTGGACGTGACGCAGCCCGCGTCCGTCGAGGCCGCCGTCCAGTTCACCGTCGACACCTTCGGCGGACTCGACCTGGCCGTGAACAACGCCGGCATCGGCGGCCCGAGCACCCCCACGGGCACGTACGACATCGACGCGTACAACCGCGTGATCCGCACGAACCTGGACGGCGTCTTCTACTCGCTGCGTTACGAGCTGCCCGTCATCGAGGCGGCCGGAAAGGGCGGCGCGATCGTGAACGTCGCGTCGATCCTCGGCTCGGTCGGCTTCGCCGGCTCCCCCGCCTACGTGGCGGCGAAGCACGGTGTCGTGGGTCTGACGAAGACGGCCGCGGCCGAGTACTCCGCCAAGGGCATCCGGGTCAACGCGGTGGGCCCGGGCTTCATCGAGACCCCGCTGCTCGCGCAGATGGACAAGGCCGCCCACGACGGTCTGGTCGCGCTGCACCCGGTGGGCCGCCTGGGCACGTCCGAGGAGGTCGCGGAGCTGATCGTGTTCCTGCTGTCGGACCGCGCCTCGTTCATCGCGGGCAGCTACCACCTGGTCGACGGCGCCTACACCGCCGTCTGATCCCGCGGCACCACCCCCTGTGCAGGGCCCCCGGCGACGTTTTCCGTCTCTCGTCGCCGGGGGCCCTTTCCATGTCCCGGCCCGTCCGCAGTCATGGAACGGTCCCTGCTGGGCAGGCGGGGGACTTGACCCATGCGGCAGGAGGGGCGCGGGACCGCGATGCGACAGCAGGCAGCACAGGCCACAGCCACCGGAGGCAGGGCGCGCGAGTCGTACTTCGACAACGTGAAGTACCTGACGATCGTGCTCGTCGTGTGCGGGCACGCCTGGGAACCCCTGACCTACGGCTCCCGGGCGGTCACGGCGCTCTACCTCACCGTGTACGCCTTCCACATGCCGGCGTTCGCACTGATCTCCGGCTATTTCTCGCGCAGTTTCGACATGGCGCCCCGGCGTCTGAAACGGCTGGTCACCGGGGTCGTCGTGCCGTACGTCGTGTTCGAGGTCGCGTACACGCTGTTCTACCGGTGGGCGCAGGACGATCCGGGATATCCGATCAGCCTGCTGGATCCCTGGTATCTGATGTGGTTCCTGGCCGCGCTGTTCATCTGGCGGCTGTCCACGCCGCTCTGGCTGCAACTGCGCCATCCGGTGCCGGTCGCGCTGGCCGTGGGCACGGCCGTGTCGATGTGGCCGGGTGCGGGCGGCGACCTGGCGCTGCAACGGGTGCTGCAGTTCCTGCCGTTCTTCGTGGTGGGCCTGGTGCTGCGGCCCGAGCACTTCTCGTGGGTGCGCACCTGGCGGGTCCGGCTGGCCGCCTTGCCGGTGCTGCTCGCGGCCGTGGTGGCGGCGTACTGGGTGGCGCCGTGGTTCGACGCGGGCTGGTTCTACCACCGCGGCAGCGTGGTGGGACGCGGGGTGCCCGCGTGGGCGGGCCTGTGGGCGACGCCCGCCCTGTTCGTCCTCGCGCTCGTCCTCACCGTCTGCTTCCTGGCCTGGGTGCCGGGCCGCCGTCTGTGGTTCACGACGCTCGGCACCGGGACGATCTACGCGTACCTGCTGCACGGGTTCGTCATCAAGGCCTCCCGGTTCGGGGACTGGTACGCCCACCCGCGGCTGCACACCCCGGTGGGTGAACTGGCCGTCACCGTGGCGGCCGTCGCCCTGATCACCGTGCTCTGCACGGAGCCGGTGCGGCGTGTGTTCCGGCCCGTCGTCGAGCCGCGCATGGAGTGGGCGTTCCGCAGGCCCCGGCCGAAGGCTCCGCCCGGTCAGCAGACCCCGCGCGAGCGGGTCACCTCATCCGGCGGCTGACGGACTGCGCCGAGGCGAGCAGGCAGTGCATGCGCTCGGTGAGCGCGCCCATGTCGTCGGCGGGGGTGTGGAAGGGGATGCGCACGTCGGCCTGGCCGCGCGCCCGCTCCAGACGCAGCGTCAGTCCGTGCCGGTCGACGGCGAGAGGCTGCACGCGCACGACACCGTGCAGACTGTCGGGCTCGATCAGCCGGGTGAGCTGTTCGACGGCCTCGGGGTGGGACTCGGCGAGATGGGTGAGCAGGCGCGGCTCGGCGAGGGCGAGGGGGTCGGGGGCGGTCGCGGCGAGGTCGGCGAGGTCGATGCCGATGCGTTCGGAGCGGGTCTGCAGGACCGCCCGTTCGGGGCGCAGCAGCAACTCCTCGCCGTCCGGGACCAGCTCGCCGGAGAGCCAGAGGCGGGCGCGGACCCGGTCGCGGACCGGGACGGGGGCCGCGTCGGCGAACTCCAGGAGGGTCGTGGGCCGTCCGTGCGGTGCGCACAGCACGGCCGCGGCGAGCACGCTGTCCGGCGGCGGGCTGATCCGCACCGTGCCGTCCGTCTCGGCGACGCGATGGGCGCCGACGAGGTCGTCCTGCCCCACATCGGTGGTGACACCGCAGGTCCACGCGGCGGCGAGCACGGAGCGCGCGCGGGCCGCCGCGGTGGGGACGGCGGTAGCGATCTGTCGGACACCCATCCGAACCTCCCTTAGGTAAGCCTCACCTAACTTAGCGGAGATCGTCGCCGAGGGTCCACCCCACCGCGCTGTGTCGGCGCGGCCGGATCGGCGTCGCGTGCGTTTGACTCGGACCGTGCGCCGTTACCTCCTGTTCGTCCTCGTCGCCGCCGGTGCGGCCGGGGCCCTGGCTCTGTCGCTGCTCGTCTCCCCCTGGTGGTGGTGCGCGGCGGGCCCGCTGCTCGCGCTCGCCGCGCTGGGCGCGTGGGACCTCGTCCAGGCCCGTCACTCCGTCCTGCGCAACTATCCGATCCTGGGGCACCTCCGCTTCCTCATGGAGGCGCTGCGGCCGGAGATGCAGCAGTACTTCATCGAGCGCAACTACGACGGGCGCCCCTACGACCGCGATGTGCGCGACATCGTCTACCAGCGGGCGAAGTACGCGGAGAACCGTTCGGCCGAGGAGCCGTTCGGCACCGAGCGGGACGTGTACGAGCAGGGCTACGAGTTCCTGGTGCCGTCGCTGCGGCCCATGGACCCGCCCGAGCGTCCGCCGACGGTGAGCATCGGCGGCCCCGACTGCTCACGCCCGTACGACATGGCGCTCCTGAACGTCTCCGCGATGAGCTTCGGCGCCCTGTCGGGGCCCGCGATCCGCGCGCTCAACAAGGGGGCGGCGCTCGGCGGTTTCGCGCACGACACCGGTGAGGGCGGCCTGTCCGAGCACCATCTCGTGCACGGCGGCGACCTGGTGTGGGAGATCGGCACCGGCTACTTCGGCTGCCGCACCGGCGACGGCGGCTTCGACCGCGGCGAGTTCGCCGACAAGGCCGCGCGTGAACAGGTCAAGTGTGTGTCCGTGAAGCTGTCGCAGGGGGCGAAGCCGGGCATCGGCGGGGTGTTGCCGGGCAGCAAGGTGAACGCGGAGATCGCCCGCGTGCGCGAGGTGCCCGAGGGCGAGACGGTGGTGTCTCCGCCGTACCACCGTGCGTTCGACACGCCACGCCAACTGGTGCTTTTCCTGGCCGAGTTGCGGACACTCGCGGGCGGCAAGCCGGTCGGTTTCAAGCTGTGCGTGGGCTCGCGGACGCAGTTCCTCGCGGTCTGCAAGGCGATGCTCGCCGAGGGGGTCACCCCGGACTTCGTGATCGTGGACGGTGCGGAGGGCGGCACGGGCGCGGCCCCGCTGGAGTTCGCCGATCACCTCGGCATGCCCCTCACGGAGGGTCTGATCACCGTGCACAACGCCCTCGTCGGCACGGGTCTGCGCGACCGGGTCCGGATCGGCGCGAGCGGCAAGGTCGCCACGGGCGCCGACATCGTCAAACGACTGATCCAGGGCGCGGACTTCACGAACGCGGCCCGCGCCATGATGTTCGCCGTCGGCTGCATCCAGGCCCAGCGCTGCCACACCAACACCTGCCCGGTCGGCGTGGCGACCCAGGACCCGCGCCGGGCCCGCGCGCTGGACGTGGCCGACAAGTCGGTGCGGGTCCACCACTTCCAGCGGGCCACCGTGCGCAGTGCGAGCCAGATCATGGCCGCGATGGGCGTACGCGACCCGAGCGGGCTCGGACCGCACCAGCTGATCCGGCGCATCGCGCCCCACGAACTGCTCCCCTACGCGGATCTCTACGACTGGCTGGAACCGCACGAGCTGACCGCGGGACCGCCCCCGGCCTGGGCGTCCGACTGGGCGGTCGCCGACCCCGACCGGTTCTGATCCCGCGCGCCACCGGGATGCACCAACTCCACGCGAACGGGGGGTGAATATGCCATCCGCCCACACGGCCGGAACCTGACCGGCATCATGCCGCCATGGACGGTACCGCGCTCCTGCGGGAGCTCTTCACGCCCGACGAGTACGACGCGGTCAGCAGACACGCGGATCATCTGGGTGTGACAGTCATCGAGTACGTTCGCCGCTCGGCCGCGGAACGGGCCCTGGAGCGGCTGCACCTGACCGAGGCCATCGAGGCGCAGGCCCTCCAGCTGGGCAAGCCGTCGATACCGCAGGTGGAGCGGGCCCGCTGCGGTGACGGCGCGTCCTCGCCGGCCCTGGAGCGTTTCCTCGACGCGCTGGCCCACCCCACCGAGGGCGGGTGACGCCGTCTGATTCCCCGTGACCGGGGCAGTGGACGTACATGACAACGGCGACGACACGACGCAGCAAGCAGCCGACCGGCCGATGGTGGCGGGTGGGTGTACGCGCGTTGATGGCGATCGTCGCCTTCCTCGCCCTGGTGGCGTTCTCCGCGGTGCTGGCCCGGCTGACGCTCACCCCGTCCCCGGCGTCCGAGGGGATCGCGGGGTCGAATCTGCGGCCGGGCGCCAGCCTCAGGCAGTACGCGGACACGTACAGCTTCGCGGGTGCCTGCAAACAGGTCGGCGGAAACCTTCTGCTCGGCGCACCGTTCGGTCTGCTGCTGCCGGTCCTGGTGGAGCGCCGCATGCGGATGCTGCGGGTGCTCGTCGTGACGGCGCTCGTCATGGTGCTGGTGGAGCTGGCGCAGGGCGCGCTGGTGGAGGGCCGGGCCTTCGACGTGGACGACGTCCTGCTCAACACGGCGGGCGCCCTCATCGCGTACGCCTTGATCGGCCGTCTCATCGGGCGCCGCTACCACACCTTGGCCGAGCCTTCGAAACGAACCGGCATGGGGATCAAGTTCCCGGGGAATGGGCCTCGTTACCGGAGCAGGCCGCAGGCGGGCAAGGCCCCGGCAGGACAGAAGAAGACACAGCAGAAACCGCAGAAGAAAACCCAGAAGAAAACCCAGCAGAAGACGCGGCAGGGGGCACAGAAGACGGCCCCGAAGAAGACGCAGAAAAAGCCGCAGAAGAAGACATAGAGGCCTACAAAGGCTCGTAGAGAAAGGGAGTGATCGTCATGCGTGCGTTCACGGACGCCCAGGGGCGTACCGCACGCGTGGAGTATCTGATGCCGCAGGGGTCCGGAGCCCCTCGTCTGGCCCGGCGGCTGACCCGGTCGTTCCTGGCCGGACGCACCGACGACACGGCGGCGGACGCGGAACTGGTGGTCTCTGAACTGGTCACCAACGCCACCCGGGCCTCCGACGGGTGCTGCCGGATGAGCCTGCGCATCGACGCGGACGAGCTGACGGTGGCGGTGCACGACGACGGGCCGGGGCTGCCCCGCATGAAGCCCGCGTCGCAGTCCGCCGAGTCGGGCCGCGGGATCACGCTGGTGCGGGCGCTGGCGCGGCGCTGGAGCGTGGAGCCGCATCCGCAGGGCGGCAAGACGGTGCGGGCGGTACTCGCACCCTGCTGAGCACCGCCCGCGGACGTCGCCTTCTGTGCGACCGGCCCCTCAGTGACCTCGCGTGATCCAGTCGTCGAGGTCGGGCGCCTCCGCCCCGATCGTCGTGCTGTCACCGTGTCCGGTGCGGACGACGGTCTCGGGCGGCAGTGTGAGCAGCCGCTCGCGGATCGAGTCGACGATCGTCGGGAAGTCGCTGAACGTACGGCCCGTCGCTCCCGGTCCGCCCTTGAAGAGGGTGTCGCCGGTGAAGACCGTGCCGAGCGCCGGCGCGTACAGGCTGACCGCGCCGTGGCAGTGCCCCGGGGTGTGCAGGACAGTCAACTCGACGCCCGCGACGGTGAGTTGCTGACCGTCGGCGAGGTCGCCGTCGGGGCCGCGATCCGGGTGCGTGCGCTTCCACAGCTCGGTGTCCGCGGGGTGCAGCAGGATCGGGGCGCCGGTGCGCTCGGCCAGTGCGGGCGCGGCGTCGATGTGGTCGTCGTGGGCGTGCGTGCACACGACGGCGACGAGTCGCCGGTCGCCGACCGCATTGGCGATGGCGTCGGCGTCGTGCGCGGCGTCGACGACGAGGACCTCCTCGTCGTCACCCACGAGCCATACGTTGTTGTCGACGTCCCAGGTCCCGCCGTCCAGGGAGAACGTCCCCGAGGTGACCAGGTGCTCGATGCGCGCGCCGGTGGCGTTGCCGTCGGCCATCAGAACACCACCACCGAGCGCAGCACGTCACCGTGGTGCATCCGCTCGAACGCCTTCTCCACGTCCTCGAGCGCGATGGTCTCGGTGACGAACGCGTCCAGGTCGAGGCGGCCCTGCAGATACAGGTCGATGAGCATCGGGAAGTCGCGCGAGGGCAGACAGTCGCCGTACCAGGACGACTTGAGCGCGCCGCCGCGCCCGAACACGTCCAGCAGGGGAAGGTCGATGCGCATCTCGGGGGTGGGCACGCCGACGAGGACCACGGTGCCCGCCAGGTCGCGCGCGTAGAAGGCCTGTTCGTACGTCTCGGGGCGGCCGACCGCCTCGATGACGACGTCCGCGCCGAAGCCGCCGGTGAGCTGGCGCACGGCCTCGACCGCATCGGTGGTGCGCGAGTTCACGGTGTGCGTGGCGCCGAGCTTGCGGGCCGTCTCCAGCTTCTTGTCGTCGACGTCGACGGCGATGATCTTCGAGGCACCGGCCAGCTGGGAGCCGACCACCGACGCGTTGCCCACGCCGCCGCAGCCGATGACGGCGACGGAGTCACCGCGGCCGACGTTGCCGGTGTTGATGGCGGCGCCGATCCCGGCCATCACGCCGCAGCCGAGCAGTCCCGCGGCCGCGGGCGAGGCGGACGGGTCGACCTTGGTGCACTGGCCCGCGGCGACCAGGGTCTTCTCGGCGAAGGCGCCGATGCCGAGCGCCGGGCTGAGCTCGGTGCCGTCCGCGAGGGTCATCTTCTGCTTCGCGTTGTGGGTGTTGAAGCAGTACTGCGGGCGGCCCCGCAGACAGGCCCGGCACTGCCCGCACACCGCACGCCAGTTGAGGATCACGAAGTCACCGGGCTCGACCTCGGTCACTCCCTCCCCCACCGATTCGACGACGCCCGCCGCCTCGTGCCCGAGGAGGAACGGGAACTCGTCGTTGATCCCGCCCTCCCGGTAGTGCAGGTCGGTGTGGCAGACCCCGCACGCCTGGACCTTCACCACGGCCTCGCCGGGCCCGGGGTCCGGCACGGTGATCGTCTCGATCGTCACCGGAGCACCCTTCGTCCGTGCGATCACGCCCTGCACCTGCTGCGCCATGACGGTCAGCCTTCTTTCTCTTCGCGGTTCCCGCACACGTTCTTACGTCCCCCATCCTCACCCATGATCATGATGCGGCACAGTTCCGGTGCGCGGGCACGGCCGTTCTAGGCCGCCCAAGTGCTGTCTGCCCCCGCCCTCGCCGCGTCCACGCTGCTGCCCGTCAACGCCACCTTGGCGGTGGTCCTCGTCGCCCTGATGCTGGTCGCCGTCACGGTGGCCGCGGTCTTCCGGCTCGCGCCCGACGCCTCGTGGCGCCGCGCGCGCGACATCGCGGTCGCGGGGGTGCGGGCCGCCGTGCAGCTGGGTGTGGTGTCGCTGGTGATCGGCTGGGTGGTGCAGCACGGCGCGGCGCTGATCGGTTTCGTTCTGCTCATGTTCGCGGTGGCCGCGCGCACGGCGGGGCGCCGCATCACCGCGGGCCGCGGCTGGGCCTGGGCGGCGCTGCCGATCGCGGTGCCGGTGGCGCCCGTCGTCGGCGCCCTGGTCGTCTGCGGACTTGTCCCGGTGCAGGGAATCGCGCTGATCCCGATCACCGGCATCCTCATCGGCGGCGCGCTCACGGCGACGGTTCTGGCGGGCCGGCGCGCCCTCGACGAGCTGACGGCCCGCAAGGGCGAGGTGGAGGCGTGTCTGGCCCTCGGGCTGCTCCCGCAGGAGGCACGCCTGGAGATAGCCCGCCCGGCGGCGTCGGACGCGCTGCTCCCCGGTCTCGACCAGACGCGCACGGTGGGCCTGGTCACGCTGCCCGGCGCGTTCGTCGGCATGCTCCTGGGCGGTGCGTCGCCGGTGATGGCGGGCGCGGTGCAACTGTTCGTGCTGGTGGCCCTGATGGCGGTGCAGGCGATCGCGGTGGCGACGACGGTGGAGCTGGTCGCGCGGGGCCGGCTGCGACGCCCGGCGGCCGCGTAGCCCGACACCGGAATTCGCCGGCCGCCCGAGCCCACCCCTGGTGACGTTCCGCTGGGCCTACCCCTTCGCGGCCGACGGGCAGACGCTCACCGCGGAATCGACGTTGCGGTTCCGGGAGCGGGAGGCCCCGTCAGGCCGCCCCGTACTCGTGTGCGCGCCCGCCGCGCCACTGGACGACCGGCGAGTCCCCGAGCACGAGCTGATCGGCGTCGTCGAGCCCGGCGCGCCGCAGGAACTCGATCACGTCGCGGTCGCTGTGCGCGAGCCCGAGCCGCACGGCACCGACGGTGACCCCGCGGCCCCCGCCCGGCGCCGGCCGCTGCACGACTATCTCGGGATACCCGTCGTCCGCCGCACCGCCGCCAAGGCTGTCGGCCCCCGCCCCCGTCATGAACGACCGGTTCCCTGCCGCGCCCGGCGCCGCAGCTCGGCCTGCTCCCCCGGGCTGAGCCGCTCACCGGCCAGCACCCGGGACAGGTACAGCAGTCGCCGCCGCAACGCGGTACGGCCGGGCTCCCGCGCGAGTCGCTCGTAGGTCTCGGTCCACTCCCGCTGTGTCTGGACAAGGTCATCGGTGACGGAGTTCCGCATACCCTCAATAGAGCACGTGTTCGATTTTCCGTGCAAGCCGACGCGCAGCGCGGTCGTCCACCTGGGGAGGCGGGGCGGAGCGCCGTCATGAGCAGGACCCGGTTGACCCACACAGCGCAAGGAGGATCGATACATCAGCCCACACGCGGGTGACGGCGCGCGTCAGGGCACGGACGCCCGGGGAGAGCGCGACAGACAACAGATCCCGGCCATCAGCAAGAAATGGGTCTCATGCGCCTTCGCCACACCGCTGCCGCCGCACTCGGCGCGCTCGCTCTCGTCTGCACACAGTCGGCGTCCGCGAGCGCCGCCACCGGCGACTTCTCGTACAAGTTCGTCGGCCTCGACGGCCATCCGCAGTCGATCACGCTGCACGACCCGGAGAGCCCCGCCTGCATCACTCTGCCGGAGACGGTGGACCCGGACTCCTCCGAGCCCGCCTTCGCACCGCACAACGACACCGACACCTGGGTCATGGTGTTCAGCGAGCCCGACTGCACCGGCGACTCCTGGACCCTGCGTCCGCACGGGACCGCCGCCACGGACCGGCTCACACTGCGCTCGGTGTACCTGACCGACCGCACCGGCTGAGTCCGCCCGGCGACGTCGCCCTGCCGAGGCCACCGCCGGGCCGGGAAGCGATCACCCGGACACGACGGCGTACGCTCCGATCATGTCTGTCTACGAGAGCATCCAGATCGCTTCGCTACAGGGCGGCGACGCCGGCCTCGCGCGGTACGAGGGCCAGGCCGTCCTGATCGTCAACGTCGCTTCCAAGTGCGGCCTCACCCCGCAGTACACCGCGCTCGAAGAACTCCAGAAGCAGTACGCGGCGCGGGGCTTCAGCGTGCTCGGTGTGCCCAGCAACCAGTTCATGGGGCAGGAGCCCGGCAGTGCCGACGAGATCGCCGAGTTCTGCTCGGCGACGTACGGCGTCACGTTCCCGATGACGGAGAAGGTCGACGTCAACGGCGCGGACCGGCACCCGCTGTACGCGAACCTGGTGCAGGCCGCGGACGCCGAGGGGCACAGCGGTGACATCCGCTGGAACTTCGAGAAGTTCCTCGTCGGCCGGTCCGGTGATGTCGTGGCCCGTTTCTCCCCGCAGACCGTCCCGGACGCGCCCGAGGTCATCGCCGCCATCGAGAAGGAACTCGACGCCGCCTGACTCTCTTCACCCGCGTCGGCCTCAGGTGACGTCCTCGCCGACGTCGGGGCCGAAAAACGCCATGAGCGCGCGATGGACCTGATCCGTCAGGTCCTCGTCGCCGGGCGGCACGAGCGCGTACGTACGACGCAGGAAGCGCCGCAGGGGCGAGGTGCCGAACTGGACCACCGCCAGCCCCTCCGGCGCGTGCAGCTCAATGACGGTGCGGGACCGGCCGCACGGCCAGACATGGACGTCGCCGGCGCCCGCGGGCGTGCGCAGGCCCTCGTCCAGGAGCGAGCGGGCGAAGGCCCAGGTCACCTCGGTGCCGGTGAGCGTGACCGCGGCCGGGAACACCAGGCTGATCGCCAGTGGGTCGGCCGAGGCGTACCGGAGAGCGACGGTGAGGGCGCGTTCCGGTGCGGTGGGCCCGGCGGTGACGAGCCGGGCGCGGGTCGGTTGTTCCAGCGTGACGGGCAGGGTGGTCGGCATGGCGGGCTCCCTTTCTGCTGCTGCGCTGCGTGTCCCTGATGCCGGTTCGACGGGGCGCCGGGAGACGCGTTACGGCGTTGCACAAAAAGCGGTGTGACCTGTGCCACTCACCCCTCCATCATCCGGCATAAGTCGCCCACCGTCACAAAATCCCTCTGGCACCTGATGGCAGCCCTGCCCCGGTAAGGCTCCGCGCGCGCGATGCGCCGCTCCGTCCCTCGTTGCACGATGGCTCCATGCTCTTCGCCCGGCTCGCTCAGGTGTCCCAGGACGTCGCCGCCACCTCGGCTCGGACGCGGAAGATCGCGCTGCTCGCCGAGTTGTTCCGGGACGCCTCGCCCGACGACGTACCGATCGTCATCCCCTATCTGGCGGGACGCCTGCCGCAGGGACGGCTCGGGATCGGCTGGCGGGTGCTCGCCGACCCGGTGGCGCCCGCCGAGCGGCCGCGACTGAGCGTGCAGGACGTGGACGCCGCGCTGAGCGCCGTCGGAGACGTCTCCGGTTCCGGCTCACAGGCCGAACGCAAGCGCCTGGTCGCGGAGTTGATGGGCGCGGCCACCGCGGACGAGCAGCGGTTCCTCGTCGGTCTGGTCACCGGTGAGGTGCGCCAGGGCGCGCTGGAGGCGGTGGCGCTCGAAGGGCTCGCCCGGGCGACGGACACGCCCCCGGCGGACGTGCGGCGCGCGGCGATGCTCGCGGGCGGACTCCAGCCGGTGGCGCAGGCGCTGCTCGCGGGCGGCCCCGGCGCGCTCGACGGGTTCCGGCTGACCGTGGGCCGACCGGTGCTGCCGATGCTCGCGCACACCGCGGCCGCGGTCGGGGACGCGCTCGACAAGCTCGGGACGTGCGCCGTCGAGGAGAAGCTCGACGGCATCCGGGTCCAGGTGCACCGGGACGGGGACGACGTCCACGTGTACACCCGCACGCTCGACGACATCACTGAGCGGCTGCCCGAAGTGACGTCCGCGGTACGGGAGTTCGCGGGTGAGCGGTTCATTCTCGACGGCGAGGTCATCGCCCTCGACGACACGGGAAGACCGCGCGCCTTCCAGGAAGTGGCCGGGCGGGTCGGCTCGCGGGTCGACGTGGCCCGCGCCGCCGAGGCGCTCCCCCTCTCCCCCGTCTTCTTCGACGTGCTCTACGCGGAAGGGGCCGGCCAGGACGGGACGGGCGGGCCCGATCTGCTGGACCTGCCGTTCACCGAGCGGCACGCGCACCTGGTGCGGCTGGTGCCGGAGCCGATGCGGGTGCGCCGGTACGTCGTCGAGGACGGCTCCGACGGGCGACAGCGCGCCGCGGCCGAACAGTTCTTCGCCGACACCATCGACCGGGGGCACGAGGGTGTCGTGGTCAAAGGGGTGGACGCCCCGTACAGCGCGGGCCGCCGGGGCGCTTCCTGGCTGAAGGTGAAGCCGGTGCACACCCTGGACCTGGTGGTGCTCGCCGCCGAGTGGGGGCACGGACGGCGCACCGGCAAGCTCTCCAACCTGCACCTGGGGGCCCGGCGCGAGGACGGCTCGTACGCGATGCTCGGCAAGACGTTCAAGGGGCTCACGGACGCGCTGCTGGCGTGGCAGACCGTGCGGCTGCAAGAGCTGGCCGTCGGCGACGACGGTCATGTCGTCACCGTGCGCCCGGAACTGGTCGTCGAGATCGCCTACGACGGGTTGCAGCGGTCGACGCGCTACCCGGCGGGGGTCACCCTGCGGTTCGCGCGCGTCCTGCGCTACCGCGACGACAAGACGGCCGGGGAGGCCGACACGGTCGACACCGTGCTCGCCGCGCACCCGCGTCTCGTCCCCTGACGCCCACGGCGGACCAGGCACACCTGACTTTTTCTTTGCCAAAAGATGAGCCGTATAAGGTGACTGCGACATTGAAAGATGCATTCGCCAATTAATGGGCGCCGGGGGCGCAGCCCGGACACGATGCACGCACGGACAAGGGGAGAGACGTGCCCGCTTCACGGCTCAGCCGGACACCACTGCCAGGGATCGGCCATCGCTACGACCTCACCACCCGCGAACAGCGGCTTCTGTCGATCGTCGCGCACCGGAACGGGGGCCGTACGCTCAGCGCGTACCAGGCCGACGACCCGGACGCGTGCGCCCTGTCGATGAAGCTGACCTCGGGTGAAGCGGCGTATCTCATCGATGCGCTGATGCCCTCGCACCACAGCCCGAATCTGCTCCACACCACCGATCTGGGTCTGGTCGCCGAACGTATCGAGATACCGGGGGCCTCGCACTGGAACGGCCGCCTGCTCGGTGAGACGGCGATGCGGACCGAGACCGGCGCGTCGATCGTGGCCGTGCTGCGCCGCGCCGAGGCGATACCGTCGCCGGCCCCGGACTTCCGGCTCGCCGGCGGGGACACCGTCATCGTCATCGGTACCCGTGAGGGTGTCGAGGCGGCGGCCGCGATCCTGGGTCGGGAGTGATCGGATGCATTCCGCTGTTTTCCTCATCGAGTTCGGTGCGATCATCCTGGCCCTCGGGCTGCTCGGGAGGCTGGCCGGCCGGCTGAGCTTCTCGCCGATCCCGCTCTATCTGCTGGCCGGTCTCGCGTTCGGCGAGGGCGGGCTGCTGCCGCTCGGCGCGAGCGAGGAGTTCGTGGAGATCGGCTCCGAGATCGGGGTCATCCTCCTGCTGCTGATGCTCGGGCTCGAGTACACGGCGAGCGACCTCGTCAACAATCTCAAGACGCAGTACCCGGCGGGCCTCGTCGACATGACGTTCAACGCCCTGCCCGGCGCGGCCGCCGCGCTCATCATGGGCTGGGGGCCGGTCGCGGCCGTGGTGCTCGCCGGTGTCACCTGGATCTCGTCGAGCGGCGTCATCGCCAAGGTGCTCGGCGACCTCGGACGGCTCGGCAACCGTGAGACGCCGGTGATCCTGAGCATTCTCGTGCTCGAGGACCTGGCGATGGCCGTGTATCTGCCCATCATCACCGCCCTGCTGGCCGGAGTCGGCTGGGCGACCGGCGGAGTCACCCTCGCGATCGCGCTGGGCGCGGCGGGCCTGGTGCTGTTCGTCGCCGTACGGTTCGGCCGGCAGATATCGCGGTTCGTGTCGAGCGACGATCCGGAGAAGCTGCTCCTGGTCGTCCTCGGTCTGACCATTCTCGTGGCCGGTCTCGCCCAGCAGTTGCAGGTGTCCGCCGCCGTGGGCGCCTTCCTCGTGGGTATCGCACTGTCCGGTGAAGTGGCCGAGGGCGCGCACCAGTTGCTGCTGCCGCTGCGCGACCTGTTCGCGGCCGTCTTCTTCGTCTTCTTCGGACTGCACACCGATCCGGCGAGCATTCCGCCGGTGCTGCTGCCCGCGCTGCTGCTGGCCGTGGTGACGGCCTGCACGAAGATCTTCACCGGGTACTGGGCCGCACGGCGGGCCGGTATCTCGCTGAAGGGCCGGTGGCGGGCCGGCGGCGCGCTCGTGGCGCGCGGCGAGTTCTCGATCGTCATCGCCGGCCTCGCCGTGACGTCGGGCATCGAGCCCCGGCTCGGCCCGCTGGCGACCGCGTACGTACTGATCCTCGTCATCATCGGACCGCTCACCGCGCGGTACACGCAGCCGCTCGCTCAGCGGCTCTTCCCGATGAAGACGCCGGAGCCCGTGGCCGTGCCGGCTCCGCGGACCGCCGAGGAGACCACCCCGGTCGACGAGCAGATCCGCTGACACCGATACGCCCGCACGGACGGGGGGAGGGGGGGGGAAGAAGGGCGTTTTCCCCCCAGTGCCGTTCGTCGGGCAGGCGGTTTGGGTGGGGGGTGAGGGAAGGGGGGGTCCCCCAG
>NZ_JBHVIX010000001.1:448999-459177 GCF_042799415.1 Streptomyces sp. NPDC057694
GGGGTGTGGGGAGGGGGTGGTCTGTTGACACTGATGTTCCGGCGGGGACGGGGACGGGGGAGAAAAAGAGTTCTTTCTTCCCCCGGTCGCCGTCCGTGAGCAGGCCGTTTAGCGTGGGTGGCGAGGTCGGGGGGTGTCCCTGGGTGTCTGGAGGCCACCAATGGATCGCACGCCCGAATCAGCCGGAGCCACCGAGGCCGGCGCAGGAACCCCGTCGCCCGGCGGCGGAGGCGTTCCGTACGCCGGTGGCGGCAACCACGAACACCGATGGCTGATCCTCGGTGTCATCGGGCTCGCACAGCTGATGGTCGTCCTCGACGCGACGATCGTGAACATCGCACTTCCCTCGGCGCAGAAGGATCTGGGGTTCTCGGACGGCAACCGGCAGTGGATCGTCACCGCCTACGCGCTCGCGTTCGGCAGCCTTCTGCTGCTGGGCGGGCGCGTCGCCGACCTGGTGGGCCGCAAGGCCATCTTCCTGACCGGTCTCGTCGGCTTCGCCGCGGCCTCGGCGCTGGGCGGTGCCGCGACGAGCTTCGGGATGCTGGTGTTCGCCCGGGCGCTGCAAGGTGTGTTCGGCGCGATGCTGGCGCCGGCCGCGCTGTCGCTGCTGACGACGACGTTCACGGACCCGAAGGAACGCGCGAAGGCGTTCGGCATCTACGGTGCGATCGCGGGCGCGGGCGGCGCCGTCGGCCTGCTGCTGGGCGGTGTGCTCACCGAGTACCTGGACTGGCGCTGGTGCCTGTACGTGAACCTGCTGTTCGCCGTCCTCGCCCTGCTCGGCGGCGCGCGGCTGCTGCACGGCGGCCGGCCCGCGGACCGGCCCAAGCTGGACGTGCCCGGCACGATCCTGGTGTCGGTGGGTCTCTTCTGCATCGTGTACGGCTTCAGCAACGCGGAGACGCACGACTGGGGCTCCGCTCAGACGTGGGGCTTCCTCGTCGTCGGTGCGGTGCTGCTCGCCGTGTTCGCCTGGTGGGAGACGCGGGCCACGCATCCGCTGCTGCCGCTGCGCGTGATCCTGGACCGGGACCGCGGCGCGTCCTATCTCGCCAT
The DNA here is from genome assembly GCF_042799415.1 of Streptomyces sp. NPDC057694. Lineage (NCBI taxonomy): Bacteria > Bacillati > Actinomycetota > Actinomycetes > Kitasatosporales > Streptomycetaceae > Streptomyces > Streptomyces sp. NPDC057694. Next base: position 450,059 of record NZ_JBHVIX010000001.1, read on the forward strand.
GTTCATCTCGGGCGCGGGCATGTTCGGCGTGTTTCTGTTCCTGACGTACTACCTCCAGCAGATCCTGCAGTATTCGCCGGTGCTCACCGGTGTGGCGTTCCTGCCGATGGTGGCCTGCATGGTCGTCTCGTCGGTCATCGCCACCAACTACCTCGTCCCCCGGCTCGGCCCGAAACCGATCGTGCCGCTCGGCATGGCGCTGGCCGCCGCCGGTATGGCCTGGCTGACGGCGCTCGATCTCGACAGCAGTTACGCGCCGCACGTGCTGCCGCCGCTGCTCGTGGCCGGTATCGGTCTCGGTCTGATCTTCGCGACGGCCATGAACCTGGCCACGTCCGGTATCGCCGCGCACGACGCGGGCGTAGCCTCCGCGATGGTCAACACCAGTCAGCAGGTGGGCGGTTCGATCGGTACGGCCCTGCTCAACACGCTGGCCACGAGCGCCGCCACGAGCTACCTGGTCGGCAAGCAGCCCACCCCGCAGGTGCAGGCGAAGGCCGCGATGGAGAGCTACTCGACCGCGTACACGTGGTCCGCGATCTTCTTCGCGGTGGGCTTCGTGGTCACACTGGTTCTCTACCGTCCCGGGCCTCCCAAGCAGCAGATGTCCGGCGACGGCGCCGTGCACATGTAGGAGCCGGTCACCTGTGAGGTGGCGGTTCGCGCACTCCATTCACTGGGCATACCCCATCTGCAAAGTCCGCCCGCCCCGGGTGCGCACCGGGCGGGCGGCGGTGCGGTGGCGGGGCTCGGAGTGGAGCGAGGGGGACGTCATGCGCGGTGTGCCGTACGAGGTGTACCAGGTGGACAGCGAACGGCTGGCGACGGCCTTCGTCGAAGTGGCCGGTGCCTCGGTGCGCGGCGGTCCGCAGGCCCTCGCGACGCTCGTCGCCTGTTGCGTCACCCTCCTGGAGGTGCCGTCGGCGGCCGCCGTCCTCAAGCCGCCCACCGGGCGGGTCGAGGTCGCCGCGTCCGACAACCGGGGGTTACGCCTGGAGCGGGCCGCCCTGTCCTGGGGCGAGGGTCCGGGCGCCGACTGCCGCGCCTCGGCGCAGCCGATCCGCGGGGTTCCGCTCGCGCATCCGTACGCGCGGGCCAACTGGCCGTCGTACACGGCGATGGCGCGTTCGCTGGGTTTCGCCTGCGTGGTGGCGGTTCCGCTGCGCACCGCGGGCCGGGCGGTCGGCTCGCTCAGCCTGCTCTCGGAGCGGACGGGGCCGCCGGGACCGCTCCAGTTGCGCCTCGGCCAGCATCTCGCCGACGCCACCGCGCTCGGTGTGCAGCCGCACCTGCTCAGCTCCTGACCCGGAGCACCACATCGTCCGCCGCCCCCACTTCCGCTTCCACCCCCACCTCCACCTCGCCTCTACCGGGACTGATCGCATGGTCATCAGACGCAGCGCCGGCATCTTGCTCTTCCGCCGCACGCCGGACGGACCCGAAGTGCTGCTCGGGCACATGGGCGGCCCGTTCTGGGCGCGCCGCGACGCGGGCGCGTGGACCGTCCCGAAGGGCGAGTACGGGGACGACGAGACGCCCTGGGACGCGGCGCGGCGCGAGTTCGGTGAGGAGCTGGGACTGCCCGCGCCCACCGGGGCGCCGCTGCCGCTCGGCGAGGTGACCCAGTCCGGCGGCAAGCTCGTCACCGTATGGGCGGTGGAGGGCGACCTGGATCCGGCGGACATGGTGCCGGGCACCTTCACGATGGAGTGGCCGCGCGGCAGCGGACGGACCGCGGAGTTCCCCGAGCTGGACCGGGCGGCCTGGTTCGAGGTCGAGGCGGCGCGGGCCGTGATCGTCCAGGCGCAGGCGGCGTTCCTGGACCGGCTCGCGGAACAGGTCTGACCCGCGGCTCGCCGGGTACCCGGCGCGGTCCCGCGTTGCGCGGCCCCGTGCGGCGCGGGAAGGTCGAAGGAACCGCGCACAGGAGGTCGCCCCCATGCCCATCGCGACGGTCAACCCCGCCACGGGCGAGACGCTGCGGACGTACGACGCCCTCTCCCCCGAGGCCGTCGAGGAGAAGCTCTCGCTGGCGTCCCGCACGTTCGACACGTACCGCACGAGTACGTTCTTCGACCGGGCGCGCCTGCTCCAGCAGGCCGCCGATCTGCTGGAGGCGGACGCCCCGGACATCGCCCGCGTCATGACGACGGAGATGGGCAAGCCGGTGGCCGCGGCCCGCGCCGAGGCGACGAAGTGCGCGAAGACGATGCGCTGGTACGCGCGGAACGCGCAGGAGCTGCTGGCCGACGAGCACCCGTCCGACGACGACGTGAAGGACTCCGGCGCCGCCCGCGCCCTGGTCCGCTACCGGCCGCTCGGTGTGGTGCTCGCGGTGATGCCGTGGAACTTCCCGCTGTGGCAGGTGATCCGGTTCGCGGCGCCCGCGCTGATGGCCGGCAACGTCGGCCTGCTCAAGCACGCTTCGAACGTCCCGCAGACCGCTCTCTACCTGGAGGATCTGTTCCGCCGCGCCGGTTTCCCCGAGGGCTGTTTCCAGACGCTGCTGATCGGTTCCGGCGCCGTCGAGGGCATCCTGCGCGACGAGCGGGTGGCCGCCGCGACCCTCACCGGCAGCGAGCCCGCGGGCCGCTCGGTCGCCGCGACCGCCGGCGACGAGGTGAAGAAGACCGTGCTGGAGCTCGGTGGCAGCGACCCGTACGTGGTCATGCCGTCGGCGGACGTCGCCAAGGCGGCGAGGACGGCGGTGACGGCGCGGGTGCAGAACAACGGGCAGTCGTGCATCGCTGCGAAGCGGTTCATCGTGCAGGAGGACGCCTTCGAGGAGTTCCGGGAGGCGTTCGTGGCGGGGATGCGGGCGCTGAGCGTCGGCGACCCGCTGGACGAGGCGACGGACGTCGGGCCGCTCGCCAGCGAGCAGGGACGCACGGATCTGGAGGAGCTGGTCGACGACGCCGTCGAGAGCGGCGCGACCGTGCTGTGCGGCGGGCAGCGGCCCAAGGACTTCGCGGACCGCGGCTGGTTCTACGAGCCCACCGTGCTCGCCGATGTGACGCCGGAGATGCGCATCCACCGGGAGGAGACGTTCGGCCCGGTCGCGACGCTGTACCGGGTCGCCGACCTCGACGAGGCGATCGCGGTCGCCAACGACACTCCGTTCGGGCTGAGTTCGAACCTGTGGACCGGCGAGGAGGCCGACATCGACCGGTTCGTGCGGGACAGCCAGGCAGGCGGTGTCTTCGTGAACGGAATGACGGCCTCGCACCCCGCGCTGCCGTTCGGCGGCGCCAAGCGGTCCGGGTACGGCCGCGAGCTGGCGGGCCACGGCATCAAGGAGTTCTGCAACATCACGACGGTGTGGGTCGGAGCCTGACCACCTCCCCCTCATCGGCAAACGATCGAAACGCTCAATTTGGTCGTTCCTCTTGAGCGTTTGAATCGCCGGGTGCTAGAAACCGCTTACTCCCAGCGGAACCTCCAGCCTCCCGGAGCTCTTCATGACGTCGCCGTCCCTGCCCTGGTCCCGTCGCGCCTTCCTCGCCTCCTCGGCGGCCGTCGGGGCCGCGCTCACCGTAGGAGTGCCCGGCCCGGCCTCAGCCGCTTCGCCGTCCACGTCCGGATCCGCTTCCGCTTCCGCGGACGACGAGTTCGCCCAGTTGCGGGCGAAGTGGCGGGCGCTCTATCTCGGCGAGGGCTTCAGCCCGACCGCCGAACCGTTCAAGTCGAAGCTCGCCGGTCTCGGCACGCAGGTGAAGGCGTGGCAGGAGGCGATGGCCCCGGACACCGGATCGCTGTGGCCCGACGCCGTGTTCGGCGACCCGGATCCCGACACGGACACCGAGTCGTACGGCTACTCCGAGAAGATCCAGACGAGTTACGAGCGCGTCCGCTCGATGGCCGAGGCTTTCTGCCAGCCCGGGACCGGCCTCACCGGCGACGCGTCGCTCAAGACGGCGGTGCTCACGGCCGTGGACCACCTGAGCACGCAGGTCTACAACAAGTCCCAGACCCAGTACGGCAATTGGTACAACTTCCAGATAGGCGCCCCGCAGCGCCTGCTCGACATCTGCGTGCTGATGTACGAGCACCTGAGCGCCGCGCAGCTGACGGCCGCGATCGAGGCCGTCGACCACTTCGTCCCGGACTCGCTGGTGGCGTCATACTCGGGCACCAGCACCGGCGCCAACCGCATCGACCTGTGCCGGGTGCTCGCGCTGCGCGGCATCCTCGACGGCACCGCCGCGAAGGTCGCGCTCGCCCGTGACGCCGTCGCACCGGTGTTCCCGTACGTCACCTCGGGCGACGGTCTGTATGCCGACGGCTCGCTGATCCAGCACACGTACGTGCCGTACACCGGCTCGTACGGCGCGGTCCTCATCGACGGCCTCAGCCGCCTGTTCGCGCTGCTCGGCGGGTCGACGTGGGCGATCACCGACAGCGGGCGGCAGATCTTCCTGGACTCGGTGGAGGCCGCCTACGCGCCGTTCCTGCACGACGGTCTGGCCATGGACAACGTCGCGGGACGCGCGATCAGCCGTGGTCTCGTCGCCACCGACACCCTGAAGGTCCAGCAGGACGACCACTCCCGGGGCCACGGGATCATCGCCTCGATCCTGCTGCTCGGGCAGGGCGCCAGCGCCGAGGAGAACGCGCGCTGGCAGGCGCTCGCCAAGGGCTGGTTCACGCGGGACCGGTACAGCGACGTGACGAGCGGCCGCACGCTGGGGGTCGCCGCGCTCTCCCGGGTCACGGCACTGCTCGGTGACACGGGAGTGAAGGCGGGCGCCGAGCCGGCCGGGCACCGGATGTTCCCGTCGATGGCGCGCGCGGCGCACCGCACGAGCCGGTTCACGGCGTCCGTGTCCATGTCGTCCAAGGCGATCACGTTCTACGAGAACGGCAACGGCGAGAACGTCCGCGGCTGGCACACAGGTTCGGGAATGCTGTACTGGTGGGCCGCCGGGGACAGCGCGGGCGGCGGGCAGTACAGCGACGGCTTCTGGCCGACCGTGGACCCGTACCGGCTGCCCGGCACGACGGTCTCGCGCAAGGCGCTCGCGGACGGGGAGGGCGGCACGTGGGGCGCGGCCCGGCCCGCCACGACCTGGGTGGGCGGTGCGACGGACGGCACGTACGCGGCGGTGGCCCAGGACACCCGCGGCCTGTCCTCGACGCTGCGGGCGAAGAAGGCGTGGTTCTTCCTCGACGACGCGGTGGTGTGTCTCGGCGCCGGCATCACGAGTACGGACGGCGCGGGCGTGGAGAGCGTGGTGGACACGCGCAACCTCGGGGCGTCGGGCACCTCGCGCCTCACGGTGGACGGCCGGACCCGGGCTGCCGCGCTCGGTTCGACCTCGACTCTCCAGAAGGCTCGTTGGGCTCATCTGGCCGGGCACGGCGGCTATGTCTTTCCCGGCGGCAGCGCGCTCACGGCGCTGCGCGAGGAGCGCACGGCGACGTGGCAGAGCATCAACGGCGGCGGCTCCACCGACCCGGTCACCCGCCGGTACGTCACCCTGCTCGCCGACCACGGCACGGACCCGGCCGACGCCTCCTACGCGTATGTGCTGCTGCCGGGCGCGAGCGAAGCGCGCACCGCGATGCGGGCGGCGGACCGCGACTGGGTCGACATCACCGTCAACTCCGCTGCGCGGCAAGGAGTTCAGGTGCCGTCGCTCGGGCTCACGTCGGCGGTGTTCTGGGAGCCGGGAACGGTCGGCCGGGTCACGGTCGACGCGCCGCTGATCGTGCAGATCAGGGAGCGGCGCGACGGCACCGCGACGGTGTGCGTCAGCGACCCGAACCGGGCGGTGAAGTCGGCGACGCTGATCTGGCGGCGGCCGGTCACGTCCGTGACGTCGAAGCCGGGTTCGGTGACGGGAGCGACGACGGGGCAGGAGCTGAAGCTGACGTTCGGCGATCTCGGCACGACCGGCGGCCGGACTCAGAAGGTCACCGTGAAGCTGACCTGAGGGTCGCGCCGCACGACTCCCGGATGCGCAACTCGGGCAGGATGTCGAGATGTTGTCCCGGCTCGCGGGTGCCTGACGGCTCGGCGAGCCGGGACAGCAGCAGTTCGGCCGCACGCCGGCCGACGGTCCGCTTGGCCGGGGCGACCGCGGTCAGCGGCAGGTCGGCGAGGGCGGCCACCTCGTCGTCGTACGTGATGACGGCCAGGTCGCCGGGGACGCGGATGCCGCAGGCGCGCAGCCGGGGCACGAGGACGATCGCGTCGACGTCGCTGTGCAGGATCGCCGCGCTCACCCCGTGCTCCTCGACGGCCGTCCGCAGATAGGCGAAGGTCCGCTCGAAACGCTCCGCTTCGGTGACGGGCAGCGGCGGGCGCGGCGCGGGCGGGGCCGCCGGGAGACCGAGCGCCGCGACCGCGGCTTCGTGGCCGCGCCGCAACTCGGCGCTGGTGGGCGAGTCCTGGGCCGCCAGCGCGATGCCGCGATGCCCGAGCGCGGCCAGATGCCGCACGGCCTCGGCGGCGCCGTGGGCATGGTCGGTACGGACCCGGTCGAGGGCCGCCGCCGGATGCCCGTGGGGCGCCGAACGCTCCACGAGGACGGTCGGCACGGCCCGCTCGGTGATCCGCAGCCCCTCCCCCGGGCCGGGGCTGCCGGTCTCCCAGCTGGGGGTGAGCAGCAGCCCGTGTGCGCCGGACGCCAGCAGCCGGTCGGCCTGCGCGCTGTCCTCGCCGGGCAGGTACTGCGACAGGGCGACGACGAGCCGGGCGCCGTGCGCCTCGACGGCCTCCCGGGCGCCGCGCACCACATCGGCGTAGTAGTACTCGGTGGTCGGCACGACCATGCCGACGACGACACCTCTGCCCAACTCCCTTGTGGCTACGGTTCGTTCTTGACTGTCCTGCGCGCGGACGACGGCGCCGTGCAGCCGCCGGAGTCTGCCCTGCGCGGCGAGGGTCTCCACGTCGCGGCGGAGCGTCACCGGTGAGACGCCGAGTTCGCGGGCGAGGTCGGCGACGCGGAGTGAGCCGCGCTCCTCGACCAGTTGGAGGACCAGCGTGTGCCGTCGGTCGACGTGCTGCCGCATGACGTGGGCCTCCCCCGTGGCACGGTCCGGCGCGGACGGCGCCGGGTGGACATCATCGTATCGATCACCATCGCTCGGAACGATCCCCTTGCCCCTACGAGGTGCCCCACGGCGTCCTGGGGCGGGGCGAGCGAGTCGTCGACCACGCGTTCACCTGCCCTCACCATTTCCATTCACCCTGCCGTCACCGGGTGTTCGGCGCCGCGGTCGACCGTGTGCGCAGATCACGTGGATGCGGATCACGAGGATCGCTTCATCATTTCCCGCGCCCCAGGAGGCACCATGTCCCCGCTCGTCCCCGGTTCACGCAGCGCTCGTGGCGTGCGCCGCACCGTCGCCGCGGGTGTGCCGCTCGCCGTGCTGGCCGCGCTCGCCGTCGCGGGGACCGCGACGGGCGCCCCGGGCGGTACCGGCAAGGCTTCCGGCACGTCTTCCGGCACGGCGAAGGTCACCGGCGGCGCCACTCTCGGTGATCTGCCGCTCGGCGACTTCAGCAACGGCCTGCTGCCGGGGACCGTCGCCGACGACCGCGGGGTCGACCTCGGCGGCATCGGCTCCGACATCTACCCGTCCGGCCGCAAGGGCGAGTACTGGACGGTCACCGACCGCGGCCCCAACGGTCAGATCAAGGTCGACGGCACGAAGCGCCGCACGTTTCCCGTGCCCGGCTTCGACCCGGCGATCGTGAAGATCCGCGTCACCGGCGACCGGGTGAAGGTGGTCGACGCGATCCCGATCACCACCCGGTCCGGCAAGGCCGTCACCGGCCTGTCGAACCAGGAGAGCCGCGACGAGAAGCCGTACACGTACGACGCGAGGACGCCACTCTCGTACAACGCGAACGGTCTGGACACCGAGGGCATCGTGCGAGCCGCGGACGGCAGCTTCTGGCTGGTCGACGAGTACGGTCCCTCGCTCGTGCACGTGTCGGCGCGCGGCAAGGTGCTCACCCGCTACGTGCCCGAGGGCCTGAACCTGAAGGGCGCCGACTACCCGGTCGTCGAGGCGCTGCCGTCGGTGCTGCTGAACCGGAAGACCAACCGCGGGTTCGAGGGCCTGGCCCTGCTCCCGAACGGCGATCTGGTGATGGCACTGCAGAGCCCGCTGTCCCTGCCCGACGCGGACGCCGGCGACGCCTCGCGCAACACCCGCCTCTTCCGCTTCTCCCCGAAGAAGAAGGCCGTCACGGCCGAGTACGCGTACCGCTTCGACGCGGTGGGCGACGTCGACCCGGGCGAGGACGACACGTCCGAGCTGAAGATCTCCTCCATCGTCGCGCTCGGCGGTGACCGGCTGCTCGTCGAGGAGCGCACCGACAAGGCGGCCCGCCTCCAGGAAGTGCGGCTCACGCGCGGCGCCGACATCCTGGGCGACCGGTGGGACGACGCGACGACGTCGCCGTCCCTTGAGCAGCTGGACGACCCTGCGGCAACCAAAGTGCTGGTGCTGAAGAAGCGGCTCGTGGTCGACCTGAACACCGTCGACGGCGTGCAGGACAAGATCGAGGGTGTGGCCGTCGTCGGACACGGCACGCTGGCCCTGATCAACGACAACGACTTCGGGATGACGGACGGCGCGGGGGCGTTCGACGCCAACGGGCGGCTCGTGGACAGCGGGATCGAGACCCGGGTGACGTACGTGAAGCTGCCGAAGGGCGCGCTCTAGGGCGTACGTCGAAAGTCCTGGTCAGGTCGGAGCGGGTCTGGTTCCCTGCCGCCTCAGGGGATCAGGCTCTCCAGGTCGCTCGGCAGCAGTCCGCTGGGCAGCTCGCTCGGCAGGTCCGTCGGGAGCTTCGACGGAAGGCCGCTCGGCAGCTCACTGGGCAGTTCGCTCGGCAGCCCTGGCGTCGGTGACCGCGGCGTCGCCTGCCGGCTGCTCCCGTCCGACGACGGCTTGTCGCCGCCGTCTCCCGACGGGGCTCCGCGCGTCACCAGCACGATCACGACCACGGCGATCACCACGAGGGCCGCGATCGCGGCGGCGGCCTGGAAGCGGCCGTGGGGGGGGGGGTGCAAGACGCGGGGGGGAGGGGAGTCGCGGGGGGGGGAGCGGAGGAGAGGGACACGTGAAGAGCGGGAGAGGAAGCCCCACAAAGGACGTTG
>NZ_JBHVIX010000001.1:459187-472591 GCF_042799415.1 Streptomyces sp. NPDC057694
GCGGCCTGGAAGCGGCCGTGCCCGGTGCGCCGCGGCCCGTCGGGCGGCGGCGCACCGGGCGGTGGCGCGCCGAAGGAGGACCCGCCGGGCGGCGGGCCGAAGTCACCGCCCGACGGCGGCGGACCGCTCGGCGGTCGCGGGGGCATGGGCGGTGTGGCCATGCCCCCAGGGTCGCCCGCCGACGGACCGACGCGCGACCCCCTGGGGCGAGTCGGACCCGCGAGGGTCAGCCGCGCGCGGCCAGCAGGTGGTCCATCGCCAGCTGGTCGAGCCGCTCGAACGCCATGCCGCGGTCGGCGGCGGACTCCACGTCGAACGCCTCGAAGGCGCTCCGGTCGGCGAGCAGCGCCGCAAGACCGTCGGCCGCGGTGGGCTGCGCGAGCTCGTCCAGACGCGAGGCCCGCAGCGCCTCCTGCACCTCGGGGTCGGCGCGGAAGGCCGCGGCCCGGTCCTTGAGGATCAGGTAGTTGCGCATGCAGCCCGCGGCGGAGGCCCACACGCCGTTGATGTCCTCGGTCCGCGGCGGCTTGAAGTCGAAGTGCCGCGGGCCCGTGTAGTCGGAGTTCTCCAACAGGTCGACCAGCCAGAACGCGGCGCGCAGATCGCCGCCGCCGAACCGCAGGTCCTGGTCGTACTTGATGCCGGTCTGGCCGTTGAGGTCGATGTGGAAGAGCTTGCCCGCCCACAGCGCCTGCGCGATGCCGTGCGGGAAGTTCAGACCCGCCATCTGCTCGTGCCCGACCTCCGGGTTCACGCCGTACATCTCGGGCCGCTCCAGCCGCTCGATGAACGCGAGGGCGTGGCCGATGGTGGGCAGCAGGATGTCGCCGCGCGGCTCGTTCGGCTTGGGCTCGATGGCGAACTTCAGGTCGTAGCCCTGCTCGACGACGTACTCACCGAGCAGGTCGAAGGCCTCCTTCATCCGGTCGAGCGCGTCGCGGACGTCCTTCGCGCCGCCCGACTCGGCGCCCTCACGGCCACCCCACGCGACATACGTCCGCGCGCCCAGCTCGGCGGCGAGATCGATGTTGCGGATCGTCTTGCGCAGCGCGTACCGGCGCACGTCACGGTCGTTGGCGGTGAAGCCGCCGTCCTTGAAGACCGGGTGCGTGAACAGGTTCGTGGTCGCCATCGGCACCACGATGCCGGTGGCGTCGAGCGCCTGCCGGAACCGCTTGATGTGCGACTCGCGCTCGGTCTCGGACGCGCCGAACGGAATCAGGTCGTCGTCGTGGAACGTGACGCCGTACGCGCCGAGTTCGGCCAGGCGCTGCACCGACTCCACCGGGTCGAGCGCGGGCCGGGTGGCATCACCGAACGGGTCGCGGCCCTGCCAGCCGACCGTCCACAGACCGAAGCTGAACTTGTCGTCGGGAGTGGGCTGGTACGTCATCTCGCGGCTCCCTCGCCGTTGCCCGTTGTGCGGCGCCATGTGCCGCACAGCCATTTCGTCATGGCACTTTACAAATTAGTATGCGGGCACGCCGCTGGGAAGGGTCACCACGGGTACGAGTTCGTACGAGCCGTTCGTACGACCTCTTCGCGCAGGCCGTCCGTACACGTTCGTACCGACGGATTACGTTCGTACGGACGCATCAGGTCCGTACAAGTCAGGAGAGCCGCATGTCCGCTGCCGACGGTCCCCTCGTCGTAGGGATCGACAGTTCCACGCAATCCACCAAGGCACTGGTCGTCGACGTCGCCACCGGCGCGGTGGTGGCGAGCGGGCAGGCGCCGCACACGGTCACGACGGGCGCGGGCCGCGAGAGCGACCCCGAGGAGTGGTACGACGCGCTGCGCGAGGCACTCGCCCAGTGCGGGGACGCGGCGCGGCGGGCGTCGGCGGTCTCGGTCGGCGGACAGCAGCACGGCCTGGTGACGCTGGACGAGCGGGGGCGCCCGGTACGGCCGGCGCTGCTGTGGAACGACGTGCGCTCGGCGCCGCAGGCCCGCCGCCTGGTGGACGAGCTGGGCGGGCCGAAGGTGTGGGCCGAGCGGTTCGGCAGCGTTCCGGCCGCCTCGTTCACCGTCTCGAAGTGGGCCTGGCTGGCCGAGCACGAGCCGGAGGCGGTCCGGGCGACAGCAGCGGTGCGGCTCCCCCACGACTACCTGACCGGGCGGCTGACGGGCACGGGCACGACGGATCGCGGCGACGCGTCCGGTACGGGATGGTGGGCGGCGTCCACCGAGGCGTACGACGCCGACATCCTGGCCCGGGTGGGACTCGATCCCGCGCTGCTGCCGCGGGTGGTGGGACCGGGCGAGGTGGCCGGGACGGTGCGCGACACCGACGGTGAACTGCCCTTCTCCAAGGGCACGTTGGTGGCCGCGGGGACCGGGGACAACGCCGCCGCGGCGCTCGGCCTCGGCCTGCGTCCCGGCACGCCGGTGCTCAGCCTCGGCACGTCCGGGACGGTGTACGCGGTGTCGCGGAACCGGCCGGCGGACCCGTCGGGGACGGTCGCCGGGTTCGCGGACGCGCGCGGCGACTGGCTGCCGCTGGCCTGCACCCTGAACTGCACCCTCGCCGTCGACCGGATCGCGGCGCTGCTCGGTCTCGACCGGGAGGCGGTGGAGCAGGGCGGCTCGGCGACCGTGCTGCCCTACCTCGACGGTGAGCGGACCCCCGATCTGCCCGACGCCTCCGGGCTGTTGACCGGGCTGCGGCACGACACGACGGGCGGGCAGCTCCTCCAGGCCGCGTACGACGGGGCCGTGCACGCGCTGCTCGTAGCGCTGGACCGGGTGCTCGAAGGCGATGCCGAGAGCGCCGATCCCGCCGCTCCGCTGCTGCTCATCGGGGGCGGCGCGCGCGGCACGGCCTGGCAGGAGACGGTGCGCCGGCTGTCCGGGCGGGGTGTCCAGGTGCCCGAGGCCCGCGAGCTGGTGGCGCTCGGCGCGGCGGCCCAGGCGGCGGGGCTGCTGACCGGCGAGGACCCGGCCGCGGTGGCACGACGCTGGGACACCGCGCGCGGCCCGGTCCTGGACCCCGTGGCCCGGGACGACGAGACGGTGCAGCGGATCTCGGCCGTCCTGGCCGACGCGGCGCCGCTGCTGGGACGACGGTGAACGACCGGGGCGCGGGCGGCAGCGGGCCGGGCCCACGCCGCCCGGCCGGCCCTGCGACGATGTCCGCATGACCGCACCACTGCACCGACCGCGCCCGGGGACGCCGGACACCCAGCAGGCCATGCGCCGCCGCAATCTGTCCCGGGTGCTGCACACGGTGGCCGCCGAGGGGCCGTTGTCGCGGGCGGCGGTGGCCCAGCACATCGGGCTGACCCGGGCCGCGGTCTCCACCCTCGTCGACGAGCTGACCCGGGCGGGGCTGCTTGAGGAGCTGGGTCCGCAGCGGCCCGGCGGCGTGGGCCGGCCCGGCTCCGCGCTCGTGGTCAGCGGCCGGGGTCCGGCCGGTCTCGGGGCCGAGGTGGGCGTGGACCATCTCGCGGTGTGCGCCGTCGATCTGCGCGGTGCGGTACGCGCGCGGGCCGAGCGCCGGGTCGACAACCGGGGGCGCGCCCCGAAGCCGGTCCTGGCCGAACTCGCGCAGCTGATAGGGCAGGTGAGCGCGGAGGCGCAGGGAGCGGGGCTGCGTCCGGCGGGGCTCGCGGTGGCGGTGCCCGGCCTGGTGGGCCGCGACACCCGCACCGTCGTGCGCGCCCCCAACCTCGACTGGCACGACACGGATGTCGCCACGCTGCTGCCGGTGGACGTGCCGCTGACGGTCGACAACGAGGCGAACTTCGGCGCCCTGGCCGAACTGTGGCTCGCCGACGGCTCCCCCGCGGACTTCCTGCACGTGTCGGCCGAGATCGGCATCGGTGCCGCGGTCGTCGTGGACGGCCGGCTGCTGCGCGGCACGCGCGGGTTCGCCGGCGAGCTGGGCCACATGCCGGTCCGCCCCGAGGGTCCGGCCTGTCCGTGCGGCGGGCGGGGCTGCCTGGAGCAGTACGCGGGCGAAGGGGCGGTGCTGCGCGCCGCGGGCATCGCGCCGGGCCCGGACCGGGTCTCCCTGCTGGCCGAACGGGCCGCGGACGGCGACGCCGCCACCCGCAAGGCACTGCGCGGGGCGGGCACGGCCCTCGGGATCGCGCTGACCGGCGCGGTGCATCTGCTCGACCCGCGCGCCGTGGTCCTCGGCGGCGCCCTGTCGCGGCTCGCGCCCTGGCTCCTGCCGCCCCTGGAGAAGGAGTTGACGCGCCGCAGGGCGGCCCCGGCGGACGGGGTGCTGGTGTCCGGACTCGGCCCGGACGGGCCGTTGCTGGGGGCGGCGCATTCGGTGGTGCGCGGGGTCCTGGACGATCCGGTGGGGGCGGTGGGGTAGTTCGGGACGGCCCTGGGCCGTACCCGGACCGGCCGGTGTCGACCGCCAGTGGTCCGAACCTCTGACGCCGCTCTGACATGCGGTTATACACAATGCTCTGGTTGTCCACAGATCCGTCGCGCCCTCTTCCGCCCCAACCCGAGGGCCCCGTACCGTACTTCTGACCGGTCGGTGGCGTGTCGTCGCGAGGGACCCGGGCCGTCTCGGCTGTCCGCTCCGGACGACGGCGCGGCAGCAACACGAGAACGCACTCCCCACGGACAGGACGCCCTCCCCACAGAGCGGAGCACTCTCCTCATGAGCGACCCCCGGATGCTGACGGTCCGGCCCGAACCCGGCGAGTACGCCTGGACGTTCGGCGGCGCGCCGCCCGTCGCGCGCATCGCGCCGGGCACGGTCCTCGACCTGTACACGGAGGACTGCTACGGCGGCCGGATCCGCTCGGAGAAGGACCTCGTGTCGGAGGTCTGCACACCCGGGTACCTCAATCCGCAGACGGGCCCCTTCCACATCGAAGGCGCCGAGCCGGGCGACACGGTCGCCGTGCACTTCGTGTCGGTCGAGCCGGCCCGGGACTGGGCCGCGTCCACGACGGTGCCGCTGTTCGGCGCGCTGACCTCCACCCCCACCACGGCCACCCTGCAGCCACCGCTCCCGGAGCAGGTCTGGATCTGGCAGCTCGACCATGACAGGCGCACCGCCCGGTTCACGGCGCGGGACAGCGACTTCACGGCGGATCTGCCGATGGACCCGATGCACGGCACGGTCGGCGTGGCACCGGCCAGACGCGAAGTGCGCTCGGCGCTCGTGCCGGACGCCCACGGCGGCAACATGGACACGCCCGAGATGCGCGCGGGTGTCACCTGCTACCTGGGGGTGAACGTCGAGGGCGCGCTGCTGAGCCTGGGCGACGGCCACGCCCGCCAGGGCGAGGGCGAGACCTGCGGCGTCGCCGTCGAATGCGCGATGCACACCGTCGTGGTCGTGGAGCTGCTCAAGGGCGTGGCGACTCCGTGGCCGCGCATCGAGTCGGACACCCACATCATCTCGACGGGCTCGGCCCGCCCTCTCGAGGACGCGTTCCGGATATCCCAGCTCGACCTGGTGCAGTGGCTCGTACGGGACTACGGCTTCAGCGAGTTGGACGCGTACCAGTTCGCGACGCAGACGGTCGAGTCCCCGCTGGCGAACGTCTGCGACACCAATTACACGTGCGTCGCCAAGCTCCGCAAGGAGTGGCTGCCGACGCGCGAGACGCACCGCGGGATCCATGCGCGGCTGCGTGAGGTCGCGGCGACGCTGCCGCGACCGGAGCCTTTCCGGGTTCCGTAGCACTGCGGGGCCCTTCCGGGTTCCGTAGCACTGCCGGTTCACCTCCCCCACCGTCCGCGCCAGTCGAAAGGCAGGATCGTCATGAACCGAGCAAGACACCCGTTCTCCGGCGGCACCACTCGCCGCCGTCTCCTTCAGGCCGGGGCACTCGCCGCGGTGCCCGGCTCGCTCCTGGCCATGGGGCGTGCCGACGCCGGTGCCGCCGCGGTCGACTACCCGTCGGCCGAGTCGGTCCCCGCCAGCACGTCCAACTACACGGCGTCCAGCAGGCCCTCCTCGTACCCGATCGACTACGTGGTCATCCACGTCACGCAGGAGACCTGGGCCGACGCCCTCGCCATCTTCAAGAACTCCGCCAAGCAGGTCTCGGCGCACTATGTCGTCCGGTCGGCCGACGGACACATCGCGCAGTGCGTGCGCGAGAAGAACATCGCCTGGCACGCGGGGAACTGGGACTACAACACGCGCAGCATCGGCATCGAGCACGAGGGCTGGGTGGATCAGCCGGAGTACTTCACGGACGCGCTCTACGAGCAGTCGGCGGCGCTCACCGCGTCGGTCTGCGCGCGCTACGGCATTCCGGCCGACCGCGAGCACATCATCGGGCACGTCCAAGTGCCCGGGACCGATCACACGGACCCGGGCCCGTACTGGGACTGGACGCGCTACATCCGACTGGTCAACTCGGCATGAGCCGATGGTAGTTCGAGCCCGGTCGGCGGCGTCCGGCCGGGCTCGGCGGATCTTCACGCACGTGTGCGGCATGTGCCACCTCACGCGATCGGCGCCGCGCTCCTTGTCGGCCTCCCTCCCCGGAGCGACGATGTCCCCATCGTCGTCAGTCGTCAGGAATGTCGCGGGGAGGCAGCGTTGACCGATCCATGGGTCGCCCTGGAACCGGGCGCCGACGCGTCCGAGCGGATGCGGGCGCTGCGCCGCGCCCATGACCGGTTCACCGCGGCGGGCACCGTCGTCCGTCCGGTGCGGCCGGTGGTCGCCGCGTCTTGGCGCCGCTCGGCGGGTGCGCACGTCAGCCCGGACGACTCGGCGGCCGTCGAGCTGACGGACGGCGAACTGGGCGCGTACCGGGCGCAGCATCCGCTGGCCGGGGTGATGCCGCTGTTCCGGGAGCTGATGGGGACGTTCGCGACGGACGGCGAACACCTTCTGGCGGTGTGCGACGCGCAGGGCAGACTGCTGTGGGTCGAGGGGCACACGGGTGCGCGGCGGCGGGCCGGACTGATGAACTTCGTGCCGGGTGCCCGCTGGTCGGAGTCGGCGATGGGGACGAACGCGCCGGGGACGGCGGTCGCCGTGGACCGTGCTGTGCAGGTGTTCGCCGCCGAGCACTTCATCCGCGAGGTGCAGCCGTGGACGTGCGCGGCGGCGCCGGTGCACGATCCGCGCACCGGCCGGCTGCTCGGCGCGGTCGACATCACGGGCGGCGACGGGCTCGCGCATCCGCACAGCCTGGCGTTCGTGCAGGCGGTGGCACGCGCCGCAGAGTCCCAGCTGGCGCTGATGACCCCGCCGTCCACCACCGAACAGGCCCTGCGGCTGACCGTCCTCGGCCGCGACGAGGCCCTGCTGCTCACCCCGGCCGGACAGAAGCTCCGCCTCAGCCGCCGGCACAGCGAACTGCTCGTCCTGCTGGCCCGCCATCCGGAGGGCCTGACCGGGGACGAACTGCTCTGCCATCTGTACGAGGACGAGTCCGTGACCCCGGTGACGCTGCGGGCGGAACTGGCGCGCCTGCGCCGGGTGCTGGGCCCCGACCTCCTCACCTCGCGCCCCTACCGTCTGACGGCCCCCGTCGAGTCGGACCTCGACACGGTGGAGCGCCGGCTCGGCTCGGGCGCGGTGACGGCGGCCGCCTCCGCCTACGCGGGACCGCTCCTTCCCGCGTCGCAGGCCCCGGCCGTGGCTCGTATACGGCACCGGCTCGCGGACGGGCTGCGCGCGGCCCTCATCGCCCGCGGCGACCCCGATCTGCTCACCGACTGGGCGCACGCCCCGTGGGGCGAGGACGACCTGGGCATCTGGCAGGCCCTCGCGGCGGCCCGGCCGACGCCGCCGGTCCTGGCCCGGCTCGCGGCGCTCGACGCCGAGCAGGGCGCGCCGGGCCCGTACGCAACGTAGCTGCAACGTCCGGGTTCCTAGCCTCCTGAGCGCAAGCTGCCCAACGGCGGGCAGCCGAGACAGGAGGCACCTCACGATGACCCGCTACGCAGCCCCCGGCACCCCGGGCTCCGTCGTCTCCTACGAGGCCCGCTACGACCACTTCATCGGTGGTGAGTACGTGCCGCCCGCCCGGGGCCAGTACTTCGAGAACCCGAGCCCGGTCAACGGTCAGCCGTTCACCGAGATCGCGCGCGGCACCGCCGAGGACGTGGAGCGCGCTCTCGACGCCGCGCACGCCGCCGCGCCGGCCTGGGGGCGGACGTCGCCCGGTGCCCGCGGCGACATCCTCCTGAAGATCGCCGACCGCATGGAGCAGAACCTCGAACTCCTCGCGGTCGCGGAGAGCTGGGAGAACGGCAAGCCCGTCCGCGAGACGCTGGCCGCCGACATCCCGCTGGCCATCGACCACTTCCGCTACTTCGCGGGCGCGGTCCGGGCGCAGGAGGGCAGTCTCTCCGAGATCGACGACGACACCATCGCGTACCACTTCCACGAGCCGCTCGGCGTCGTCGCGCAGATCATCCCGTGGAACTTCCCGATCCTGATGGCGACCTGGAAACTCGCCCCGGCCCTCGCCGCGGGCAACGCGGTCGTCATCAAGCCGGCCGAGCAGACCCCGGCCTCGATCCACGTCCTGATGGACCTCATCAAGGACCTGCTGCCGCCGGGCGTCGTCAACATCGTCAACGGCTTCGGCGTGGAGGCGGGCAAGCCGCTGGCCTCGTCGCCCCGTGTCGCCAAGGTCGCCTTCACCGGCGAGACCACCACCGGGCGGCTGATCATGCAGTACGCCTCAGAGAACATCAAGCCGGTCACCCTGGAACTCGGCGGCAAGAGCCCGAACATCTTCTTCGACGACGTCTGGGCGAAGGACGACGACTTCCGCGACAAGGCCCTCGAAGGCTTCACGATGTTCGCCCTCAACCAGGGCGAGGTCTGCACCTGCCCCTCGCGCGCGCTGATCCAGCAGGGCCACTACAGCGAGTTCATCGACGCGGCGATCGCCCGCACCGAGGCCATCAAGACCGGACACCCCCTGGACACCGACACGATGATCGGCGCCCAGGCCTCCAACGACCAGCTCCAGAAGATCCTGTCCTACCTGGACATCGGCCAGCAGGAGGGCGCGAAGGTCCTCTCGGGCGGCCAGCGCATCGAGTACGACGGCGAGCTGGCGGGCGGCTACTACGTCCAGCCCACCATCTTCGAGGGCTCCAACCGCATGCGCATCTTCCAGGAGGAGATCTTCGGCCCGGTCGTCTCGGTCGCCTCGTTCGCCGACTACGACGACGCCATCAAGATCGCCAACGACACCCTGTACGGGCTCGGCGCCGGCGTCTGGACCCGCGACATCAACACGGCGTACCGCGCCGGCCGCGCGATCCAGGCGGGCCGCGTCTGGACCAACTGCTACCACGCGTACCCGGCACACGCGGCGTTCGGCGGCTACAAGCAGTCGGGAATCGGCCGGGAGAACCACAAGATGATGCTGGACCACTACCAGCAGACGAAGAACCTGCTGGTGTCGTACAGCGCGCAGAAGCTCGGGTTCTTCTAGAGCCTCAAGTGGGGTGCCTGGAGGGGCTTTTCCCTTCTAGGCGCCCACAGCCCGCAGCCACTGTCCCCGACCGGGTGCTCCTCTCGGATGCTCGGCCGGTGCGCGGAAGGTCAGTGGGATGCGGGAAGTGCGGCGGCCTGGCGGTCGCCGGTGGGCTGCTCGGCGGAGGCCGTCACCTCGGTGCCCGCTCGCGTCCGCGCCCCGATGGCTGCGACGAGCACGGCGAGCAGCGCCGCGGCGAGCGGCACCCACAGGGCCGCGCGGTAGCCGTCGAGGAGCGCGGCCGGTGCGCTCGACGCCGTGGCCGCGACGTTGACGGCCGTGGTCGCGGAGAGCCCGAGCGCCGCGCCGAACTGGAAGGACGTGTAGAGGAGTCCGCCGGCCAGGCCCTGCTCCTCCTCCGCGACGCCCTCGGTGGCCACGATGGTGAGCGGGCCGTAGGTGAGCGCGAACGCGATGCCCAGGAGCAGCAGACCGGGCAGCATCGCGAGATACGTCCAGTCGGCGCCGACCCGCAGGAACAGGCCGTACGCGAGGGCTGTGACGAGGAGGCCGCCGAGGATCAGCCGCGCGTTCCCGAAGCGGGTCACCAGCCGTGGGACGAGGAGGGGCGAGAGGATCGCGTCGATGCCGATGACGATCATCGCGAAGCTGGTCTGCACGGTGGACCAGCCGCGTAGTTCCTGGAGGTACAGGACGACCAGGAACTGGAAGCCGAAGAAGCCCGCGGCGAACAGGAGCGCGGCGAGGTTGGCACGGACCAGGGCGCCGGATCGCAGGATGCCGAGCCGGACCAGGGGGTCGGACGAGCGGCGCTCCACCGCGACGAAGGCCGACAGCGCGGCCAGACCCGCGCCCAGGGTGAGCACGGTCTGGACGGGGCTCGCGTGGGAGGCACGCTCCACGCCCAGGACGATCAGCACGATGGCGGCGGTGACGGTCAGGCCGCCCGCCAGGTCGACCGGTTTGCCGGTCCGGTCGGGCCGCGGGGACCTGGGCACCAGGACGAGGGCGGCGACCAGGATCAGGGCGGAGAGCACCACCGGGGCGAAGAACACCCAGCGCCAGCCGGCCGACGTGAGCAGCCCGCCGGCGACCAGGCCGATCGAGAAGCCGCCGGCCCCGGTGCCCGAGTAGATGAGCAGCGCCTTGTTGCGCTGCGGGCCCTCCGCGAAGCGGGTGGTGATGATCGACAGGCCGGCCGGTGTCATGAAGGCGGCCGCGACCCCGGTCACGAACCGGGCGACGATCAGCGTCCAGCCCTCCGAGGCGAGGCCGCCGAGTCCGGAGAAGAGGAGAAAGACCGCCAGCCAGAAGACGAACATCCGGCGTCGCCCGAAGAGGTCGGCGGCGCGTCCGCCGAGCAGCATGAAGCCGCCGTATCCGAGGACGTAGGCGCTCATCACCCATTGCAGCGAGCCGGTGGACAGGCCGAGGTCGGCGCGGATGGACGGCAGGGCGACGTTCAGCATGGCCACGTCGATGCCTTCCAGGAAGATCGCGCCGCACAGGACGAGCAGGACGCCCCAGTCCCTGGCGCTCAGCGCGATCTGGTGCCCCGGTAGGGTCATGGGTGCAGCAGTCATGGTGATTCCTCGGTGGAGAAGGGGTGTTGGGGCCGCACCTCGGCGGCTGCTCCACCTTCCGTCCCGGTGACCGGACGGAACAACGGCGATGATCGCAACGTTCGTTCAACCAGGCTTACCGATTCGCTCCGCCTGGGGGACCTCGATGGAACGCGACGAACTGGAGTGCTTTCTCCTGCTCGCCGAAGAGCTGCATTTCGGCCGCACCGCGGAGCGGATGCGGCTGTCCCGGGCGCGGGTGAGCCAGCTGGTGCAGCGGCTCGAACGGCGGGTCGGCGCGGCGCTGTTCGTCCGCACCAGCCGCCGGGTCGGGCTGACCGCGCTCGGCCGGCAGCTGCGCGACGACCTGGCTCCGCACCACCGCGGCATCGAGGAGGCGCTCGCGCGGGCCGCCGCCACCGCGCGCGGCGTCGACACGGTGCTGCACGTCGGCTTCGCCAACCCGCTGGCGGGCGAGATCGTCATGAAGACCACCGAGGCCCTGCGGGCCACACATCCGGGGCTCGTGGTGGAGATCTGCGAGGTGCCGCTCGGCGACCCCTACGGGCAGCTGCGCAAGGGCGGGTTCGATCTCCAGCTGCAGGAGTTCCCGGTGCGCGAGGACGATCTGGGCGGCGGGCCCGCGCTGTTCGCCGAGGAGCGGGTCCTGGTGATCGGCTCGGCGCACCCGCTCTCCGCGCGGGACGCGGTGACCTTGGAGGATCTGGCCGAGGTGCCGCTGCTCACCGTCGAGGGCGAGCAGCCGGAGTACTGGCGCGAGCACCGCGCCCCCACGAGTACACCGGGCGGACGGCCGATCGCGCGCGGCCCCGCCGTGACCAACATGCAGGAGGCGCTGATCCTGGTCGCGGCCGGCCGGGGCGCGCTGCTCGCCCCGGCGCACACGGCGACGTACTACGCCCGGCCGGGTGTCGCCTACGTGCCGCTCACCGGCGCGGCACCGGTCGGCTACGGCCTGGTGTGGCGGACCGGAGCGCGCACCGGTGCGGTCGAGGCCTTCGCCCGGTCCGCCCGCGAGGCCGCGCGGGAGACGGCCCAAGGTGATCCGCGCCGCACGGTGCCGGACCGGGCCGCGGGCACTCCTCCCCCATCTCCTCCCCCACACCGTCGCGCGCGACCGCGGGATTCCCACCCTGCCGGTGATCTCGCAGGCCCGTCGGATCAGCTCGATCGGCAATTCGACGGCTGCTCGTCTCAAGGAACTCATCCGTTGCCCGCCACGATGTAACCCGCCCTGTTTGGATGTACACCGACCCCAACAGGCCCCCCACCCTCAGGAGTTCTCGTGTCGCGTGTCCCGCACCACCGCCTGCGCCAGGCAGTTCCAGCCGCGCTCATCGCACTGGCCGCGGTCGCGGCCGGGGCACCCGCCGCCCACGCGGCGGCACCGGCGCCGGCGTTGCGCGTTCTGACGTACAACACGTTCCTGATGAGCCAGAACCTGTATCCCAACTGGGGTCAGGAGCACCGCGCGTCCGAGATTCCCAAGGCGTCGTTCTTCCAGGGCAATGACGTCGTCGTCCTCCAGGAGGCCTTCGACAACTCCGCCTCCGATCACCTCAAGCGCGCGGCGTCCGGCGCCTACCCGTACCAGACCCCCGTCGTCGGACGCGACACGAGCGGGTGGGACGCCACGAGCGGGGCCTACTCCTCGACCACGCCGGAGGACGGTGGTGTCACGCTCCTCAGCAAGTGGCCGATCGTGCACAAGGAGCAGTACGTCTACAAGGACGCCTGCGGCTCCGACTGGTGGTCGAACAAGGGGTTCGTCTACGCGGTCCTCGACGTGGGCGGCACGAAGGTGCACGTCGTCGGGACGCACACGCAGTCGACCGACTCCGGCTGCGGAAACGGCGAGGCGCAGGCCGACCGCGCCCAGCAGTTCCGGGCCATCGACGCCTTCCTCGCCGAGCGCGACATTCCCGCCGACGAGGAGGTGATCGTCGCCGGGGACATGAACGTCGACTCGCACGGCCCGGAGTACGCATCGATGCTCGCGAACGCCGGTCTCGCCCCCGCCGACACCCGCACCGGACACTCCTACTCCTTCGACACCCAGGACAACTCCGTCGCCCGCTACCGCTACCCCGACGACCCGCGTGAGGACCTCGACTACGTGCTCTTCAAGCAGGGGCACGCCCGCCCGGCCCGCTGGAACAACGAGGTGATCGCCGAGCACAGCGCCCCCTGGACGGTGTCGAGTTGGGGCAAGAGCTACACCTACACCGACCTCTCCGACCACTATCCCCTGGTGGCCTCACCGCGCTGACGCCCCGCCGGAACAGGCGTCGGGCGCATCGACGGAAGTGGTCCCCCGGCCCGGCGCGCGTGGGCGTCGCCGGGTAGGAGGGGGGGGGGTTCATAGGCCCCCACCCGGAAACCCCCAAGCTGGGCCGTCGCTGTGGCTCCTGCCCCCGCTCCCA
>NZ_JBHVIX010000001.1:472601-544266 GCF_042799415.1 Streptomyces sp. NPDC057694
GGGTTGGGTGAGGAAAAGAGAAACCCGGTGAAAAAGGCGTTGGTAGCATCGAGGGAGGTGCTCCCCGTTCCGGGCGCGCGCAAGCGCCCCTGGCCCGGGGGTGGTGGCGTCAGGAGTCCCAGACCTGGAACTCCGAGAGCTGGCCGGCGGGCCAGCCGGTGTTCGCCGTGAAGTTCAGCCGGAAGTAGCGCTGGCTGGTCGCCGGGAACGTGAGGGTGACGGTGTTGTCGGCGGACGGGGTGAAGGAGTAGGCGGCGGAGGACTTGACGGTGGTGAAGGCCGAGCCGTCGAAGCTGCCGGCCAGGGACAGGGTCTCGCTGCGGGCCTCCCAGGCCGCGGGGAGCTGGAGGACGACGCGGCTCGCGCTCTTGGCCGCGCCCAGGTCGACCTGGACCCATTGCGGGAAGGCGTTGTTGGCGCTCTCCCAGTACGTGCTCTGGCTGCCGTCGGTGAGGTGGGACGACGGGTAGACGTCGGCGTGGCTCGACTCCGAGGTCGGGCGGCCCGCCGCGAGGTTGGTGCCGGCCGAGCCCGATCCCGTACCGGACAGGGCCACGGTCAACGGGCTGTTGGACGCGTTGCTGTTGACGGTGAGGGTGCCGGTGCGGGTGCCGGACGCGGTCGGCTTGAAGGTGACGCTGACGTTGCAGGAGGAACCGGCGGCGAGGGAGGAGCCGCAGGTGTTGGTCTGGGCGAAGTCGCCGCTCGCCGCGACCGAGGAGATCGACGCTGTCGCGTCACCGGAGTTGGTGACCTTCACGGTCTGCGCGGCGCTGGTGCTGCCGGGCGCCGTGCTCGCGAAGGTCAGGGAGGTGGGTGAGGCGTCGAGACTGGCAGCCGACGAGGTCCCGCCGCTGGGGAAGATCTGGAACTCGGAGAGCTGGCCCGCGCCCCAGCCGGTGTTGGCCGTGATGTTGGCCCGGACGTAGCGGGCGTTCGCCGCCGGGAAGGTGATGGTCACGGTGTTGCCGCCGGAGGACGGGTCGAAGGTGTAGGCCGCCGACGCCTTGAGCGTGGTGAAGGAGGAGCCGTCCGTGGAGCCCTGGATGGAGAGGGTCTGCGAGCGGGTGGCCCAGGCGGTGGACGGCGGAAGCTTGAGGACGACCTTGCCGACGCTCCACGTCTTGCCGAGGTCGACCTGCGCCCACTGCGGGAAGGAGGTGGCGCTCTCCCAGTAGCTGGAGGCGTCGGAGTCGGTCAGGTTGCCGGGAACGTAGGGGCTGTTGCTGGAGCTGGCGGTCGCGCTCTGACCGGCCGCGATGTTGGTGGAGCTGTCGACGCCGGTGCCGCTGAGGGACACCTTGGTGGGGCTGTTGTTGGCGTTGCCGGTGACGGTGAGGGTGCCGGTGCGGGAGCCGCCGGCGGTGGGCTTGAAGGTGACGGTCACCGCGCACGAGCCGCCGACCGCGATGGACGTGCAGTTGTTGGTCTGCGTGAAGTCACCGCTCGCCGCGACCGAGGACACGGTGGCCGCGCTGGTGCCGGAGTTGGTGAGGGTGACGGTCTGCGCGGCCGCAGTGGCGCCGACGGCGGTCGCCGGGTACGAGAGGCTGCCCGGCGAGGCCGAGACGACCGGGCCCGGCGCGGTGCCGGTGCCCGAGAGGGCCACGGTGTTGGTGACGCCGCCCGCGTTCACGGTCAGGGAGCCGCTGCGGGAGCCGGTCGCGGTCGGCTTGAAGGTGACGCTCACCGTGCACGAGCCGTGCGCGGCGATGGACGAGCCACAGGTGTTGGTCTGGGCGAAGTCGCCGGTCGCCGCGACGGACGAGACGGCCGCGGCCGAGCCGGTCGGGTTGGAGACGGTCACCGTCTGCGGGGCGCTGGTCGCGCCGTTGGCCACGGCGCCGAAGTCGAGGGCGCTGGGCGAGGCGCTGACACCCTCGGCGGGGTAGGGCGGGTAGTCGGGCGTCGGCCAGGGGCCGCACACCGGGGTGCCGCTGATGCCGGAGTTGCCGCCGCCGTCGGTGACCTTGAAGTTGTCGCCCTCGCAGCTGTACACGGGGCTGGAGGCGCCGACGCCCGTCGCCGTCACGTTGGTGAAGCTTGCCGCGCCGCCGGTCTGTTCCTGGAGGGCGAAGGTGCCGGTGCCCTGGATGGTGACGTTCTTGAGGTTGACGCCGCTGATGGTCCCTTCGACCCACTGCACGGCCTCGTACGGGCTCTGCTGGATCAGCGCGTTGGTCACGTTGATCGGGCCGGTGATGGCGCCCTGGCTGCCGTCGAACCAGAGAGCGCCGACGCCGAACTGCCAGTTCGGGTCGAGGCCGCCCGCCCGCACGAACGTGTTGTCGGAGATCGTCGTGGTGCCCACGGGGGTGGAGGTGAAGCGCTGGCCGACGTGGATGCCGCCGCCCTGTGCGAGCCCGGTGTCCTTGACGAGGTTGCCGCTGACGGTGTTGTCGTGGCCGCCGTAGATGGCGATGGCGTTGGCGAGGATCTGCAACTGGACGGTGTTGTTGGAGATGGTGTCGTAGGCGTCGGCGCCGAGCGCGGAGTCGGCCCAGGTCGCGATGCCGTCGTCACCGGTGTTACGCAGGTCGCTGTTGGTGACCGTGGAGTTGGTGACGCCGCCGTGGAAGTTGATGCCGTCGGCGGTCGTGTTGCGGATGCGCAGCCCGCTGAACGTCAGCTTGTCCATCGGCCCGTCCATCCAGGCGCCGACCTTGTCGTGCTCGATCCACAGGTTCGACACGGACGAGTTGCTCATCGCGCCGCCGATCCCGTTGACCTGGGCGCTGTCGTCGCGTTCCTGTACGTCGCCGAAGATCGCGAAGTTCTGGAGGTGGACGTTGGTGCTCGGTGACGGCGCGGACTTGCCGTAGAACCCGGGGGCCGCGCCGGTGACGGTCGAGTACCACATGCCGGCCCCGGCCACGGTCACGTTGTTGACCGCGATGTGGACCGGGATCTTGAACGTGCCCGGCGGTATCCAGACCGTGCCACCCGAACCGGCCGCCTGGATAGCGGAGTTGAAGGCGTCGGTCGAGTCCTTGACGCCGCTCGCGTCCGCGCCCTGCGCGACGACGGAGACCGAGCCGGAGGGCTGGGTGAGAGCCGCGCCGACCTGCTCGAAGTCGGCGAAGTCGATCGTGTACGAGGACGCGGTGGCGCTCGCGTCGACCTTCAGCTGGAAGGTGGTGCCGGCCGGGTAGGTCGTCGGGAAGAGGCGGTGCGCCTCGTCGTAGAAGTGGTGCGGGTTGCTGCCCGGCGTGTTGGTGAACGGGTAGCTGCCGTAGTACCAGCTGTAGGCGTTGGTGAGGCTGAAGTCGCTCTGCTTGACGCCGTTCACGTACAGCGACAGCGGGGCGGTGTAGACCGAGCCGCCCGAGGCGTCCGGGATGCTGTAGCGGAAGTCGAGGGAATTGGTGGCGACCGGGGTGGTGAAGGTGACGTACTGGCCGCTGCCCTTGAGCGTCACGGCCTTGCGGTACGAGGCCTCGTCGGCGAGCTGGCCCTGGGTGTAACTCGGGCCGATCACCGTGCCGTTGGTGGCGGAGTTCTCCGCCTGCACTTCGACGTAGGGCAGGTTGGCGCCATTGCCGCCGGTCGCCGCGGACGCCGCCGCGACCGCGGGCGCGGCAACCGCCAGCGCTCCCGCGGCGAACAACGTCGAGGCGCTCGCCGTCAGGGCGAGCCACCGTCTGAGACCTCTCAACGACTGAAACACCGTGAGCTCCTTGGGGACGGGAAAGCCGGATCGGACCGTCGGCACCGCGGGCCGGACGCAACGCAGCGTTGGAGCGAGGTACAGGGTGCGGGACGCAGGAGCCGGCAGGGAGAGGAGCGGCGGTGTCGGCGCAAGGGGGACCGTATTGACTCGAACGCCACAGCGCAATATCCAGATACTGGATTGCAGATTCCTTACTAGATTTTGAAAGAGCCTTCCCGTCGAGCCTCGCGATCAGCCGGTTCGGCCTGCCTCATCGGGCGTGCGGCACGTCGTCGAAGATGGATGCCTGCGCAGTTCTGATGAAGCGTCGGCACCCGTCGACAGGCTCGCGTTCTGCCCGGTGAACGAAGGACAGAGATGAATCCGCCCCTTGCGCGATCCACCCACCCGGCAACCGGGAGCAACGTCGCCCGGGTCGTCACGGACGCCTTGCAGCCGCGCAACGTTCTCGTGGCCGCCATGCTCGGGATCGGCGCCGTCGCGGGTGGTCCCGCCGGTCTCGCGTGGGGACTTCTCGGGGCGCTCTGTGCCGGGCTCGTGCCCGCCGCGTACATCGAGTTCGAACGGAAGCGGGGCACCTGGGGCGACCGTCACGTGGTCGACCGGACGAAGCGAGCGCCCATCTTTCTCGTCATCCTGCTGTCGATCGGGTTCGGTCTGCTCCTGATGACGGTCGGTCATGCCCCGTCGGACGTCGTCAGAGCGATGGTCGCGCTGTGGCTGATGACCGTCGTCCTGCTGGGCATCAACACCGTCTGGAAGATCTCCGTGGACTCCGCGGTCGCGTCGGCCGCCGTCGCGCTCCTCGCTGTCGTGCACAGTCCGTGGTGGCTGGCGGGATACGCCGTCGCCGCGATGGTGTGCTGGTCCCGAGTGGCTCTGGGCTATCACACCGTGATGCAGACCGTGGCGGGCGCCACTCTGGGAGCGCTGACCACCGTCGCGTGGGTCGGAGCCTGACCCACTGCATGACGAAGCCCCGCCGGCAGCATCCGGCGGGGCTTCGTCGCTCCCTGACAGTCACAGGCAAGTCACCAACGCCATGACGTGGCCGGCCACGATCCGCGGCGGCCCCGGTCAGAGCAGGC
The DNA here is from genome assembly GCF_042799415.1 of Streptomyces sp. NPDC057694. Taxonomy (NCBI): domain Bacteria; kingdom Bacillati; phylum Actinomycetota; class Actinomycetes; order Kitasatosporales; family Streptomycetaceae; genus Streptomyces; species Streptomyces sp. NPDC057694. The sequence goes on from NZ_JBHVIX010000001.1 coordinate 477,360, forward strand.
CGGTCGCCCGCAGGGACGGCTGGAGCAGGTCGCCGTGCGCCTCGACCATGGCGTCGCACAGCTCCCAGATGCGCTCCACCGGCAGCGCGGCGGCCGTCGCCGGGTCCGCCATCGCGGCCTGCCGGATCGAGCGCGGGTCGTCCTCCAGAGCGGCCCTGACGACCAGGTCGTTCATGCTCAGGTAGGTGCGGTTGAGCGCCGCGCACTGCGCGGGCAGCGCGCCGATCCGGGTCGGCTGCACGCCCGAGGCGTCGACCAGGCAGGGGACCTCGACGGTGCCGGTCGCCGGGAGGTTGTCGATCAGGCCGTGGTTGGGGACGTTGCCGTAGACGGTGCGCGGGGTGCCGGTGGTGATGCTGTGGATGATCTGCGGCGCGTACTCCATGGTGGCCTCGACGTCGAGGGGTGCACCGGCGCCGAGCGCTTCGCGGGTCTTCTCGTACAGGGCGACGTTCTCGTCGACGATCCCGAGGTACGCGCCGACGGGCAGCCGCAGCCGCTCGATCTCGCTGTCGTGGTGCAGGTACCAGGGCACGTACTCGGCGGAGTGCTCGCTCGTCTCGGTCGGGTAGTAGCCGAGGCGGCGGTACATGTCAACGCGTACCCGGCGCCGCAACTGCGGGTCGGAGGCGATGAGTTCGTCGAGCTTCGGGTAGAGGTCCCGGCCGTCGTGCTCGAACCGCAGCAGCCACGCCTGGTGGTTGACGCCGGCAGCCCGGTACGTGACCTCCTCGTAGGGCACCTTCAGCAGGTCGGAGAGGTCGCGCAGGGTCCAGTAGACGGAGTGGCACAGGCCCACGACGCGGGTCAGTCCGGTGGCGGCGGTGAGGTACTGGACGTTCATCGCCATGGGGTTGGTGTAGTTGAGCAGCCACGCCTCGGGGCACAGCTCCGCGATGTCCGCGCCGAGCGCCTTCAGGACGGGGAAGGTGCGCAGCGCGCGGAAGATGCCGCCGACACCGAGGGTGTCGCCGATGGTCTGGCGCACGCCGAACCGGGCGGGCACGTCGAAGTCGGTCCGGGTCGCCTCGCCCATGCCGACCTGGACGATGTTGATGACGAAGTCGGCACCGGCCAGGGCCTCGCGGCGGTCGGGGTGCGCGGTGACGGTGACGTACGGGGTGGCGTCGGCCCGGTCGGCGATGTGCCGGGCCGCGCCGAGGGCGGTCTCCAGGCGTTCGGCGTCGATGTCGTGGAGGGCGATGTGCAGGTCGCGCAGGTCGGGGAAGGCGAAGAGGTCGGTGAGGAGCCCCTGGGTGAAGACGACGCTTCCGGCACCGATGAAGGCGATCTTCGTGGTGGTCTTCGTGGTGGTCTTCGTGCTGGTCATGAGGTGTTCTTTCCGTTGCGGGTGCTGTGCGGGTGCGCGCGGTCGTCACGCGTGGGCGCGGGCTTCACGGGCTCTCAGCAGCGCCGCGGAGCGCGTCGTGCGCCTCGTCCCAGGTGGCCTGGGCGGGCGTACCGCCGAACGCCCGGGTGGACAGGGCGCCGCAGGCCGAGGCGAGTTCGAGCGCGCCGGTGGTGGCGCGCCCGGCCAGTACGGCGGCGACGAATCCGGCGTCGAAGCTGTCGCCCGCGCCGACGGTGTCCAGGGGCCGGGCCGGGATGCCACGGGTGCGCAGGACCGTCCGGCCGTCGTGCGCGAGGGCGCCGTCCGCACCGTCCTTGACGGCGACCAGCGGTCCGCGCAGGGCGAGCAGGCGGGCCGCCTCGTCCAGGGGCGCGTCCTCGGGCAGGCCGGCCAGGGCGCGGGCCTCTCGGGCGTTGGGCAGCAGGACGTCGGTGGCGGCGAGCACCGCCGCGAACCCGTCGGGGTCGCCGGTGTCCCACTTTCCGGCCGGGTCGTCGTTGGTGTCGAGCGAGGTGGTGGCCCCGTGCTCGTGTGCCGTGCGAAAGAGCGCGGGCAGTGCCCCGGCCAGCCGCGGCAGCAGGAAGTAGGAGGCGGCGTGCACGTGGCGGCAGTCGCCGAGGAGTTGCGTGGGCACGTCGTCGGGGCCGGTGGCGGAGAGGGTGCCGGACGCGGTGAGGATCGCACGGTCGCCGTCGCCGCGCGTCACCACGACGGTGAGCGGTGTCGACAGGTCGGGGTCGACCCGGAGGGCTCCGGTGTCGACGCCGCGGGCGGTCAGCGCGGCGGTGACGAACCGTCCTGCCTCGTCGTCCCCGACCCGTCCCGCGAAGGCCACCTTCAGGCCGAGGCGGGCGGCGCCGCAGGCCATGATCGCGGCGGAGCCGCCGAGGGTCAGCAGTCCGGTGTCGACGAGTTGTTCGCGCTGGCCGAAGGCGAGCGGCGCGTCCAGCGGTCCGAGGACGACGTCGGGGTTGGCGTCGCCGACGACCAGCAGGTCGAAGGTGCGGGAGGCGTACGAGATGTGCGGCATCCGGCTTTCCTGGGTTCGGGATACGGAGAGGTGTGCGGGGTGGTCCGGTCTCATCGCAGGGTCATCCCTTGAGCCCGGACGAGGTGATGGACTGGACGAACGACTTCTGTGCGAAGAGGAAGGCGAGCAGCACCGGCAGCACGGTGATCACGTTGCCCGCCATGACCGCCGACCACTTCGTGTGGTGCAGGCCCTGGAAGGTCGTCAGGCCGAGCTGGAGCGTGTACCGGGTGTCGTGGTTGATGGCGATCAGCGGCCAGGTCAGGTCGTTCCAGGTGGTCAGGAAGGTCAGCACCGCGACCGTGCTCAGCGCGGGGCGCGACATCGGCAGCACGATGAGGAACAGCACGCGCAGCCGTGAACAGCCGTCCATCCAGGCGGCTTCCTCCAGTTCCCTGGGCAGCGACAGGAAGAACTGCCGCAGCAGGAACACGGCGAACGGGGTGACCAGCGACGGCACGATGAGTGCGCCCAGGGTGTCGATGAGCCCGAGCCGCTTCATGACGAGGAACGTCGGGATCATCGTGAGCTGGAACGGGATCGCCATCGTCGCCAGCATCAGGCCCATCAGCAGCTTGGACCCGGCGAACCGCATCCGGGCGAACGCGTAGCCGCCGAGCGCCCCGAAGACAAGGTTGGAGGCGACCGCGACGACCGACACGATCAGCGAGTTGGCGAACCAGCGCGGGAACATCGCGTTGCCGAGGACGTACCGGTAGCCGCCGAGGTCGATCCCGGAGGGCCACAGGGCGGGCGGGAAGCGGTTGATCTCGGCGTCGGTCATCACGGAGCTGAGCAGCAGCCAGATCAGCGGGACCGCGAAGACGAGGGCGAGCGGGGCGAGCAGCAGGTGCCAGGGGCTGAAGGGCAGCCGGGCCCGGCCTGCGGGTCGCGCGGCGGGCGGGGTGGTGACCGTCACCGGTCGGCTCCTTCCAGGGGTGCCGGGCGTACGGATCGGCTCCGCACCAGCCGCATCCCCACGGTGATGACGCCCAGCCCCAGCGCGAGCACGTAGGCCGCCGCCGCGCCGTAGCCGGCCGTGAAGTTCTTGAACGCCTGCTCCCAGATGAAGTAGACGATCACCGTGGTCGAGCCGAGCGGCCCTCCCTTGGTCGTCACGTACACCAGGTCGAAGACCTGCAGGGCGTTGATGGTCTGCCACACCAGCAGGAACACGCTCACCGGTGTCAGCGCGGGCAGTGTGACGTGCCGCAGCAGGTGCCGGCGGCCTGCGCCGTCCAGGCGGGCCGCCTCGATCAGGGACGGGTCCACGTCCTGGAGGGCGGCGAGGAAGACGACGACGCAGAAGCCGGTGCCGCTCCACAGCGAGATCGCGACCAGGACGAGGAGGGCCTGTCCCGGGTCGGAGAGGAAGCCCTGCGGGGAGATGCCGAGGTGGTGCAGTACGGAGTTGGCGGCGCCGAACTCCGGGTCGAGGATGAAGGAGAACAGCACACCCTGCGCGGTGGCCGAGACGACGAACGGCACGAAGAACAGCGTCCGGTAGAGCCCGACGAGGCGGATGCGCCGGTTCAGTGCGAGGCCGAGCGCGAGGCCGAGGCCGATGGAGAGCGGCACGTACAGCGCCGTGTAGCGCAGGGTGTTCCAGACGGCTTCGCCGAAGTGCGGATCCTGGCGCAGCGCGCGGTAGTTGTCGAGCCCGACCCACCGGCTGGGCGTGACCAGGTCGTCCGCCTGGAACGAGAGCAGCAGGGACCACAGGACGGGGACGACGCTCAGCCCGAGGATGATCAGGACGGCGGGCGAGATGTACGCCCAGGCGGTCGCGGTCTCGCCGCGGCGCAGCGGCGAGCGGCCGGTGCGCGGGGACCGGTGCGCGACGCCGTCGGCCGGGCGGCCGGGGTCCTTCCCGCGGGTGCGGCCGGCGCGGAGGGAGCCGGTGTCCTGGTCGGGGAGCGTGAGAGGGGCGGGCAGTCGGGGCATGGCGGTTCTCCTGAGCGCGAGGAACGCAGGTACGTGCGCGGGCGCACGGGCGGTGCCGTGCACCCGGTCACCGCGGGATGAGGAGCGCGGCGTCGGCCTCCCGCGCGCACTGGCGCAGCGCCTCGGCCGGACTGCTGCGACCGAGCAGCACGGCGGAGATCGCCTGGCCGAGCGCCTGCGAGATCTGCGGGTACGCGGGGTGCACCGGGCGGACCCGGGCGGAGTCCAGCGCCTTGGTGAACACCGAGAGTCCTTCGGTCGCCGCGTCCTGCTCGCGCCAGGCCGGCAGCGCCGCAGTCGGCCTGCTGAGCGGCAGGCTGCCCGCCCGTACGTCCCAGCGCACGTCCTGCTCGGGCCGGGTCAGCCACGTCACGAAGGTGCGCGCGGCCCGGACCCGCGCCGGTCCGTTGTCGAAGACCGTCCAGGTGTCCGGGCCCGAAATGGTCATCGGGCGGCCGCTGTAGCTGGGCAGCGGGACGACGTGGTGGTCGATCTTCGCGTCCTGGATGTCGGGGAGCTGCCACGGCCCGGTGACGACCATGCCCATCCGTCCGGCGAGGAAGACCTGGTACATCTGCTCGCTGCCGGGCTTCGGGTCGATGTACACGCTCTTCGCCTGCGCGAGCTCCTCCACCGTCCCCAGGGCCCGTACGCCTTCCTTGGCGAAGCCGATCGACTTGCCGTCCGGCGCGATGACGTCGCCGCCCAGGTCCCACACCATGGGCCACAGCCGCCACACCGTGTCCTCGTCTCCCACGCCGGGCCAGCCGGTGCCGAAGACGGAGCGTCGCCGGTCGGTGAGGCGGGCCGCCGTCTCGGTGAACTCCCGCCAGGTCCAGCCGGGTTCGGGCAGCGGCACGTCGGCGTCGCGGAAGACCTTCTTGTTGCAGACGACGGCGAGCGAGTCGATCAGGGCAGGGGCGGCGCGGACCCGGCCGTTGACGGTGACGGCCTCCCTGGCCGGTTTCCAGAACCCGTTCCACGGGACGGAGCCCGAGTGCAGCGTGTCGGTGAGGTCGACCGCCGAGGGGCTGCGCGCGACGCTCGCGAGGTCCGAGCCGAAGACGTACACGACGTCCGGGAAGGAGCCGGACGCGAGCGCAGCGGTGATCTTCTGGAGCATCGCGTCGGCGAGGACGCCGCCGCCCGGGTCGACGCGGATGCGGGGATGGGTCCGGTTGAACTCCCGGACCAGCGACTCGATCACGGTGCGGGCCGTGTCGGTCTGGCCGTGCCACAGTTCGACCGTGACACGGCCGTCGGGACCGACACCGTCCGCCGTGTCCGTGCCGCACCCGGACAGCGCCGCCGACGCGGTGGCGCCGAGCGCGAGGCCGGTCCCCCGGCGCAGGAACCCGCGGCGGGACGGGTGGGACATACGAGAGTTCGCCGCCATGTGCACCTCCAACGAGGCGTGCGGAGCACGCCGTGCCGAATCACCGAAGGCCTGGTCGAACTCGGGTTCACCGCAGGCCGATGGCCCTGTCGAGCAGGGCCCCGGCGCCGCGGCGCCGGACGGGGAGGGTGGCGGGTCAGCAGGTCTGGCGGAGGTAGCCGCTGCTGCCGATCGGGGAGACGTCCAGGTCACGGCGGACGATGGACAGCTTGTCCTTCCAGCCCTCGCAGGCGGCCGTCAGGCCCTTGGCGCCGTACTCGATGTCGATCACGTTGTCGCCGAAGTACTCGGTGTAGTGGCCGCACTCGTCGTACCGGCCGCACTCCTCCGCGACGACGAAGTCGAGGCCGGTGCTGGAGCGGTACTCGGCGAGGTCGGAGGTGTTCTTCTGGGCGATCGCCAGGCCCTTGGCGTGCGCGTGGGCGGAGAGCAGCTCGATGTACGCCATGGCGGCGGAGGAGCCGAACTTGTCCTGGCTGCGGGTGTAGCTGTCGTAGTTGTCGGGCTCGACGGCCTGGAAGCCCTTGGCCGCGCAGCCGTCGATCCAGCCGTTCACCTTGGCGGCGATCCGTTCGCGCTTGGCGGCCGTGCCGACGTCGAGGATGGCCTCGTTCCACTCCTCGTCGATGATGACGTCGCCCGCGGAGTCCCGCAGGAGCAGGTCGGCGTCCCAGTCGCCCAGTTCGTCGGGCTGCACCTGGAAGGCGTTGACGTAACAGATGTTGTACAGGCCCGCGGCCGGCGCGGCCTCGCGGTCACGGCTGACGACGGACACCCCGGCGGGCGGGGTGTAGGCGCCGCCGATCTGGTAGTCGAACCCGGCATGGGCGGGCGGGAGGGTCACCGCGGCGGACGCGGGAGACGCGGTGAGGAATGGGGCGACCAGCGTGGCCGTGAGGGCCGCTGCCGCCACGGAGATCCGGCGGGCGCGGGCACGATCGATGCTCACTGTCGAGCTCCAGTGTGGTGGCGGGTACGTCCCCGCCTCGGGCCCTGGAGTGACCCTGGCGACTGTGTCCGGACTTGCGGGGCGGTGGGCCCTGACGCGTACCGGCTAGGCGTACCTCTCAACGCCGCGAGCTTGGCTTCGAGTCCTCGGCTCCGGCGTTGCGAGGAGTAAAGCGATCAGCTCTCCCCGTGTCAACAGACCCCGGCGCCACAACTCTCCCCCACCGGCCGCGAGTCGGAGCACATACGGGCACGGACCCGGGCGACCCGCGCCGCACATCCGGGGTCCTCACGTGTGCCGCGCGCTCAGGGAGCCTCGCCTGTCAAGCTGCCATTCGCGCGTGTCCGACCAGGTGGAAACCCTCATCTTCAGGCCGCGTCGACGCCGGACCTATCTGGAAACGTCCAACTCACATTCAAGTAGATGTTCCAGATCTCCGAAATACGGCCCTCGCTCCACGACGTCCCACCCTTCTGCTGCAGCGAACTCACTCTGCAGTTCCCGGGTTGCAGACAACAGCGCCTGAACGAGCGGGATGCGCACATCTTCCTCATGCGCTTCAAGGTCTACGCCGTAATCGAAGATCTCCCACTGCATACTCTCCCTGCCTTCCCCGCGGAGCTTCTCGCGGGTCCTCGCAAGCAGCGCAGACCAACCCCGGCGGCCGACGGACCAGTCGCCACCACCCGTGAAACCTACAATTGCAGACATCAGTAACTGCCACCCAAGATGATTGCCGGGCTCCTCGCCGCCCGTGGCGCCGCTCGCCGTACGGACGACGCCTGACGGGTGGTGGAGGTGGGCGACGGCCACGGTTTCAACTCTTGCGGGCCACACCGCAGTACGCGACCTCCACGGTCTCCTCCGTGGGCTGCATGTCGTCCGGGCGCCAGGCCGATGTGGCGACGACGCCGGGGGCCACGACCTCAAGGCCATTGAAATAGGCGGCGATCTCTTCCGGCGAGCGCAGGTGGTAGGTGTTGGCCGACTGCGCGTTGTAGGCGGTCACGGCCGCGTTCAGCGCGTCGTTGGTGTTGATCCCGTCGCTCAGGGCCACGTAGCTTCCGGCGGGCAGCGCCTCCAGGTACGCGGCGACGAGTTCCCCGGGCCTGTCGGCGTCCGAGAGCTGCCCCATGATGCCGAGCAGGGTCAGAGCGACCGGCCGGCTGAAGTCCAGTGTGTTCGCCGCCTCGGCCAGGATGCGTTCCGGGTTGCGCACGTCCTCCGATATGTACGCGCACGCCCCTTCCGGGCTGCTCGTGAGCAGGGCGCGGGCGTGGGCCAGAACGAGCAGGTCGTTGTCGACGTAGACGATCCGGCTGTCCGGCGCGACACGCTGCGCCACCTCGTGGGTGTTGTCGGCGGTGGGCAGCCCGGTGCCGATATCGAGGAACTGCCTGATGCCGGCCTCGGCCGCGAGGAAGCGCACGGCACGCGTGAGGAAGGCTCGCTGCAGCCGGGCCACGGCCGCGAATTCCGGGAAGGTCGACAGAATGGCATCGCCGACCTCACTGTCCACGGGGTAGTTGTCCTTGCCGCCCAGCAGGTAGTTCCAGACACGGGCCGAGTGCGGGCGGTCCGTCTGCAGCCTGCTCTTCACATCAGCATTCACATCATCCATGGGCATAGCTTCACACGGCGCAAGGGGTGGCAAGGTCAACTCGGGTGCGACAGGCCTCTTTTCACGCACCGTGGACAGGCCAGACTCCCTCGCCGGAGCGGCCCGGTGTTCCTCGACCGCCGCGCCGCCCTCCTGCGAGGCGAGGCGCGGCGGGCGAGGATGTGTCAGCCGTGCGAGACGTTGAGCCCGTAGAAGGCGACCCGCGCGCCCTTGGTCGTACTGCTCGACGAGGACTGGTTGTAGGAACCGGCCTTGAAGTACTGCTTGTACGGGAAGAACGACGAGGGTATGGCGTAGTGGGTGGTGCTGCCGTTGACGGTCACGTCGAGCGTGTCGCCGCCGGAGACGGCGATGGTGTAGCTCCACGTCTTGCCGACCGCCACATGTCCCACCGTGTGCGTCGTCTGGCCGCCCGACGGCGAGTTCTCCGTGCCCACCACGATGTCGCCGCTCGACCGGTAATACAGCTCCACCAGGGGCTTGGTGGAGCTGCCGCCGGTGCCGAGGTGGATCTGCCCGACGCACACGTTGGACGTGACCGAGACGACGCGCAGGGTCGCGTTCAGCTGGTGGCTGCCGCCGAGCGACCAGTCGGCCGCGCTGCCACTGCGGTTCATCTCCCGCAGCTCGGACCGGGCGTAGTTCGAGTTCGGGGTGGTGACGCCCTTCTCCGGCGCCCAGAAGGTCATCGCGCCGTCGCGCGTGTCGGTGTAGAAGTACGCGTCCTGGAAGCCGTTCGCACCCTGGAGTCGCGACGAAGAGATGGTGGTCGGCGAACCGGGCGAGCCGACGGGTTCCTGCAACTGCCATACGGACAGGTCGAAGTTGCCGCCGGGCGCCTTGCCCGGGTCGGCCGCGCTGGCGCTGGGACCGCCGAGCAGGGCGAGGGCGGAGACGATGCCGACGACCGTGGCGGCGGACAGGATTCTGGTGCGGTGCATGGGGGGTTCCTCCAGGGCTGGGGCGACGATTCGCGTTCACATATCTGAAGGTTGAGTTCACTTATGAACTCGACGTGCGCTGAACCTAAAGGTCTGCACCAACACAGTCAAGAGAATGAACAGAGACGCCGACCGGCAGGAGTGAGCCCCGGGAGCGGGCTGCTCGCCCCACGGGACCTCGTCCTGCGGCCGGCCAGGATCAGTCACCCGGCTCCGGGCCTGCTAGTTGCTCCGGAACTTCGGATCCTCGGCCTGGTTGTAGATCTCCTTGCCGGCTGCGTCGTAGGCATGGATGTGGGGATCGGGGCCCATGTAGTGCCGTCCGACGGGCGTGTCCGGCTTGAGGGCCGCCGCGTAGACGAATGCACCACCGGCCATGACGGTCGGGTACTCCTTCTTCTGGTCGCCGAAACTCACCGTGACCTTGGCGACGTCGGAGCTGTAGTGCCCGGCGCCCACCGCGAGGTGCTTGCCGTTGCCCGCAGGTTCGAGAGTGGAATCGAAATACTCGATCACCCGGCCGGTGCCCCACAGGCGATCGTTGATGAAGGTGGGCGGGGAATCCGGGCTGGAACCCTTGTCGCCCTCGGACGCACACTGCACGTACTGGTCGGCCGAGTTGATCCCGATGACCACTCCGTCCGCGTTCCGAGAGGCGAGGGGGGCGCGGACGGCGGCGACGGCGTGGTACTGCGCGGCGTCCGCCCCCAGGCACGATGACAGGATCTTCGCGGCGGTCCCGGGGTCGATCGCCGTCGTCTTCGTGTCGGTGATCGTGAACGCGTTGGGGTCACCGGTCCGGTCGGACGAGGGCGACGAGCCCGTTCCGCCCGCTTGCGCGCCGTCCGACGGCCTCGGGCTCGGTGAAGCGGTCTTCGTCGGACTTCCGCCGCTGAGGGCACGGTCGGTCGTATCCGGCTTGGCGTCCCCCACCCCGCTGAACACGGCCACCGCCGCCACACTCACCGCTGTCACACCGGTGGCGACGCCCAGGGGCACCCCCCATCTGCGCCGGAACGACACTGCACGGTCCTGCGGGTCGATCTTCATCAGGAGCTCCTCACGCATCCGCCGCTGATTCGGCAGATCTCGATCGGAAGGAGCCGCAGGAATGTCTTGCCTGTCGGTCATCGTGCGACCTCCTTCGAGTGGACGGTGTTCCTGGAACTGAACGAAGGCTCGGGAACTCCGGCCGCGCCGAGAATGTCGGCGCCCAACCTCTGTCGCGCACGGTGCATTCGGGACTTCACCGTCCCGACCGCCACCTTCAGCACTGCCGCGGCCGCCTGCTGGTCGAGTCCCGACCAGACGCAGAGTTCGACGACCTCGCGCTCATGGCGTGGCAGGCGAGCAAGCGCCCTGTGGATCTCCGACATGCGACGCTCGTCGTCCACCAGGCCGGCAACGCGGTCGGCGTGGTCGCCCACCGGCTCGTCATGGGAGACGAGCCGGTGCAGGAGGGCCTCGGCCCGTCTCAACCGCCGTCTGGTGTTCGACAGCAGACCGTTGGCGATCCCCAGCAGCCAGGGCAGAGCGGAGTCACGGTCCAGCACCGTCTCGGATCGACGACGCCAGGCGTGCAGGAACACCGCCGAGGTGAGGTCTTCCGCCTCCGACCAGTCGGCCGTCCTGCGGAACAGGTAGTTGTAGACGGCTTTCGCGTGCCGGTCGAAGATCCGGCCGAACGCCTCTTGGTCGCCCTCGACAGCTCTCGCCCACAGTCGACGATCGGATATTCCTCCGTCCGGTGCAGCTGAGCCGGCATCGTTCAGTTCCATGCTCTGTACGTGTCCGGCTCTCATCCGAAGGTTCCCGCCGATTCTCCGCGCTCACCGCAGGCGCGTCCCCTCATGCACGGCACAGGCGTCGCGAGGGACGGCGCCCACTCGGGAGGAGACGGGGGTGGTCCGCTGAGCGCGGCCCGAGGTTCAGCTCACCTTTCCGTTCGCGCGGAGCGTGTCCACGGCGATCCTCGCGGCTGTGCCGATCACGGCGTCGGCCGCGGGCAGGATCGCGGCGCTGCGTACGGAGCGGGTGAACACGGCGATGGCGTAGCGGCCGCCGTCCGGGTACTCCACGGTGCCGACCTCGCCGCGCAGGGTCGGCAGCGACCCGGTCTTGCCCGCGACGTGCACGTCGTCGAAGGGAAATCCGGACGCGAGCCGATGCGGCCACACCTGAAGGGCCATCAGGCGGCGTATGGCGGCGCAGTGTTCGGGTGCGCAGGCGGTGTCGCGCCAGATGGCCGCGAGCAGCCGGGTCAGGTCGCGCGGGGTGCTGCGGTTGGCCCGCGCCGGGTCGAGCGCGCGCAGCCGGGCGATGACGTGCGGGTCGGCCAGGGCCCGGGCGCCGTCGGGTCCCGCGTCCTCCTTGATCATGGCCATGGCCGCTCCGAAGGAGTGCACGGCCCGGGTGTGGGTGAGGCCGATACGGAGCGTCGTACGGTTGACGGCGTCCAGACCGACGCGCCTGAGGAGCAGATCGGCGGCGGCGTTGTCGCTGACGGCCATCATGAGGTAGGCCAGGTCGCGCAGGGAGAGCCGGGCCGTGTCCAGCATGGCCGCGAGGCCGGTCGGCCCCGCGGTGCGCCCGACGGGCGGGCACTCGATCTGCTCGGTGAGGTCCAGGTCGCCGGCCGCCGCCCGCTCGTGCAGCGCGACCAGCAGGGGCAGCTTGTGGACGCTGGCGGTGCACACCAACTGGTGCCCCTGCCAGTCGAGTTCGGCGCCGGTGTCGATGTCGAGGGCGTGCAGCCACCCGGTGACTCCGGCGTCGGCGAACGCCGTACCGATGGCGCTGGACGTGTCGGTCATAGCCAGTACTCCGCTGCGGGGCGCAGATGCATGGGACGTGACGGGGTGTCGGGGCGAGCGTCGGCCGTGGTGCGCAGCGCGTGCTCGGCGGCATCCGTGAAGGCGCGTACGGCGGCGTCGCCGTGCAGGTGGGGCCAGGCGACGGAGTGCCGCCAGGCCAGTGGCGCGCCGGCGAGCGGGCGCCACACGAGATCGGGGTGTGCGTAGTCGCCCTGGGTGTCGCGCGGGGTGAAGGCGACGGCCGCGGCGGACAGCACGAGGCCGCGGGTGAAACTGGCTCCCCGGCCGTGCCGGATCGCGGGCGGCGTGTAGCCGCCGCGCGCACAGGTGGTCAGCAGATCGTCGTAAAGCGCGGGGGATCCGGCCCGAGGAAAGAGAACCAGGTCGTGGCCGGTGAGCGCGGCGAGTGGTACTTCCGTGTGCTCGGCGGCGGGTGCGCCGGGCGGCAGCAGGACGCCCAGGTCGCGGCGGAGCACCGGGCCGAGTTCGAGACCGGCCACGTCACAGGGATGGTGCACCAGGCCTACATCGAGCTCCCGTGTCCCGAAGCGGTCGAGTTGCTCGGCGGTCGACAGCTCGTGCAGCTCCAGCTCCACCTCGGAGCACCGCCGCTGGAACTCCGTGAGCACGGCGGCGACCGTGGCACCCGCGATGTCGGGCGGCAGCGCCGCGCGCAGCAAACCGCTCTCCCCGTCCCTGATGCGGCGGGCGGCGGCACGCAGCGTCCCGGCCCTCGCGAGCAGTTCCCGTGCTTCGGGCAGCAGCAGCGTCCCGGCTTTGGTGAGGGCGACCTGGCGGCTCGTCCGGTCGAACAGCCGCACCTCCAGCTCCCGCTCCAGGCGCTGGATGCGCTGCGACAAGGGAGGCTGCGCCATGCCGAGACGGGTCGCGGCCCGGCCGAAGTGTGACTCTTCTGCAACAGCCACGAAGCACTCCAGGTGCCGGATCAGGTCCACGACCAGCAACCATATCCATTTTTAATGAGTAGGCAAATCATATCGGTCTTGGACATGCGGTGCACTCGCTTGCTCTCCTCACGGCATGACACACCTTCCCACCAGGAGGAGAGCCTCGCGCTCTCCGCTCAAGGCCGTCTGCGCCGTCGCCGTGGTCTGTGCCGTCGTTGCCGGCGGCGCCTACGCCGCAGGACTCGGCCCCTTCGACCGCGGTTCGGACGCTCGCGACCCCGCCGCCGCCGAGCAGGCACGGGCCTTCCTCGCCGACTGGTCCCACGGTCGCTACGGCGGAGCCGCCGCCCGCACGACCAACCCCGCCCGGGCCGAGGACGTGCTGCAGAGTTTCACCGCAGGACTCGACATCGCCGAGCCCCGGCTGACCGCGGCCACGGCCGAGAGCGCGGACGACGGCACCGTACGGGTGCCGTTCACGGCGAAGATGCCGGTGAAGGGGCTCGGCACCTGGACGTACACGTCGCAGCTGCCGCTTCGTGAGGGTGCCAACGGCAGCTGGAAAGTCGACTGGTCCCTGGGAATCGTTCACCCACACCTGAGCGAGAAGGCCAAGTTCCGCCTGGATCGCGAGGACACCGACGCGCCCGAGGTCTCCGACCGTCACGGGAAGTCGCTCGCCGGTGACGCGTACCCCTCGTTGCAGCCTCTGCTCACCCAGTTCGCGGGCGACGGCAGTGGCAGGCCTCGCGGAGCGATCCGGCTCGTCGACAGGGTCAGCGGAGAGACGAAGGGAACGGAGACCACGTTCGGGAAGGGATCGAAGGGCGACGGGGCTGAGGGCGGCGCGGCGGACGACGCACCGGTCAAGACCACTCTGGACGCCGCCTGGCAGTCCGCCGCCGACGCCGCGCTCGCCGCCGAAGCCAAGGGGAAGAACGCCTCACTGGTCGCGCTGCGCGTCGACAACGGTGAGGTGCTCGCCATGGCCAACTCCCCCGCCACCGGCTTCAACCGGGCCGTCTCGGGAACGTACGCGCCCGGCTCCACCTGGAAGATCGTCACCAGCAGCGCGCTTCTGCTGAAGAACGCCGTCACGCCGGACACGGTCGTGGACTGCCCCAAACACCTCACCGTGGGCAAGGAGTTCCACAACGTGGAGACCTCCGAGTTCCGCGGCGCCACCTTCCAGAAGGACTTCACGGAGTCCTGCAACACCGCGTTCATCAGCTTGCGCGGCAAGCTCGGGGACGCCGAGAGCGGCGACGTGGCGCGCAAGTACTTCGGCGTCGGCCAGGAGTGGCACGTCGGAATCCCCTCGTACGACGGGGCGGTGCCGGTGCCGAAGGACGAGACCGAGAAGGCGGCGGCGATGATCGGCCAGGGCCGTGTGCAGGCGAACCCCCTGATCATGGCGTCGGTGACCGCGACCGCGGCGTCCGGCCGCTTCCACCAGCCCACGATCGTGCCCGGCAGCAAGGACGACACTTCGACCACACCGCTGCCGGGATCGGTGGTCACCCAGCTGCGCACGATGATGCGGGCGACCGTCACCGACGGGACAGCACACGTCCTGGCCGACCTGCCGGGCGAGATAGGCGCGAAGACGGGCACGGCCGAGGTCGCCGAGGGCGAGGAGAACAACGGCTGGCTCGTGGCCCGGCGCGGCAACGTCGCCGTGGCGTGTGTGGTCGAGCAGGGCGTCACGGGCGGCGGCTCGGCAGGCCCGATCCTGCACCACCTGCTGTCCGCCGTCCCCGGGGACCCCAGCTGAGGCGGTCCGAGGCGCGTCGACATGGTCGACTGCGGTGACGCCCGTTGACCTGTCCGGCGAGGACGAGGCGCATCAGATGCCGAGGCATGGTCCGCCGAGAGCGCAAGGAGGCGGTGGGGCCTGGGCCGAGTCGCGGCTGGACGTGTGCTCAGCGGTCCTGCATGTTGTGGTCACCGCGGTCCTCGGACGCTGTCGATGATGCGGGTCCAGTTGTCGCTGCCGTGCCCGTTCTCGATCGCGCGCCGGTAGTGGGCCTGCACGGCCAGAGGGAGCGCGAGGTCGAGGCCGAGTGACCTACTGGTCTCGACGATATGGTCGGACGTCGCGCCCATCATGGTGACCGTGCTGAGGTCGCCGGGATGTTCTCCGGCATCAAGCGCGGTGCCGGGATTCTCCTCACCAGCCCTCAGGATGTCACCGATCGAGTCGGCGGCGGAGAGCAACTCTGGCAGCGCTTCCTCGGCCTTCATTCCAGCGGTACCCAGCATCGCGGTGGCCTGCATCAGCCCGGACAAGGTAGTGAGGAACACGGCAAGTTGGGCCTGATACATCATCTGGGCGAGGCCCGGGTCCTCGCCCAGATACTTCGGTGTTCCCAGCAGTGCCAGCGCCGCCAGGTGGCTCTCCCTCACTTGGTCGCGGCCGCTGTAGTAGACATGGGCCGCCTCCGTGCCGACCATCGGCGCGGGGACCATGACACCTCCGGTGAGGAAGGCGGCGCCGTGGCCCGCTGCCCACGTTGCCGCCTCGCGTGAGCGGTCGGGAGTGTCAGAGCTCAGGTTGACCAGCGTCCGGCCGGCCAGCGATGAAGTGTCACTGTCGAGGATGTCGTACATCGCCCGGTAGTCGGTCAGGCTGAGGATCACGAGGTCACTCGCTTCGACCGCTTCGCCGGGTGTCGCCGCGAGCGTCGCCCCGTCGGTGACGACGCCGTCGGCCCGACTGGCGGTGCGGTTCCAAACGGTTACCGGGTGCCCGGCGTTCAGGAGAGTGCGGGTCATGGCCTGGCCCATCGGGCCAAGCCCGATCACGGTGACAGCACTGTCCTGCCTGGTGGTGTGGTTCTGTTGTCCGTTCACCCCTCCATGCTCGGAGAGGGGCACCACTCTCGGAAGTACCTACTATTTTCTGCGGTACTTACCTTTTCGTAAGGGGGATCAGCAATGGCCAAGGCGCCGAGACGCGGGCCTTACATCTGCGGCATAGACGCTGCGCTCGACGTGGTGAGCGGCAAGTGGAAGGGACTGATCCTCTGGGAACTCGACGCCCATGGTGTACGCCGCTTCGCTGAACTCCGTCGCGGTCTGCCGGGAGTGAGCGAGAAGATGCTGACGCAGCACCTGCGCGAGATGGAGGAGGACGGTCTCGTGCACCGGGAGGTGTATGCCGAGGTGCCGCCACGGGTGGAGTACTCCCTGACTGAGCACGGGCGCACGCTCAATCAAGCGCTCGGGCCGCTCGGCGCCTGGGGGGTTGAGCGGATGCGTCGCGAAGGGCCGTCCGAAGCGGTCGACGTGGCCGAGACCTCACGCGGGTAGCCATCCCGGCCACCAACTCCTTGCGTGCACGCCACTCCTGAGGGCTGAATGCTGCGGGCCGGGGCGACGGGGCGGGGGTCTTCTGGGCGCGGCCGGCCTCCGCCATGTCCCCATAGGTCGCGCTCACTGAGATGTCGGGCTGTGTCAGTCCGAGGCACCGCACTTTTCCACGGTCGTCATGGTCACAGCGGGGCCGGACAAAGGGCCCGGCGCGAGGCTCTCGATCGGATCCCTCTTCAGGAACCTGACGGACACGAGGGAGCCGTCCGGATAGCGCCGCCAGGTCCGACCGGCGGCGTCAGTGACCGTGATGTCCGAAGGGAGCGGCCAGGATCGGGTCCGCCGTCGGCGCCCTCTCGTTCGATCAATAGACGAGCATCCTGGCCAAGAACGTCCACACCAACGACTTTCTCCGGACAATTTAAGCCAACTGCGGACCACCAGAGAGATCACCGACACACATCGGGGCACCCAGAAGCCCCACCAGTCACCCCACCGTCACTCAACTATTCGAAGCCGAAACAGGTTCGAATTGAAGGCTCCGCTGGTATTATTTCCTCTTCGATCTAACAAATCGAGATGCGGTTACCGGGGCTGGGGGACCAATGGCGAACGCGGACGATCTCTTAGGCCGGCTGCCCGCGGCCGGCCCCACCCGCGCAGCCAACCGCAGAAAGGTCCTTCTCGCCGTCGCGATCAAGTCCGGCACCCAGGCCGACATCTCGCACCGCACCCTGCTCTCGCAGGCCACTGTGTCGGCCGCGGTCCGCGAACTCGCCGACACCGGCCTCGTGCCCCCGGCCAAGGATCGCGGCAAGGTCTGCCTCGCGGCTGTGAACGATGTCGGCGTGGGCGTGCACCTCGGGTTCAACCACATGACCGTGGTCGCTCGCAGACTCGACAAGGAATTCGACCAGGTGACCTCGCGGGTCAGCTCGGAGGGCGTCAGCAGGGGTTGGTCCCGGGCCCTGCCCGAGGTCAGGCAGATGATCGACGAGGCGATCGAAGGAACGGGGCGGCGCCGCTCCGACGTGTTCTCCCTCGGCGTCGCCGTACCCCGGATGATCAACCCGCGCACCGGTGACTTCACCCCACCGATCCTGCCGCCCTGGCGAACGGGCGACGACCCGGCGAACGACCTGGGCACGTGGCTCGGCGTGCGCGCCTTCATCGACAACGACGCCAACCTCGGCGCGTTGGCCGAACAGACCTACGGCACACGGGAACACGCCGAAACGGTGGTCTTCGTGAAGGCGTCGACGGGTGTCGGCGCCGGCATCATCGTGCACAACAGCGTGCTGCGGGGCCACGGCGGCATGGCAGGAGAACTGGGTCATCTCACCGTGGACCCGCACGGCGCGGTCTGCCAGTGCGGTGGACGCGGCTGCCTGGAGACGGTGATCGGCGCCGACGCGCTGATCGCGCAGGTCCGTGCCGCGCGGGCCCGCAACAGCGCGCCCGCACCAGAGACACTGGAGCAGGTCATCGGAGCCGCCCAGGCACAGGATGCGGTCTGCATGCGGGTGATCCACGACGCCGGCCGGCGCCTGGGGCAGTCCCTGGCCCAGCTGTGCAATCTGCTCAACCCCGACCTTGTCGTCATCGGCGGGCAGCTCGCCCAGAGTCCGCTGCTGCTGGACGGCTGCAAGGAGTCCTTGCACCGTTTCGCACTGCCCGGCGCGGTCGCCGACGACACCGAGTTCGTCCTCGGTCTCAGCGAACTGGACACCCGGGCCGAAGCCCAGGGCGCTTTGATCCTGGGACTTCGCGGCATGGAGCACGCGGCCAACATCACCTAGGGACCCGATTTTCGAACTCGTATGCCAGGCGCCAGGGGCGCCTACGGTGATGCTCGTTGGCCAACGAGCCGCGCATGCCGCTCCCTTCTTCGATATGGCGCCGCGGACCCGATGTCGCCGCCGCGCTCGTTCAAATGAGTGAGCGCCGTTGACCGAATGAGTCAACCTCCCGACAGCGGACCCGTCTGTGGGGCCGGAAATGCTCCTGCCGCCGGGAAACAAGGGCAGGAACTGCCAGGCCGGAGCACCTGCGATCACGGGCCGGTTCTGCACCTGGAGCGGCTGGAGCATCGCTACACTTTGGGTCCCTACGACGCCGGATGGCCGGCGTGTGCGTATTTCCCGTTCCGATTCTTTTCCGGGGCAGCTGATGCCCCTGACCCGAGGCGGCCTCATGACCTACGAGCCCATCGCCGTATCCCCGTACGAGGGTTTCGGATATCCGCGACAAGCGGTGAAGGTCGAGGCCATGCCGTCCCCCGAGGAACCGATCGGCTACGAATCGCCGATGGTGGTCGACCTGGGTCATGTCCGTGAGGTGACGCTGGGCAGTTCGCCCAGCGGGAGTGCCGATGCCAATGCCCAGTACTACTACTGATATTGCGGACAGCTGTCATGCCCCGGCCCGCGGCCCCCGCCGCAGCCATTGACCTGCGCTGCCCGTCTCCTGTCCTGCTCCCTCCCGACGGGCCCACCATCGCGGGAGTGCTGTCGTCGGCACCTGCCCCGGCGCCGCGTGGAGCCACCCGGCTGTGGCCGGGCGAACCCCTGCTCTGGTCCTGGGGACCCTGGCACCCCGGTGAGGTCCGCACCGTACAGTGCGCGCACGCCCGGCTGGCCGCCGTCGGCCAGTGCCTCGCCGACGAAGTGACGATGCGTCATGACCTGCGCCGGGCTGTGCAGGACGGCCGCTGGGAACGCCTGACCCGATGGCCCGGCGCCTACCTGCTCATCATGCTCCAGGACGACGGCCACCTCACCGCGTACGCCGACCCGGCGGGGCAGTTTCCCCTCTACTACGGGCGCCACGGCCAGAACACGGTCCTGTCCACCCGGGCGAGGACCGCGGCCGCCCTGTCCGGAGCAACGGGCCGGCCCGACACGCCCGCGCTCGCCGCGCACATCGTCTGCCCCGCGGTGCCCGAACTCACGGAAGGGCGCACGGCGTACGACGGAATCCGCCGACTCGGTGGCGGCCAGGCCCTGAGAGTCGCTCCCTCCGGCGGCTTCAGTCATTGGACGTACGAGGACCTCTCCGCCGACCCCGGCACGCGGTTCGAGGACAGCGCAGCCCAGTTACGGTCGGCACTCACGCGCGCCGTCGCCCTGCGCACCGACAGCGCCCCACGGATCACCTCGGACTTCAGCGGTGGCCTGGACTCCACCTCCCTGGCCTTCTTGGCCGCCCGCGCTGCAGGCGGGCCCCCCTTGGACACCTTCGCCTACCACCACCCCGACGCACCCGCCGGCGATCTCGCCCACGCCCTGGCCTACGCCGAGCAGGCCCCGTCGATCCGGCTCGCCGTGACCCGTGGCCGTGCGGACTCCCTGCCCTACAGCGGCCTGCCCGAGCACGGCTCCGCGGACCAGCCCGACCCGGCGGCAGTCATCGGCGCCCGACAACGACTGCGCCTGGACCACATCGCGCGCGGCGGCCCCGGCATTCACCTGACCGGAGAGGGCGGCGACGCACTACTGGCCGCGCCCCCTTCCTACCTCGGTGACATCGCGGCCGCAGGCGGACTGCGCCGACTCCTGAGCGACGGGCGCGCGCTGGCCCGCATGCGTCACCTCTCGCCGGCCGACGTCATTCTGCGTGCCAGGCGCCTTGCACGCACTCCCCTGGACCAGGCGATGAGCGAACTCGCCTCCCGTCTCGACGAACCCCTGGACCACCCGCCGCAGTGGGCGGACGCGGTCGCCTGGTGGCCGCCCCCGGGACCGGAGACGGCCTGGCTGACCACCAGGGCACGTCGGCACCTGGCCGAACTGGCCGAGGAGCGCGCCCGATCGGCCGGCCCCGCATCCCTTTCAGCGCCCGCGACACCGGGCACCCGGGCTGTCCTGTGCGAGCTGCGCACCTCCGCCGCCGTGCAGGCTCAATTCACCTCCACAGCCCGCGCGTTCGGCATCTGGCCGCAGGCTCCGTTCCTGGACAGCGAGGTCGTACGGGCCTGCACCCGCCTCCCGTTGCCGCACCGGATCGACCCGTTCACCGCCAAGCCGCTCCTGGCGTCCGCGCTGACCGGCCTGGTCCCCGGCCCCGTACTGCGACGCAGGACCAAGGGCGACTACGCGGCCGAGAACTACCGCGGCGCCCGCCGCTCGGCGACACAGATCCGGGCACGGCTCCTCCGGTCCCCGCTGGCCGAACTCGGAATCATCGAACCCTCCCGGGTGATCGCCTCGGTCGAACGCGCGGTCGCGGGTCTGCCCGCACCCTTCCCGGCGCTCAACCGCCTGCTCGGCGCGGACCTGTGGCTGACCGCCGGCGACAACGGACAGGAGCGGCCATGACGCGGCTGAG
This sequence comes from Streptomyces sp. NPDC057694, assembly GCF_042799415.1. Lineage (NCBI taxonomy): Bacteria > Bacillati > Actinomycetota > Actinomycetes > Kitasatosporales > Streptomycetaceae > Streptomyces > Streptomyces sp. NPDC057694. Next base: position 497,951 of record NZ_JBHVIX010000001.1, read on the forward strand.
CGTGTCCGAGTACGTCCGCGAGAGCACCTCCCCGCACGGAGGCAGCGTCCTGTTGGACGTCCGGTCCGGCCACTGCTTCGCGATGAACTCCATGGCCCACGCCCTCTGGCAGGAATGGGACCGCAGCGGGGACTTCGACTCCGCGGTGCTGGTGCTGGCCGGCCGCTACCCGGACCTGCGGCACGACCGCATCCGCGAGGACGCCCGCCGCCTCGCCGACAACCTGATCGGCCTGGGCCTCCTCGCCACGCCCGCCCCGAGCCGGACGCCGCCCGCGGCGGGACCACCCACATTCCGGTACCCGGCGGCCGACGCTCCGCCCCCCACGGCGCAGCGGGCACCGGCGACCGCGGAGATGACCATGGCCGCCGAACCGGTACGCCACGAGGGCGACCGCTCCCTTCGCTGCGCTGTGACCGCCGTACTCGGCCTGTTCGCACTCCTCGGCGCCCTGCTGCTGATCCGGCTGCCGTTGAGAACCGTCTCCCGTACGGTGCGCTGGACCGCACGCGCCTGGTGCCGCCGGGAGGCCACGCCGGAGCAGGCCTCAGCCTCCCTCGCGGCGGTGCGGCGGGCGGCCCGGTGGTACCCCGGACGCGCCGCCTGCCTGGAGTTGTCCCTGGCCACGCTCGGGGTCCTGGCTCTGACCGGCCGACGGGTGGTGTGGTGCATCGGCACGGCGGACGACCCCTACCGTTTCCACGCGTGGGTGGAGGCGCAGGGAGTCGCCATCGCCTCACCTGACGAGTACGGCACCACCGAATTCCGCCGTGTTCTCTCCGTGGGTCGATGAGTTGGACAGACCGGCGACTGGAGCGGGCCCTTCCACATTCTCTTCCCGCCGCCGTGTTCAATTCGTACACACCTGACGCTCGCCGGGCCCCCCTACCGGATAGTTCCAAGAACACCGTGGAGAATTCGAGCGAATTCCTCTTCATCGGCCAGACTTTGTGCGCTAGCCTGACAAAGTGAAGGGGCGGTCACCGGTCTCCCGGCAACCGCCCCCGTTGGAGGGGCCTGCTCGCCCCTCAGACGCGCGGCAACAGCGCGTCGACCAGCGTCATGTCACCGGCTCCGTGAGTCATCACACTCAGGAACACGAGGATCATGACGATGATGACCACTCGCACGTGCCGCCAGTGCACAGAGACCGAACAGCGGGTGGTCATCGTCATCTTCATACCCATGGGACTTCACCTCACCTTCCCCGCGCGCCGCCACCGGTGCCCGGCAATTCGGGAATGCGGCAGCGACTCCGCGTGAAGGCCAGTGTTCCCGTCAACCAGCCGCAAGACAATGCCCTTTGACTCGCCCCCACGTGCCTCATGAACCCCATCCCGGGGGAATCCACTCCGGGCCGCCCTTCAATTCACCTATTTACAACGAGCGATGAATGCCGTCGCGACGTGAACCGAAAACCGAGACCGCTCTCCCCCCTTCGCTCCACCTCAGCGGCCACCACAGAGGCAGCCCGTCTCGCACTGCCGAACCGCCAACGAGCCTTCCCTCACCCCAGCCACCACCGGGGCACGCCCGGCACCCGATTCGAAGGCGAACGGAGAGCGAACACCCCACACCCCCATCGAATAATGCTGCGCACGCCTCGCACCCCCGCCTTTTTCGCGTACGAACGAGCAGCCACACCCGCTTAAATGTGATGCAAGTCACACGTCCTGCAGCTCTTCGAGAGAGGCGTACCGTCCTGGGCGACAAGCGCGATCTCAGCGCCTCGCCGCGTCCGGCCAGGGCTGAGGCGGGATCAAACGGTGACCACGATCTTCCCCTGCACGTGTCCGCGCTCGGAGTGAGCGTGCGCCTTCGCGATTTCCTCCAGCGGGTAGGTCCGTTCGATGCGCGGCACGTAGCGGCCCTGCTCGCCGAGCGCGCCCGCTTCGGCCAGGAGCGTGGAGTCGTTGACCGCGTTCGCCACCCGGACGCCCAGCCGCTGTGCGTTCACGTGGTCGGCGACGGTCACCACTCGGTCCGGGTCGCCGGCGATGTCGACGAGATCGGCCAGGGAGCCGGAGGCGGCGGTATCGAGGACGAGGTCGACTCCGCCCGGGGCCAGTCCGGCGAGACGTTCCGCCAGGCCCGCACCGTAGGTCACCGGCAGGGCGCCCAGGGAGGTGAGGAACGCGTGGTTGCGCTCACTGGCCGTCCCGATCACGGTGGCCCCCAGGGCGCGGGCGATCTCGACCGCCGCGCCGCCGACCCCTCCGGCAGCCCCCTCGATCAGAAGGGTGCGGCCCTCCAGCCGGCCGAGCGCCTTGAGTCCGCCCAGCGCCGTCACGGACGCCAGGCCGGCCGCGGCAGCCTCCGCGTCGCTCCAGTTGGCGGGAGCGGGGGCCCAGGCGGACAGGACCGCCAGCTCGGCCGTCGCGCCCGTCACCCCGCCCAGGCCGAAGACGCGGTCACCGATATCGACCGAGGTGACGCCCGCGCCGGTCCGGTCCACCAGACCTACGGCGTCGCGTCCCGGGATCGCCGGCAGATCGATCGGGAGGAATTCGCGCACCGATCCGTTGCGCACCTTCCAGTCGACGGGGTTGACGCCGGCCGCCGTGACACGGACGCGGATCTCTCCGGGGCCGGGCAGCGGGTCCGGGGCCTGCTCGACAACGAGGGTGTCCGTGCCGCCGTACTCGTGGTAGCGGGCTGCGCGCATGGTGACCTGCCTTGTTCGTGCGGATGGCTTGGTGTGCCTTGACGTCGACTACGCTAAAACCTGACGTTGACGTGAGGTGCAAGTCGAGGCATCGGCCCGGAGAGCGGAGGACACGTGCGGATCGGTGAGGTGGCCCGCCAGGCCGGGGTGAGCGTGCGGGCTCTGCGGTACTACGAGGAGCAGGACCTGTTGCGGGCCGAGCGAAGCTCCGGCGGGCAGCGCCAGTATCCGGACTCCGCGGTCGACCGGGTCCGCCTGATCCAGCAGCTGTTCGCCGCCGGGTTGCCGAGCAGGTCCGTGCGAGAGGTGCTGCGCTGCGTGTACTCCGGCACGGTGTCGCCGGGTCTGCTGGAACAGCTGGAGGGCGAGCGCGCGCGGATCAGCGGGCGGATCACCGATCTCCTCGCTGCGCGCGACCGGCTCGACGGCGTGATCGCCACCACGCGCAACCCTCCGCCCGAGTGCACTCACGGCCTGGCGCCGGACGGCCCGGCTCGCACCGCTGCACCGCTCTGACCTGCGTCTCCACCCACGGGAGAACCCCGCTCGGCTCAGGGTGCGTGGGCGGTTCGGTCCGGCCTCCCGCACACCTCAGCTGTAGCCGGGGCCGCCGACAGCGAGCCGGCAGGCCGAGAGACGCCACTGCTGTCGCAGGAGCGAGAGCAGTGGCGGCTCACGATTGTGGCGGAGCGGGCGCGGCTCAGGACGGACGGATGAGCCGCGTCCGGAGTACGGGGCTCACAGGCTCGTGCGGCCTTCGAGGGCCTGCAGCGCCCCGCCGGGCAGCCGGTCGTTGCCCCAGCTGCGCTCTATGTAGCCGACGATCCCGGCGATGTCCTCGGCGGGCACCCGCTCCGGTTCGCCGTGTTCGAGCGGGTCGGCATGGAAGATGTAGAGCCGCGAGGCGAACTGGTCGAACGGCAGTGAGGCCTCGCCGAACCGCTCGCCGTTGCCCGCTGTGGAGACGACGACGCCGTCGCCCCAGTCCTGGCCGCTGTCGTTGTTCGGATTGAAGAAATACACCCGCATGACGTCCTGGGGGTCCGGCGCGGCCCGCAGGATCGTGATCGCGTGCCAGCCGACGTAGCGGGCCGCGCTGTCGGTGACGGCGACGCCGGCCGGCTGCGGGTGGATCAGCGGCTGCCCGCCGTTGTAGGACGGGTGGTAGCTGGCGTGGAACTGCCGCAGGAAGGTGTCGAGGTCGACCAGGTTCCCGGTCGCGACATCGACGTTGATGTGGAACTCGCGGGCCGTCCACCAGCCGTGGAACTCGGGGTTGACCCACCGGTGCGGGTCCCCCGGCCGCCCGACGCAGCGCCGCCCCATCTCGGCGTAGATCCGGTCCAGGTGGGGTACCGCGAGCAGCGACACGGGATCGAGGTCCATCGGCAGCGTGTTCGCGACTCCGCCCGCGCTGTCCTTCGACGAGATCGGCTGCCCCTCGAAGTGCATGACGACCTCGTCGTCACGGGCCGCCCAGACCACCATCTGCAGCAGGTAGTCCGGGTCGTTGTAGGACCACATCGACAGCGCGCGTGCCGACTGGCAGGTGGGGTTGTCGCCCTGGCCGACGCCGAGCGGCTGGCCCAGCATCGTGAGCACCCCCGCCACCAGCCGTGCCTGCGGCCCCGGTACGTCGCCGAAAACCGTCGTCAGCCGCTCCCGCGCGGCCGGGGAGAGTTCCAGCGCCAGCTGGCGCCACAGCGCGGGCACCACCGGAGGCTCGTAGAGGATGCCGCGGTCGAGCAGCAGCGCAAGCCCGTAGACGCTCTGCGCGGTCTGCGGATGGACGGCCACCTCGATCAGCCGGTGCACCAGTTCGCTGTAGCGCAGCAGGCAGTTCCGGCCGATGTCGGACAGCCCGAGCGCCTCGCCGACGAGGTAGTCGCTCTCCCGCAGGAGGAACCGGAGCAGTTCCGCGTGGTACGGCGACACGAGGCCGGTGTCGTGCATCGCCCGCGCGAATCCCGTCGCCTCGTACTGCAGGCCGCCGGCGTCCATCGCTTCCAGCCGGGAACGGAAGACGTCGACGCCCGGGTCGTCCCGGCACGCCTCGGTCGTCCCGAACAGGCTCGTGATGAGCCGGTCGATGCCCTGCCCGGACGACACTCCGAGAGCGACGTCCGGGTCGTTGCGGTAGATCGAGATCCGGGTGATCAGCGCCTGCACCGCCTCGACCTGGATCGGACGCTGGCGCAGGATCCGCCAGATCTCGTCGACCAGGTCGTCCAGGACGCTGTCGTAGCCGATCTCGTCGGCGACGCGGCGGAACAGGTCCCGGATCAGCTGTGCGGTCCGGCCCTGCTGAACGCGCTCCGCCTCGCTGGGCTGGCTGAACAACAGCTCCAGGTTGGTCGCCAGTACCTGGGACAGGAACTGGCGGGCGTCCTCTGCGGGCAACGTCGGGTGCGCGAAATCGCCTCGGGCGACAGCGAGCATCCGCAGCTCGCTGGTCGCCTCCAGCACGACGGTGTCCGTGACACCGCTGTGCAGGCTTCCGCTCACCAGGGACGGGACGAGGATCTCCGGTGACGCCCAGTCAGTCCCCTGGAACAGCCCGGCTTCCTCGAGGGCCTGCGCCCTGTCCTGGACCGCCGCGAGACCGCCCGGCTGCGCGAGAACCCGCCGCAGTGCTTCCAGGACCCGCCTCAGCTTCGTGTGCTTGCCGAACTCGCGGGTCTCGGCCATGGCCTGGATGGCGTCGTCGAGTGAGGTCACGCGCTTGTCCAGCGTCGTGGCCTCACCGTTGACGTCGACGGTCGGTTTCAAAGGGATTTCCTCGCGTTGGTCTCCTGCGTCCACGGATCGTCAGACGTAGAAGTCGAGCTCTTCCTGCTTCTTCAACAGGTCGCGCATCCGGTAGGGGTCGTCACCGAAGAAGTACAGCAGGCCCCAGTGGGTTCCGAACGCGGTCCTCTTGGTGACAGTCTCCTCGAGCGGTGTCGAGAGGTCGTGCGACTCGTAGTACTCGTCGTCCTCGGTCTCCTCCGGGATCTCCAGTTGGCTGACGACGCGGCGCCGCGGGTAGACACCGAAGCAGCCCGCCACCCCGGCCGCGTCGACGACCTCGCGCGGGAAGAAGGCGTCGATCTCCTCCTCGGTCGTCTTCGGGTCGAAGGCCAGAACCAGCCCCTGATAGGCATTGAACCCGTACGCCCTCTCCAGCAGTTCGAACACCTTGAAGCCCGGCGGCCGGTAGGCGACTTCACCGAAGTACATCTCGCCGTCACTGGTGACGAAATACTCCGGGTGCACGAAGCCGAATTCGATGTCGAACGTCTTGATGAGCTTCTCGATCTGCGCCGTGATCTGCGGGCGGTAGCGCTCCAGTTCCGGAGTCGCCGGCACGAACACCGAATATCCCAGCGTGACGTACTCGGAGATGTTGAGGAACTTGATCTTCCCGTTGTGCACCCACGCCTCGACCGCGAACTCCCAGCCGTCGAGGTGGGATTCCATGAGGACCGGGAACTCCTCGTCCGGAATCGTGTCGACCTCGTCCGGGGTGCGGATGACGCGGTGCCCGAGGCATCCCGCCTTGTCGAACGCCTTGACGTGGATCGGGTCGTTCGGGTCGCCGTCCAGCTTGAGCAGCGTCTGATTGACGCGCTTGAGGAAGCGGGTCACGTCCTCCCGGTCGTGGGCTTCCTCGAAGATGCCGACCCGGATGCCGCCGAGCTGCGCACGGCGCTTCATCAGCGCCTTGTCCCGCAGCAGCATGGCCTGACCGTACAGACGCGGATTGTCCAGCAGGACCGAGTTGATCGCCCCTGCCCATTCGACCGTCTCCTCGTACAACGGGATCGCGACGTCGACACCCATGCTCTGCAGGGTTTCGGCGATCTCCATGGAGCGGTCGTTGAGTCGTTCGAAATCCCACAGTACGTAGGGGATTTCGTGTTCTACGCAGTACTTCTCGGCCCATTCCGGGGCCACGACGACGTATCGCCGGTCGAATCGGTCTAGGGCTTCCACCGCATTGAGACTCCAGCCAAGAAGCGCTACATAGCCTTTGTCCGGATTCTTCGTGGCCGGCTCGCCCTGTGTCATAGGCAGATTCTCCTTCGGGCATGCGCCCATTCGACGTCGTGGCTGGCACGACCGCGCCCGGCGATCTACCGCGCAAGCACCTCCTTCCCGCGCGCAAGCACCTCATTCACCCCGCAGGCGCCTCGTTCCCGAGTCGGCGCGGTCCAGGTCGACTTCTTCTGACCGAGTTGAGCGCATGGATCGTCCGGGAGGGACGTGCGACTCGGGGCGGTGGTCCTCTGGTACCCGGGACCAAAGTCGCCATCTGTGCCGGTTCGTGGCGCTGTGAGGCTTTTGTTACATATTCGACGGTAAGTGCACACAGCTGCTCCGTAGGTTCACAAGAGTCGCAACGGCGACATCTCAGTCTCAGCGGAGCAAGGAAGTAGTCGAAATGTCGATTCCTCGTCGTGTACTGCAGACCGCGGCCGTCTCCGGCCTCGTCATCGGCCTCACCGTCCCGGCCGCCGCCGCGTTCGCGGACTCCGCCGCGCCGCAACCCGGTCAGCAGACCACCTCCCCGGCCTCCCCCACCCCCGCCCAGTCCGCGTCGGACCAGGGCAAGGAGCAGAACTACACCCTGAGCAACGGCGCCCAGGCGCACGTGTACGCCCTGCCCGACGGGTCGTACATGGCCTGGATCACCGTCAAGGGGCAGCGAGTCGCGAGCCTGAGCTCCGGCAGTGGGAGCAGCACCGTGCACGGCTACCGCTACGTCCTCAACCAGGCCAACGGCTTCGTGGGCGTCGTCCACCCCGACGGATGGCACAGCGAGCAGGACAAGGCCGACCCGGCCCACCAGAAGACGCACCCGAACAACCACCACCAGGCCCACCAGAAGGTCCAGCGGAAGGCCCACCCGAAGCACCACCAGCCCGTCCACGAGCAGCGGACCGTGCAGCACGGCTTGCAGCACGGCTCCGAAGCCCGCACCACGTACGACAAGGGCACGTCGGCCACCGTGGAGGGCCAGCGCGAGGCACGGCAGCCGCAGGGCGGCGTACCGGCCGCTGCCGAAGGCGTCTCCTCGCGCGGCTCCGAGACCCCGCTCATGGTGGCGGCGGGCGGTGGTCTCGCCCTGGCCGGCGCCGGGTTCGGCTACCTGGTCGTTCGCCGTGGCCGCCGCGACGAGTCCTGAACTCCCGCGCGAGGCGGCCGACGGCCGTGGCCGGTCAGACGTTGCCGAGGTCGGAGGAGAGCCAGTGCTCCGGGCGGACCGTGATGATGACCGCTTCACCGTGGTTCGCCTCGGCGAACTCGACGTAGCCTTCGACCTTTTCTGCCGGCAGATAGCGCGAGGCCATCTCGGTCAGATGTCCGCGGCCGGCGGGGACCGTGGAGATCACCGGGCCCTCGACGGACACGTAACGGACGGTCGGCTCGACGCGCTCGACCATGAGCGTCAACCGGCCCGCCTTCGCGATGAGTTCATGCTTGCGTGAGCCCTTGCCGGTGTGGATCCAGAGGTCGCCGCCTGGCGCGTACTGGTACCAGATCGGCACGGTCAACGGCGCCCTCCCGTCGCCTGCGTCGACGGCCAGGGCCGCGATGTGGGGCTCGGCGAGGAATTGCTCACGCTCTTCGCGGGTGAGGGCCATGGAACTGCTCCTTCGGAGGTGGATGCCACTGCGGTCACGTCGTCGGGCGGTTCGGTCCAGCTTCCCGCACAAGGCTCCGGGCGGCGGTCCTATTCCGCCGCCCCCGTCGTCCTACTCTCGCTCTGAACCTCCCACGAGAGGCCTCGCCGCGCACCGCGAGACCCCCGCACAGAAGGGCCCGACCGTGAGCTTCGCCGACCTGCACCGTCCGGGTGAGATGCCGTTCCTGCTGCCCAACGCCTGGGACGTGCCCTCCGCCCTCGCCTTCGCCGACGCCGGCTTCCCCGCCGTGGGCACCACCAGCTTCGGGGTCGCCGCCTCCTCCGGGCACCCGGACGGTGGCCGCGCCAGCCGCGAGGCGACCGTGACGCTCGTACGTGCCCTGGCGGGGGTGCCCGTGTACGTCAGTGCCGACGTCGAGGACGGCTACGCCGACGACGCCGAGCAGGTCGCGCAGTACGTCGCCGGCCTGGGAGCCGACGGGATCAACATCGAGGACAGCACCGAGGAGCGGCTGGTCGACCCCACCGCACACGCCGCGAAGATCACCGCCGTCAAGCGCCGCAGTCCCGACGTGTTCGTCAACGCCCGCGTCGACACCTACTGGCTCGGCCAGGACGCAAACCTCAAGTCGACCCTGGAGCGCGCCCAGCGGTACGTCCGGGCGGGCGCCGACGGCGTCTTCGTACCCGGCGCGACGGACCCGGCCGACCTGGCCGCCCTCGCCGAAGCCGTCCCGCTCCCCCTGAACGTCCTGGTCGTACCCGGTGTGACGCTGCCCGAGCTCTCCCGCATCGGAGTGCGCCGCGTCTCCACCGGGTCCCTGCCGTACCGCGCGGCCGTCCAGGCAGCCACCCTCGCCGCCGTCAACGTCCGCGACGGCCGGCCCCTGCCCGACGCCGCCGCCTACTCCGTGCTGCAGAAGCGCCTGACCGACTACGCAGCTGCACCGGGCCGGGACTGATCCGGCCGGGGGGCGTGATGCCGGGCGCGGCTATGCGGCGGGCGTCGCGCGCGGGGTGTTCCGGCGGTCGGCGAGCCGGGTCAGCAGAGCGGCGCGGTGGTCTTCGGCCGTGGCTAGGGCGATGGCCGTCCAAGCCATGGCCAGGCCGCCGTCGAGCACGGCACGGTCGGCGCCGGCACTGGTGCCGTACCGGGTGAACTCGGGGTTGTGCATGATCGTGTCACCGCAGTCGTAGCCGATGGACGGGTGGATGGTGGGGACCAGGTGGGAGACGTTCCCCATGTCGGTCGATCCGCCGCGCATGGTGTCCGGGCTGTCGGGGATGCGGCGTCCGAGGTCGGTGACCGCCTTGCGGTAGAGGCCGGTGATGGCGAGGTCCTGGCGCAGGTCGGCGTAGTCGTTGCCGACGGCCTCCAGGGCGAGTTCGGCGCCGGTGGCGAGCGCGCCCGCCTCGAAACAGGCCCGGATCCTGGATTGCAGTTCCGCCAGGTCCTCGGCCGTGGCGGCACGGCAGTCGTAGTCCGCGCTCACGCGCGCGGGGATGACGTTCGGCGCCTCGCCGCCCCCGGTGACGACGCCGTGCACGACGCCGTCGGGGATCATCTGCTGGCGGTAGGCGCTGATCGCCACCTGGGCGACGAGCATGGCGTCCGCCGCGTTGATCCCGCGGTGCGGCATGGCGGCGGCGTGTGCGGCGCGGCCCGTGTAGCTCACCTTCCAGCTGCCGATCGCGAGGGACGTCATGCCGACGCCGTCCGCCGGTGCGGCGTGGACCATCATGGCGGCGGCCACGTCGTCGAAGGCTCCCCGGTCGAGGAGGTCGACCTTGCCGCCGCCGTACTCCTCCGCCGGGGTGCCGAGGAGTTTGACGGTGAGGCCGAGGTCGTCGGCGAGCGGCGCCAGGGCCAGTGCGGCGGTCACCGCCGCGGAGCCGTTGACGTTGTGCCCGCAGGCGTGGCCGATGCCGGGGAGCGCGTCGTACTCGGCGGTGACGGCGATGACCAGATCACCGCTGCCCGCCACGGCTTCGAAGGCCGTGTCGAGGCCGTAGGCGCCCCGCCGGACGGCGAAGCCTGACCGCTCCACCAGATCGGCGATCTTCCGGGCCGACTTGTGTTCCTCATAGGCGAGTTCGGGTTCGGCGTGGAGGCTGTGGCTGAGGGCGAGCACCTCGTCCTGGCGTCGGGTGACAACGGCGCGGGCGTGTTCCCGGGGATCGTTCTGGCTCATTGCTGTTCCTTCTTCGCGAGAGGTCGGGCGACGGCTGCGCCGGGTGTCAGGCGGGGCGGGCGGTGGAGCGGTAGAGGAGGGCGACCGCCGCCCCCGCGAGGGCCGTCGCCGCGCACACGCTCCAGCAGGTCGTGTAGGCGGCGTACCGCGGCAGGACGGAGCCGGCCGGGGTGCTGGCGGCGGTGACGGCGAGCACGCACGCGGCGCCCAGCGAGCCGCCGACGTTGATGAGCAGTTCGTTGATGCCGGAGCCGACGGCGGTCTGTTCCCGCGGGACCGACTCGACGGCGAGTGTGCGGGTGGACTGCTGGAGCACACCGGCCCCGAGACCCGCCACGGCCTGGCAGATCAGGTAGGGGGCGACGGCGTCGTGCAGGGCGAGTGTGAGCAGGTAGCCCGCCGCCATCAGGAGTGATCCGGTGACGAGCGTGGCGCGGTCGCCGATCCGCCCGGCCAGCTTGGGGGCGAGAAGCGCGGCGAGGCCGGTCGCGGCCATCGACGGGATCATCGCGAAGGCGATCTGCAGCGGCGACAGGCCGAGTCCGTAGCCGACGCCGTCCTTAGGGGTGCCCATGAAGACGGCTCCGGCCACCTGGAGGCCGATCATGCAGAACGAGAAGGTCGTGGTGACCACGGCGACGACGGACACGTTGCGGCGGCGGAACAGTCGTACGTCGATCATCAGGTCCGGGGAGCGCAGCTCCACCAGGGCCCACACGGCGGTCACGAGGGCGCCGCCGACCAGGCAGGCGAGGGTCCGCGGTGAGGTCCACGCCCAGCCCGGCATTCCGCCCTGCCCGAGACCGAGCATGATCGCGACGAGGCCGACGCACAGCAGCACGCCGCCGCTCACGTCGAGACGCCCGCCCGGACGCTCCGTCGTCTCGGGCAGCAGCGGCCAGGTGACCAGGAACGCGACTCCGACGGCCGCCGTCGGCACCCACAGCGCCGCCGTCGGAGTGTCGACGTAGTGGGCGACCAGGCCGCTGGCGACGCCGCCGACGCAGATGCCGCCCACGAGCGCGGCCACCATGGTGCCGATGGCGTTCCTGCTCTGCGCGGCGTCGCCGCGGTTGCGCAGGATGCCGACCAGCAGGGGGAAGAAGCCCGCGAAGGCTCCCTGGAGTACCTGGCCGACGAGCAGGGTCTGGAACGAACCGGCGAGGCCGACGACGACGGATCCCGCGAGGACGACGGCGATGTTCCACCGCAGGACGCGGCGGTGTCCGTGGAGGTCGCCGAGCCGGGAGAGCAACGGCGTGAAGGCGACGCTGGCCATCAGGTTGGCGATGCTGATCCAGTTCAGATCCGCGGCGGTGACGTGCAGGACGTCGGTCAGGCTGCGCAGCACCGGCGCCAGGAAGCCCTGGGTGATGCCGCTGGACAGTTCGACGAGCACGATCGAGACGACGAGCGCCACGGCGGGCACGGGCACGGGGCGGTTCGGCGGGGTGGTGCTGGGCGAGGGTCTGGTGACTGCCTCAGGCATGGGCGGTACCTCTGCTGACGGCCGAAGGTCGGCTGATGGATGCTGTCCGGTAATCTGCGGGTCACCCTCGGATCCAGGCAAGATCCGTCCCGGAGAAAGCCTGAACCAGGCATGCAGGCGCTGTTCCCGGCGCTTTCGGGCAGGAGAGAGACAGAGATGGCGGAAAGCGATCCCTCCGAACAGTCGTCTTTCGACGGTCCGGACCTGGCGATCCTGCAGTACCTCGCCCAGCGGCCCCGCGCCTCGTTCGCCGACGCCGGTGAGCAGGTGGGCCTGCACGAGCGGACGGTGGCCCGGCGCCTCGAACGGATGCTCAGGACGGGGCGGGTGCGGTTCATCGCCGCGCTGGTCGGCGAGCACCTCGGCGAGGGGCTGGTCGTCGAACTGGCCGTGCGGTGCGCTCCCGGACGCCTTGAGGAGGTGGCCCGTGCGATCGCCGTCCGACCGGACGCCCGCTCGGTCGAGGTGGCCACGGGCGACCTGGTGGTCCTCGCGGAGATGGAGGTCGCCGACGAGACCGAGTTGATCGATCTCATCGACCGGACGATCGGCGGCATGCCGGGCGTGCTCGACATCCACTCCGCGCTGGTGCTGCGGCTGCTGCTCACCGCGGTCGACTGGACGCCGTACGCGGCGGAGCCGACGCACATGCGCCGGCTGGCGATGGACGGGCTGCGGCCGCCGCCCCCGCTCCCCGTCGACGACATCGACCGGGAGCTGGTGAACCTGCTGGCCGAGGACGCCCGTATGCCGATGACGAGCCTGGCGCTGCGGCTGAACCTCGGCGAGTCCACCGTGCGGCGCCGGCTCAACCGGCTCATGGGGTCGCATGTGTTCCAGCTGCGTCTGTTCGCGGAGCCGAGCGTTCTCGGTCATCCGGTGGAGGCGCGCTTCCGGCTCCGCGTCGAACACGCCCATCTCGACACCGCGATGCGCCGTCTCGCCGGCGAGCCCTCGATCCGGCATCTCGTCGTCACCACGGGAAGCGACAACGTCCTCGGCTACAGCAGCCACGCCACGACAGCGGACATGGACGCGTTCCACGCCCGGACGTTCTCCGGACTCGACGGTGTGCGCGAGGTCCAGACGGCGCTTCTGATGCGCACGTACAAACGGGCAGGCCGCGCTGTCAGCGCCCGGTGAAGCATCCGCGACAGGACGGGCGGGACCGCCGCCCGGCCGACAGCCTCCTCACCGCCCGACTCCGTCGGGCTTCGGCCCCGCGGACGCATGAGGTAAGAAGACATCCGTGACCGAACCGCCCCGGACCGCCGCCCAGCGCGCCTTCATCGCCCTCGCGCCGCCCGACGACGCGAAGAACGAGCTGGCGCACGCGCTGGGCCCGGCCTACGCCGCCCATCCCGATCTGCGCTGGAACCGCATCGAGGACTGGCACATCACCCTGGCCTTCCTGGGCGAGCTGCCGGTGCAGGCCGTCCACCGGCTCCGTTCACCCCTCGCCGACCTGGCTGCCGCCCGGCCCTCTCTCGAACTGGCACTGCTCGGTGGCGGACACTTCGACGAGCGAGTGCTGTGGAGCGGCCTCAAGGGCGACCTCGACCAACTGCACGAGCTGGCCGAAGCAGTGCGAGCGCGGATCAAGGACTGCGGCATCGCCTTCGCCGGACGTCCGCTGCGTCCGCACCTCACACTGGCCCGCGCCCGTCGCTACGACAGCACGTCCGTCACAGCGGCGGCCGCCTGCCTCGACGGCTTCACCGGACTTCCCTGGCGGGCCGACCGCCTCCACCTGGTCGGCAGCACGGAAACAGGCCGTCCGGGCCCGCGGCGCTATCAGGACATCGACGCATGGACTCTCGTCACTGGTCACACGCGTCAAGATCCGAGTCCGCCACGGACTGCCGTGCATGAGCACCGGTAGCGTGTCCATCTGCCGCATGGGGTGTCCATGTGTCCGGCCGGCCCGTGCGGAGGGCATTCGGCGGAGAGCGATGAGGGTGCGATGAGTGAACTGACGAAGCCCGAGGTGGACGTTCCGGAGGGTGCCGCTCCTACCGAGTTGACCATCCGGGACCTGGTCGTCGGGGACGGGGCCGAGGTCAAGCCGGGCATGGTCGTCAGGGTCCACTACGTCGGGGTCGCCTTCGAGTCCGGGAAGCAGTTCGACGCCTCCTGGGACCGCGGCGAGCCGTTCAAATTCGCCCTGGGCGGTGGCAGGGTCATCAAGGGCTGGGACCGTGGGGTGAAGGGGATGAAGGTCGGCGGCCGACGCGAGATCATCGTTCCCCCACGTCTCGGCTACGGCAATCAGTCACCGTCACCGTTGATCCCGGCGGGCTCGACCCTCGTCTTCGTGGTGGACCTGCTCGACTCGTATTCCAGCACGGCCGGGTGGAGCAACTCCTAGGGAGTGTCTACGGCTGTTCTTCTCGGCCGGCCGGGGCGCGATTCGGTCGGCGGTTCCCGCGACCGGCGGCTGGAGGGGTGCGTGGTCGCAGGCGCTCGCCCTGCGGTCCGAACATGATCAGGTACTCGACCGGACCGCCGGGGCCGGCGTTCGCCACCCCGTGCGGGGTCCGGGTGTCGAACTCGGCGAAGTCCCCGGACGTCAGGACGAGGTCCTGGTCGCCGAGCGCGAGCCACAGCCGCCCGTACAGGACGCACAGCCACTCGTGGCCGTCGTGGGAGACCTGCCGGGGCCGCGCGGGCGGGTCCTCAAGGGCGGGCAGTACGTGCTTGTGGGCGTGCAGGCCGCCGACGTATCTGGTCAGTGGCAGCACCACCTTGTCGTCGCCGAAGCTCAGCGGCACCGCAGCGCGCGGCTCGGGCGTGGAGGCGGGTGCGGTGCCGGCCAGCTCGTCCAGGGAAACGCCGTACTCCTTCGCCAGTCGCAGCAGCACCTCCAGGGTGGGCTTGCGCCGGCCGGTCTCGATCCGGGACAGCGTGCTGATCGAGATGCCGGTCGCGCGGCTGACACCGGTGAGCGTCGCGCCGCGGTGCTCGCGCGCGGCCCGCAGCCGGGACCCCATCGCGGCCAGTGCGCCGTCCACGTCGTCGACTGCCACCCTGCCGCCCCTTCTTGCCGTGCCGCTTTACCGCCCTGTCCTGCGAGTTTGCCAGAATGTCAACGCTGATCGCGTCGGACGGATGCCGCGCTGCATGATCGACAGGTAGTCGCGTCGCCAGCGAACCGAGGAGAACCCCATGCAGCCCGAGCCGTCCGCCGAACCCCGCCACCGCACCGTCGACGCCCCGGCCGGGCGCCTGCACCTGGTCGAGCAGGGCAGCGGTCCGCTGGTCCTGCTCGTGCACGGTTTCCCCGAGTCCTGGTACTCCTGGCGCCGCCAGCTCCCGGCCCTCGCCGCGGCCGGCTACCGGGCGGTGGCCGTCGATGTGCGCGGCTACGGTCGCTCTTCCAAGCCGGAGGCGACGGACGCCTACCGGATGCTCGACCTGGTGGCGGACAACGTCGCCGTCGTACGCGCCCTCGGCGAGGAGCACGCGGTGGTCGTCGGCCACGACTGGGGCTCGAACATCGCCGCGACCTCGGCCCTGCTCCACCCGGAGGTGTTCCGCGCGGTCGGCCTGTTGAGCGTCCCCTACACGCCGCCCGGCGGCCCCCGCCCCACCGATGTCTTCGGCCGGATCGGCGGCCCCGAGCAGGAGTTCTACGTCTCCTACTTCCAGGAGCCGGGCCGCGCCGAGGCGGAGATCGAGCCCGACGTCCGGGGCTGGCTCGCCGGCTTCTACGCGGCGCTGTCCGCCGACACCATGCCCGCCCAGGGCGAGCCCGACCCGCACTTCGTCGCCCACGGCGGCCGGCTGCGCGACCGCTTCCCCACGGGGGTCCTCCCGACCTGGCTGAACGAGGACGAACTCGACGTGTACGCCGGGGAGTTCGAGCGCACAGGGATCACCGGCGCACTCAACCGCTACCGCAACATGGACCGGGACTGGGCAGACCTGACCCCGCACCGCGGAGCCCCGATCGAGCAGCCGTCCCTGTTCATCGGCGGCGCCCGGGACGCGTCCACTACCTGGATGGCCGACGCCATCGACGCCTACCCCACGACCCTCCCCGGCCTGTCGGCCTCCCACCTCTTGGACGGCTGCGGCCACTGGATCCAGCAGGAGCGCCCCGACGAGGTCAACCGCCTGCTGACCGACTGGCTCGCCACCCTCCACGGCTAGGTGATGCCGAGCAGCCTGTTCCAGCGCTCAGGACTGGTGGAGTGCGAGCTGGTTCGCGGCAGCTGAGACGGTCTGCGCCAGCAGCACAGCGATCGTCATCGGCCCGACACCGCCGGGCACCGGAGTGATCAGGCGGGCGCGGGTGAGGGCGGATTCGAAGTCGACGTCACCGATGTTGCCGGGGTTGTAACCCGCGTCGATCACCACCGCACCGGGTTTGATGTCCTCGCCACGGATCAGCCGGGGCTGTCCCACAGCCGCGACCAGCACATCCGCTTCCCGGACGATCTCCGACAGGCCCGCCGTCCGGGAGTGGCAGTAGGTCAGTGTCGCGTCCTTGGCGAGCAGCATCATGCCTACCGGCTTGCCGAGGATCGCGCTGCGCCCCACTACGACGGCGTGCTTACCGGCGAGGTCGACGTCGTACTCCTCCAGCAGGCGCATGATCCCGCCCGGTGTGCAGGAGGCAAACCCCGGAAGCGCGAAGCTCATCGCGGCGAAGGAACGCATCGTGACCCCGTCGACGTCCTTCTCCGGGGCGATGGCCTCGAATGCCGCTCGCTCGTCGATGTGCGGGCCGCACGGATGCTGGAGCAGGATGCCGTGCACGTCCGGATCGTCGGACAGGCCGGCGAGTGTGTCGACGAGCTCGGTGGTCGTGGTGGTGGCGGGCAGAGCGATGTGGCGTGACTGGATGCCGGCCTTCGCACACCGGGCTCGTTTCATGCGGACGTAGGTGGCGGATGCGGGGTCCTCGCCGACCAGCACGGTCGCCAGGCAGGGGCTGGTTCCGGTGCGGTGTGCGATCTCCGCCGCCTTGGCGGCGGTCTCTTCGACGAGACGTGCGGCGAGGCGGGTGCCGTCCATGAGCTGTGCTGTACGGGACATCGTGGCTCTCCGGGCGTTGCTGACCACTCGCCCAGGCGCACGGCATCGACATCTCGTCGGACCGCTCCCCGGTGGTGCTCCACCTCAGCGCCAGTCACGGCCTGCACGTCACTTTAGTAGACCGTCATGGAGACCGTCATGGCCCTTTGCGGAGCGCTACCGGAATCACCGGGCCGGTCCGCCTGATTCTCGAAGTCCTACGAGTCCTTCTTCTTGACCGCGGCCGCGGCGTCGACGATGCCCAGGCCCAGCTTGGCGGCCTTGTCCGGGTTGGCGGCCGTGTCGCGGATGGTGGCGATGATGTCGTCCGGCTTCAGGCCCTGCTGGTGCAGCAGCGCGGCGACTGCGGAGACGTAGGGCGAGGCCATCGACGTACCGGACAGTTCCCCGTACCCGGAGGTGTTCTTCAGGGACTCCTTCGTGCGGTACGTGGGCAGCGTGGAGAGGATGTCGACGCCGGGCGCCGAAACGGCCTTCTCCGCGCCGAAGTTGGAGAACGAGGCCGCCTTGCCGTTCTGGTCACTGGCGCCCACGACGAGCACCGGGGTGTCGACCTTGTACGGCTGGGTGTTCTCGCCGTCGTTGCCCGCGGCGGCGACGACGACCGCGCCCTTGTCGTGGGCGTGCTGGATGGCCTGGTTGAGGATGCCGCCCTGGAGCAGGTTGGACATCAGCGGGCCCTCGCCGAGAGAGAGGTTAATGACGTCGGCGCCGTGGTCGGCCGCCCACACGATGCCCCTGGTGATGTTCGCGTTGGAGCCCGAGCCGTCGGCGCCGAGCACCCGGACCGGCATGATCTTCGCGCTGGGCGCGCCGCCCGCGATGCCCACCCCGTTGTCGGTGTGGGCCGCGGCGATGCCGGACACGTGCGTGCCGTGGCCGTTCATGTCCTTGGGCTCGTCGTCGTTGTCGACGAAATCGTGGCCGTCCACGAAGCGGCCCTTGAGGTCGGGGTGGTCGAGGTCGGCGCCGGTGTCGACGACGGCGATGACCGTGTCGTCGCCCTTCGACGTCTTCCAGGCGTCCGGCAGCTTGATCGCGTCGAGCGCCCACTGGTCGTCGCGCTTCGGATCGGGCTTGCTGTCGTCGCCCCCGCAGGCGGTGACGGTCAGCAGCAGTGCGGCCGCGAAACAACAGGCGAGAGGTGTCCGGATACGCATGGTTCGAGCCTGCGGTCGGGCCGGTGACCCCGCATGCAGGAACCCGCCATACGGGGCATGTGCGCACCCGAGGCGATCACCGGCAACATGCCCCCGGGTGGGCGGGGGTTGACTTCGTCGAGGAACGCGGGCCGGCCGTCACGTCAGTGTCCGTCGGGCCGGAACCGGGTCGGCGTGGAGGCACGGATCATTTCCAGTGGCTCGGTGAAGTGCGCGTTGGCGTAGCGCCCCCAGTAGCGGGCGGTGGCTCTGACCAGGTCTTCGTCGAGGTACGCGCGGGTCCGTGCCTGCGAGCCATGGGCGCGGATCGCGGCGAGTTTGGCCTCCAGGTCCCGCTCGCGCAGGTCCACGAAACGGTTGGGCTGGAAGGTGACCATGGCGGACGGTGACTGGTAGCAGCCGACGCGCGGCACCGAGCGGGCGGCGACGAGCGTGGCGCGGTGCACGGCCCGGTGGTCCTGGTGCGTGTCCTTGTCGGAATGGACGAGGACGATCTCCGGCTGGACGCGGCGCACGACCCGCTCGATGGCCCGCACCGTGGCCGAGGAATCGTCGATGGCACCGTCCGGGAAGTCCTCCATCACGAGCACGGCGCCCAGTACGTGCGCGGCCCGTTGCGCCTCCGCGGTGCGCTCTGCGGGGTCACCGCCTCCGCTGCCGTGGGACATGGTCAGCACCGTGGCGTCCCATCCGCGCCTGACGAGCCGGTGGATGGTGCCGCCGACCCCGATCTCCGCGTCGTCCGGGTGCGCCCCGACCACCAGGGCCCGCTTGTTGCTGGGACTGATGGCGTCGATCGGATCAGGGCGTTGCCGCAGTACCCGTTCCAGTACAGCGAGCAGGCCGTCGTCACCCGCCGACCGGGCGACCAGATCGGCGGCTCGTCCGCGCAGGGCCGCCATCGCGACCGTCATGTCCGGTTCGTTCGCCACGACGACGACCGGGACGGCCGGGAATCGCTCGTACCACGCGACGAGCGTGCGGGTCAGTTCCTCCGCGTCGGTCCGGGCATCGCAGTGCCACACCACGGCGTCCCACACGTTGAAGTCGCGCTCTCCGCTCCGGCGAGCGCTCTCGTACTCGCCGAGGTCGGCCTGCACCTCGATGGACTCCGCGTCGTGAGCCCGCAACAGCTCGACCTGCCGGGCCGCGCGCTCGGCGTCACGGTCGACCAGGAGGAGCAGCGAGCCCACCAGGGCGGAGCCGCGGGACTGCCGGGAAGGCTCTGCCTCAAATGCATCAGAAGGTGACATAACACCCGTCAGCCTAGATGCTCCCCCACCGATCGACACCCCTGAGCAGTTCCCTTCGGAATCACCGAAGGGTCCCTCAGGAAGACCGCGCTTGATCGCGCCCAGCGCCTCCGATTCCCTGGCGAGTGCGTCATCCGCACCGGTGACGCCGGATCATGGAGGTGGACGTGACCGCGCATGCAGCGCCGCAGGCGATGGCCGCAGACCGGAAGGAACCGGGACCCGGCCGAGGTGTCACCCCGGCCGACCGGTGGATCATCGGTCTGCTCCTGGCCTTCTTCACCCTGAACTTCGCCGACAAGGCGGCCATCGGGCTCGCCGCGCCCGACCTGGAGAAGGACCTCGGGCTCACCGCGAGCCAGTACGGCCTCATGTCGAGCGCGTTCTTCTGGCTGTTCGCGGCCGGTGCCGTGATCCTCGCGGTGTTCTTCCGGCGGATCGGCTGGCGCTGGGCCGCGGGCGGACTGATGCTCGCCTGGGTCGCGAGCATGGTTCCGCTGACCGTCCCCACCACAGTGACCGTGGTGATCGCCTCCCGGATGGCGCTCGGTTTCTTCGAGGGGCCCGCGCACGCACTGTGCCAGTCGGTCGTCGCCGACCGCTTCCCGGCCGAGCGGCGCGCCTTCGCCGGTGCGGTGGTGAACGCCGGATCCTCGGTCGGCCCGCTGATCGCCACGCCCGTTCTCACCTGGATCCTGGTCACCTGGACCTGGCATGCGGCGTTCGCCGTGCTGGCCGCCGTGGGCACCCTGTGGACGGTGGTCTGGCTGTGGGTGACCCGGCGCGAGCCCGGCATGCGGGCGGGTGCCGCCACGAAGGAGCGGGCCGAGGAGGAACCGGACCCCAACGGCGACATCGACGTCCCGCTGACCGCGCTGCTGCGCACCGGCAGCTTCTGGGGCCTGGCCCTGCTCTCCTTCGCCGGGTATCTGATCTCCTCGCTGAAGGTGTCCTGGCTGCCGTCGTTCCTGCACGACGGCATGGGCTACTCCCGCGAGACCGTCGGCCTGCTCGCCACCCTTCCGTACGGGCTGGCGATCGTCGTGCTGCTGACGGCGGGCCTGGTCTCGGGACGGATGCTGCGTGCAGGCCGCTCGGCGCGGGCCGCACGCGGGCTGCTGACCATGGGATGTCTCTGCTTCGCGGGCCTCGCCATGATCGCGTTCACGCAGGTGCCGCCGGGCGGGGTGCAACTGGCTCTGGTCGTCGCCGCGTTCTCCATCAACAGCGTGGCGTTCTCCGTCGCGTTCGCGGGCGCCGCCGACTTCCTGCCGCGCAGGCACAGGCCCGGATTCTTCGGCTGCATCATCGCTGTCTACAGCGTCGCCGGGATCGTCGCACCCTGGCTGCTCGGCGTGATCGTGGACGCCGCCGACACCGTCTCGCAGGGGTACGCGGACGGGTTCCTGGTCGTCGGCATCAGCATCTGCGTCTTCGCGGTCGCCGGCGGGCTGCTGCTCGACCCGGCGCGCTCGCGCACGGCGCTGCTCGCCGAGACCGCGCGCCGCCGGGCCGCCGACGCGGGAGCCGTCCTGTGACCATGGTGAACGAGCCCTTGAAGGGGCTGCGCGTCGTTGATTTCGGGCAGTACATCGCCGCCCCCGGCGCCGGACAGAACCTCGCGGACCTCGGCGCCGACGTCATCAAGGTGGAGCCTCCCACCGGTGACCAGGCGCGGGGCATCGGGCACTTCGGCGCCGCGATGGTCCGCGCCAACAACCGCGGCAAGCGGAGCATCGCCGTCGATCTGCGGGCCCCCGCGGGGCAGGAGATCGTACGCGACCTGATCGCCGGCGCCGACGTGCTCCTGCACAACTTCCGCCATGGTGTCAGCGAACGTCTCGGGCTCGGCCCCGACGCCCTGCTCGGCCGGCATCCCCGTCTCGTCTACGGCTTCGTCACCGGGTTCGGCACCCGAGGCCCGTCCGCGTACCGGGTCGGCCTGGACATCGCGGCGCAGGCCGAGTTCGCCGTCATGGACCTCACCGGCCCGGCCGACGGCGATCCGCAGCGGGTCGGCTTCACCGTCGCCGACGTACTCGCCGCCCAAGCGCTCACTTCCGGGGTGCTCGCCGCGCTCGTCCGCCGTGGGGTGACCGGCCGGGGCGGCGTCGTCGAGACCTCGCTCATGGAGGCCGTGGTGCACGCGCAGGCGGCGACCTGGGCCGAGTACGAGCTCAGCGGCAGTGCGCCCCGGCGGCGCGGCAACGGTCAGGCTCTCGCCGCTCCCGCCGCCGACCTGGTCCGCACCCGCGACGGCGGGGCGGTCGTCGTCTCCGCCTACACCCCGCAGAAGTTCGCCGCGCTGTGCCGGGCCATCGGCCGCCCCGAACTCGCCGACGACCCGCGGTTCGCCTCCAACCCGGCCCGCGTCGCCCACCGTCATGACCTGCTCGCCGTGCTGCACGCGACGCTCGGCCGCCTCGACCGCAGCGAGGCGCTCGATCTGCTGCGCGCGGCGAACATCGTGTGCGGGGCCGTGCGCCGCTTCGACGAGGTCGTCGACGACCCCGATGTACGTGCCTCCGGTCTGATCGCCGGATGCGGGGACGGCGGGACCGCGCCCACCACCCCGTTCTCGCTGGACGGCCACCGCCCCGCGACCACACCTCCCGCACCCGAGGTGGGCGAGCACACCCACGCCGTACTCGCCGAACTGGGCCGCACACAAGCACAGATAGCCGCCCTGGCCGCGACCGGCACCGTCACAGGTCCGGTTCCCCACCGGAAGGAGACAGCAACAACATGATCGCCCCGGAGGTCCACGGCCTCGACTTCGACGCTCACCTGAAGCGGGTGGCCGCTCTCACCGACGACGTCCTCATCCCCGCCGAGCAGGAGATGGTGGAGGCGGGCGAGGTACCCGGCCACGTGCTCGACGCCCTGGCCCGCGACGGACTGTTCGCGATCTCCATCCCCCGCCGCCTGGGCGGCCTGGAGTGGACGATGACCCAACAGGTGCTGCTCACCCTGGAGTTCACCCGCGCTTCCTGCGTGTACCGATCCCGGTTCTCCACCGTGATCGGCCTGTGCTCACAGGCGATCCTCGACCACGGCACCGACGCGCAGCGCGAGTCCCGGCTGCCGAGGATGGCCGCGGGCGAGCACGTCACCGCGTTCGCGCTGACCGAGCCCGGCGCCGGATCCGACGCAGCCGCGCTGACCACCACCGCCCGCCGCACCGGCGACGGCTGGATCATCGACGGGCACAAGCGCTACATCACCAACGCCCACTGGGCGGACGAGTTGATCGTGTTCGCCCGCACCGGCGAACCGTCGCAAGGGGCCGCCGCGGTCTCCGCGTTCCTCGTGCCGCGCGCTGCCGACGGCGTGACGACACGGCTGCCGTCCCGGATGAACGGGCACGCCGAGGCGCCCGTCGCGGAGATCGATCTGGCCGGGGTGCGGGTCGGCGACGACGCACTGCTCGGCGGGCGGACCGGCACCGGGTTCACCGCCGCCCTGCGCGGCATCAACCACGCCCGCCTGCACGTCGCCGCGACCTGCGTCGGCCAGGCCACCCGCATGCTGGAGGAGACCGCCCGTCATCTCGGTGCCCGTGAACAGTTCGGAGAGCCGCTCGCCGAGCTCGGCGCGGTCCAGGCCGATCTCGGGCGCTGTTACTCCGATCTGGAGGCGGCCCGCGCCATCACTCTGGAGGCGGCCCGCGCCTTCGACACCGGCACGGTGCCGCGCCACCGCATCGCCGCCGCCAAGCTGTTCGCCTCCGAGACGGCGGGCCGCATCGCCGACCGGTGCGTCCAGCTCCTCGGCGGCGAGGGCATCGTCGGCGACCATCCCGTCCCGCGCATGTGGCGCGATGTACGGGCGCTGCGGATCTACGAGGGTTCCTCGCCGGTGCACGAGCGCAACCTCGGCCGGGCCGTGAACCGGCAGGTGGGACGGGACGGCACCCTGCCCGACACTTACCGTGTCACCCGTGGAGCGGCCCCCGGCGCACGGCTTTCGAGGGACAGGCCGTAGCGACGGAAAACGGCAGGGAGACCCGATGGAACTGCGGCAGCTGGAACACTTCCTGGCGGTGGTGGACCACGGCGGCCTGGGCCGCGCCGCCGAGCGCCTCTACCTGTCGCAGCCCACCGTCTCCGCCTCGGTCAGGGCGCTGGAGCGGGAGCTGAAGGTCGAGCTGTTCCACCGCACCGCGCGCCGTCTGGCCCCCACCTCGGCGGGCCGGCAGCTGGTCCCGCTGGCCCGGCGTGTCCTCGACGACGTGGTCGCCGTGCACGATGCGATGCGCGCGGCCCGCGAGAGCGGCGGCGGCGTCCTCACCGTGATGTGCACGCCCGACATGTCGGCGGAAGCGGTCGCCTCCTGGGCAGGCGGCTTCACCCGCCGCTACCCGGCGGTCAGCCTCGACATCAGCGAGGTCGGCTCGCGCCAGGAACTGGTCGCGGCGGTCGCCGACGGCCGCGCCGAACTCGGCTTCACCCTCGCTCTCAAGGACCTCCGCACCGACCTCGGCTTCATCGAACTCGGCGTCCAGCGACTCCTGCTGGTCCGCCCACCGGGCCATCCCGCGCCGACCTCCCGCCTGCCCCTCACCGCCCTCGGCGACCTACCGCTCGCCCGCCGCCAGGTCACCCGCAACGAGGAGGACGCGGTCCACACGGCCCTGGCCGCGCACGGGGTGGCGGCCACGACCGGTGCCACCGTCCCCAGCCGCGGCGCCCAGCTGACCTTCGTCCTGCGCTCCGGCTTCCAGGCGTTCCTGCCCCTGCGCATGTGCGCCGCCGCCCTCGACGCGGGCGCGCACGTCGTCGAGACGTACCCGCTGATCGAGTCACCGTTCGGCGTGGTCCACCGCGCGGGCTCGCTGGCCCCGGCGGCCCAGCAATTCGTGTCCGACGTACGCGGTGCGCTGCGTGGCTGGTACGACGCGATCGCGGCACACCGAGCGAACGGCCTCGACCTGGTCGACGCGGTGGTCGCGGCGCGGGACGCGGCGCTGTAACCGCCCCGTTCCCGCTCCCCGATCCAAACACCCCCGCACAAAAAAGGAATCCGGAACACCGCACCGGAAGCCAAGCCTCAGCTAAACGGCCCGCACCGCCCCGGGGAAAGCACTTTCGAATGCGTGACGCAGACACAGGCGTACAGAATCGCGCACTGAAAGGTGAAGGGAACTTACAGGTATAGCGAATAAAGAACCCCTGCGCGGCTGTGAAATCCCCTTGTGCCCGAGATACAACCGGCCCGCACCCGGTTTTCGACCGGTCAGGGCCCGGCGACGGCCTCGGGCGGCGCGCCCACGCAGACGTCGTAGCGATACAGCGTCTGTTCCAGCCAGTGCACGCCGGCCTCGTCGTCCAGGTCGATCGACGGCTTCGGCAGCCGTCGCAGGACCTCGGCGGGGTGCGGCGGCCCCAGCCGGTCGGCGAACAGGACGATCGCGGGGTACGGCCCGTCCCGCTTGGACGGCCAGGCCAGGCCCTGCGCCCACGTGGCCTGCGACCGGATCCAGTGGCCCCAGCGGCGGGTGAACGGGTACTCCGGCGCCTCGGCGTGCACCAGCCAGGCGTCCTGCCGTACGGCGACCCGCGCGGGTTCGTCCATCAGCGACAGCAGCCGTACCTCGGTGACGAGTTCGAGCTCTGTCACGCACCGGCCCACCAGAGCCTTGTACTGCAGCACCCGCGGATTGTCCTCGTCCTCGAACGGGAGGTCGCGCAGGACGGTCTCGGCCAGCGCGGTCTCCACGCGCGGTGCCGCGTAGAGATAGGCGTAGCGGTCGTTCTCGGTGCCGTCGAACCGCGAACCGCCGAAGTGCGGGTCGCACACGGTCGGGTTGAACTCCTCTGCGGAGTACTTGCGTTGGTGGACCCTGAAGAGCCGGGTGCCCGGCTGCAACACCAGCGCATCCGGTGTCCGGCGGATCTTCTCCGGCAGGCCTTGACCTCGTCCCATCAGTACCCCTCGCCCACCGTTCGTGCCACGGCGATCAGTTCGTCGTCCGGTACCCGGCCCAGCGCACGTGCGGGCGGGGTGTCCAGCCAGTGGTTGCGACCGAGCCACCAGTCCGCGACGCCCCACGGGTCCACGTCCGCACGCAGCTCCTCATTGATCGAGAGCACGACGGGCAACGGCGCTCCGTCCGGGCCGAACTGGAAGGTCGGCAACCGTACTTCACCCGTGGCGTCGGAGAGCCGGATCAGGTGCCTGTGCCACGGGTCCTGGCCGAGGAGCAGTTCCACCTGCTCCTCCGAGAACGACGCCTCGGACAGCAGCCGGGTCCGGATCCGCTCCCAGGGCGTGCCCCCGGCAGCCGGTGGCGGTGGTTCGTCCACCGGCTGCCCGGTGGCCGGTTGCCGGTAGCCGAAGACGGCGGCCAGCTCTCGCAGCACACCGCGGTCCGGATCGGCGGTGGGCGCGCGCAGCCGCAGTCTCTGCCGCTCGCCGCTCGGCAGGCTGTTCATCAGATGCAGGACGACGGCCGCGCCGACGGCCTCGGCGCCCTGCTCGTCGGGGGCATGGGCGAACATGGCCAGCAGCCGGTCCAGTTCCCTCCGGTCGATCTCGCTCAGAAGGTTCCGCACGCCGTCGACATCGCGCGTGAGAGCGGCGAGGATCGACAGGTCGTTCGCATCCATGTTCTCCTCCTCAGTCCCGGACTCGGTTTTTCGGGGCCGCAGTTGGAGAGTACCGACCGCAGTGAACGGGAACTCCCCATCGGCGAAATCGGCGAGCATCGATTCGGGGCCGAGTCGGGTATCCGATCTTTCCCCGAAACACTGCGCGGAGAACGGCAGAAGTGCCGTCGGGAAAGCCGTCGTCAAAAGCATCGGGGTCGGATACCGTTGCTTTCCCGATTCGGCCCGACATGTTTCCGGAGGTGCCGCATGCCCGTCGTCACACGCGGAGGTGCGCCGAGGCGGACCTTCGTGAACGGCACGGCCCGGTGACCGTGACGAGCGGCGAACCGGACGACGCCTTCGAGTCGTTACGGTGGCTCGCCACGCACGGGGCCATGGGCTCGACCGAGCAGATCGCCGCCGCCCTGGACCTGTCCCAGCAACTCGTCGACCGGTGCCTGGACGATGACGCGACCGGGGCGGCGATCACCTCGGACGTCACCGAGGCGCTGCCCCTGCTGGACGGGGTGCTGGCCACCACCCCCGCCGGCAGCGCCTTCCACCGCTGGGCCGCGCTGCTGTCCGCCCGTGCCGCACAACTCGGCGTCGGCACGGTCACGTTGGAGGACGCCGTACGCTTCTACGCCGTCGCGCTGGCTCCGGCCCCGCGCTGGGGCCTGCCGGCGGGCAGCACCGATCCGGCGACGGGGACCGACGACCCGCAGACGTGGACCGCGTACCACGCGGCGCTGGCACGCGTGGAGTTGGCCGGGGTCCTGTGGGATCGGCTCGTGGAGGTCCCGTCCGCCGAGGCCCGGGCGCGGGATCTGGACCGTTTCGTGACGCTGCTGACCGAGGTGCTGGCCGGACCCCACGCGGCGGACGTGGCCGACCTCGAACTCCTGCACTCCATGCTCGGGCTGGCACTGGCCGACCGTTCGCGGGCTGCCGACTTCGACACGCCGGACCGTCTGGCGGACCGCGCCGCAGCGCTGACCCACCTCCAGGAGGCGTACGAAGTGGACGGCGCGACCGAGGAGGGGCTCGGCCCCCTCGTGCTCCTCGACCTGGCGAGGCTGCGCTTCGCCGACCACGACGAGCGCTGCGACCCCGCGTCTCCCCCGCCGCAGGAGCTCGGTCCGCTCATCGCCCCTCTGCTGGCGCTGGCCGCCGATCCGGGTGAGGACGGTGCCGTGGCGCTGGAGCTTGCCACGATGCTCGCCCATGACCGCCACCGGCATGACGGATCCGTGGAGCACGCGTCGGCGCTCGTGGACCTCTACCGCCGCCAGATCGCGCATCCAGGAACGTCTCCCCTGGACGCCCGCGGCGTGCGTATGGACCTCGCCCTGCTGCTCATAGACCTGGCGGAGGCGGGCGGCGCGGGAACAGGGACGGGGAATGGGACGACGCCGGCCCGCATCCCGCGCGTCGGCGCCTACGACCCGCAGGCGGATCTTCGGGAGGCGGCCGA
This sequence comes from Streptomyces sp. NPDC057694, assembly GCF_042799415.1. NCBI lineage: Bacteria > Bacillati > Actinomycetota > Actinomycetes > Kitasatosporales > Streptomycetaceae > Streptomyces > Streptomyces sp. NPDC057694. The sequence goes on from NZ_JBHVIX010000001.1 coordinate 525,443, forward strand.
CCAGTTCGAGCGCATCGTGGCGGAGCTGCGCGGCCCGGTCCCGGCCGGCGAGTCGGCGTCCGACCGTGACGAGGAGCTGTTCCACTGCCTCAACGGCCTGGTCGAACTGCTCAGCGCCTGGCTGCACACCGAGGACGCCCAGGACGAGGACGAGCGCATCGACCGTCTGGTGCGGCACGGACTGGAGTTGGTCGACGTCGTCCCCGCCGACGACGAAGCACGCGGACTCATCTGTCTCCGGATCGGTCTGGCGCTGTCCGCGCGCATGCAGCGCAAGGTCGGGCCCCATCTCTACCGGCAGTCCGAGCACCTGATGCGGGTGATGGTCCCCGACCCCGCGCTCGCCCTGGCGCGGCTGGCACCCGACGCCCGCGAGGACTCCGCGCGCGCGATCGAGCTCCTCCGCGAGGGCGTCGGTCTCCACCACTATCAGGATGAGATGTACCTGGCGGGCGCCCAGGCGCTCAGCGTCTGCCTGTTGATGGACCATCTGCTCGTCCTGCCGCACAGCGATCCGGCCGTGCTGCGGGAGGCACTGCGCTGGACCCGGTTGGTCCTCGGGCGAGCACCCACCTCCGGTGTGCCGATGGAGGAGTACGAGTTCTTCGTCATCCACGCCCTCATGCTCTCCGTCTGGGCCGGCAATCCGTTCGCACCGCCCACAGGACCCGGCCGCCCCACCACCCCGCCGATGCCCGACGTCAGCCGCCACCCCAGCATCGAGGAAGGCCTGCAACTGCTGGAGCAGCTCCTGCGGGCGGCAGCCACCCGCAGGCCGGGGCCAGAGTCCTTCGCCTATGCCCTCATCCATCTGATGGTCGAGTTCGTCCGTGGAGAGCCGCTCACCGACGCGTACTGCCGCACCTGGTGGGAGCGACTGGACACGCTTCTGCGCGCGAAGATCGACGAACCGTTCCCCCGGGTTCTCCTGAGTCTCATCGCCGCCGCGTTCGGCACGGAGCTGTCCGACCGCGGCCTGGCAGTGCCGCACGAGCGGGCCCGCGTCACCCAGTTGCTCGACACGGTCACCTCGGAGGTGCCCCCGGGAAGCGACCTGTACCGGCTCGCGGCCGAGCTGCGGACGCGGAACTCCGGAGCGGCCAGGCTGCTGAGGGAGTGGTTCGGCCGGACGACGGGCGATACGCAGGACGGTCGAGCCCGTACGCCGTCACCCGCCGATGCCCCCGGCCCCGCCCGCGGGACGGACCCCGCAGTCGCCTTCGACGACCAGGAGACCGCCGAGGCCCTGCGGGTCGCCGCCGTACTGCCGGGCGACGGGTCGCCGTACCCGTTCGCCGAACCCGTCGGACGCGTGGAGGAGCTCGCGGAGGAAGGCAGGACCGCCGCCGGTGATCCCGTCGGGACGGCCGTCGCCGCCGGGATCGGCGCCCTGGCGCGCTACGACCGTTGGATCCACGAACGGCGGACCGAGGACCTGACGCGGGCCATCGCCGCCGCACAGGTGGCGATCGGCGCGGCAGGGTCCGTCGAACCGCTCGACACCGCTCTGACGGCCCTTCACGCCGGGATGCTGCTGGACCGGTACACCCTGCTGGGCGACCGGATGGACCTGGACACGGCACGCGAGACCTATGCCGCACTGCTGAGGCGCGTCACCGAACGCGGCGAGCACCCCGGACTCGTACCGCTGCTGCGCCGGCACGCGGAAGCCACCGGGCAGCAGCGACTGGGCGCCACACTGGTGGAGGTACCGGCCCTGGCCGCAGGGGACTTCCACGCCGGACTCGCCGCGGCGGCGGCCGTCGCCGCGCTGCTGGCGGTCCGCGGGCAGCAGCACGGCAGCAGGGGTGCGCGCGCCGCCGAGATGCGCCGGATCGGGGAACAACTGCGGGCGGTACTGCGCCGGTTGCCGCAAGGCCACTGCCGTGGGCCCGCCGTACGCAGCGAGATCGGCCTGCTGGACCTCGACCTGGCCCGAGCGGCCGACGACCGGGCCGCGGTGGACGCCGCGCTCGGCGAGGTGGTCGCGGCCGCCGGAGCATGCCCGCCGCTCAGCGCCCACCGGCCCGCGCTGCTGCTGCGCGCGGCCCTCACCCTCTCCGCCCACCCGGAGGGGGCGCCGGAGCGCCTGGAACAGGGCATCGAGCTGCTGTCCGGCGCACTCGACGACGCCGAACGGGGCTTCCAGGGCGGACGTTCGCGGTGCCTGTACGGGATCGGCCGGCTGCTGCTGGCACGGTTCGACCGGAGCGGGGACCGGGAGGATCTGAGGCGTGCCGTGGACACCCTGCGCGAGGCACGGATGGCGCTGAACTCCGCGCCCGGGGACGCCTTCCTGATCGTCCTCGGCCGTGCGCAGGCGCGGGCCCACCGCGCCCACGGGCCCGAGGACACCACTCAGCGTCGCTGGTCCCGGGAGGCCGCGAAGTCGGTACTGGCCACGCACAGGCGGGCCGTACTCCTGCAGACCGGCACCGCGCGGGCCCTCCTCATCGCCCGGTCCGCACGCCCCGACATGCTGCGCCTCGTCCGCTGGTGCATGGAGGACGGGGAGACGACCGCCGCGCTCGACGCCCTCGAACTGGGCCGCGGCCTGGTGCTCAACGCGGCCACCGTCTCGGCGACCGTCCCGGGGCTCCTGCGCGACGCCGGGCACCCCGGCCTCGCCGACGCATGGGAGGACATGACGGCGGCGACCGGGAAGGGTCTTGAGGCCGGGCCGGGCGCATTGCGCCGCCAGGTCCTCGAGGCGCTGGAGGGCGGGGCGGCCGAGGCACGGGTGCTGTCGGCGCCGACCCCCGCCGAGACCGGCCGGGCCCTGCGCAAGGTCGGGTCGGACGCGCTCGTCCACCTGGTGCCGGGCGAGGACGGTCCCGGGTACGCCCTGCTGGTCACCGCCACCGGGGCGGTGGAGCAGCTGCCGTTGCGGACGCTCAACACGGCGGGCGGGCAGCCGTTGACCGAGTACGCCGACGCGCTGAGCACCTTCCAGGCGGCGGTGCTGGGCGTACCCGCTCCACCCGGGCCGCACGACACGCCGCTCCAGCAGAGCGTCCGGGACCGGGCCGAGCAGCGGGCCCGGGAGGCGCAGGAGCGCTGGGCCACGGCGCTGGAGGCGGTCTGTTCGTGGGCCGGGGAGGCGGTGATGACCCACGTGCTGGGGTGGGCGCGGGAACGCTGGCCCGGGCGGCCGCCGCGTCTGGTGCTGGCACCGGTCGGGGTGCTCGGCGTGGTGCCGTGGCAGGCCGCGCGGGTGGCCGGTCCTCAAGGAGCCGACTACGCGGGCAGGCTGGCCGTGCTCTCGCAGTGCGCCACGGCCCGGCAGCTCATCGAGGCCGCCGCGCGGCAACGGCTGCCGTGGGGCGGGCGCCACGCGTTCGTCGTCGACCCGGACGGTTCCTCGGTCATGCATGAGGAGACGCGACTGATCCGGTCCGCGTTCTATCCTCAGGCCACGGTGACCGGTTCGGTCGGGTGGCTCGCCGAGCGCGACGGCCCGTGGACCGGTCCGGCACCGGTGCCCGCCACCGCCGACACGGTGCGGCGACTGCTGCCGGGACGGCCCGTCCGGGATGCTCCCGGTGTCGCCGTCTGCCACGTCAACTGCCATGCGACGCCCGGTGCCACGCCCGCGGAGTCGCGACTCGACCTCAGCCGCGGCCACCGCCTGGCCATCGCCGAACTGCTGACCGCGGCGCGCGATCCGCGGGCTCCCGGGGGTCTCGTCGTGCTGGCCAACTGCGTCAGCGATCTCGCGCTGTCCGCGCACGACGAGGCCCTGACCCTGTCGACCGCGTTGCTCAGCGCCGGGGCCGCCTCCGTGGTCGGCTCACGCTGGTCGGTGGTGGACGACCGCCGCACCTCGATCCTGATGTTCATGTTCCACCACTACCTCTCCGGCCATGGGCATGCCGAGGCCCCGGAGGCAGCCGACTCTCCCGCGGACGCCCTGCGCGCGGCGCAGATGTGGATGCTCGACCCGCACCGCACGGTTCCCGCCGCCCTGCACGGCATCGCCGTCGAGACCCCCGACCGCTCTTTCGCTTCGCCCCGCATCTGGGCGGCCTTCGCCCACCACGGGCACTGACACGTCGTTCCCTACGGCGGAGCGGCGGATCCCTTCCGCACGACGTCCGTCAGGCATTCTCCCGCAGCGGCGGCCGCGAGAGCACGACGAGCCCGCGTGACTCGACGATGAGCCGCGTGCCGGCCTTGTGTTCCTTCTCGTCGGGGTCGCCGGACGGCTCCGCGGTGTCGATGAGGGTCGTCCAGGTCGCTCCGTACGCCGCGTCGGGCAGCCGGAACTCCATGGGCTCCCAGTAGCAGTTGAACAGCATCAGGAAGGAGTCGTCCACGACGGGGTCGCCGAGCGGGTCGGGTTCGGTGATCGCGTCGCCGTTGAGGAAGACGGCGAGTGCGTGGGCGTCGGGCCACCGCCAGTCCTTGGACGTCATCTCGGCGCCGTCGGGGCGCAGCCAGACCAGGTCCGGCAGCCGCAGCTCGTCGTCGTGCCGGGCGCTGTCGCCCCAGAAGAAGCGGCGTCGGCGCAGGACGGGATGGGCGGTGCGCAGGGCTCCGAGTTGCCGGGTGAAGTCGAGCAGGGACGCGTCCTCGTCCGTCAACTCCCAGTCGATCCAGGTGAGTTCGCCGTCCTGGCAGTAGGCGTTGTTGTTGCCGTCCTGCGTGCGGCCGAGTTCGTCGCCATGGCTCAGCATCGGGATGCCCTGCGAGAGCATGAGCGTAGCCAGGAAGTTGCGCTGCTGCCGGGCCCGCAGTGCTCGTACGTCCGGCGCGTCGGTGGGTCCTTCCGCACCGCAGTTCCAGGACCGGTTGTCGCTCTCGCCGTCGCGGTTGCCCTCGCCGTTGGCCTCGTTGTGCTTGGTGTCGTACGAGGTCAGGTCGCGCAGCGTGAAACCGTCGTGCGCGGTGATGAAGTTGACGCTCGCGCGGGGCCTGCGCCGGTCGTGCTGGTAAAGGTCGGCGGAACCGGTCAGGCGGGAGGCGAACTCGGGGAGGGAGCGCTCGCGCGCGCACCAGAAGTCCCGCACGCTGTCGCGGTACTTGCCGTTCCACTCGGACCACAGCGGAGGGAAGTTGCCGACCTGGTAGCCGCCGTCACCGACGTCCCACGGCTCGGCGATCAGCTTCACGCGGCTGATGACGGGGTCCTGCTGAATGAGGTCGAAGAAGGCGGAGAGCCGGTCCACCTCGTGGAACTGCCGCGCCAAGGTGGCCGCGAGGTCGAAGCGGAAGCCGTCGACATGGCATTCGGTGACCCAGTAGCGCAGCGAGTCCATGATCAGCTGGAGGACGTTGGGGTGGCGCATCAGCAGGCTGTTGCCGGTGCCCGTCGTGTCGTAGTAGCGGCTGAAGTCGTCGTCGGCCAGGCGGTAGTACGAGGCGTTGTCGATGCCGCGGAAGGAGAGCGTGGGCCCCTTCTCGTTGCCCTCGGCCGTGTGGTTGTAGACGACGTCGAGGATCACTTCGAGGCCGGCCGCGTGCAGCGCCTTGACCATGTTCTTGAACTCGTCGACCTGCTGGCCGAGTGTGCCGGTGGCGGCGTAGGCGTGGTGGGGCGCGAAGAAGCCGATCGTGTTGTAGCCCCAGTAGTTCGACAGGCCGCGGTCCAGCAGGAAACCGTCCTGGACGAACTGGTGGATCGGCATGAGTTCGACCGCGGTCACCTTCAGGGACGTGAGGTGGTCCAGGACCGCCTCGCTCGCCAGTCCGGCGTAGGTGCCGCGCAACTCCTCGGGCACTCCGGGGTGGGTGCGGGTCAGGCCGCGCACATGTGCTTCGTAGATGACGGAGTCGGTGTAGGCGTGCCGCGGGGGCTCGTCGGTCCCCCAGTCGAAGGCCGGGTCGACGACGACTCCGCACAGGCCCTGGGCGAAACCGGCGTCGCGCGGGCCTTGTTCGTGGACCGCGCGCGCGTAGGGATCGAGGAGGAAGGCGGAGGCGTCGCAGCGGGCTCCGGACGCGGGCTGCCAGGGGCCGTGCACGCGGTAGCCGTAGCGCTGCCCCGGGCCGATGTCCGGCAGGTAGCCGTGCCACACGAAACCGTCGACGTCGGGGAGCGTCACCGTGCGCTCGGTGCCGTCGGCGTCCACCAGGATCAGGTCGACCTGCTCGGCCACGGCGCTGAACAGGGCGAAGTTCGTTCCCCGACCGTCGTGGGCCGCCCCGAGGGGATAGGGGCGGCCCGGGCGCACGGACGTCGTCACGAAGCCGCCTCGACGGCTCGCGGCACCGCGACGCCGATCATGGGCACCTCGGCGCGCGGCACCTGCCGGGTGGCGTCCGTCGACGGGACGGGCAGCGTGTGGGCCAGCGGCTCGCGGTCGCCGGTGCGGCTGCGCAGCGAGAACCAGACGATGCGCCGGGCATGCGCGGTGCAGCTGCCCCAGCCGTCGCTCAGCGCGGCGACGCGGCTCAGGCACGCCAGGACGGCGTCGCCGTGTCCGGCGCGGATCGCGTCCTGGTGGGAGACGGCGGTGATCAGGTGCTGACCGGTCCACCACGTCTCGACGGTCAGCGCGGCGTCGCCGCCGGCGGCCTCCATCAGCAGTCCGAGCCCCCGGGTCGCGGGCGTCGCCAGTTTCTCCAGCCCCCAGTACCGGAGGTGGGCGGCGACGATGCGCTGCACCTGGCCGACGCGTTCCGGCTCTGCGTCCACCTCGACGTGGTAGTAGCGGGGCACTGTCCGGTTCATGATGTCTGCTCCTCACAGCGGAGCTCGCGCCCGTCGTCACGACGGGTCCGTGCGCACAGAGCGTGAGCACTGCTTCTTCGAGAGTCAGGGTTCAGCCTCACCCCGCTACTCCATTCGTGCAACACGAGAGTGATCGACTCGTGACACTCGGCTCAACAGGACGGATGGCGATTCGCCCCGCACGATGGTGGAGGAGCCGCCGGGTGTGACCGGCCGCTCCCTCTCCGCACACGGTGTTCGGGCTCCCCGGGTCCGGCGGTGCGGATCCCAGGAGGTCGACGGCTGCCATGGACGCATCGCGTGCCGACGTGGACATCGGGCCGAGCCTGCGGCGTTATCGCCGATGGGAACGGTGCTTCCTCGCCGCCCCCGCCGACGCCGATGTCCGCGCAGGGTTCGAGCGGGCGGTCGCGGCGCTGTGTGCCGCGACCGGCGAACGGTGCGGCCGGGAGGCCGCGGCGACGGCGGAACGTCTGCTGCGAGCACCGGAACGAACTGAGCGGACCGCGGTGACGACTCTCGTGTGACCCCGACTGGGGCGCACAGCCCAAGAGGTGAGACCGATGGCAGCGGTGCAGCAGCAGGTGCCCGTCTCGATCGAGCGGGTAGGGCCCCAGGTCGAGGGGGGCCTGGCCACGGCGAAGGCGGTGGTCGGCGAGACGTTCCCGGTCACGGCCACGGTGTTCGTGGAGGGGACGGCGATCGTGCGGGCGCGGGCCGTGCTCCGCGCTCCCGACGGACGTGCCGCTCAACTCGGCACGATGTGCGAGGTGAAGCCGGGCGAGGACCGGTGGAGCGGCGATGTCACCCCGTCCGCGCCCGGCCTGTGGAGCTTCCGCGTCGAGGCCTGGTGCGATCCCGTGGCCACGTGGCAGCGCGACGCCGCCCTGAAAGTCGCGGCCGCCACGGACATCGACCTCACGCTGGAGGAAGGCGCCCTTCTCCTGGAACGGGTCCTCGCCGGCTTGTCCGGCGACGCCCCCTCCGAAGCGATCGTGCGCGCCGCCCTGGACGTGCTGTGCGACGGAAGCCGTGACGCCGCGGACCGGCTCGCGGCGACGGCGGCGCCGGAGCTCCGCGCCGTCCTGGAGTCGCACCCCTTGCGCGAGCGCCTGACCGAGAGCGCACCGCTGCCGCTGCTCGTGGAGCGGGAGCGGGCGTTGTACGGCTCCTGGTACGAGTTCTTCCCGCGCTCCGAAGGCGCGGTCCTCGAACCCGGAAAGCCGCCGGTGAGCGGGACGTTCGCGACGGCGGCGAGGCGGCTCACGGCGATCGCGGAGATGGGTTTCGACGTGGTGTACCTCCCGCCGATCCATCCGATCGGGACCACGTTCCGCAAGGGTCCCGACAACTCGCTCGCGCCGGGTCCGCACGATGTGGGCGTGCCGTGGGCGATCGGTTCGCCGGAGGGCGGGCACGACACGGTGCATCCGGATCTGGGGACACTGGAGGACTTCGACGCGTTCGTGGCGCGGGCGCGCGAGCTGGGTCTGGAGATCGCCCTCGACTTCGCGCTGCAGTGCTCCCCCGATCACCCGTGGGTGGACAAGCACCCGGAGTGGTTCCGGCAGCGGCCCGACGGATCGATCGCGTACGCGGAGAACCCGCCGAAGAAGTACCAGGACATCTATCCGATCGCCTTCGACCGGGACCTGCCGGGCCTTGTCACGGAGACCACGCGGATCCTGCGGCACTGGATGGCCCACGGGGTGCGGATCTTCCGGGTGGACAATCCGCACACCAAGCCGGTGGTGTTCTGGGAGCGGGTCGTCGCGGACATCAACCGCACCGACCCCGACGTCGTCTTACTGGCCGAGGCGTTCACGCGCCCGGCGATGATGCGCGCCCTCGCCGCGGCCGGTCTCCAGCAGTCGTACACGTACTTCACATGGCGCAACACCAAGCGCGAACTCACTGCTTACGTCGATGAGTTGGCTCGGGAGACGGCGTCGGTGATGCGTCCGAACTTCTTCGTGAACACGCCAGACATCCTGCCCGAGTTCCTGCAGCACGGCGGGCGGGCCGCCTTCGAACTGCGTGCGGTGCTGGCCGCCACGCTGTCGCCCGCCTGGGGTGTCTACAGCGGCTACGAACTCTGCGAGAACACCCCCCTGCGCGCAGGCAGCGAGGAGTATCTGCACTCCGAGAAGTACGAACTGCGGCCCCGCGACTGGGAGTCGGCGGCGCGCGAGGGGCGGACGATCGCTCCGCTGATCACCGCGCTCAACGACATCCGGCGCCGCAGCCCGGCACTGCGGCAACTGCGCGACGTGCACTTCCATCACGCCGATCAGGACGACGTGCTCGTGTACTCCAAGCGCGGCGGTACGAACACGGTCCTGGTGGTCGTGAACCTCGACCCGCATCACGCCCGGGAAGCGACGGTGTCGCTCGACTGCGCGCAGCTGAACGTGGCTCCGGACGCCTCGTTCCCCGTACACGACGAGCTGACCGGTGCGACCTACACGTGGGGCGCCACCAACTACGTCCGCCTGGTTCCGGGCGAGTCGCCCGCACACGTCTTCACCGTCGGCTGAGCCCCCGGCGCCCGAGCCCCGGCTCGCTCTGTCAGAACCCGCAAGGACGCTGCAACGGAGGGAGATCACCATGACCATCCATGACCCGACGCCGAACCCACCCCGTTCCACCGGGCGGCGGGATCCGGACTGGTTCAAACGTGCCGTCTTCTACGAGGCGCTGGTCCGCTCGTTCTACGACAGCAACGGGGACGGTGTCGGCGACTTGAAGGGCATCACGGCGAAACTGGATTACCTCCAGTGGCTGGGCATCGACGCGATCTGGCTGCCTCCCTTCTTCAAGTCGCCGTTGCGGGACGGTGGTTACGACGTCGCCAACCACATCGCCGCGCTGCCGGAGTTCGGTGAGCTGACGGACTTCGTGGAGTTCGTGGACGCCGCGCACCAGCGCGGGATGCGCGTCATCATCGACTTCGTCATGAACCACACGAGCGACCAGCACGAGTGGTTCCAGCAGTCCCGCTCGGACCCCGAGGGACCGTACGGCGACTACTACGTCTGGGCGGACGACGACAAGCAGTACCAGGACGCCCGCATCATCTTCGTCGACACCGAGGCCTCCAACTGGACCTTCGACCCGGTCCGCAAGCAGTACTTCTGGCACCGCTTCTTCTCCCACCAGCCGGACCTCAACTACGAGAACCCGGCCGTCCAGGAGGAGATCCTCGCCGCCCTGCGCTTCTGGCTCGACCTCGGCATCGACGGATTCCGCCTCGACGCCGTCCCCTACCTCTACGCCGAGGAAGGAACGGACTGCGAGAACCTTCCGGCGACGCACGCATTCCTCAAGCGGGTTCGCAAGGAGATCGACGCCCAGTATCCCGATGTCGTCATCCTCGCCGAGGCCAACCAGTGGCCGGAGGACGTCGTCGACTACTTCGGCGACTACCAGACCGGCGGCGACGAATGCCACATGGCGTTCCACTTCCCCGTCATGCCCCGCATCTTCATGGCCGTGCGGCGGGAGTCGCGCCACCCCGTCTCCGAGGTCCTCGCGAAGACCCCGGCCATTCCCTCCGGCTGCCAGTGGGGCATCTTCCTGCGCAACCACGACGAGCTCACCCTCGAAATGGTCACCGACGAGGAACGCGACTACATGTACGCGGAGTACGCCAAGGACCCGCGCATGCGGGCGAACATCGGCATCCGGCGCCGCCTGGCCACACTCCTGGACAACGACCGCAACCAGATCGAACTGTTCACCGCCCTGCTTCTCTCCCTGCCCGGCTCCCCGATCCTCTACTACGGCGACGAGATCGGCATGGGCGACAACATCTGGCTCGGCGACCGCGACGCCGTCCGTACACCGATGCAGTGGACGCCCGACCGCAACGCCGGCTTCTCCTCCTGCGACCCCGGCCGGCTCTCCCTTCCACCGGTCATGGATCCGGTCTACGGCTACCAGGTCACGAACGTCGAGGCGTCGATGTCCTCGCCCTCCTCGCTCCTGCACTGGACGCGCCGCATGATCGAGGTCCGCAAGCAGAACCCGGCGTTCGGCCTCGGCTCCTACCAGGAACTTCCCTCCTCCAACGGCGCCGTTCTGGCCTTCCTGCGCGAGTACAAGGACGACCTGGTCCTGTGCGTCCACAACTTCTCCCGCTTCGCCCAGCCCACCGAGCTCGATCTCCGGATCTTCAGCGGCCGGCACCCGGTCGAGCTCATCGGCGACGTCCGGTTCCCCGCGATCGGTGAACTGCCCTACCTGCTCACTCTCGCGGGGCACGGCTTCTACTGGTTCCGGCTGCGCGGCACATGCCTCACCCCTCGTGTCGCTCACCACGATTGGACCTGATCCGCCATGACCACCTCGACCACGTCCCTCTCGGCCGCGTCCCTCCCGACCCCGTCGTCCTCGGCCATGTCCCTGCTGACCGAGCCCGCTGACACGCGCGGGCGGCTCGCCGCGCTGCTGGCGCGCTGGCTGCCCGACCAGCGCTGGTTCGCCGGCCGCGACAACAAGATCACGAGCCTGTCCGTGGTCGCGGCGACGGAGGTCACGCCCGGCTGCTTCCACCTTCTGGTCAGGGTCGAGCACCGCGGCGAACCGGACTGCGTGCACTACCAGTTGCTGCTGGGCGCGAGCACCGACGTGCCGCCGCGGTTGCGCGGCCACGTCATCGGCGAGGTCGAGGGACCCACCGGCAGGGGCTTGCTGGTGTACGACGCCGTGCACGACCAGCGCGCGACGGTGCTGCTCCTGGACCGCATCCGCAGGGGCGGCACCATGGGGAACCTGCGCTTCGAGTCGTTCCCGCGCACGGGTGTCCCGAGCAACCTCGCGCCCCGCGTCCTGGACGTCGAGCAGTCGAACACCTCGATCGTCTACGGCGACCGGCTCATCCTCAAGCTCTTCCGGCGGGTGCAGCCCGGTATCAACCCCGACCTGGAGGTGCCGACCGTGCTGGCGCGGCACGGCTACGCGCAGGGCCTCGCGCCCACGGCCTGGTTCCACTCGTTCGCGCCGTTCTTCGCGACGCTGGGAGTCGTCCAGCCGTACCTCGCCGACGCGACGGACGGGTGGACGCTGGCCCGGGACTCCGCCCAATCACCCTTGGGACGAGCGGAGTTCATCGAAGAGGCCCGTGGTCTGGGCCGGGCGACGGCCGCGCTCCACGTGGCCCTGTCCGAGTCGTTCCCCGTCACCGCGGCTCCCGCGGACCACACCGTACGGCTGGCGGACGCCATGACGAACCGGCTGCGGCACGCGGCCTCTCTCGTACCGGCACTGCGCGCGTACGTACCGGCGCTGAACGCCGTCTTCGCCGAGTTCGCGCAGGCGGGCACCGATCTGCCGTTGCAGCGGGTCCATGGCGATCTCCATCTGGGGCAGGTGCTGCGGGCCGGCGGCGACTGGCACATCGTCGACTTCGAGGGCGAGCCGGCCAAGCCACTGACGGAGCGGCGGGGCGACCACTCCCCCGTCGGTGATGTCGCGGGCATGCTCCGGTCGTTCGACTACGCGGCCCACATCGGCGACTCGCCGCGCCCGGAGTGGGCCGAGCACACCCGGGCCACGTTCTGCGGCGGGTACGCCGAGGTCGGCCGGTTCGATCCGCGGGGCATCGCGGTGGTGCTGCGCGCGCACGAAGCGGACCGGGCCGTCTACGAGGTCGTCTACGAGGCGGGCCACCGCCCCGACTGGCTCACCGTGCCCATGGCGGCCGTGGCACGTCTGTGCCGCACCCTCTGATCACTCATCATCCGTCCCCGTCAAGGGAGTTCCCTCCGATGGCCGTCGCCGAAGTGGACCCGACCACCCTCCACCGTGCGCGCCCCGCGCCCGCCTTGGACGCGGACGACCGCGGCCGGCTGTTGCGCGGGGAGCACCACGATCCGCACGCCGTCCTGGGCGCCCACCCGGGCCCCGGCGGAGTGGTCGTGCGCTGTCTGCGTCCGCACGCGCGCGCCGTCTCCGTCGTCGCGGGTCCCGCCTCCTGGGCGCTGCACGACGAGGGCGACGGCCTCTTCACAGGGACGGTGCCGGGCTCGGGAGCAGCGCAGGGCTCGGCGGCGGTGCTCGGCGAGGGCCCGGTGCTGGGCGGGTACCGGCTGCGCGTCGCCTATCCGGAGGCCGCTGTCGAGGTCGACGACCCGTACAGCTTCCCGCCCACCCTCGGGGAACTGGACCTGCACCTCGTCTCCGAGGGCCGGCACGAGGAACTCTGGACCGTGCTCGGCGCCCATGTGCAGGAGCGGCGGGGAGTGCGGGGCACCCGGTTCGCCGTGTGGGCCCCCGATGCCAGGGGCGTACGGGTGCGCGGGGACTTCAACCACTGGGACGGCACGGCACTGCCGATGCGCTCACTGGGGAGCTCCGGCGTCTGGGAGCTGTTCGTCCCGGGTGTCGGCGCGGGCGCCCTGTACAAGTTCGAGATCACGGGTCCCGACGGCACTCGCCTGGAGCGCTCGGACCCGATGGCCCGGCGCACCCAGGTGCCGCCCGCGACCGCGTCGGTCGTGACGGACAGCGACTTCGTATGGGGCGACGAGGACTGGATGCGGCGGCGCGGCGACCGGCCCGCCCACTCGGCGCCCCTGTCCGTGTACGAGGTGCACCTGGCCTCGTGGCGCCCGGGTGCGACCTACCGCGAGCTGGCCACTGAACTGGTGCACTACGTAGCGGAGTTGGGGTTCACGCACGTAGAGCTGCTGCCCGTGGCCGAGCATCCCTTCGGCGGCTCCTGGGGCTACCAGGTCACCGGCTTCTACGCCCCGACCGCGCGCCTCGGCACCCCCGACGACTTCAGGTACTTCGTCGACACCCTGCACCGGGCGGGCATCGGCGTTCTCCTCGACTGGGTGCCGGGGCATTTCCCCCGCGACGCGTGGGCGTTGGCCGACTTCGACGGACGTCCCCTGTACGAACCGCAGGACCCGGTGCGGGCCGCCCACCCCGACTGGGGCACGCTCGTCTTCGACTTCGGACGCCGCGAAGTGCGCAACTTCCTCGTCGCCAACGCCGTGTACTGGTGCGAGGAGTTCCACATCGACGGCCTGCGCGTCGACGCCGTCGCCTCCATGCTCTACCTCGACTACTCCCGCGAGGAAGGACAGTGGACCCCGAACGAGCACGGCGGACGGGAGAACCTGGACGCTGTCGCCTTCCTCCAGGAGATGAACGCCACCCTCTACCGGCGCTGCCCCGGCATCGTCACCATCGCGGAGGAGTCGACCGCCTGGGACGGCGTGACGCGGCCGACGGACGAGGCGGCGGCGGGCGGTCACGGCGGTCTGGGCTTCGGCCTCAAGTGGAACATGGGCTGGTCCCACGACTCCTTGGCCTACATGGCCCACGATCCCGTCCACCGCCGCTACCACCACGACGAGTTGACGTTCTCGATGGTGTACGCGTACAGCGAGCACTACGTCCTGCCGGTCTCGCACGACGAGGTCGTCCACGGGAAGCGGTCGCTCGTGTCGAAGATGCCGGGCGACTGGTGGCGGCAGCGCGCCGACCACCGTGCCTACCTGGCCTACATGTGGGCCCACCCCGGCAAGAAGCTGCTGTTCATGGGGCAGGAGTTCGCGCAGGGCGCCGAATGGTCCGAGGCCGAGGGGCCCCAATGGTGGGTGCTCGGCGCGGACCATCCCGGGCACGAGGACCACCGGGGCGTCCAGCGCCTGGTGGCCGACCTCAACCACCTGTACACGGCGCGGCCGGCCCTCTGGGAGCGGGACGGTGACCCCGCCGGTTTCTCCTGGGCCGAGCCGGACGCCGCGGACGACAACGTCCTCGCGTTCGTCCGCCACACCTGCGACGGCGCCCCGCTGCTGGCCGTCGTCAACTTCGCCCCCGTGGTGCGCGACGACTACCGGATCGGTGTCCCGGAGACGGCGACGGGATCCTGGCACGAGGTCCTCAACACCGACGCACGGCGCTACGGCGGCAGCGGCGTCCTCAACGAGAGCCTGCTCCCCCAGTCCTCCACCGCCCACCACGGCTCCCCGGCCTCGATCACCCTGCGGCTCCCGCCGCTCGGGGCGGTGTGGCTCAGCCCGATGCCGTAGCCGGCCCAGGAGAACGCCGAAGAACCGAAGGGCCGACGGACCGAAGAACCGCGACCGGCGCCGTCGCCCCGACTACTTCTTGCGTGCGGCCCGCTTGCTCAGTACGGCCAGGATCACGGGGATGACCAGCTCGATCCCGCGGGCCACGTTCGCCGCGGGCAGACCCGTCTTCTTCGCGATCACGTTGGCCGCCGGACGGCTCATCCGGGACAGGAGTCCGGCCAGCAGCCCGCCGGAAGCCATCCCGCCCAGGCCACCGAGCGTGGCCACGCCCTGGAGCGGCGGCTGGGCCGCTTCATCGATGGCCTCCCGCACCTCCCGGGCGCCGTCGGGCCCTTCCTCGGAACGCTCGCGCAGACCGCCCGACAGGACCGACACCGTGTTGCCCAGGACGTCCTGCGCGCCCGACGCGTCCGTGCCCAGCACCTCCGCGAGCTGCTGGATACCGTCGTCGCCGAGCTCGTCGAGGACATCCCGCTCCAGCGACCGCTCTCCCGATTCTTCGCTCATGCCCCAAACGCTAAGACGGTCCGCGAAGGTCGGCGACCGCACGCCGCCCGAGGCCGGGAGCCGGGTCAGGCGGCGTCGGCGCTCTCCAGCTCGCGTTTGAGGTTCTGGAGCGTCCGGTCGATGTTCCGGGTCTGGAAGTCGGCGAACGTGTGGCCCGAGGTGGCGAGACGGTCGAAGGTGTTCGCGACGAAGTCGGGCCAGGCGCGGCGGTCGTCGGTCCAGGTCTCCGTCACACGTGTGCCGTGCTCGGTCGGCTCGAAGCGGTACTCCCACGTGGCGATCGGCCCGCGCAGCCGGGGCCGGCGCGCACCGATCGCGTGGACGCGGAAGGCGAAGCGGCTGTCCGGATCGGCCGCGGTGACGGTGCACCGGGTGACCCACCGGAACCGTCCCCGCTTGTTGCGCCCGACGAACGACGTGCCCGCCACCGCCGGGCCCGCCGCGGCCTCACCCGTCGTGCCACGGTTCTCCGGGCTCCAACGGCCCATGTCCTCGGGGCGACTCACCGCCTGATAGGCGATCCGGGGCGCCACCCCGACCTCGATGCTCCTGCTCACGGTGAAAACGCGACCCACTGGAAGCCCTCTCCGGTCGAACTATTGGTTACCGATGAGTAGAGAGCATGACACGGAGCCGGATCGACGGGGAGGCCGGGATTTGCGGCGGACACGCACGGCGGAGAACTCGTCCACTGATCCGATCCGGTCGTTTCAGCTTCCCGTGCTGCGCAGGTTCTCCCGTACCTTGGCGATCGCGAAGCCCCAGCCCTGCTGGACGGTGGGCTTGGCGGGTACGGCGATCTCGTCGGGGTTGGTGAGGACGTCGAGGAGTACCGGTCCGGGTTCGGCGAAGGCGCGCGTGACGGCGTCGGCGAGGTCCTCGGGGCGTTCGACGCGGATGCCCTTGATGCCGAGAGCCTGGGCGACGGCGGCGAAGTCCGGGTTGTCCAGGACGGTGCCGAACTCGGGGAGACCGGCCTGTTCCTGTTCGAGCTTGACCATGCCCAGGCGCTGGTTGTCGAAGACGACAAGCTTGACCGGCAGCCGTTCGGTGCGGATCGTCATGAGGTCGCCGAGCAGCATCGACAGACCGCCGTCGCCGCAGAAGGCGACCGTCTGCCGGTCGCGGTCGAGCAGCTGGGCGCCGATGGCCTGCGGCATCGCGTTGGCCATGGAGCCGAGGTTGTAGGAGCCGATCAGCCGGCGGCTGCCGCGCATCTCGACGAACCGGGACAGCCAGACGGTGGCCATGCCGGTGTCGGAGGTGAAGACGGCGTCGTCGGCGGCCGCGGCGTCCACGGCGGCGGCGAGCGCCTCGGGCCGGATCAGCTGGTCGCGGTTGTCGAAGGCGGAGCGGACCTTGCCGATCAGCCCCTTGTCGTGGCCGGGGTCGGCGAGCCTGCGCTGCCCGTCCTGCCACTGGGTGAACTTCTCGCGGGCGGAGTCGAGGTGCTTGCGGTCCTCGCGGGCCGCGACCCGTTGCAGCAGTCCGCGCACGGTGGGGCCGACGTCGGCGGCGAGCGCCACGTCGACGGGGACGCGGCGGCCGATGTGCTCGGCGACCCGGTCGACCTGGACGACCTTCTTGCCCTCGGGATACCACTCGCGATACGGGAAGTCGGTGCCGAGCAGCACGAGGGTGTCGGCCTTGTCCATGGCGCGGGCGGCGGCCGGGTTTCCGATCAGGCCGGTCTGGCCGACCTGGAAGGGGTTGTCGCCCTCGAAGCCCTCCTTGGCCTTGAGGGTGAGGACCATGGGCGCGGCGAGCCGGTCGGCGAGGGCGAGCACGTCCTCCCGGGAGGTGCGGGCGCCGCGGCCGACGAGGAGGGTGATGTCGCCGCCGTCGTCGATGAGGCGGGCCGCCTCGTCGAGGTCGGGGTCGTCGGGGCGGTTCTCGGAGCCGGCGACGGACAACCGCGCGGGCCGGTCGGCGGGCAGTTCTTTGTCGCCGATGTCGCCGGGGACGGTGAGGACGGCGACGCCCCGGCGGCCGATGGCGGTGCGTACGGCGACCTCCAGGAGGCCGGGGAGCTGTTCGGGTGAGGTGATGGTCGCGCGGAAGACGGCCACGTCCTTGAACAGGAGGTCGTTGTCGACCTCCTGGAAGTAGTCGGTGCCCACCTCCGAGAGCGGGACCTGTCCGGCGACGGCGAGAACCGGGGTGCCGCTCTTGGCCGCGTCGTACAGGCCGTTGAGCAGGTGCACCGAGCCGGGGCCGACGGTGCCCATGCAGACGCCGAGAGTGTCGGTGAGCTGTGACTGGGCGCCGGCCGCGAACGCGGCGGCCTCCTCGTGGCGGCAGCCGACCCAGGAGAGGGTCTCGGAGGAACGGATGGCGTCGGTGAGCGGGTTGAGCGCGTCACCGACGACGCCGAAGACGTGCCGCACGCCGAGCTCTTCCAGCGTGTCGGTGAAAAGGCGGGCGACGGTGCGGGACATAGAAAGGTGTCCTTCCTGAGGTGTCGAGTGCCGGATGCTGCGGGGGGGGCGGGTCAGCCGGTGAAGCTGTCCGGGTCGGCGGCCGTCCAGCCGGCGGCCCGGCCGGCCGGCGGGTCCGCGGCGGCACCCAGAACGAGCGGGCCCACGGCCCCGAAGCACACCATGTCCGACCGGTTAACCGAGATCGGTCCGCTCATGTCTGTCACTGCACTGGCGATTTAGCCGATGGCGTCCGGCCCCGGCAGCACCACCCTGATCGGACCAGGTACCCGCACACCCCCGTCAGGAGGGCTCCATGGGCTCCACGCGTCATCGTCCCCCGCGCCGACTGGTCGGCGTACTCGCGGCCGTAGCCGTCGCGTTCACCCTCTTCTCCTCGGCCACGACGACGGCAGGCGCCGCCGACACCGCGGTCACGGCCGCGCAGGCCACCACCACGCGATCCGCCGCCGTCCAGCCGTTGTCCACCAGTACGCCGGTCGTCTTCGTCCACGGCTACACCGGCAACGCCTCCAACTGGGTCACCGCCATGAGCGTCTTCCGCGCCAACGGCTGGTCCAGTTCCAACCTCTTCGCCTACGAGTACAACTCGTACGGCAACAACATCACCAACGCCCAGGGCCTCGCCTCCTACGTCAACACCGTGAAGGCGAAGACCGGCGCGAGCAAGGTAGCCATCGTCAACCACTCGATGGGCGGGCTGGTCAGCCAGTACTACCTGAAGGTGCTGGGCGGCAACACCAGCGTCAGCCACCTCGCCTCGATCGCGGGCGCCAACCACGGCACCACCTACGCCAGCGCCTGTCTCGTCTACACGACGTGCCAGCAGATGTACCCGGGCTCCTCGTTCATCTCCCAGATCTCGTCCGGTGACGAGACGCCCGGCGACACCAAGTACGCCACCTGGTACTCGGCGTGCGACGGCGTGATCATCCCGTACACGAGCACCCGGCTCGACGGCGCGACCAACAACAACGTGGCCTGCCAGACCCACATCGGGTATCTGACGGACACGGCCGTGCTCGGGCAGATCGCCCGCTTCGTCGCTTCCTGATCGTCGCCCCCTGAGCACAGAAGTGGGGGGGGAGATGGAGGGCGGGGGTACATCTCCCCCTCCCTGGGCATACCCAGGGTGGGGTCAGGGGGGCAGACGGG
>NZ_JBHVIX010000001.1:544276-658836 GCF_042799415.1 Streptomyces sp. NPDC057694
ACCGCCAAGACCCAGGTGGGAAGTTGGAGGAACACTGCGGTGTCGGGGAAGAGCGTCCGTTTTGTCGTCTCCGGCCCTCCGCCCCCGGAAAAAAGGGTGGGGCCCGCCCCGGCCGCCCGCCCCCACTTCTGCCATGCCGGTGAACCGCCCGGTGCGGCGTCGGGATGCCAGATGGACACCGGTCTGCCACATTCGGACAACTCCGAAGATTCAGATACCGAGTTGTCGGGCGAGCGCGATGATTCCGCTGACGTCGCCGGGCGCAGGCGCAGTTCGCGACGTACGAGGGCCCCGCGGACCGGCGCTTCGGGAGACGGCCGGCGGCGGGGTCGGCACGACCGCACCGCTGCCGGTTCCCGGGACCCTTCGGACCCGCTGTCGGGGGTGCGGACACGTTGAAGGGGGAAGTTCTTTGACCCGTGCACCTTCCAGACCCGCCACGCTGTCGGGCCGCTCCGCACGCTCCTCGTCAGGCAGGTCGCCGTGGATGCTCCGGGGGCGGCGGCTGACCTCGCTCGCCGCCGGCGCGGCCCTGGCACTGACGGGCCTGGCGGCTCTCCCCGGTCCCGCGCAGGCCGCCACCGGCCCGACGGCGTACGTGGCCAACTTCTACGGCGACACCGTGTCGGTGGTCGACACGAGCACGAACACCGTCACCGACAGCATCACCGTCGGAAACAGTCCCGTCGGCGTGGCGGTCGATCCCACCGCCGCGCACGCCTACGCGACCAACTTCGACGAAGGCACCGTCTCGGCGATCGACCTGGACACCAACACGGTCACGGCGACCGTCCCTGTCGGCAGCAACCCCCTCAACCTGGCCTTCGATCCGTCCGGCACTCGCGCCTACGTCGCGAACAGCGGCGGGACCACGGTCTCGGTGATCGACACCGCGACGAACACGGTCAGCGCCACCGTCCAGGTGGGCAACTCCCCGAACGGGGTGGCGGTGAGCCCGTCCGGCTCCACCGCCTACGTGACCAACAACAACGAGGCCACGGTCTCGGTGATCGACACCGCGACCGACACGGTGACCGCCACCGTCCCGGTCGGGGCGTCTCCGGCCGGTGTCGCGGTCAGCCCCTCGGGGGCCTTCGCCTACGTCACCAACAGCGGCGGGACCACGGTCTCGGTCCTCGACACGGCGACCAACGCGGTCAGCGCCACCATCGCCGTCGGGACCTCCCCGAACAGCGTCGCGTTCAACGCCTCGGGCAGCCGCGCCTACGTCGCGGACCGGGGCAGCGACGACGTGAAGGTGATCAACACCGCGACGGGAACGGTGACGGCGACCGTCCCCGTCGGCGACGGTCCGGCCAGGGTCGAGGCGGCCCCGTCCGGTACGGCCGTCTACGCGACCAACGTGAACGACGGCACCGTATCGGTGATCGACACCGGGACCAATACCGTCAAGGAGACGATCAGCGGGTTCGACGGCCCGTACGGCCTGGCCTTCACCGCCGCGCAGTCGTCCGCGCGTGCGGACATCGACGTCAAGCTCACCGCTCAGCCGCGCCTGAACCTCCTGGTGCCCTACCTGTCCTACACCCTCACCGCTCACAACACCGGACCCGAGGCCGTCACCTCGGCGACCCTCACGGCCAAGCTCCCGGCCGGAGCCAGGGCCACCGACCTGGCCACCGGCTGCACCGCCGCCGGCACCACCGTGACCTGCGACTACGGCGCCATCGCCGACAACGCGAGCGTGAACAGGACGTTCCGCGTCCCGCTGCACCTGCTGCACCTCGGCCCGGTCAAGGTCTCCGCCCTGCGCACCGCCTCCGCGCCCACCGATCCCCAGCCCGGCAACGACACGGCGTCCGTCACCTGCAACGCCGTGTCGATCGTCCTCGTCACCTGCCCCTGATACGGCACCTGCGTTGATGCCGCGGCTCTCCGCCGCGGTCGGCGGCCCGACCAGTAGTGCATGGGCGGGCCGCTTCCCGTCCTGCCCCGTCACGTTCCGCCCGCGCGAACAGTTCCCGGCCGACAGGGGCCGAAAGTCCTGGTGGAACCGGGCTTTCGCCGTCCGTTCGACCAGCAGGGCACGCCTAGCGTGGGAACGTCATGCGCAGTCGGGAAGGGTGAGTGGTGAAACGGCGAACGATGTGGACCGCGTCCGTGGTCGCGCTGGGAGCAGGCATCGCCCTGAGCGGCTGCGGCCTGTCCGGCGACGGCGGGACAGCTGCCGTGCGTGAGGTCTCCGACGCCGCCGACCTGTCCGGCGTGAGCGCGAAGGTGCACGGCGGGACGATCGTGCTGGGGCGGCCCGACGCGCCGCACACCGTCAAGGTCTACGAGGATCCGCGCTGCCCGTACTGCAAGGACTTCGAGCAGGGCGGCGCACGAGCCCTGACGGGTCCCGTGCGCGAGGGCAAGGTGAAGGTCGAGTACACGATCGCGTCGTTCCTCGACGCGCGGCTCGGCGGGTCGGGCTCCGTGAACGCCGCGAACGCGCTGCGGGCCTCCGTCGACGCGGGAGAGTTCCCCGCTTTCCATGCGGCGGTCTTCGCCAACCAGCCCGACGACGAGAGCCAGGACGTCTACACGGCGGCGTATTTGCTGAAGATCGCCGACAAGGTGGGCGGGCTCCGCGGCCCCGCGTTCGACAGGGCCGTCAATGACGGCCGGTACACGTCGTGGGTCGCCGAGGCGATGAAGTCCTTCCGGGACGACGGCGTCCAGGGAACCCCGACCGTGCGCATCGACGGCGAGAAGGCCGGCGGAAGCGAGGCGGACCTCTATCGCGAGGCTTCCTTCGCCGGGGTTCTGCGGGCGGCCGGAGTCTCGTAGGGTCAGGTGCCCGGCTTGCGGCCGTAGACGAAGACGTCGTCGCCGGTCTTCAGCAGGGACCAGTACTTCTTCGCGGTGGTCTTCGTCATGTTGACGCAGCCGTGCGAACCCGGCGGGTTCCACATGCTGACGCCCACCGAGTGGAACGCCTCGCCGCCGTCGAAGAACTGGCTGTACGGCATCGGTACGTTGTAGATGCTCGACACGTGGTCGATGTGCCGCCAGTAGATCTTCTTGAGCCCGGTGCGCGTCTCGTACCCGTTGCGTCCCGTGCGCACCGGGACCGGCCCGTACACGAGGTTCTTGCCGTCCTGGATCCAGCTGAGCTGAAGGGTGAGGTTCACGCAGGCGATCCGGCCCTTGTTCACCGGGCACTTGCCCGCCTTGTTCGGGGTCTTGCCGACGGCCTTCTGCTTGTTCATCAGGTCCATCACGCCCCAGGTGACGGGACCCGCGTAGCCGATGTTCGGGGTGATGCCGTGCTTCGTCTGGAACGCCTTGATGGCCTTGCAGTCGGCGGCGGACTGCTTGCCGTCGACCGGGCGGCCGAGAAACTTCTCCACCTGCTTCTGATGCGGCCCCGTCTGCGTCGTACAGCTGCCGGCGGCCTGCGCCGGTGCCGCCCCGAGTGCGAGCGCGAGCGGCGCGACGAGTCCGGCGACCGCCGCCACACCGACGGCCCGTCTGCGAATGTCCCCCATGACCGATCCTCTCCTGGATTCCTGCCCGGCTAGACGAGCGCTCGGGCACAGGAGTTGTACGGACTTGTCAGCTGATACGAAACAAAGACAAACACAGCCAACTACAGCCGACTGCACGCACCGCCTTACCGAACTTTCCAGAAAGCCCCACCTAAGTTCATAAGGTGCAAAAAGTACCGCGCTCCGCGATGGCCGCTCTCGTCGTCGCCGCAGTCCTGCTGACCATTCCGCCCGCGCAGGCACAGCCGACCCCTCCCCTCTCCCCCGCGGCCGCGCCCGGCCTGAACGCCGTGGTCTCCGCCGCGCCCGGCGCGAAACTGGCTCACACCTACCGACGCGGCTGCCCCGTCCCGCCGGGACGTCTTCGCCTGATCCGGATGAACCACTGGGGCTTCGACGGCAAAGTGCATCGCGGCGAGCTGATCGTCAGCCGACAGGCCGTGAACCCGATGCTGTACGTGTTCGGGCGGGCCTTCGCCGCGAAGTTCCCCATCCGGCGGATGAAGGTGATGGCCGAGTACCGGGGCAGCGACACCGCCGCCATGAAGCAGGACAACACCTCGGCCTTCAACTGCCGTGCCGTGACCGGGAGTCCGGGCAAGATGTCCCAGCACTCCTACGGCAACGCGATCGACATCAACACGCTCGAGAATCCCTATGTCGACACTGCGGGCCGCGTCTACCCACCGGCCGGCCGCCGCTATCTGCGCCGGGACCGGCCCGTCAAGGGAATGATCCGGCGCGGCGATGTGATCACGACCGCCATGCGCAAGGTCGGCTGGCAGTGGGGCGGCCGCTGGGCGCACCCGGACTACCAGCACTTCTCCGCCAACGGCCGCTGATCCGGACGTCGGTCAGCAGATCAGGGGATCACGGAGGTCATGGGGGTCATGGTTCCTCCGGTCCGTCCTCGTCGAGTTCGAACCACACCGTCTTGCCCTCCGGCTCGGGGCGGATGTTCCAGCGATGGGCGAGGAGGTCGAGGAGGACGAGGCCGCGGCCGGAGGAGGAGAGTTCGCCGGGCGCGCGGCGGTGCGGTACTTCGTCGCTGCGGTCGGTGACCTCGACCCGTAGGTGGCGCCGCCCCGGGACGCCGCTGATCTCCGCGCCGAGGACGGCGGCGTACTCGGTGTGGATCAGCACGTTGCCGAGAAGTTCGGAGGCGAGCAGGACCACCGTGTCGACATGTTCGGGGCGTGCCCAGTCGTGGAGCAGTCCCTGGAGTTCGATCCGCGCGTCGGCGAGCCCCTGGGCCTGATCCTGTTCGAGGGTCAGCCGCAGATGCCGCCCCGGGCGGTCCGCGGACGGGTCGGACGGGTCGCGGCGCAGGAGGAGCAGGGCGATGTCGTCCTCCGTGAAGGAGGTGGGCCGGGTGCCGGGCTGCGCGGCGTGCGGGGCGACGACGGCGTTCAGGAGCCGGTCCGCCAGGCCGTCGATGTTCTCGGCGGCGCCCGGGGTCAGGGCGTTGCGGACGCGGAGCCAGCCGGAGTACATGTCGTGGCCGCCGGACTCGATCAGGCCGTCGGTGCACAGCATGAGGATCTCGTTCTCACGCAGGGTGACGACGCTGACCGGGTAGTCGTCCTCCCCCAGGTCGAGGCCGAGGGGCAGGCCGCCGCGCACGTGTTTGAGCAGGCAGGTTCCGTCGGGGAGCCGCAGTACGGGGTGCGGATGCCCGGCGCGGGCGATGCGCAGGATGCCGGTGGCCGGGTCCGCCTCCAGGTAGATGCAGGTGGCGAAGCGGTCCTCGTCCAGTGACGCCAGGAAGTGCGACGCACGCACCATGACGGCGTCGGGGCCGTGGCCCTCGACGGCGTAGGCATGGATCGCGGTGCGCAACTGGGACATCAGCCCTGCGGCATGGACGTCGTGGCCCTGCACGTCGCCGATCACGAGGCCGAGACGCCCGCTGGGCAGGACGATGCTGTCGAACCAGTCGCCGCCGATCATCAGCCCGCCGCCGGTGGGCACGTACCGGGCGGCGACGGTCAGGCCTTCGACGCCGGGTCCGACGCGGTCCATGCTGCTGCGCAGGCTCTGGGACAGTGCGTGGTCGGCCCGGCCGTTGTACGTCTGCTCGATGCTCTGGCCGAGCAGTTGGGCCAGGGTCATCAGGAAGGTCCCCAGGCCGTCCGTCATCCGTACCGGGGCGTCGAACGCGGCCAGCCACACGCCCGTGAGCTGGCCGTACGTGACCAGTGGGAGATAGGCCCAGCCCTCGAACCCCGTCCGGTCGGAGAGCGGCCACGCGGTCGGGAACCGGTCGCGGTACTCCTGCGGGGAGGCCAGGAGTACGGGGCGTCCGGTGCGGGTCACCTGCGTGGCGGGGTGGTCGATGTCCAGTGAGAGCCGGAACGCGTCGGCCTCCGTGTCGCGCACACCGATGTGTCCGACGCAGTGCAGGAACTCGCGGTCCGCACGGAACACCGCCTGGCCGCGCAGCGGCAGCTCGGTGCCGGACAGCTGGGCGATCAGGGCGAGCGCCTCCGCGAGCGACTCGGTCCGCGCCAGGGAGTGCCCCGCGACGAGCAGGTCGGACTCACGGCGGTTCGTACGCTCCGGGGCCTCGCCGGATCCGTCGGCGGCGGGGCCCGCGAGCCGGTTGAGAGCGTCGAGCTGGCGCAATTCGGCGTCGCGCTCCTCGGAACTGCCGTGCTCGCGCCCACCGGCCACCTGCGGCACTCCCGTCTGCTCGGCCCGCTCTGCCTTCTCCCGCGTTCTCCCATGTTCCGACGATCGGCCGTGTCGCGCCTGCTCGGGCGGGCATCCGGTGCCGTCCGGATTCCCGTTGGGCCGGACGGGTGAGGGCGGCGGCCCCGACCGGCGCGCCCGTCACGGACGAGCGTTCCGTTCCGGGTCGCGCATGTCGGGGCCGCCCGGTCAGTGCATGCAGGCGGCGAGCGTCGACCAGGTCTGCGGGCGGTCGTCCCACATCCCTTCGTCCGCGTTCCAGAGTGGGTGTCCATCTCCTCGGCCAGGAGGCGGGAGCGTGGCGCCAGTTCGGGGTCGTCGAGGACATGTGCGAGTTCGGCCATGTTGAAGGCCGTGTACGCGTTGAACGTCGGCGGGGGTGCGGCCCGGTGCGCCCCAGCCGTCGAAGCGGGGCGCGTGGTCGTTGCCCGCTTCTCCGGGGCACCCCTGCCGGAGCCGGCTCCTGGCTGAACCACGCCGACACAACCTCCAAGTACAACGCCGCACATGCTGCGATCTTTGGCCGATTAGCCAAGCATTCGCCAGGCGGCTATGAGATTTCTTGCCGCAGATGCAATATGGAGGGCGTTGTTCGGGGCGCGACTGCCGCAGCTCCGGCCAGACCTGGAAGGCGAGGTCCCCTATGGTCATGCGCACCTTTGACGGCGGCGATGTCGGCTACGGGGTCCTCGACCCTGAACGCGTCTCCCTTCGTCGTCCCGACGAGCGCATCGGCCACGTCATCGCCCGGGCCCTCGGCGATGCGCGCACGGTCCTCAATGTCGGCGCGGGCACCGGATCGTACGAGTCCGCGGCGCACGCCATCACCGCGGTCGAGCCGTCCTTGGCCCTGCGCGCCCGGCGCCCGGCCGAGCTCGCGACCGCCATCGACGCCGTCGCCGAGAACCTCCCCTTCGCCGACCGTGAGTTCGACGCGGCGATGGCTCTGCTCAGCGTCCAGGACTGGTCGGACATCGACGCCGGACTGCGCGAGATGCGCCGCGTCACCCGCGGTCCCGTCGCCGTGCTGACCTGCGACCCCGCTCGCGTGCGCGACTTCTGGCTCTACGAGTACGCGCCCGACGTCCTGGAGACCGAAGCCCGCCGCTACCCGTCCCTGGACCGGCTCACGGCCGCGCTCGGCGGCACCACCACCGTCGAGTCCGTCCCCGTGCCGCTGGACTGCACGGACGATTTCAACGAGGCGTACTACGGCCGCCCGGAGCTGCTCCTGGCCCCGGCCGCGCGCCGAGCCTGCTCGGCCTGGAGCTTCATCGACGACCGCGCCCGCCAGGACTTCGACGTCTCCCTGCGGCGCGCTCTGGGCTCAGGTGCCTGGGACGAGGCCTTCGGTCACCTGCGCAGCCGGCCGGCCTACAACGGTTCGCTGGTCCTCGTGCGTGCCACGCCGTGACGACGACGCCGTGACCACCACGCCATGACAACAGCGGAGACGCGTCCCGCAGAAAGGAGGCGGCGGACGTATGCCCGATACCCGTTCCGGTGACAGACAGACGGCACCGCCCCGCCCGCGCCCGAAACGCTCGGACGCCGAGGACAACCGCGCCCGCATCATCGACATCGCACGCACGGCCTTCGCAGCGGCCCCCGACGCGACCCTCCAGTCGATCGCCAAGGCGGCCGGTGTGGGCCAGGGGACCATGTACCGGCACTTCCCCAGTCGCGAGGCGCTGCTCCTCGCCGTCTACCGGACCGACGTCGAGGCCCTCGTCGAGGCCGCCCCCAGCCTGCTCGACGCACACGAACCCCTGGACGCGCTGCGCCTGTGGTTCGGGCGGCTCGCCGCCTACGGACGCATCAAGCACGGGGCGTCCCAGGCCATGGAGGCGGCCACTCGCGCCGACCTCAAGAGCCAGTACTACCCGCCGGTCGTCGCGGCACTGGACCAGCTGCTCACCGCCTGCAAGGACGCCGGACACCTGCGCCCCGGCGCCGATGCCGACGAGGTCCTGCTGCTCGTGTCGTTCCTGTGGAGGGCTGAGAGCGGTCCCGACTGGCAGGAGCGCACCGACCGCATGCTCGGCATCGTCGTCGACGGACTCCGCACCGCCCTGCGCGCCTGAATACACGCCGGCGGCAACCGCCGGCGAGGCAAGAACCGCCGCCTCACACACCTCGGCCGCGGCCTCTCAGACATCCCGGTCGTCGAGGCCTTCGAGGGACCGCTCCTCGAGAACCCCGACGAACGCCGAGGCGACGAGGGCGACCGTGCGGTCGTCGTCGTGGGTCAGTTGACGCAGAACCTCGCGCGCGGTGGTCCCCGCCAGCTCGACCAGCGCCTGGATCAGGCGAATCCGTGTCGCGGAGTCCGCTGTGGGCGCGGCCAGTTCGTCGACCAGCGCGGTCGTGATCCGGTCCGCGGACCCCGGGTCCTGGGACAAGGTTCCCAGGACCTCCGCCGCGTCGACGTCGTTGGCACCCTCGACGACCATGCCGACGAGTGTCGGCACGGCTGCGGTCACGCCACGCCCGCCCAGCGCCAGTGCCGCGTGCCTGCGCACCGTCATGTCCGGGTCCCCGAGCGCGTCCGTAAGCACCGAGGTCGCACCCGGGGAGTCGGACATCTCGGCGATCGCCCGTACCGCGCGCCGCCGGATGTCGACGTCCTCCGACCGCATGCCCGCGGCCAGCGCCGCCGTCCCGTCACCGCCGGACCGGGCGAGGGCCCAGCGCAGGGCGCCCGCGACGTTCGAGTCGGACTCGGACAGGATCGCTCCGGCCAGCAGTTCGGCGGGAGCCGAGACTCCCTCCGGCCCGGCCAGGGCGGTCTGCTGCCTGCGCGCGGCGCTGGCCGAATTGAGGCCCTGCATGAGTTCGACGATGCGCAGGACGTCCTGCCAGCCGGTGGGTGCCGACGCGTCGACCGCGCGGAGGCGCTTGAGCAGCTCCTGTTCCCGCTCCAGGCGGTCCTCCGTCCACCGGATGAGGTCGCCGACCAGAGCGGACGGCGTGAAGGCCGGGTCCTCCAGTGCGCGCCCGATCTGTTTGAGCGAGAGCCCGAGGGATCGCAGGCTCTCCACATGGAAGATCCTGCGGACGTCCTCGGCTGAGTACTCGCGGTAGCCGCCGACGGTGCGGCCGGTCGGTCGCACCAGCCCCAGCGCGTCGTAGTGCCGGAGCATCCGGGTGCTCACCCCCGAGTGACGGGCCACATCACCGATCAGCAATCCGGGGTCCCCGCAGCCTTGGCAGCCCCCGTCGCCCCGGTCGTCGCCTCAGCGTCGGCCACTCCTGAGGCAGCCGCGGTGGCGGCAGCGGCTCGTTCCGGGCCGAGTGCGACCATGCGCTCCGCCTCGAAGACGGCCGCGTCGAAACCGGTCTCCGGGTCCTGCACGAGCAGCACGGTGGCACGGGCGTGCGCGGCCACCGCCGGGTCGGGGTTCTCCGCGGCCCTCTCCAGGGCGGGCTCGATCACGCCGCCGAGGTCGACGAAGGCCCGGCTCAGGCTCAGCCGCATATTGCGGTCACCGCGGCCGAGTTGCAGGACCAGCTCCGCCGCCAGGTCCTCCTTCTCGTCCTCGGGCACGAGGGCGGCCGCGACGCGCCACGCGGTCCGCGCGACCTCGTCGTCGGCGTCACGCAGCATGTCGCGCGTGATCCAGGCCCACGCGCTCCTGTCGCCGATCTTGGAGAGCGTGTGCAAGGCCTGGCTGCGGGCCTGGGCGTGCCCGGAGTCGAGTTCCTGGTGCATCCGGGGCAGGGTGACCTCCGGCGAGAGGCGGGTCAGCGCCCACGACAGCATGTCCCGTACGAAGAAGTCCGGCTCGACGGCGCACCGCTCGACCAGCGCGTCCAGGAAGCCGGGGTCCGGGTTCGAGCCGATCGCCAGGGCGGCCTGAAGCCGGACCGACGCGTCCTCGGCGCCCAGGGCGCCCACCAGGCGGGCGTGCTGCGGAATTCCACTTGCTGTGTCGATCGGGACCACCTCCGGCACCAAGTGGACACCTTGTCACAGTGTCAAGGTCAAACCCCGAGAGCCGACGTGTCCGTGGGCGCCGGGGCATAGACCTGGATGTGGCCGCCGATCTCGCGCACCGCCATCCGGGGCAGCGACGGCAACGGACGTACGGACTTGGGGTGGATGAGCGACTCGCCGGTCAGGGCGAAGGTGGCACCGTGGCAGGGGCACGCGAGAGTGTCGCGGGCCGGTGAGAGCGCCAGGCGGCAGGCCTGATGGGTGCAGATTCCGGAGACCGCCTGGACGCGGCCGGAGGTCCGGCGCAGAAATCCCGTGACGGTGCCCAGGTCGAAGGAGAACACCGCGCCCTCGGCCACGTCGGTGGAGGACGCGACGTTCTGCCAGGTCCCGCGCGTCGGGGTGATCTGCCCCGACTTGGCACCGGGTTCGCCGGGGGGCTGCGCCGTCAACGCGCGATCGACGGCCGCGCCCGCGGCGGCTCCGGTGGCCGCCAGAGCGGTGGCCGCCAGGAACCGCCGGCGGCCGGGGGCGCGCCAGGCCGCCCGGCGCGGAGCAGGGAGTTCTGCAACGCCCGGCTCGTCCTTGGTCGGATCGGGCGTGATCGGCTCGGCCGCGGCGTCGAGGGCCGCGATACGACGCCGCAGATCCTGTACGAACTCCTCCCGCGGCCCGGCGGCGTCCGGGCTCTCGGCGAGCAGCTCGATCGCCGTGCGGGTGATCGCCAGATCCTCCTGGGAAGGGGCGAACGGCCTGGGCCGGCGGCGGCCCAACAGGTGCTCGACGTAACGGTCCACCGCGGACTTCATCACGCGTCCCCTTCCAGGTCGCTCTCACTGCCCAGACCGGCCGCATGACGCAGGGCGCGATGCTGGAGGACCTTCGCGTTCGCGACGGAGACCCCGAGTTCGGCGGCCGCCTGGCGGATCGTGTAGCCCCGCAGGAAGCGCAGTTCGAGGATCGCGCGCGACCGGTCGGGCAGCGCGTCGAGAATCCGGGCGATCCGCTCCGGGGCATCGCCCGCGTCGTCCGACCGGCTGGGTGCCGCGAAGTTCTCCAGATCGATCTCGCCCGGGTCGATCTCGGTGACCTGGTGGCCGAGCGTACGCCGCCAGTGCTCGACCAGTACCGTGCGGGCGGTGGCCAGCAGATAGGCACGTACCTCACCGACCGTCGCGCCGGTGCGCAGCCGCCCGTACACGGTCAGGAACACCTGCGAGGTCAGGTCCTCGGCGTCCGGACGGTTGCCGACCCGGGCGAACATCAGGCGGTACAGGCGGGGCACGTTGTCGGCGTAGATCGCCTCCCAGCTGGGGTACTTCGCGCTGCCCAGCATCGTCGGACGCGTCCCGGCCCTTTTGCGCGCCGGCTCCGGCCCGAGGTCAGCTCGCCGGGCCGCGCGCACGGCCGACCTCCACACCCGACCCAACCGAAGAGCGGTCATATCGCATCATAGTGCGCCACCACCCTGCCCAACCCGCCCTGGATCCGGCCCTGTTGGCGAACCCCTCACCGACAGATACGGGTCCGGGTTACACGCCTTCGCCGGGTGGCGGCCGGGCTGCTGTAACCCGCCCCCGTATCCCCTGGAAAGAGCCGTCCACGACGGCAGGCCGTTCAGGACCCCGGGAAGGGGAGACCATGTTCTCGGATCGCGTTTCTCGTCGAGTGGCGGTGCCGGCGCTCGGCGTGCTGGTACTCGTCCCCGCCCTGCTGCTGACCTCGTGCGGCAGCCCCGGCCACGCGCCCGACGCCGCGCTCTCACCGGGCGCGCATCAGTCCCTCGCGGGGACTCCCGGTGCGCGCGGACCCGGCGCGGCGGCGTCCCGCCCCCCGGGAATGCCGGGCATGACGATGCGCCCTCCGGCGGGCGGCGGTCCGGCGGCGCCGGTCGCCGGGAACACGGTGGCCATCAAGAACTTCGCCTTCGCCCCCGCCACCCTGACCGTGAAGGCAGGTACGAAAGTGACCTGGACCAACCAGGACACAGACGCCCACACGGTCACCGGTCAGAACGGCGCGCCGCTCCGGTCCCCGGCGCTGGACACGGGGAAGAGCTACTCGTACACCTTCACCAAGCCCGGCAGCTACGCCTACCTGTGCACCATCCACCCGTTCATGACGGCCAAGGTGACGGTGACCCCGTGACGGACGACCACGACTCTCAGGGCACTGGCATGTCACGCCGTCAACTCATGCGGCACGCGAGCTGGTTCGGCTCCGCCGTGGTCCTCACCGTCGCGGGGGGCGAGGTAATCAGCCATATCGCCCACGCCGACGACAGCGCCGCGGCGGCGACGGCCGCGGACCTCAGCGGGCTGCGCTTCGTCCAGGTCTCCGACAGCCACATCGGCTTCCAGGGCCCTGCCAACACCGATGTCACCGGATCCTTCACCCGGGCGGTCGACCAGATCAACACCCTGGGTTTCCGGCCGGACTTCGTGATGCACACGGGCGACCTGACGCACCTGTCCACCCCCGCCCAGTTCGACCAGGTCAAACAGATGATGAGCGGGCTCGCCACCGGCCGTGTCTTCACGGTGCCCGGCGAGCACGACTCGGTCGGGGACAGCGGCAGGGCCTATCGACGGGCCTTCGGCCGCGACACCACGGGCGACGGATGGTTCAGCTTCGACACCCACGGCGTGCACTTCCTCGCACTGGTCAACACGCTGGCGTTGGAGAAACTCGGACACCTCGGGAACGAGCAGATCGACTTCGTACGCAAGGACCTGGCAGGCGTCGGGTCCGACACTCCGGTCGTGGTGTTCAGCCACATCCCGCTGTTCGCCATGTACCCGGCATGGGGCTGGAGCACCGACGACGCGCTCAAGGTGCTGTCCCTCCTCAAACGCTTCGCCTCGGTGACCTGCCTCAACGGCCATGTCCATCAACTGTTCACCCGCACCGAGGGCAACATCACCTTCCACTCCGCGACGACCACCGCGTATCCCCTGCCCGCCCCTGGGCACGGCCCGGCGCCCACGCCCCAGGTCCTGCCCGCCCGACAGCTGACATCCGCCCTCGGCATCCGCACCGTCACCTACACACGTGGCGCCGACGCGCTCGCCGTCACCGACCGGAGGCTCGCATGACGCTCGCTCGCACCACCCTCAGGGCGGCGACCCGCATCGGCGTCCGCCTGACCGTCGTCGCCGCTCTCGCGGTCAGCGGCACCGTCCACGCCCAGCTGTACATCGACGGTTACCGCTCCGTCCCGACCATCGGCGTGATGTTCCTGATCCAGGGCGCCGCCTCCATCGCCCTCGCCGTTCTGCTGCTGCTCAGCCCGCCGGGCGGGATTCCGGTGGTCCTCCGGCTGGCGGCCGTCGGAGTCGCGCTCGGCGCACTCGTCGGTTTCGGCGCGTCCCGGACCGTCGGCGTGTTCGGCTTCACTGAGCACGGTTTGCGGCCCGCGCCCCAGGCCGCGCTCAGTGTCCTGGCCGAGCTCACCGTCCTGGCCCTCCTGACACCTCCGCTGTTGCGGGCACTGGCCGCCGGGTGGAGCGCGCGGGCACGCACGGCCGCCATGCGCTCCGACGCCGCGCGGTGACGGCCGTCCCCCTGCCCGGGTGATGTGCCGCAGTTCACCCTCGGCACCCGCACCGGCCCGGAACATCCGCGCACACCTCACCGTTCAAGTGAGTGTGGCTGCGGAGGGGACAGTGTCCCCGGGCCTCACCTATAGCCCATGGGGACGATCGTTCGGCTGAAGCCCCATGGAGCCTTTCGCCGCGAGGCGACCGCCCTCCGCGTGCCACTGTTTACGGCCCTGGCTGGAATCCCCCCCCCTCCAGCCAGGGCTTCTTTTTGCGTCAAGCGCGCGGCGATCCCTCGACGACTCCGAAAGGCAATCCGCGCTAGGACACGACGCCCGGGTTCAGATGCCGGTCGAAGAAGTCGGCCGCGGCGTCACCCGCGTGCTGCGGCACTCCGGTGTGCCCGCCCATGTTGGCGTGCAAGGTCTTCTCCTCGGAGCCGAAGGCGTCGAACAGGTCGAGAGCCGCCTGCCGGTCGTTCCCCTTGTCGTCCCACTGCAGCAGAACGTGGAGCGGGATGGTGACGTGCCGGGCCTCTTCGTACATGACGCGAGGCACGAAGCTGCCGGCGAACAGGACGGCGGCCGTGATGCGCGGCTCGACCACCGCCAGCCGCGTCCCGATGGAGATCACTCCCCCCGAGTACCCGACCGGGCCGCCGATCCCGGGCAGCGACAGAAGGGCGTCGAGGGCGGCACGCCATTCCGGGACCGCCATCTCGACCAGGGGAAGGACCAGCCGGTCCACGATGTCGTCGTCGACCGGCTCGCCGGCCGCCAGCGCCCGGCGCAGATCGGCGCGGGCCTGCTCGGTGACGGGCGACCGGGGCCGGTCACCGCTCCCGGGGAGCTCGATGGTGGCCGCGGCGAAGCCCTGCGCCGCCGACTGCCGGGCCCGGGCCGCCAGCCGGGGGTACATCTTGTCCAGCCCGCCGGGGTGACCGAGCAGGATCAGCGGCACGGGTGCGGACGCCTCAGCGGGTGTCCAGAGGATGCCGGGGATGTCGCCGAGGGAGAATGCGCGCTCGACGACGCCGTCGTCGAGACGCTTCTCAGAAGTGAAGTGCATGGTCGTGCCTTTCGGGAATGCGCGGAAAGCGGCGCTCCCGGACGACCTATCGCCCGACCGTGGCTCCTGAGGAGAGCACCCATGTGAATACGTTCACGGGTACCACCTCCTCGTTTGCTCGCACGGCCTCCGGAAAAGTACCAGCCGCCGCGACGCACGCCAAGCGAGTTCAGCCGCCCCCTCGGCACCCCGCCCGTCCGACCGTCCCCGGACGACCGGATAAAGTGCGCGCGACGGCAGCCCAGTTGCCCGAGGAGGGGAAACGTGACCGACACCAGCGAGACCCGACCCACCGACGGTGCGGCGCAGCCGCCCGAGCCGAGCCGGCTGCGGCGCGTGATGCGCTTCGTCCCCCTGATCGCACCCGTACTGCTGTGGGCCGTGCCCTGCTGGGTGCTGCTGTACGGCGGTCAGCACTGGCCGTCCGCCGTCACGGTGACCGGGACCGTGCTGTTCGTCGTCGGGCTGATCGCCATGCCGCTCGCGATGATGCGCGGCCACGGCCGACGCCAGC
This sequence comes from Streptomyces sp. NPDC057694, assembly GCF_042799415.1. Lineage (NCBI taxonomy): Bacteria > Bacillati > Actinomycetota > Actinomycetes > Kitasatosporales > Streptomycetaceae > Streptomyces > Streptomyces sp. NPDC057694. Next base: position 559,520 of record NZ_JBHVIX010000001.1, read on the forward strand.
AGGACTGGGCGGCCATCATCGGGGACACCCTGCTGGGCTCCAGCTGGGTCCTGTTCACCTGGTCCGTGCTGCTCGGCATCCTGCTGCGGCTCGCCCTGGTCGTGGCCGGCGTCGGTGACGGCCAGGACCGGGCCCGGATCGTCACCTGGGCGGTCATCGGCGTCGCGGCCGTGCTGCTCGCCTGGGGGTACGTCGAAGCCCGCCGCGTGCCACGGGTGCGCCGCCTCGACGTCGAACTCCCGCGCCTGGGCGCCGGTTTGGACGGCATCCGCGTCGCCCTCATCACCGACACCCACTACGGGCCGCTCGACCGCGCCCGCTGGTCGGCACGGGTCTGCGAGACGGTGAACACCCTGGAGGCCGACCTGGTCTGCCACACCGGGGACATCGCCGACGGCACGGCCGAACGCCGCCGGGCCCAGGCCGCCCCGCTCGGCACCGTGCGGGCCACCGAGGCCCGCGTGTACGTCACCGGCAATCACGAGTACTACAGCGAGGCCCAGGGCTGGGTCGACCTGATGGACGAACTCGGCTGGGAGCCGCTGCGCAACCGCCATCTGCTGCTCGAACGCGGCGGCGACACCCTCGTGGTCGCCGGTGTGGACGACGTCACCGCCGAGTCCTCCGGTCTGGCCGGCCACCGCGCCCACCTCGCCGGCGCCCTGGACGGCGCCGACCCCGACCTGCCCGTGCTGCTCCTCGCCCACCAGCCCAAGTTCATCGACCGGGCGGCGGCCGCAGGCATCGACCTCCAGCTCTCGGGCCACACCCACGGCGGCCAGATCTGGCCCTTCCACCACCTGGTCCGCATCGACCAGCCGGCCCTCGCCGGCCTCAGCCGCCACGGCGCCCGCACCCTCCTCTACACCAGCCGCGGCACCGGATTCTGGGGCCCGCCCTTCCGCGTCTTCGCCCCCAGCGAGATCACCCTGCTCGTCCTCCGCTCCCCGCGGAGCTAGCAGCCTCCTGTATGGCCGATCAGTATCGACATGCCCTTTATCAGCCCAACAAGCCTCTCGTGAAGGCTCATTGACGGATCCCCACTCGGCGAGAAAGGATCAGCGCGCACGAAGCTGACAACGTTGTCGCACGAGAGGATCACGATGAAAGCGCTGAGACGCGTCTTCACCGGCCTGCTGGTCGTCACCACCCTGGCCGCCGCGTCCGTCACCACCGGCGTCGCGAACGCCGCGGCGAAAGGACCGGCGTTCGCCGACGATCCGACCTCGCTGGTCGACACGTCGATCGGCAACAACGGTGACGGGACGACGTTCCCCGGCGCGGCGGCTCCGTTCGGCATGGTGCAGTTGAGCCCCGACACGCAGCTGAACAAATACGCCTCGTACGACTACGCGCAGAACACCATTCTCGGGTTCAGCCACACGCACCTGTCGGGTGTCGGCTGTCAGACGATGGGCAACATCCGGTTCATGCCGACGACCGGCGCGGTCACCTCGTCGGATCCGGCGCAGTACGCCGCGAAGTTCAGCCACGACAACGAGACGCGGGCGCCCGGCTATTACGGCGTGAAGTTCGACAACGGCATCCAGGCCGAACTGACCGCCACCCAGCGCACGGGACAGCACCGCTACACCTACCCCGCCGGGTCCGGCCCCGAGAGCGTGCTCATCGAGGCCGGTGAGAGCAACGGCAGCACGTACGCGGGCGACATCAAGGTGGTCGGCGACGACACCGTGGAGGGCTGGGTCCAGGGCGGCAACTTCTGCGGTGAGACCGGCAAGGAGCGCTACCGGGTCTTCTTCAGCGCCAAGTTCGACCGGACGTTCTCGTCGTTCGGCACCTGGACCGACGGGACCCTGACCGCGGGGCAGCGTGCCGCCACGCGGGGCACGAAGCGGGCTGGTGCCTGGCTGACGTTCGACCAGGCGGGTGGCCGTCAGGTCGGTTCTTCGGTGGGCCTTTCGTACACCTCGGTCGACGGTGCGCGGCTGAACCGCAAGGCCGAGCAGCCCACGTCGTTCGGCGCGGCCAAGGCCGCCGCGCACGACGACTGGAAGGGCGAGCTGAACCGGATGCGGGTGGCCGGCGGCAGCCGCGCCGACCAGCGCACGTACTACACCGCGCTCTACCACTCGCTGCTGCACCCGTCGGTCGGCTCCGACGTCGACCGCCGCTACCGGGGCTTCGACGACAAGGTGCACCGCTCGGACTCCACGTACTACCAGATGTTCTCGCTCTGGGACACGTACCGCTCGCAGAACCAACTGGTGGCCCTGCTGCACCCGGACAAGGCCGCCGACATGGCCAAGTCGGTGCTGCGGATCTACGACGACGCAGGCTGGCTGCCGCGCTGGGGGCTCGGCGGCGGCGAGACGAACGTGATGAGCGGCGACCCCGTCACCCCGTGGATCGTCGACCTCTACAACCGCGGCCTGCTCGACGACCGCACCTCGCGCCGTCTGTTCGACGCGCTCTGGAAGAACGTCAACGACGTTCCCGCCGACCAGTCGCTCTTCCGCGGCCGTGACGGCAACCCGACCTACGTCCAGAACGGCTGGGTCGGCTACCAGAATCTGCCGGGCTACAAGTTCGGCGACAGCCGGCAGGCGGGCTCGGCGACACTCGAGTACGCGCTCGCCGACTGCTCGCTGTCCACGATGGCGAGCGGTCTCGGCCACCGGGACAAGGCGGCCACCCTCGCGTCGCGCTGCGACAACTTCGCCAAGCTCTGGGACTCCGGCGTCTCGTCGCAGGGCTTCACCGGGTTCCCCGTCACCCGGAACGCGGACGGCAGTGTGGCCGGCGATCCCGACCCCACCCAGTCCGGCGCGTTCCACGAGGGCACGGCCTGGCAGTACCAGTGGCTCGCCCAGCAGGACCCGCAGACCCTCTTCGGTCTGATGGGCGGTCAGTCGAGTGCCGAGCAGCGGCTCGACAAGTTCTTCGACATGCCGACCGTCCTCACCGATCCGGCCAAGGCCGCCTCGGACTCGTGGGTGACGGGCGCGTACGACTACCACAACAACTTCGCGTTCAACCCGAACAACGAGCCGGACTTCCACGCCCCGTGGATGTACGCGTGGACCGGTGCGCCCTGGAAGACGTCGGCCGCGCTGCGCGCCCTGCGCACGCTGTTCACCGATGACGCGTACGGCATGCCCGGCAACGACGATCTCGGTGCCACGTCGTCGCTGCTCGTCTTCGCCATGGCCGGCGTCTTCGAGGCGCAGCCCGGATCCGCGAACTACATCGTCTCGGCGCCCATGTTCGAGAAGGTCGAGATCCGGCCCGAGCACGGTCGCACGGTCGCGATCGCGGCGCCCGGGGCCAGCGCGTCCAAGCTCCAGTACGTGTCGTCCGTGCACACGGGCAGGGGCACGCTGCGCCAGAGCTGGCTGTCCGAGAAGGACCTGCTGCGCGCGGGCACGATCAAGGTCGAGCTGTCCGCCACGCCGACGAGTTGGGGTGTGAACGCGGGACCGCCCGCCCTGGCGAAGAACTGAGTCCGCGGACCCTGTGGCCCCTTCCCCCATGAGGGACCACAGGGTCCGTTCCCGCTACGTTCCCGAGACGACCGGCGAATCGGTCCGGTCGCCCACCGAGTCGTGGGTCGCCGACTTCGGCACGGGCCGGTCGTGGCGCAGGGCCGTCCACACGCGCTGCGACGCCGTGTCGAGGGGCAGGACCCGGCCCGCGTCCTGCGGGTCGTAGGTGACCGGCATCGTGACCATGTGCGTGCGGTCGGGGCTGATGCCCTTCAGCTCCTTGGCGAGACCGAGCAGCTTGTCCGCGGAGGCCAGGTCGGAGTCGGCGCTGATGCTCTTGGTCGCGGTGTCGGCGAGGGCGTAGGACTTGGCGGGGCTGCCGAGCGGGTCGACCGTGTCGGCGCGATGGATCAGGGCCTTGATGAACGCCTGCTGGAGCTGGATGCGGCCCAGGTCGCTGCCGTCGCCGACGCCGTGCCGGGTCCGTACGAGCGCCAGGGCGTCCTTGCCCTTGAGCCGGTGCTTTCCGGCGTCCAGGGAGAGACCGCTGTTGTGGTCGCGGATGGCGCTGCTGGTGGTGATGTCCACGCCGCCCAGCTCGTCGATGAGCTTCTGGAACCCCTTGAAGTCGACCTCGAGGTAGTGGTCCATGCGCAGGTCCGTCATGTTCTCGACCGTCTTCACCGTGCAGGCGGGTCCGCCGAGCGAGTAGGACGAGTTGAACATGGCCTCGTGCGCCGCCGGGACGGTGCCGCCGGACGGCTTGTCGCAGGAGGGGCGCTCGACCATGGTGTCGCGGGGGATGCTGACGACCGACGCCTTGTGATGGCCCTTGTCGACGTGCAGGACCATCGCCGTGTCGGCGCGCGCGCCGAGGACACCGCTGCCGTACTGGCCGTGGGTTCCGGCCCGGGAGTCGGAGCCCAGCAGGAGGATGTTCATGGCGCCGCCGCGCTGCTCGCTCGGCCGGTCGTCGCCGAGGGCCGCGTCGACGTCGGTGCCCTTGATGTTGCCGTTGAGGTGCTGCCAGGCGTAGGCCACGCCTCCGCCGCCGACCAGGGCCACGCCCAGGGTGCCCCAGGCGATCCAGCGCAGGGCGCTCTTGCGCCTGCGGTGCCGGGAGCGGCGCAGTCGCGCGGGCCCGTAGGCGGGCACCGCGGGCTGGTCGGCCGGGTGCGCCTGGTGCTCGTACCCGCTCTCGTGCGGCATGTCCTGCCCTTCTTCGGTGACCGGTGGCCTGTGGGGATCGGTGACCGGCGGCTCAGTACGCGGAGTCGACGTTGTCGATCGAGCCGTACTTGTCTGCGGCGTAGTTCGCGGCCGCGGTGATGTTGGCGACCGGGTCGGTCAGGTTGTTCTCGGTTCCGGCCACGTGATACGCGTCGAACGTGGGCTGGATCACCTGGAGCAGGCCCTTGGACGGGATGCCGTTCTGCGCGTTGACGTCCCAGCCGTTGACGGCGTTCGGGTTGCCGGAGGACTCGCGCATGATGTTGCGGTGCAGCCCGTCGTAGGTGCCGGGTATGCCCTTGGACTTCATGATGTCGAGCGACTCGCGGATCCAGCCGTCGAGGTTGTCGGCGTAGGTCTTGGCGGGCGCGGCGGCCTTCGCGGGAGCCGCGGCCTTCGCCGGAGCGGCGGTCTTCACGGCGGCCTTGGCGGCCGGGGCGCTCGCGGCGGGCTCGGCGGCCTGAGCAGAGCCGGGGGCCATCGTCAGTGTCATGGCGGCGGCGCCCGCCGTGGCGACCCCGGCCGCGGAGAACCGGCGGAAACGGGCGGTGAGGCCGGTGCGGGGCAGCGTAGGGGTGAGGGACATGCTGACTGACTCTCCAGAGGTACGGGGATCAGGGCGGGCCGATGCGGGCCGCCCCGGGACTTCAGTCAGAGTTAGCGAGGCGGCTGCCGTGCCGCAAAGATGTGACCTACTACCCGGGTACGCAGGAGAGGCGCGGCGGGCGCGCGTGCACCGGGTGATTTCCGGGGCGGCGCGACTACTACCGCCGGTCGCATGTGCCGTGGCTCATATGGGTGGGTTCACAGCAGAGGGGCCCGAATCGGCACATTCCCGCACCTTCCCGCCGGTCTTGGTCCGGTGCGGAATGTGTGGAACGTGCGCGTCGGGTTACTCCAGCAGGACGGCGCGCGCAGCAGTGAAATCCCTCTGGGGGTCTGCCACGCCGAGGTTCTCCTGGTTCAGGCTGTAGCCAGGAGAACCGCCCCCCTCCCCCGCGGGCCTGTCAGGCCTCGCGCAGGCCGCCCCGTTCGCAGACGAGGTGGGCGACCTCACGGAGTTTGACGTTGTTCTCCTGGGAGTAGCGGCGCAGCACGTCGAAGGCCTCTGGCTCGGAGAGCCGGTGGGCGGCCATGAGGATGCCCATGGCCTCGCCGATGATGTGCCGGCTGGCGACCGCCTTCTCCATCTGGGCGTGTTCCCTGGCGCTGGAGAACGCGACGGCGGCGTGTGCGGCCAGCGTCCAGCCGGCCGTCTGGCTGTCCTCGGTGAACGCGCCCGGCTCTGTGGAGTAGAGGTTCAGCGCGCCGAGGTCCTCGTCCTCGGTGTAGAGCAGGAACCCCATCATGCTGCCGACGCCGAGGGCCTTGGCCCGGGGCGCGTAGGCGGGCCACCGGACCCGCTCCTCGGTCAGATCCTTGATGCGGAACACCGGGTGGCCCGTGCGTGCGGCGTCGTAGCAGGGGCCCTCGCCGAGCCGCGCCTGCAACGCGTCGCTGTCGTTGACGAGTTGCTCCGTGGGCGCGAGGGTCTTCGCCGTGCCCCCGCTCAGCAGGAGGATGCCCGCCGCGGTGCAGCCCTCGATCAGGTGCAGGGCGGAGTGGGTCACCTTGTTCAGCGTGCCGTCCACGGAGTCCTCCGCCAACAGCTCCCGCGCCGTCGACGCCAACCGCACGGCGAAGTCCTGCCAGTCCATGCGCCCTCCCTGCCCCTTGCCGCCTGCCCGGCGTGCCGTCTCCCAACCTCCCACGGACTTGCGCGGTCAGCGCCGTGCCAGGCGCCGGGCGCTGCCGGTCCCGTAGTCCAGGCCGTAGTGGGCGAACACCTCGCGCTCCTGCTCGGCCAGGAGTTCTCCGTCGGTGTCGATGGACGGCGCGTCCTTCACCTGTTGCCTGGGCCAGGCCACCTTCACATGGGCGGGGGCCACGACCGCCTTCTCCAGCGGTACGAAGATGAGCCGCTTGCGCGTCGGCAGGCCCACCGTCACGGCCGCGAAGGCCGGCTGGTCGGTGACGGTGTCCACGTACACCGACTCCAGTGAACCGATCTTGCGTCCCTCCAGGTCGACGACGTCGTGATCTCTCCAGTCACGGATGTTCTCCGCTTCAAACATGTGATCCTCCGGTGGGCGCCCAGTGTCTTCCCGCCTCCACCTGACCGCTTCCGGGGCCGCACAAACATCGCCCGGGGAACGCTCCGGGTCACGGCGGGCCGACGACGACGATCGAAACGGCCTCGTAGACGACGGTGGAACTCGGCGACCGGCCCCGGCAGGTCAGCTGGCGCGGAGGGGTCCGGTGCGACCGTACGCCGACGTCGTACACCGCCGATCGGGGCGTGCGGCCCACGACACGGACGAGCCAGCGGTCGCCGTGGCGCGTCGTCTCCCCCACCACGTAGTGGTGCCGGCCCGCCGGGCCGACGTTCCCGAGGACGGCGGCCACCGCCGTTTGCTGGGGCGGGAAGAGATTCGTGTATCCGCGCAGATGGTCGGCGTGCACGCGGTCGGCCAGATGCTCCCCGACCACCTCGACGGACGACGCGGCGTCGAGGTTGCCGTAGTAGACGCCGTCGGGCGCCACCACGACGTTGGCGGCGAATCTGTCACCGCCGATGTGCGTGCACTCCCACACCAGGTCCGGCCAGCGCTCGCTCAGCGCTCGCCCCACGGGCCGTCCGCGCACGGCGCAGCACGCGTCGTGCAGTCCATGGGCGCAGACCAGGACGACGGGCGGGTCCCCGAGGCCACCGGGCGTGCCGAGGGCGGCGACGATGCCGACGAGATCCTCGTCGCGTGTCCAGGTGCCCCAGGTCTGCCGGTGGGCGCCGTCGTCGCCGTAGCGCAGGACGGCCCACATGGGCGGGCCTTCGGAGAGGCGGCGTCCGTGGCGTCTGACCAGCAGGATGCGGGCCCGCACCGCCTGGGCGGCGGAGAACACGAGTCGCTTGGTGTCGGGCTCCAGGGGAAGGCCGTCGAAGCCGTTCGGCGGCCAGCCGCCCCGGTACTCGATGAGAATCCAGGTGGATCCGTACGGCGCCGTGCCCGCCAGGGGGTCGGGGCGGGCGCGGGCGGCATCGGCGCAGAAGAACCTGGATGCCGCGGTCACCGCGCCCCCGTCATCGTCCGGCGGGCACCAGGACGCCCGCGCGCAGCAGCCGTTCGACGAGTGCGACGCCCAGGTCGTGCGCGGTGCGCGCCCGGCCGTCCAGGAGGCGGCGCACGGCCGGCAGGTCCTCGTCGGTGAAGTCGAGCCAGCCGACCCGGGTGTTCAGACGGCGGCCCTCCAGGCGTGCGTCCAGTGACGCGCGCAGCCGCACCGGTGCCTCGGGGGTGAGGCTGTCGACGGCCCGGAGCTGGGCCAGCGGTCCCAGCGGTGCCGGTCGGGCCCGGCCGCGCCGCGTCCGGTGGAACAGGGGTGCGGGGTCCGTCTCCGTGAGGGCGGCGACGAGGCGTTCGCGGACCAGGGCGAGTTCATCGGCCGGTCCGTCGGTGCCGAGGGGCAGGGATGCGCGCATCTCGGGGTCGTCCCGCAGCAGTTCGAGTGCCGCCCGGGTCAGTTGCTCGGCCAGCGCGTGGCGCGTCCAGTTGTGGACGCCGAGCGTCAGGTGGATCGAGACGGCGCCCTGCGCCTCGGCGGCGTGCAGCCAGCCCCTCGGCAGATAGAGGACGTCACCCGGCGCGAGGACGGTGTCGAGGTGCGCCTCGCCCTTGGCCGCCTCCTCGACCGCGGCGCGGCGGTCGGTCCAGGGCTGGTCACGCAGCGGGTCGGGGTGGACCGGCTCGTGGACGATCCAGCGTTTGGTGCCCGCGATCTGCAGGACGAAGACGTCGTGCACGTCGTAGTGGTCGTCGAAGCCGCGGTTCTGCGGCGGGGTGACATAGGCGTTGGCCTGCACCGGGTGCCCCAGCTCCGTACCGAGCCGGGCGACGAGGTCGGCGACCGGCTCCCACGTGCGCTGAAGGGCCTGGAGGACGAGCGTCGCGCCGTCGGCGAAGCTGCGCCACAGGGCCGTGTCGTCGAGCTGGTCCGCGATCATGGCGCCGACGCCCGCCGGTGCGGTGAACGACGCCTCGGGAAGCGTGGCGCCGTCCTTGGCCACGCGGAGGAACGGCGTCCGCAGGCCGCGCCGGGAGACCAGTTCGTCGACGGCGTCGGCGGCGAACAGGTCGGTGAAATCACTGGCCGCGCGCGTGAGCAGCGGTCTGCGGGCCCAGAAGTCCCGGGCGAAGTCCTCTCGGCTCAGACGCGTGAGACGGGTGTCCAGGACGCCGACACCCGGCTGGGCGTCGGCGTCCCGGGACGTGGGGGCAGAGATGCTCAAGCGCCACTGCCGGACTCGTCGGCCGCCCCGTCGGCGCCGCCGTCGTGCACGCCCGGCGTCCCGGACGCGCCGCCGTCCGCGGGACCCTCGGCGCCGCCGTCCGCGCCACCGTCGTGAACGCCGGGCGTGCCCGCCGCGCCACCGTCCGCGGGACCTTCCGCCCCGCCGTCGGCGCCGCCGTCGTGCACGCCCGGCGTACCCGCCGCACCGCCGTCCGCGGGGCCTTCGTCCTGGTTCGGGTCCTGTCCGGGGTTCGTCATGTGTCCTCCTGGGATTCGGCGGGCGGGGCGGGGTGACGCCTCTGCGTTCCCCCGGGTCCCCGTTCTTCCACCAAACTCACCCACCAGGTTCGGGCCAGCAACCTGAGCGGCGAGGCGCCTTCCCCGTCCACGCACGCTCAAGCGGAAAATATCTACCGGGGCCGTGTGAGAATTTCACTGAATGCGGCGCGAGTATTTTTCTCGCAGATTCAACAGAAAGGAAATAGCTGCAAAATCGGGCACAGACTGCTACTGTTGATGGAAGTTGCAGTTGTGGTTCCCGAAACTTCAAGTGCCCCGCCACCCTCACGGGATCGGCGAGGCCAGTTTTATTTTCCGGTGCTTTTCTCCGGGTGGGCAATCATCGCGGCGACTCGGAGTGCGCACAGTGCACACTCCGATCACTGCTCCGAAGGAGACAAAAATGGCTACTGGCACCGTGAAGTGGTTCAACGCCGAAAAGGGTTTCGGCTTCATCGAGCAGGACGGCGGCGGCCCCGACGTCTTCGCCCACTACTCGAACATCGCCGCTCAGGGCTTTCGTGAGCTCACCGAGGGCCAGAAGGTGAACTTCGACATCGCGCAGGGCCAGAAGGGCCCGACGGCGGAGAACATCGTCAACGCCTGACGCTGTCGTTCGCTTCCCGGCTCGGGGCCCGCACTCAAGGGTGCGGGCCCCGAGTCTGTTTTCGCGCGGCGCACCCGTACGGCCGCCCACCCGGCCGTACACGGTCGGCGGGAATTCCTGGACACGTGCCGCCCAAAGGAAGGTTCCGCATGAACCGCACAGGTGTGAACGCGCCCGCTTCCCGAACCACCATTCCCGTTCCGAAAGCGCCGGCCCGGCGGCGGAACGCGTCGGCGCGCGGCGAGTTCGCGCTGCCGAGGACGGAGACTCCCGCGCTGGACGCGGTCGAGTCGTTCGCCGAGCTCGCCATGGAGCAGCCGCTGCTGGCCACGCTCGGACACCAGGGCGTGACCGTGCCCTTCCCGATCCAGGCGGCGACGCTGCCCAACTCCCTCGCGGGACGCGACGTGCTCGGGCGCGGCCGCACCGGCTCGGGCAAGACCCTCGCCTTCGGGCTCGCCGTGCTGGCCCGCACGGCCGGGCAGCGCGCCGAGCCGCATCGGCCGCTGGCCCTGATCCTCGTCCCGACCCGCGAGCTGGCCCAGCAGGTCACCGAGGCACTCACCCCGTACGCCCGCGCCGTGCGGTTGCGGCTGACCACGGCGGTCGGCGGGATGCCGATCGGCCGGCAGGCCCGCGCGCTGCGTTCCGGGGCGGAGGTCGTCGTCGCGACCCCGGGCCGGCTGAAGGACCTCATCGACCGGGGCGAGTGCGGGCTCGACCAGGTGGGCATCACGGTCCTCGACGAGGCCGACCAGATGGCCGACATGGGATTCATGCCCCAGATCACGGCGCTGCTGGACCAAGTGCGGCCCGGCGGGCAGCGGTTGCTGTTCTCGGCCACCCTGGACCACCACGTCGACCGGCTGGTCCGCCGGTACCTGACCGACCCCGTGGTGCACTCAGTCGACCCGGCCTCGGCCTCGGTCAGCACGATGGAGCACCACGTGTTCTCCGTGCAGGCCGCCGACAAGCTCAGGACCACCACGGAGATCGCGGCCCGCGACGGCCGCGTGATGATGTTCCTCGACACCCGGCACGGGGTGGACCGGCTGACCGAACAGCTGCTGGCCAGCGGGGTCCGCGCCGCGGCCCTGCACGGCGGCAAGACGCAGGTGCAGCGCACCCGCACCCTGAGCCTGTTCCGGGCGGGCCGGGTCACGGTGCTGGTGGCGACCAACGTCGCCGCGCGCGGCATCCACGTGGACAACCTCGACATGGTGGTGAACGTGGACCCGCCGAGCGACCCCAAGGACTATCTGCACCGCGGCGGCCGCACGGCCCGGGCCGGCGAGACGGGGATGGTCGTCACGCTGGTGACACCCCGGCAGCGTCGCGGCATGGACCGACTCCTCTCGGACGCCGGGATCTCCCCCACGACCACGCAGGTACGACCCGGTGACGCCGCGTTGCGGCGCATCACCGGAGCCCGGCTTCCGTCGGGACAGCCGGTCACCCTCACCGTGCCGGACACCGGCCGCTCCCGCAGGGCCGGCGGCGCCGGGTCGCGGGGCGGGCGCAGCGTCGCCGCCACGGCCCGGCGCAGGGCCCGGATGACCGGCGGGGCGGACGGGCACCTGCCGGCCGCCGAGCCGGCCGCCTAGGCCTGTCCACGACCCCGGCCGGACCGCCCCCCGGGCACAGGAGGCTCACCCATTCCCTTCAGGAGGCGCCCGTGACATTCCTTCAGGCCTCGCACCACACAGCAGGACCGCAGGTCAGGGACGATATGACGGTCGAGGTTGCACTGTCCGTCATGGCAGGCGCACGCAGCGGGCATCTGGTTCTGTGCGACGATGACGACGCCCGCACCGGTGTGATCACCCTCGCCCAGCTCACCGCTGCCCGCGCCACCCCGACGTACACGGATCATGTCCGGTTGCTCGACGTCGTCGGCGTCGGCTGAGCGTCCACCCAGGTCGCTCCGCCCGCCCCGGCTCGTCCGACCAGCGGTTCCGCCCCTTTCTTCTCGTTTGTGAGGCATCATGCGCTGCGTCATCGCCCGCTTTCCGTTCGACCTGACCCACAGTGGTGTGCTGGCCACGATGCAGGGAGTCAAGGCAGAGCCGGTCTCCGGTGCGTACGTGATCATCGGCCGCCGCCGCTACCCCGCCAAGCAGGTGGGCCGTCTGGTCACCGGTCAGGACCCCCGCGACTTCGCCACCGGTGAGGTCGTCCGGGCCATGACGCGCCTGGGCTTCACCTGCCGCACCACCGAGGAGCCCGCGCCGGAGAGCGACCTGTCGGCCGTGCAGCAGGCGTCGCGTCTGCTGGGGCAGACCACGGGGCACTGACCACGGGGCGCGACCGCCCGGACGTGAACGGATGAGGGGCTCCGCCGGTACCCACCGGCGGAGCCCCTCATCCGTTCGTCGATCAGTGCTCGGAGTAGGCGAAGTCACCCACCGTCCAGGCGCTCACGTCCTCGATGGCGACGCGGTACATGCCGCCCGTCTCGGGAATGCCCATGCTGCCCTGGAGGATGCGGGCGAGGTGGAAGTGCAGGTGCGTGGGGTCGACGGCGGGTTCGCGCGCCGCCCCGCCGGGCTGCTGCGCGGGCAGCGGGAACACCCCGGCGAACGGGGCGAGTTCCGCGGAGTCCGTCAACACCTCGGACACCCGCTCCCGCCAGGCGGCCTCCGGAGCCAGCAGACCCGTGATGACGGCGCCGCCGACGACCACGGTCAAGGACATGCGATGAGTCTGCTCGGACTCGACCGTGGCGGCGAGGTCGACGAGCAGTGCGTCAGGCTTGGACATGGCCGCAGATTCTATGCAGCACCGGGCCCGCGCGCAGCCCGTGTCGCCGTCCCGTGGCCACCGCGCGGGAGTGGAGCCCGCGGATGGTGTTGAATTTCCTCGGGGCCCCGGTGCCGTAGTGCACCGGGGCCTCCTGACGGATGAGACATTGAAGGTGGAATGACGGCAGACAACCCGCTCAGCGGCCGGCTGGACGACGACGACTACCCCGCGTACTCGATGGGCCGGGCGGCCGAGATGCTCGGCACCACCCCCGGGTTCCTGAGAGCGCTCGGCGACGCCCGGCTGATCACCCCGCTCCGCTCGGAGGGCGGCCACCGCCGCTACTCGCGCTATCAGCTGCGGATCGCCGCCCGCGCACGCGAACTCGTCGACCAGGGCACGCCCATCGAGGCGGCCTGCCGCATCGTGATCCTCGAGGACCAGCTCGAGGAGGCCCAGCGCCTCAACGAGGAGTACCGCCGCGCGGCGAAGGGCGGCACGCCCGCGTGAACCGTCAGGACCGCTGCGTGGAGAAGGTCGAACAGTCCGCGCCCTCGATCAGTCCGTCCAGGTGATCGGGGGTCGACGTGTCGTAACTGGCCTGGATGTCGACCGACTGGTAGTCGGGCGGCCGGTTGATCCAGTGACTGGCGTGCAGGGTCAGCAGGCCGCCCGCGTACGTCCCCTTCATCGCGAACGAGCCGCGGGGAACCTCCGGGTTGGAGGGAGCGGGGTAGAACGAGAACACCGCGTCGGCGGTGCCGTCGCCGTGCTGCTCGATCGTGAGCGACAGTCCCGTGATGCCCTGGTTGCAGACGTAGTTGCCCTCCCAGCGGCCCGTGAGGGTGGCCGCGCCGGAGGAGGACGACGCGCTGTCCGAGGGAGAGGGGCTGTAGGAGTACGAGGGCGCCGAGGCCGAGTAGCTCGGTGACGCGCCGCCGGAGCCGGTGTCCGACGTACCGCCGAAGAGGTCGTCCGCCCGCCAGGCGACCAGCCCGATCGCCAGCACCCCGACGAGGGCCGCGGCGATCACACCCACGCGCTTGCCGCTCGAGGAGCCTTGCGGAGGATGACCGGAGAAGTGCGGCACCGGCGCCGTTCTCGTTCCCGGCGGAGGCCCGTAGCCCATGGCGCTGCCGGGCGGGCCGAAGCCGCCGGGCGTCGGTCCGGTCGCGAACGCCGTGGGCGTGTAGGCCGGCGGCGGAGTCGGCGGCACCGCGGGGACGGCGGGACGGGGTCCGCTCATGGCCGGCGCCCCGTGCGCAGCGGTCGGCGGCACGGGCGGCGGACCGTCGGTGCGGTTCCCCGACGTCCCGTCACGCACGTCACGGACCGCCCCCGCCACGCCCTGCGGGAGCCAGTCCGCGGTCGTGAACAGCAGCGTCGTGCGGGCCGCGCCCGCCGCGTTCGTCAGCTCCGCCAGCAGTTCGTCGACGCGCGGTCGGGCCTCGGGGTTCTTGGCCAGGCAGCGCGCGACCAGAGGGCGCAACGTGTCGGGCACGGCGGTGAGTTCGGGCTCGCCGTGGACGACGCGGTACATCAGTCCCTGCGCCGACCCCGTGCCGAAGGGGCCCGAGCCGGACGCGGTGAACGCGAGGACCGCGCCCAGCGCGAACACGTCACTGGCCGGTCCGACCCGCTCGCCCGTCAACTGCTCGGGCGACATGAAGCCGGGGGTGCCGATGACCACGCCGGTACGGGTGATGCCGCTGGACTCCGACGTGGTCGAGATGCCGAAGTCGATGACCCGCGGACCGTCGGCCGCCAGCAGCACGTTCGACGGCTTCAGGTCGCGGTGGACGAGTCCCGCTCCGTGGATCGCCTCCAGCGCCTCCGCCAGGCCGGCCGCCAGGGTCGACACCGGGCCGGGACCCCATGCCCCGTACCGCTCCACCGCGGTGTCGAGGGAGAGACCCGGCACATAGGCGGTCGCCAGCCAGGGCGGGTCCGCCTCGGCGTCGGCGTCCACCACGCCGGCGGTGAACACGCCGTTCACCCTGCGCGCCGCGGCGACCTCCCGCGCGAACCGCTGCCGGAACTCACGGTCCTCGGCCAGCTCCGGACGGACGACCTTCACCGCGACCGCGCGGCCGCCCTTGGATCGCGCCAGATAGACCCGTCCCATACCACCGGCGCCCAGCCGGCCCACCACCCGGTACGGGCCGATCTGTTCCGGATCTCCCGCCCCGACCGCCTGTATTCCTGACACCAGTCCCCCAAAGTCCACCAGCGCACTTTAACGCGCAGGGCAGACATCATGACGTCAGCAAGCGCTTGTGGATGCCTGTTTGCCCCAGGCTCAGGAGGAGTCGTCACACTCGCACGGGGTTGCGACGACTTGGGCTGTCCCGCCTGGCCGCATCACCAGACGAAACGGCCGGTTTCCGGCACGGGATCGGCGCCCCAGGGGTGATGATGGTCGCTGGACGGTCGGCCGCACACGACAGGGAGCTCGCGTTGGATCGCCTGGCAGAAGCGGACCTGGACGGCGGACACGAACGCCATCACGGCGGTACGGGAATCAGCGGGCCCGAGCCGGACGGCCCACCGCCCAGCGCGCTGCACGGGCCGTCGCGCGCGTGGCTCGGCCTCGCCTCCGTGCTCGCCGCGCCGGTGGTCGCCGTCCTCGCCTTTCTGTACGCGGATCACTCCGAACCCGGCACCGTGGACCGGTGGTTCATCGATCCGACGGCGGACAGCGTGGGGCAGCCGTGGCGGCGGGTCGCGCTGGCCCTGGACTTCCTCGGGGAGCCCGCGGGCTCGGTGGCGCTGGTCACGCTCCTCGTGGCGGGCTGTCTGCTGCTGCGCCGGCCACGCGCGGCGGTGCTCGTCGCCGCGGGTCCCGTGGTGTCGGTGGTCGCGACGACCCTGATCAAGCCTGTGGTGGGCCGCACCATTCACGGCCCCGGAAATCTGTCGTACCCGAGCGGGCACACCGCCTTCGCCACCTCGCTGGCGATCGCGCTGGCCCTGCTCGCGGCCGGCCTGTTCCGTCTCGGCCGAACGGCGGGGTTCGCGCTGGTGCTGGGCGTGGCGCTGGCCGGCGGGGCCGCGATGGGGTGGGCCCAGGTCGCCCTGGGCGCGCACTATCCGACGGACGTTCTCGGCGGCTGGTGCACCGCGCTGGTCCTGGTGCCCGCGACGGCGTGGCTGGTGGACCGGACGGCCGGCCGGATGTCCGGTGCCGGCCTCCCGGTGCGTCGCTGACGTCCCGTCACGCCAGGCGGCGGAAGACGGGCTTCACCGGCCGCCCGCCGAGCCAGGGAGCGGGGTCCCCCGCGTCCAGCGCCTCGCGGTACACCTCGCACGCCCGGGCGACCGTGTCGACGGTGTGGTCGATGTCGGCGTCGGTGAGCGCGCTGCTCACCACGAACGACGGCGCCAGCACCCCGCCCGCGAGGAGCTGCCTCAGGAAGAGCGTGCGGTACTCCTGTGACGGCCGCAGCTTCTCGTCGAGCGTGCCGAAGACGAGGTTGCTGGCCCGGCCGCGGACGACGACGTGGTCACCGACGCCCGCTCCCGCCGCGGCTTCCCGGACCCCTGCTGCCAGCCGTTCGCCGAGGGCGTGCAGCCGGGCCGTGATGCCCTCCTCGACGTAGGTGGTGAGCACGGCCATCGCGGCGGCCAGGGAGTGCGTCTCCGCGCCGTGCGTGGTGGACAGCAGGAACACCCGGTCCTGTTCGTGCCGCAGGCCGCCGCGCTCCATCAGTTCGCGGCGTCCGGCCAGCGCGGAGACGGCGAACCCGTTGCCGAGCGCCTTGCCGAACGTGGAGAGGTCGGGGACGACACCGTAGAGGCCCTGCGCGCCGGCCTCGGACCAGCGCAGCCCTGTGATCATCTCGTCGAAGACCAGCACGCAGCCGTGCCGGTCGGCCAGCGCGCGCAGGCCCGCGAGGTAGCCGTCCGGCGGCTCGATGTGGCCCGCGGGTTCGAGGATGAGACAGGCGATCTCGTCCTGGTATCGCGTCAGCAGCTCTTCGGTGGCGGCGAGGTCCCCGTACGGGAACGACACCGTGAGTTCGTTGATCGCGTCCGGGATGCCGGAGGACATCGGTGTGGTGCCGATGAACCAGTCGTCGACGGAGAAGAACGGCTGGTCGGCGCAGATGGCCACGCGTGGGCGCCCGGTGACCGCGCGGGCCAGGCGTACCGCGGCGGTCGTCACGTCGGAGCCGTTCTTCGCGAACTTCACCATCTCGGCGGTCGGCACGGTGGCGAGGAAGCACTCGGCGGCCTCCAGCTCCAGGAGGGACGGCCGGACGAAGTTGCTGCCCCGCCCGAGTTCGCGCCGGACCGCCTCGGTCACCTTCGGATGGGCGTGGCCGAGGCTGACCGACCGCAGACCGGAGCCGTACTCGACGTAGCGGTTGCCGTCTATGTCCCACACCTGCGCGCCCTGACCGTGGCTGATGACCGGTGCCAGGTCCTCGGGGTACTGGTCGTCGCCCTTGGCGTACGTGTGGGCGCCTCCGGGGATCAGTGCGTGCAGTCGCTCGTTCGCCGCCAGGGATCGGGGCAGCGAGAATTCTTCTTTGTGCAAGCCGACTTCATCCTCTCTGGAACTTCAGGACCTCGGCGAGGCGGGGTGCCTCACGGTCCCGCTGGGACATCGACGTGACCGGCAGTGGCCACGGGATGGCGAACTCCGGGTCGTCGAAGGCGATCGTCACGTCCTCGGACGGATCGTGCGGGCGGTCGATCCGGTACGACGTGTCGGCGGTACCGGTGAGTGCCTGGAAGCCGTGGGCGCAGCCCGCCGGGATGTACAGGGTCCTCTGGGTGTCGCCGGACAGTTCGAAGAAGGCCCGGTTGCGGTAGGTCGGCGACTCGGGGCGCAGGTCCACGACGACGTCGAAGATCTCCCCGTGCGAGCAGCGCACCAGCTTGGCCTCACCGGCGCCGGAGCGCAGGTGCAGGCCGCGCACCACGCCGCGGGCCGTGCGGGAGACGCTGTCCTGGACGAAGGCGTTCGGGTCGAGGCCCAGCGAGCGGATCACCTCGGCGTCGAAGGTGCGGCAGAAGAAGCCGCGCTCGTCGGCGTACGGTGTCGGTTCGAGCAGGAACGCCCCGGCTATCTCGGGGACTTCGGTGGCTTTCATGCTGTCTCCCGTTGGGCCTGGGCGTGGGTGTTCGCCGGGAACAGGGTGGTGGTCAACGCGGTGAACTGGTCGGCGAGTTGCCGTGCGGCGGTCCGGTTGCTCTCGACGAGGGTCTCGCGCAGTTCGGCCGATCGCTTCTCCAGCGCCCGGAACTGTTCGAGCAGCCGGTCGGCGTCGACCTCGCGCGCCGGGTGGCAGTACGCGCCGAGTCCCATCCGCTCCATGAGGGCTTCGCTCTTCGTCGCGTAGCAGAGGGCGAGGACGGGTGTTCCGGTCTTCAGGGCGCAGATCAGGTTGTGGTAGCGGACCGCGACGACGGTGTCGGCGGCGGCCATCTCGTCCATCAGGTCGGCCAGGGAGGCCGGTTCGGCCGCGGTGACCAGGGGTGAGTCGACGGCGTCGAGGATCGCGGCGACCACCGTCTCGTCGCACCGGTCGCCGGTGAGGAGGCGGACGGCTCTGCCCTCGTCGGTCAGGGTGCGGACGAACCGGATGGTCCCGTCGAGGTAGCGCCGGTGGATCTCGTCGGCCCGCGCCCGGTCGTCGTTGCCGCCGTGGAAGTCCATGACGCCGAGGCAGACCGTGCCGGTCGCGCCGGTGGGTGCGCTCGCCCGTGGCGCGGGGAGGGAGAACGCGAGGTCGGGGTAGACCTCGTCGCGGCTGGTGTCCACGCCCATGGCCCGCATCGCGTCGCGGGACGGGGTGTCCCGGTACGAGCGGTAGGCGGCACACCGTGCTGACCAGCGGACCAGGGCGCGGGTGGGCCGGTTGCGGATCTCGGCTGCGCCCACGCCGACGAGGGCGACCGGGGTGCGCTGCAGCCGGCCGCTCGCGCAGAGCAGGAACAGCGAGTACGGGAATCCCCACGGCCGTAGCGGAAGGGTGGCCTCCAGGACGCCCATGCCGGGGACGATCACGACGTCGTGCTTGCGCACCCAGGCGGCGGTGCGGAAGACGTCGACGAGTTTGCCGAGTCCCTTCGCGGCGACCGAGCCCGCGCGGGAGGCGGTCCGGTACTCGGCGCGGTTCCAGTGCAGCCGGGTCGCGGGGATGCCGAAGCGGGCCGTGACGGCCTCGGGGCCGCCGCACAGCGCGTCCACGGCGGCGTCCGGGTGGTCGGCGCGGAGGTAGCCGAGGACGGCTTCGAGCGATCCGTCGTTGCCCAGGTTGCCGGAGCCGAGCAGCCCGAACACGCCTACGCGCCAGGGCTTTTGGGGCGTGGTGGTCATGGCTGCCTCCCCTCGCGTCCCGCGACGAGGTCGTCGACGGAGACGGTGAGGTGTGCCGGGTCGACCGGGGCGCGGTCCTCGACCCGCTCGCCGGCGCCGGGCCGCGCGCGGCTGGTCATCCAGGCGGCCAGGTGGCGGTAGCAGGCGCGCCGGTCGGCCGGGGAGAGCGGCGCCCGGCGGACGGACGAGGTGAAGCCCCACAGGTATTCGGCGAGCAGCCGGGGCGTCGGGTGCAGCGGGCCGGCCCGGCGCGGGTCGAGGTTGACGCACCGGGAACGCTTGGAGGGGTTGGCCCGCTCGGCGCGGCCCGGGTGGTCGCGACGGAAGTACAGCAGTTCCGGCACCTGGTGGAAGCGTCCGTGCAGGGTGATCTCGGCGACGTAGGTGCGGTCGGCGTGGTGGTAGCTGTCCATGGGTTTCACGCGGCGCAGCACGTCGGTGCGCATGACGCCGTAGAAGTCGTCGCCGCCCGGCTCGAAGAGCAGGCTGCGAAAGCGCTCCGGGGCGTGCGCGGAGCCGGTGGCGAGCGTGTACTCGTAGGGGACCGTCACCTTGCCGTCGCCGTCGATGACGGCCTGGTCGGTGTGGGCGAGGATGATGTCGGGCCGTTCGTCGAGGGCCTCCACGCACAGGCGCAGGAGGTCACGGCCGTACAGGTCGTCGTGCGAGGCCCACTTGAACAGTTCGCCGCGTGCTTCGTGGAGCAGCCGGTTGTGGTTCGGGGTGGCGCCGACGTTGCGGGGCAGCCGCTGGTAGCGGATCCGGGAGTCCTTGGCGGCGTACAGGCGGCAGATGTCCTGGGTGCCGTCGGTGGAGGCGTTGTCCGAGATGATCAGCTCGAAGTCCTCGTAGGTCTGGCCGAGCAGGGCGTCGAGGGACTCGGCCAGGTACTCCTCGCCGTTGTAGACGGGCAGGCCGACGCTCAGCCTGGGGTGGGGGGTCATGTGGTCCTCACTTCGGGAATGGGGTGGTGATGGCGCAGGCCCGTCCGCAGGGACAGCCACCACACGGCCGAGCCGATCAGTGTCGCGACGGCGACGCCCCAGGCCGAGCCGACCGTGCCGCCGGCGACGGCTCCGCCGAGGCCGCCGCCGACGTAGCAGACGGAGGCGAACAGCTGGGAGCGCAGGCTCAGCCGGGCGGCGCCGAGCGCCCGGAGTCCGGCCGCCGCGCCGGTGCCGAGGCCGGCGCCCGCGACGCCGAGGGTGATCGGCACGATGAGCCGGGAGGCGGAGTGCCAGACGTCGCCGAGGACGAGTTCGCCCGCCCGGTCGGGCATGAGCAGCAGCGCCGTGCCCCACAGCAGCGCTCCGGCGGCCTGGCCGCCGCCGAGGAGGAGGCAGAACCTGCCGAGGCGCTGCGGGGCCTGCCGCAGCACCCGGGCCGCCTCGGGGACGGTGACGAGCGAGAGGCCCATCAGGACGGCGAGGAACGGCCCCATCAGGAGTTCCGCGCCGCGTACCGCGCCGACCGCGCTGACCGCGACGATCACTCCGAGCCCGTAGGCGCGCACCTGGCTGGCGCCGCTCAGGCAGGTGTTCTCGACGAGGTAGCGGTAACCGAGGTCGCGCTGTTCGCGCAGCCAGCCGCGGGCCCGGCTCACCCGGGGCAGGATGCCGGACTGGACGTAGCCGTAGGCGCCCGCCACGGTGGCGGACGCGCCCCACGCCAGGACGAAGGCGGCCACGGTGTCGACGCGGGCCGCCACGAACATGGCGGGGACGAGGGCCACGCCCCACACGACGTCGTTGAGGAACGCCTTGCGGCCGACGCCCGCGGCGAAGAACGAGTACCGCCAGGCGTCCTGGAGCAGCAGCCCCGGGAGCATGACGCCGAGGCAGGCGAACGCGGGCCCGACGCGGCCGCCGAGGCCGAGCCCGGCGGCCAGGCACGCCACGCCGATGACGGAGCCGACGCCGAGCGCGGTGCCCGTGGACCGGGCCACCGCACCGCGCCAGGAGTCCTCGGGCACGCCGCTGAAGCGGACCACGAGCGGGTCGGTGGCGAGGCCGCGCGAGATGTTGAGCACCACGCCGTACGTGACCCAGGCCAGGCTGAACACGCCGAAGGCCGTCACCCCGAGCGAGCGGGCCACGTAGATGCCCACCACGAAGTTGGAGATGCTGGAGGCCGCCTGGTCGGCGAGGCCCCAGGACAGCCGTCCGAGCAGCGCCCGCTTCGCCGAACCCGCCGGTTTCGGTGCGGCCTTCGCGTTCTCCCCCTCGGCTGTCATCTCCGTCATGGCTTGACCAGCCCGGCGCCGTGCAGGGCGTCGGCCGCGGCGGCGACGGTGTCGAAGGGCAGCCCGGAGCGCTCGGCGACGTCCAGAAGACTGTGCTCGCCGTCGGAGAGGTTGAGCACCCAGAGCATGGCCATCTGCGCCTGCTTGGTGTCGCTGCGGCCGCCGAGCGCGTCGTACAGCCCGCGCCGGCCCAACTGCGGTTCGCCGTAAGGGCTGAGGTTGATGTAGGTGCGGTTGCGGTCAAGGACGGCGAACGCCTCGCGGCACACGGCGAGGGTGTCCGTCATCGCCGTCGGGGAGACGAAGTCCAGGTTGTCCGCGGAGGTGTGGTACTCGGGATATCCGGCGTACGGGGTGCGGGTGAGCGAGCCCACGCCGAGGTTGAAGCCGGGCGAGCAGTACTGCCGCTCGTCGTATCCGTACGGCGTGAACTCCTTTACCTCGTGCGGGCGTTCGGACGTGCGCAGCACGTGCCGCAGGACGCGGTCGATCTCGGCGTCGCCGCGCCTGCTCTGCTTGTACGTGAGCTGCCCCCTGTCCCCGGCACAGGCCAGCACGAGCCCGTGCTTGACGCGCTCGACCCGCTCGGCGTTGCGGGCGAGCCAGGTGATGGCTCCGATGGTGCCGGGCGCGTAGATGAACCGGTAGGTGTAGTACGGGTTCCGCTCCGCCAACTCCCTTGCCAGGAAGGTCGCGACCGCGATGCCTGCCAGGTTGTCGTTGGCCAGGGACGGGTGGCAGGTGTGGCAGGAGACGATCACCTCGTCGGGGACCTGGCCGGGGACGACGTGCTCAGCGTAGGTGAGGTGCCCGTCCGCGAGCGTGGAGTCGACGCGCACCTCGTAGTCGCCGTCGGGCAGCGTGTCCAGGGTCTCCTGGGCCAGGCAGAATCCCCACTCCGGCTTGTAGTAGCTGGTGCGGTAGGGCACCCAACTCGGCTGGTCGGGAAGGGTGTGCAGATGTGCGCGCAGTTCGGCGAGGGGCATGGTCCGCGCCACCGGGACGCTGTAGCCGAGCACGTGCAGGCTGGACGCGGCGAAGTCGACGACCCGCCGGCCGGTGCTGTCGGCGATGTAGGCGTCCCGGATGTTCCACTCCTGCGGCACCGTCCAGTCGAGCACCTGCGTGCCGGTCGGCACCTCGTGCACCTGGAGCGGGACGTACTCCCCGACGATGTCCAGGGTGGCGCGCACCCCGTCGCCGGTGATGCTCCGGCAGAGTGGGTACATCCGCTCCACCAGAGCATGCATCTCCTCGCCGGTAGAGGTCATCGGCGCCACCGCAGGGTGTCGTCGACGGAGCCGGCCTCGGACGCCGCGCGCAGCACGGCGAGACGGGTGAAGCGCTGGTCGAAGTCCTCGCGGGTGAGCTTGAACTCGCGGTACTTGTCGGCGAGTTCGAGGGCGCCCCGCTGCACCGTCCACTCGCAGTCGAAGCCGGGGATCGCGGCGCGGAAGCGGGCGAAGTCCACGCGGTACGAGCGCGGGTCGGCGCCGTGTTCCCCGGTGATCCGCACCTTCACGCCGGGGACCGCCTCGGCGACCTGCTCGGCGATCTGGGCGACCGTGACGTTGTTGACCTCGCTGCCGATGTTGAACGCCCGGTCGTGGACCGCCTCGCGGGGCGCGGTCAGCGCGGCGGTGAAGGCCCGCGCGATGTCGGCGGCGTGCACCAGCGGGCGCCAGGGCGTGCCGTCGGACAGGACGAGGACCTCGCCGGACAGCAGCGCGTGCCCGACCAGGTTGTTGAGGACGATGTCGGCGCGCAGCCGGGGCGAGTAGCCGAACGCGGTGGCGTTGCGCATGTACACCGGGGTGAAGTCGTCGTCGGCCAGGGCGTGCAGGTCGTCCTCGACCCGCACCTTGGACTCGGCGTACGGCGTCACGGGGCGCAGCGGGGCGTCCTCGGCGACCAGTCCCTCGCCGCCCGCGGCGCCGTAGACGGAGCAGGTCGACGCGTACAGGAAACGCTGTACTCCCGCTTCGTGGGCGAGCCGGGCCAGCCGTACGGACGCGTGGTGGTTGATGTCGTAGGTGAGTTCGGGTGCCAGGGAGCCGAGCGGGTCGTTGGACAGCGCGGCCAGGTGGATGACGGCGTCGACACCGGCCAGGTGCTCGGCGGTGACGTCGCGCAGGTCCACCCGGTGCCCCTGCGGGTCGGCGGGGACGGGGCCGAGGACGCAGTCGGCGAACAGTCCGGCGTCGAGGCCGACGACGTCGTGTCCGGCGGCGGCGAGGACCGGCGCCATGACGGTGCCGAGGTAGCCCTGGTGTCCGGTCAGCAGTACGCGCAAGGTTCAATCCCCCAGGTCGAGCGTGAGTTTGGTGACGGCGAACGCCTCGGCGTAGCGCGCGTGGCATTCGATACCGCGGATGCGGGCGAGGCCGAGGAAGGCCTCGCGGTCGTACCAGGGCCGGTGCCGCTGCGAGGGGTAGTGCTCCTGCAGCAGCGCGACCTTCTGTTCGGCGGTCTCCGGCGACAGCGGCTGGTAGGCCGACGGCCGGCCGAGGTCGCCGTCCCACTTGACGATCTCGTAGCCGAGCACGAGGTGGTCGCGGAACGCCGTGGTCATCAGCTGTGCCAGGCCGCGGTGGTCCTGGTGCGCGTCGTCGGTGCGCGGGGCGAGGACCAGGTCCGGGTCGGACCGTTCGCGCAGTTCCTCGACCGCGGCCTTGGCGTCCGCCCAGTGCGCGGGGAAGCGGCCGTCGGGCATCTTGTCGACGGTCAGCCGCAGGTCGGCGCCGGGGCAGAAGGCGGCGAGCGCTGCCCGCTCCTCCTGCTCCCGGTCGGTGCCGCCGCCGGACAGGACCAGCGCGTCGACCCGCAGGCCGGGCCGGGCCCGGCACAGCGCCAGGAGGGTGCCGCCGGCGCCGATGGCGATGTCGTCGCAGTGGGCGCCGACGGCGACGATCCGGTCGAGGGGACCGGTTCCGAGCCTGATCACGCGCGTACCCCCGCGGTGTCGTGCTCCCACACGGCCCACGGGCGGTCGCCCCGCGCGTAGGAGGCGTCGAGCGCGGCGCGCTCCTTCACCGTGTCGGTCGGCTTCCAGAAGCCGCGGTGCCGGTGGGCCACGAGCCTTCCCTGCTTGGCGAGTTGGCCACAGCCGTCGGCGACGAGGTCGCCGTTCTCCGGTATGTGGTCGAAGACCTCCTGGCGGAGCACGAAGTAGCCGCCGTTCTCCCAGAGCGGCATGTCGCTCACCGCGGTGATGCCGCCGACGAGGCCGTCCTCGGCCAACTCGACGCAGTGGAAGGAGGACTGGGGCGGTACGACCATCATCGACGCGCCGGCGTCGCGCTCGGCGAACCGGTCGATCATCTCCGGCAGCGGGGCGTCGGTGAGCACGTCGGCGTAGTTGGCGAGGAACATCTCGTCGCCGTCCAGGTGGTGGCGGACCCGGCGCAGCCGCTCGCCGATCGGGGACTCGATGCCGGTCTGGGCGAAGGTGATCGTCCAGTCCGAGATGTCGGTGGACAGCAGCTCGGTCCGGCCGCCCCTGAGCACGAAGTCGTTGGACGTCGTCTCCTCGTAGTTGAGGAAGAAGTCCTTGATGTGGTGGGCGCCGTAGCCGAGGCACAGGATGAACTCCGTGTGCCCGAAGTGCGCGTAGTAGCGCATGACGTGCCAGATCAGCGGCCGGGGCCCGACCATCGCCATCGGCTTGGGTACGTCGTCCGCGGCGCCGCTGCGCATCCGCATCCCGTAGCCGCCGCAGAAGAGAACGACCTTCATGCTGTGACCTCCTTGGACGACGCGCCGTCGACGATGCTGAGTTCCGGGATGGGGAAGACGAGCCGGCCGCCCCACTCGTGGACGAAGGCGAGCTGCTCGGACAGTTCGGTCCGCAGGTTCCACGGCAGGATGAGGACCCAGTCCGGCTTGTCGGCGGCGATCTGCTCGGGCGGCAGGATCGGGATGCGGGTGCCCGGGGTGTACCGGCCGTGCTTGTACGGGTTGCGGTCGACCGTGTACGCGAGCAGGTCGGGGCGGATGCCGCAGTGGTTGAGCAGGGTGTTGCCCTTGCCGGGGGCGCCGTAGCCGACGACGGTCTCGCCGCGGTCGGCGGCGTCGATGAGGAAGCGCAGCAGGTCCCGGCGGACCTTGGCGACGCGGGCGGTGAACTCGGTGTACCCGGACAGCTCCTGGAGTCCGGCGGCCTTCTCGCGGGCCAGGACGTCGGTCACCGCCCGGGAGGGCTCACCGGCCGTCTCGGCGGGGCGGGCCCACAGCCGGATGGAGCCGCCGTGCGTGGGCAGCAGTTCGACGTCCACGAGGGTCAGTCCGCCGCTGGCCAGCGCCCGGATCGCGGACGCGACCGTGTAGTACTGGAAGTGCTCGTGGTAGATCGTGTCGTACTGGTTCTCCTCGATCAGGGTCAGCAGGTGCTGCACCTCGATGGAGACCCAGCCGTCGTCGGCGACCAGCGCGCGCAGGCCCTGGGTGAACCCGATGACGTCGGGAATGTGCGCGTACACGTTGTTGGCCACGACCAGGTTCGCCGGGCCGTGCTCGGCGCGCACGGCCGTCCCGGTCTCCGGGCTCAGGAACTCGGTGAGCGTGGGCACGCCCGCGTCCCTGGCCGCCGCGCCGACGTTCACCGACGGCTCGATGCCCAGGCAGCGGATGTCCCGGTCCACGACGTGCTTGAGCAGGTATCCGTCGTTGCTCGCCACCTCGACCACGAAGGCGTCGGCGCCGAGCCCCGCCCGCTCGACGGCGCCGGCGACGAAGGTGCGCGCGTGCTCCACCCAGGACGTGGAGAACGAGGAGAAGTACGCGTACTCCTTGAACGTCTCCTCGGGTGTGATCAGCGGTGGGATCTGCGCCAGCCAGCAGTCGGTGCAGACCCGCAGATGGAGCGGGTACGCCGGCTCCGGCTGGTCCAGTCGGTCAGCGGCGAGGAAGCTCTCGCACGGCGGTGTCGCCCCAAGGTCGACGACGCTCGCCAAGGCTTCCGAGCCGCAGAGTCGGCATCGTGTCATGTACTTTCCCCATCCCCCCTGCTCGCGCGGGTGTCCCCGCCGCGAGCCTGTGCTGACCGCCCCGCGATCGCGGTGCGGTACTCCTCCAGCAGGCGCTCCAGGCCGACGGCCGGGCTGAAGCCCCGCTCGTACCGGCTCCGGGCCGCCCGGCCCATCTCCTGGTTGCGGACCTGGTCGGCCGTGATCCGCCGCAGGCAGGAAGCGAGCGAGGCGGCGTCACCGGGCCGGTGCAGCAGCCCGGTGACGCCCTCCTCGACGAGTTCGACGAACGCGCCGTGCCCGGCGGCGACGACCGGCACCCCCGCCGCCATCGCCTCGACGGCCACCAGGCCGAACGCCTCCAGCCACGTCGAGGGAGCGACCACGGCGACCGCCCTGGCGACCGCCTTGCGGCACTCGGCCGTGTCCAGCAGACCCGCGTAGCGCACGTCGTCCCGGCCCGCCGCCCACTCGCTCACCTCGCGCTCCAGCGGGCCCGTGCCGGCGATCACGAGCGGCACTCCCGGCCCGCCCTCGGCCGCGAGTTCGTCCCACGCGGCCATGAGCAGCCGTACGCCCTTGGCCTCGGCGAGCCGGCCGAGGAAGAGCAGGTGCTCGCCCGCCCCCGTCCGGCAACCGCCCGGGTCCGGAACGAAGTTGTGCTTCACCGCGAGGCGATCGGCCGGCATGCCCGCCGCGGCCAGCACGTCGCGCTGCGCCGCGGAGATGCACAGGAAGCGCTGCACTCCGGACCACCAGCGGCGCCGGTTGACCGACAGGCTGACCGCGAGCGGCACCGTGGCGAGCCGGGAGCCGCGGTAGCAGCCGTGCCGGACGGCGGGCAGCGCCGAGCCCCCCACGCACTCGGTGCACGCGGCGCCGTCCCGCTGGAGCGTGCCGGGCGGGCAGACCTGGGTGTAGTTGTGCAGCGTGGCGACGGCGGGCACATCGGCGTCGGCGCAGGCGGCGATCACCGCGGGCGACAGCAGCGGGAAGACGTTGTGGACGTGGACGACGTCCGGCCGGTCGGCGCGCAGCCGGCCGGCGAGCTCCGAGCGGACCGCCGGGTTCCACGGCACGAGGAGCGGCAGCGCGGCCTTGCCCAGCAGCGACTTGGCGGCGATGTCGTCGCTGCGCCGCTCGAACAGCTCGACCCGGTGGCCGGCCGCGCGCAGCAGCTCCACCTCCTGGTCGACGACCTTGTTCTCCCCGCTCGGCTGCGCCGAGCCGTAGCGGTTGTGCACCACGAGGACATGCATGCTCAGATCACCTCCGATCGACGGGCCCAGCGCGGGATGTACGGGCGGGACGCCGTGTCCGCCTGCGCCGGGAGCTCGGGCAGCGACGGCGGCTGCGCGACGGGCGTGGCCAACAGTGCGGCGGCCAGGGCGAGATGGAGCAGGTACGGCGAGGCGTCACCGAGGCCGGCCTCGGTGTACGAGGCGATCGCGCAGTAGCTGATCAGGAAGATCGCGCAGGCCCGCTGGAGCGACGGCGGCCGCAGCAGCGCGACCCCGGCCAGGACCACGATGATCACCGCGACGACGGTGACTCCGATCAGGCCCTGTTCGTTGTAGACGGCCAGCCAGCTGTTGTCGATGGGCAGTCCGCCGAACGACTTGTCGCCCAGGCCCACGCCGAACAGCATCTGCGAGATCGACCGCGGTTCGGCCAGCAGGGCGTCCCAGACCTTGGCTCGGCCGGTGAGGTTGGAGAAGTTCTCCTGGCTCTGCCCGCGCAGGAACCACGCCTGGAGCGCGGAGGCGAACCCCACGGCGACGACCGTGGCGATCACCACCGTCCAGGTGAAGAACCGGCGGGCGGCGGCGCTGGTCAGCAGGAGCGAGCCGATCGCCAGGACGAGACCGATGAGCAGGCCGAGCGTGGCTGTCCTGGTGTGGGTCAGCAGGAGCAGCACGAGCGACGGCACGATGATCACCACCGCGCTCCTGCGGTCGGTCCGTCCGCCCAGGAGCAGCAGCACGGTGAGCCCGATGATCACCGCGGCGTACTGGCCGATCTGCGGCGGGGTGAGCGGCCACAGGGCGCCGACGAGCCGTCCTCCGTAGATGTCGGGCAGCGCCGCGCCGGGTGAGACGATCAGGCCCGCGGCCACCGTCCCGAGCACCGCGAAGTACATCCGGATGTGGTGCCGGACGAAGGTCAGGCCGCCGTCCCACCAGCGGGTGAGCAGCCACAGCGTGCCGACGAAGAGGGCGAGCCGGCCGCACCGGAAGAGGGCGCCGAGCCCGGACTCCAGGTGCACGCTGGAGATCACGCTCGGGACCAGCAGCAGGGTGAGCAGCAGCACGTACGCGCTGGGCCGCAGCCGCAGCCGGAGGTTGACCGCGAGCGCGAGGACGAACGCGGCGACCAGCGAGCCCATGGTGACCATCTGGATGAGCGAGCGGGGCAGCGGGATGATCGTCTTCGCGCCGGCGGAGCCGAGCGTGTTGAGGATCAGCAGCCCCCAGGCGGTCCCGACGAGCCTGGGTGTGCCGGCCGGGCGCGGTGGGGTGTCGAGCGCCGGTGCGTGGAGCGGTGCGGTCATCTCAACCACCGGCCCGCGGGTCGAGGGTGCTGCCCTTGTCCTGCCGGAAGCTCCGGCTCTTCCACTGCGCGAAGTCGATCACCTTGCTCTGGTCCTGGACGACGAACTTCCACGGTCCGCGGTAGACGTTGTCGTGCCAGCGGTTGTCCTGCTTGTGGGTGATCGCGTCGGCGACCTTCTCGCCCTGGTACGGCGACCAGTCGGGATAGGTGCCGTAGTTGGCGAGGACCGCCATCCGGTCGCACTTCACGGTGCACTTGACGACGGACTTGTCGAGCACGAAGCGGTTGTCGTGGATGTCGACCCGCTGGGTCTTCCAGCGGCAGTCGGCGTAGAGCGGCGCCTTCCCTATGGCCGGTTCGGCGCAGCGCTTGGTCTTCTTCACCAGCAGGGTGCAGTCACCGGAGGAGGTGTTGGCGGGGCTGTTGCAGAACCGGTCGGCGTTCTCCCAGAGGGTGATCCCGGACCAGTTGTCCTGCAGCAGGTTCCCGTAGATGTCGATCTTGTCGGTGCGGGCCTTGATCCGTGGTTCGCCGCCGGACTCGGACAGATAGACCGTGGCGAACGGGAAGGTGTCGCCGCTCTCCGCCGCCTTGCGGCCCTCGACCCAGTTGTTCCGCCGGATGGTGTTGTTCCGGATGACCGCGTTGTAGCTGGTCTCGTAGATCAGCGCGGCGCCGTCGTTGTCCTCCAGGACGTTCTTCTCGATGCGGAAGTCGTTGTTGTTGGTGTCGGCCCACAGGCCGGTGCCGCGGTTGTCGTGCACCCAGTTGCCGCGGACGTCGGCGCCGTCGACGGCCCAGAACTTGATGCCTCCGGTGCAGCCGCAGCCCTTGCGCTTGCGCTCCCAGTCGCCGGTGTTGTTGCCGACGATCTCGTTGCCCTCGACGACCAGGCCGGTGACACGGCCGGAGCCCTTGTACGCGTTCATGCCGTACTGGCCGTTGTCGCGCAGGCAGTTGGCGCGGACCTGCTGGCGGGCGCCGGCCATCAGACCGGCCCCGGAGTTGTTCTGGATCGTGCTGTGCTCGATCACCCAGCCGTCGCCCGAGTCATGGTTGACGACACCCTCGTCCGGGGGCGCCACGAACCCCTGCACCGTCAGGTGGCTGATCGTGACGTCGTCGGCGGTGCCGGTGAACGCGTACTGGTTCTTCTTGCGGCCGTCGAGGACCGCGCCCGGCGCCCCGAGGTAGCGGTCGCCCTTCTTGGGGATGACCTGGGCGTAGCGGTCCGGGTCGAGCCGGTGCGTGCCCGGGCGCAGCCAGAACGTGGTGTGCGCGGGGCTGCTCTTGGTCTTCGCCGCCAGGTCGCCGACCTTCTTGGGGTCGATCGTGACCGCTCCGGCCGGTGCCTTCGCCGGCCCGGCGGGCGGCTCGGCGCACACCCGGGCCACCGGCGTCGTCGTCGGTGCGGCGGACGACGGTGTGCTCTTCGGCTTCGACCCCGCGTCCGACGTCGGCGAGCTGTCGCAGCCCGCGGTCGCCAGCAGGGTCAGCGCCAGCGGTGCCACCGCCAGCGCCCAGTGCCGTCTCTTGTAGCCCACGCGCCCCCCTACCCGCGGAACCTGAGCACGGTCGTGAAGTCGGCGGCGCCGTCGGCGCTGCCGGTTCCGACCAGGGTGGTGGTGGGCTCTTTGCGCCCGAAGCCCGCGGAGTACCAGCCCAGCGGCGGGTCGCTCTCCCCGCGGTGGGCCCGCCAGGTCAGCTGACCGGGCAGGTCGAGCACCGCGGAGCGGCCCTCGCCGTCGTGGATCCAGGTGAGGACCGCGCGGGCGCCCACCAGGTCGGCGGCGACGGTCGGACCGAGGTGGAACGTGAGCCGGACGTCACGGCGCGGTCCGCGCACCTCGTCGACCAGGCGCAGTTCCTCGCTCTCGGCCGTCAGCTCCACCCGGCGGCGGTGCACGGAGGGCTGGTAGCCGTCGTGCTCGGCGCTCCACCGGGCCGTGCCGTCGCCGGAGGTCTCCACGGCCAGCACGCGGGTGCGGGCGTGCCGGGTCCACAGGAACGGGCCGCCGGAGACGGACTGGTCGGCGCCGTCCAGTTGCAGGGTGTTGTGGCCGAGGGTGGAGCGGAAGTACTGCCGCCACTCGGGCTGCCCGTGGTAGCAGTACGTCCCGGGGTCGGCGAGCACGTCGACCCCGTCGTGCCGCACCTCGACGGACAGCGCGTCGGCGTGGGCGTGGGCGGCGATGGACAGGAAGCCGTGCGGGCCGCCGTCGCAGCGGCACCAGATCTTCTCCGGGCCGCGCAGGACGGTCATTCCGGCGTCGGCGAAGTGGGCCGGCCGGGTCTTCGGGCGGGTCACGGACGGTGTCACGGGCTTGATGAGCGCCGCGAGGAGCGGGGTGCGCACGTCGGTGGCGGTCACCTCGGGCCACCAGTCGAGCCGGCCGAACACGGCGTCGCCGGTGGCGAGCAGCGAGGCCCAGCGGTCGGTGCCGGCGCCGTCCACGACCAGGCCGTGGCCGTCGTCGGCGTCCCCCTGGCGCGGCGGCCTGAGCCGGTTGTCGACGACGGCGGCGAGCGCGTCGGTCATCCGCAGCAGCACGAGCCGCAGCGTCGAGGGGACCGGCCGGCCCGCGGCGTCGGCCTCGGCCAGCGCGGCCAGGCCGAGTTCGAGGACGAGCCCGTGGTACTCGGAGGCCAGCTCGCGGTTGAGCCCCGAAAGGAAGGTGTTGGCGCGCAGGTTCCGGTCGAGCGAGCGCAGCGCGGTGTCCCGCCAGCGCTCCGACGCGGGGAACCAGTCGAACGCGCAGGCCGCGGCGTACAGTCCGGCCGTCTCGGCGATGACGTGGTTGTTCGCCGAGGAGCCCCGGCTGGGGAAGGCGGCCAGCCAGCGCTGGTGGTGCCAGATCTGGTTCACCGCCACGGCGTTGTTCTCGAACAGGTCGCCGACGCCGGGCCAGCCGTCGAGCAGCCGCCGCACCCACACCCAGGACAGGAGCCGGATGCCCAGCTCGATGCCGCTGATCCAGTGCACGCCGCGCAGCGGCGGGTTGGCCGCCCACCACGAGCGCAGGTGGTCGGCGATCCGCTCGGCGTACCGCTCGTCGCCGGTGACGGCGTAGGCGGCGGCGAGCTGGGTGAGGTACTGGTGCCGGGACAGCTCCCAGATCTGCTTGATGTCGCCGACCGCCTCCTCGTTGCGGTACGGCACGTCGAAGGCGTAGCCCCACGGGGCGCGGCGGCCGGTCTTCGGGTCGCACCACCAGTCCGGGTCGGCCAGGTCGTCGCGGACCACCCCGAAGTACTCGACGTGCCCGTACATCAGCCGGTCCGCCTCGGCGACGAGCCGCTTGGCGGCGTCCGGCGGGATCGCGGCGAGCGTCCCGGCGGGCAGCACCGCCGTGAACCGCGCGCCGGTCACGGTCGGTCCTTCGGGCCGCGCCGAACGCCACCGGCGACGGCGGACCGCGTCACCGGCCCGGCCCGCGATCTCCTGCGGCCCCATCCGGGACAGGCGCCGCAGGTACCAGCCCGCGCTCATGGTCATCGCGGCCCCGCCAACGTCACCGGCGCGCCACCGGCCAGGCCGGTCTGCACGGCGAGGGTGGCCGCCGTGGTGGCGACCAGCGACTCCAGCGGTACGGGCATCGGGCCGCCGGTGCGCACGGCCTTGACGAACGCGGCGAGTTCGGCGTTCTGGCCCTTGTCGCGGGCCTTCGGCAGCCGTGAACTGACCCACCGCTTGCGGCCGTAGACGGAGGCGCGGACGAAGTCGTCGAAGCGCAGCACCTTGCCGTCCGCGACCAGGTCCAGCGTCTCCTTGGGGTAGCCCGGGGAGCCCGTGGTGACGTAGCTGATGGTGGCGGTGGAGCCGTCCGGGTAGCCCACGACGACCTGGAGGTCCTCGTTGCCGGCCGGGGCGGTCGCGTAGACCGAGACAGGGTCGGAGTCGAGCAGCCAGCTCGCCGTGTCGATGAAGTGGCCGCCCTCACCGGCGAAGCGCGAGCCCTCGGTGCCCTGCTGGAGGTACCAGCTGCCGTGCTGGAGCCGTCCGGCGTTGACCAGGTAGCGCAGGCTGGCGGGGCCGGTGCGGACGCCGAACCGGCCCTTGGCCTCGTGCAGCAGCGGGGCGAAGCGGCGGTTGAAGCCGACCTGGAGCCGGTCGTTGCCGGACTCCTCGACCGCGGCGAGCACGTCGGCCAGTTCGTCCTCGGTGAGGGCCAGGGGCTTCTCCACGAACACGGCCTTGCCCGCGAGGAGGGCCTGCCGGGTCAGTTCGGCGTGCGAGCTGTGCCGCGTGACGACGAACACCGCGTCGATCGACTTGTCGCCGAGGACCGCGTCGAGGTCGGTGGTCGCCTCGGCGAAGCCGAACTTGCGCTGGGCGTTGGCCGCCGACAGCGCGGTCGTGGTGACGACGGTGGACAGCTCGACGCCGTCGCGCCGGGCGAGGTGGGGCAGCAGCATCGACGTCGCGTAGTTGCCCGCGCCGACGAACGCTAGCCGCACCGGGGACGAGACCGCCCGGGCCGGACCGGGCCGCACGGTCACGGCGGGCACGACCACCTCCGGGGCCGGCGTCTCCTGCTCCGCCTCCGGCTCCTGATCGGCGTAGCGGAACAGGACGGCCACGGCCTTGAGTTCGCCGTCCTTCAAGCGCTGGTAGGTGTCCACCGCGTCGTCGAAGTCGGCGATGTGGGAGACCAGCGGGTCCACGTCGACACGGCCGCGGGCGACGAGGTCGAGGAAGCAGGCGAGATTGCGGCGCTCGGTCCAGCGCACGTATCCGATCGGGTAGTCGCGGCCCTCCAGCTCGTACTCCGGGTCGTAGCGCCCGGGTCCGTAGCTGCGCGAGAAGCGGACGTCGAGCTCCTTCTCGTAGTACGCGTTCCAGGGCAGGTCGAGGCGGCACTTGCCGATGTCGATCACACGGCCGCGGTCGCGGCAGAGCCGGGCGGCCAGCTCGACGGGCTGGTTGCTGGCGCCGCCCGCCGCCAGATACACCTGGTCCACGCCGTGTCCGGAGGTGAGTTCGGCGACGGCGGCCTCCACGGCGGCGGAGGCCGGGTCGCCGGTGGCGGCGGCACCGAGGCTCTCGGCGAGTTCGCAGCGGCTCGGGTCGGGGTCGACGCCGACGACGCGGACGCCCGCCGCGGTGAGGAGCTGCGCCACCAGCTGCCCGATCAGGCCGAGGCCGATGACGAGGGCCACCTCGCCGAGCTGCGGCTCGCCCTGGCGGACGCCCTGGAGGGCGATGGAGCCGACGGTGCCGAAGGCCGCGTGCCGCGGCGCGAGGCCTTCGGGCACCGGGCTGTAGAGGTTCTTCGGCACCCAGTTCAGCTCGGCGTGCAGGGCGTGCTCGTTGCCCGCGCAGGCCACGAGGTCGCCGACCTTCACGTCGTCGACCCCGGCGCCGACCTGCTCGACGATCCCGCACAGCGAGTAGCCGAGCGGGGTGTAGGAGTCCAGCTTGCCCATCACCTTGCGATAGGTGGCGGGCACCCCGTTGGTGGCCACGCTCTGCATGACCTTGGCCACCTGGTCGGGGCGGGAGCGGGCCTTGCCCAGCATCGACATGCCGGCTTCGGAGACCTTCATCAGCTCGGTCCCGGTGGAGATCAGCGAGTAGGCGCTGCGGACCAGCACCCCGCCCGGCTTGCACCCCGGTACCGGCACGTCGAGCACCGCCAGCTCGCCGCTCTTGTAGTTCTGTACGACCTGCTTCACCCGAACTCCTCTATTTCCTAAGCCGTCGGTCGAGTGCTCTGGCCGGACCCGGAGGTCGCGTCGCGGTACCAGTACTCGAGAGTCAGTACGTGCCACAGATGCTTGGAGTAGTCCTGCTGTCCGGCGGCGTCCGCGGCGACGAGGCGGCGCAGCGCGTCGCGGCGCAGGAAGCCGGAGCGGACCAGCTCTCCGTCGTTGATCACCTCGCGCACCAGCGGTGCGAGGTCCCGGCTCATCCAGGCCCGCAGCGGGGCGCTGAAGAGTCCCTTGGGCCGGTAGACGATCTCCTTGGGCAGGATCGAGGTGGCGGCCTCCTTGAGGACGGCCTTGCCCTGCTTGCCGGTGATCTTCCGGTCGCCCGGGAAGGCGAACGCGGCCTTCACCACCTCGATGTCCACGTAGGGCACCCGTACCTCGGTCGACGCGGCCATGCTGGAGCGGTCCGTATAGGCGAGGTTGAGGCCCGGCAGGAACATCCGGGCGTCGGTGAGACACATGCGGTTGACGAAGTCGTCGAGGGTGTTGTCCTCGTAGGTGTCCGCATGTTCGGTGAGCACGTCGTCGACCGTCCCGGCCAGGTCCGGGTCGATCAGGGAGAGCAGCTCCGGCCGGTCGTACATGGTGTAGCTGCGCCGGAACGCGGTCTCCTCCGGCAGATCGGCGAAGGACAGGAACCGCTTCGCGAAGCGCACCGAGCGCAGTCCCCTGCGGGAGGTGGCGACCGGCAGCCGGCCGACGGCCGCGGACACGGTGCGCCGCAGCGGCCGGGGCACGCGCTGGTAGCGCAGCGCGATCGTGTTGGCGAGGTGCTTGCGGTATCCGGCGAACAGTTCGTCGGCGCCCATGCCCGACAGCATCACCTTGACCCCGGCCTCCCGGGCGGCCGAGCAGATCAGGAAGGTGTTGATCGCGGCGGGATCGCCGATGGGCTCGTCCAGGTGGTACGTCATCTTGGGCAGCAGATCGAGCACGTCGGGGGCGATCTCGATCTCGTGCAGGTCCACGCCGAACCGCTCGGCCACCTGCCGGGCGTAGCGCAGGTCGTCGGGCATCGCCTCGAACTTGGCGTCCTCGGCGCGGAATCCGATGGTGTAGGCGGAGATCCCGGGCTGGTGGCGGGCGGCCAGCGCGGTGAGGTAGCTGGAGTCGAGACCGCCGGAGAGGAAGGTCGCCACGGGCACGTCCGAGAGCAGATGGCGCCGGGTGGACTCCTCCACGATGGCCGCCAGGTCGGGCAGTTCGCCGCTGCGGGCCCGGTCCTGGCCCTCCGCGGCGACGTCCTTCAGGCTCCAGTACGTGCCGCGCTCGACCCGGCCGTCGGGCCGGCAGCGCAGCCAGCTGCCCGGCGGCAGCTTCTCCGCCTCGCGGAACGCGCAGCGGGAGTCGGGGACCCAGTAGTAGAGCAGCGAGGCGACCATCGCCGCGTGGTCGACCTCGAGCCTGCCGCCGGTCGCGGCAGCGAGCGCCTTCAGCTCGGAGGCGAACACCAGGCCGGTGCCGCGCCGCAGCAGGAACAGCGGCTTGATGCCCAACTGGTCGCGGGCGAGGACCAGTTCACCGGTGCGCTCGTCGAAGATGCCGAACGCGAACATGCCGCGCAGCCGGGGCAGGCAGTCCGTGCCCCAGCGCCGCCAGGCCTCGAGGACCACCTCGGTGTCGGACGTGCCGCGGAAGCGGACGCCGGCGGACTCCAGTTCGGCGCGCAGCTCCGGCGCGTTGTACAGCTCGCCGTTGTACGTCAGGGCAAGGCCGTCGGAGACCATCGGCTGGGCGCCGGTCTCGGACAGGTCGATGATGGACAGTCGCCGGTGTCCGAGCTGTACCTCGCCGTCGGCGACGGGGTGGCCGTACCGGCCCGCTCCGTCGGGGCCGCGGTGGGCGAGGATGTCGGTGAGCCGGTCGGTGACGATCTTCCCGTCCGGCCAGCGGTAGGTGCCTGCGATGCCGCACATGGGTTACCTCGCCTCCTGGTCGTTGTCCGCGCCGTGTGCGGCCCAGATCGGCTGTCGCTCCGCGCGCCGCGCGGTCCCGCCCGGCCTGGCCTGTCGTTCGCTGCGTCCGCGCAGCGCCGTGTGCAGCCCGTCCCACAGCGTGCCGTCGGTGCGGTCCCGCGGATCGGGGTCGGTCAGCACCACCCCGATCACCGGTATGCGCTGATCGGCGAGTTGCCGTGCCACGGTGTGCAGCCAGGCGGCGCTGCCGTGTCCGGCGCGCACGACGAGCACGGTCTGGGTGCCGAGGTACTGGAGGTCGGTCCAGGCCGTGCCGGGCGCCACCGAACCGACGCCGAGCCGGAGTCCCTGGTGCGGTTCGGCCGCGGCCCGCTCGCCGCCGATCACGGCCGGGTCGCCCGGCTTCGGGCGGCGGCCGGAGAGCTGAGCGCCGGGCAGCCCGTCGATCACGGCCACGGGGCTCTCGGCTGACAGCTGCCTGGCGATGTCGAGGGCGAGGACGCTGGTGGTGCGGGCCGCGCCCAGTTCCAGCAGGGACACCGCTTCGGCGGAGCCACGCACGGTGCGGGCGAGACTCGCGGTGAGCCGTTCGTGCGCCACCCGGGACCGCCGCCGTCGCCACGGCAGGGTCGAGCGGCGGGGCAGATCGGTGATGACCGAGGCGCCGAGGTGGGCGGCGATGTCCCGGCGCAGCACCGGGCGGTCCTTCACCACCACGCCGACGGCGGCCACGGCGAGCCCGAGGACGAGCCCGAGGACGAGCCCGATCCCGGCGTCGGTGGCGGCGGTCTTGGGCATCGAGTACCGCACGGCGCGCGGGGCGTCCACGATCTGGGTGCCGGCGACGACCTGGGGCGTGCCGGTGCGCGCCTCCGCGGCCCGCTCGTCGAAGTCGGCGATCCGCGAGTTGAGTTCGGCCCGGCGGGCGAAGAGCGTCTCCAAACTCGCCGACGCCTGCGGGTCGGTGTCCGGCGAGCGGTCGCCGATCTCCTTGTTGACCTGGGCGAGTTCGTCGCGCATCCGGTCGCGCTGTTCGAGCAGGGCGTCCGATTCGGCCTTCGCGGTGGCCTGCATCCGCCGCACGTGGTCGGCGACGAACGCGTCGGCGAGCGCCCGGGCGCGGTCGACCGCCTGGGTCCTGCTGTCGCCCGTCACGTCGATCTGCAGCAGGTTGTTGGTCAGGCCGGTGCCCCGGTAGTCCCGCATGAAGTCCTCGGGATCCTCGGAGGACCCCAGGGATTTCAGGGCCAGTTCGGCGATGCGGGTGGTTCCCAGAACCTGGACGTCGGTGCGTATCAGTGTCCCGGTGTCGTTCGGCTGATCCTCGGCGTGGGCGACCAGCACCTTGGTGACCGCGCTCGGCGCCGGCGGCAGTGCGAGCGCCACCGCGCCGCCGCCCACCATGCCGAGCACGGCCATGGCCGACCAGAGACGACGGCGCCTGCGCACCGCCACCACCAGTCCCTGGAGATCGATGAGCGGTGTGCTCGCAGACGACTCCGGAGTCGTACTCGTCGTCACGCTGAGCCTCCCGTGGCGTGGCTGTGGACCGCCGGCGCCGGAGCGGCGTTGTGCGGAGGGTGGTCGGCGGACGGCGTGTGCCGGGCCAGGACCGGGTCGGCGACGACGATGCCGACGACCTCGTGGCCGCCGTCCGCGCAGGCCCGGGCGATGCCGGTGAGTTCCGCGGTGGTCCAGTGGCCCGCGCTGACGACGATCAGGGCTCCGGACTCGCTCGCGCGGTCCGGCACCATCGGCCGGTCCACCGAGACCGGCACCAGGCGGAGCAGCGGGTGTCCCCCGCTCATGGACCCGTCCGACGGGTCGTTCACGGCCTCGGCGACGAGCTGCCCGGCCGCCCGCTGGGCGAGTGCGTCGCCCTCGGGAACGACCGCGAGGAGCCGCGGGGTCACCTGCGACCGGTCGCGCAGCCGTGCGCACACGCGCCGGTAGCGGATGCGTCTGCCGGCCTCGTCGCCCGATCTCTGCGGGGCCGGGGCGTCCCAGCGGGAGTCCGTGCCGAGGAGCCGGCCGAGCCGGGCCCGGGCGCCACCGCCCTGCGGCCGGTGCGCGTGCCGGTCGTCGGGGACGTCGACGGTGCCGATCAGCTCGGCGCCCAGCGCCGCGGCGATCTCGCGTTCGGTACGCGGGCGCCGGTTCATCCGGGCGGCGGCGAGGTGGCCGATCACCGCGAGGAGGAGGAACAACAGGGCGCCGGCGGCGATGAGTTGGACCCGGGTGGGAGCTGCCTCGCCGGTGGGGCGGGCCGCGGGGCCCATGACGACCATGCCGGCCGTGTTGCTCGCGGGGTCGGCCTGGTCCAGTTTGGTCATGGCCTCTTCCAGCGAGGTGCGCAGCTTCTCCAGCGAGGTGCGGGCCTCGACGCCCTCCACGGTCTGCCCGGGGTCGGCGGCGCCGGCCAGCTCGCTGATGCGGCGGCTGGCCGCTTCGACCTGCTTGCGCAGCGCCGCGCGCTCGGTGGCCGCCTCGTTGTCGGCGCTGCCGCCCGCGATCTGCTTGGCGAAGCCGACGAACTGCTCCGCCGTGCGGTCGGAGAGCTGCTGGGCGTGCTTGGGTGTGTCGGCCGTGCCGGAGATCTTGATGATGTTGCCGTCCGACGCCTTGGCGACGACCTGGTCCTGAAGGTCGGTGCCGCTGACGTCCGACCAGCGCAGCTTGTCGGCGGCGAGGTCGAGCACCGTCGAACTGGTCGCGATGTCCACCTGGGTGAGCAGCTCGCGCTCCTCCCACTGCCCGGGCAGCAGGACCGAGGCCGTGGTCGTGTAGCGCGGGGGGAACACCAGTGAGGCGCCGTAGCCGACGAGCGCGCCCACCACGGCGAGGGCGGCGAGCAGCCGCCACCGCCGTCGGAGCATCCGTCCGATGGTGACCAGACGGATCGTGTCTTCGTTCAACGACGCGGCCTCTTCCTTGTCCGTACCTTCGCCCCCGCCTCGACCGCCGCGGTGTAGGCGGCGAGCAGCGACGCCTGCGAGTTCCGCCACGAGAGCGGCCCGCTGACCCGCGCCTGGCCGATCCGGCCCATCTCGGCGCGCTTCTCCGGATCGTCGAGGAGCACCGTGATGAGCTTGGCGAACTCGGCCTCGTCGTTGGCCGGCGCGTAGACGGCGGCGTCGCCCGCGGAGACGCGTGCCTCGCGCAGCTCGAACGAGACGAGCGGGCGGCCCATCGCCATGTACTCCAGGACCTTGTTCATGGTCGAAACGTCGTTGAGCGGGTTGTGCGGGTCCGGGGAGAGGCAGACGTCCGCCGTGGACAGATAGCGCACCAGGTCGGCGTCCGGGATGCGCCCGGTGAACCGGACCTGGTCGTCGAGTCCGAGCGACCGGGACAGCTCCACCATCGCGTCGAAGGCGTCTCCGGAGCCGACGAACACCGCGTGCCAGTCGGTCCGCCCGAACTCGTCGCGCAGCTTCGCGAGGGCCCGCAGCGCGTAGTCGACGCCGTCCTGGGGGCCCATCACACCGAGGTAGCACAGCAGATGAGGCTTGCCGTTCTTCAACTCCGGCTCGGGCGGCACCGGTTGGAACCGCTCGACGGCCGGGGCGCTGCGCACCACGAAGACGTCCTCGGGCCGCTTGCCGCCGCGGCTGACGGCGACGTCGCGGTAGCTCTCGTTCGTGGCGATCACGATGTCGGCGGCCCGGTAGGTGCGCCGCTCCAGCGCGCACACGGCGCGGTAGAGCAGGTCCTTGCCGCGGCCGAACCGGGACAGGTACAGCTCGGGCACCAGGTCGTGCTGGTCGAAGACGAACCGCGCGCCGAGCCGCCTGAGCCGGCGTGCGGCCAGGAACAGCAGGTCGGGCGGGTTGCAGGCGTGGACCACGTGGA
Organism: Streptomyces sp. NPDC057694; assembly: GCF_042799415.1. Taxonomy (NCBI): domain Bacteria; kingdom Bacillati; phylum Actinomycetota; class Actinomycetes; order Kitasatosporales; family Streptomycetaceae; genus Streptomyces; species Streptomyces sp. NPDC057694. The sequence goes on from NZ_JBHVIX010000001.1 coordinate 599,717, forward strand.
CCGGGCCGACCTTGCGGGCCAGACGGGCCGTGTGCCACAGCGCCGAGCCGTACTCGCGCAGATAGCCTGCCGGGCCGCCGGTGGCGGCGCGCAGCGGGTAGCGGTGGATCCGCACCCCGTCGATCACCGCCTCCGGCTCCGTGTCCCGCTTCTCGCCGCGGGGGCAGATGACGTCCACCTGCCAGCCCGCGTCGCGCAGGGTCGTGCACTCCTGCCACACCCGCCGGTCGAACGGCACCGACAGGTTCTCCACCAGAATCAGCGCGCGCCGGCCGTTGCCGTCGCCGCCGGTCGCGCTACCAGACAAGGCCCATGTATCCCGGTTCGGTCCGGCGCGCTTCGGCGTCGGGGAGGCGGACGAGGTCGATGATGTCGGGTCCGTCACCGTGGGGCAGGGCCGCGAGCACGGCCTCGTCCTTGGTGCCGACCAGGCACACCTCCGCGTGGTCGAGCACCTCGTCGACGGAGTCGGCGAGGAGCTGCGCGAGGTGCGGCAGCCGGTTCTCGATGTACTCGCGGTTGGCGCCGAGCAGCCGGGACATGCTGACGTTCGCGTCGTAGATCCGCAGGTCGTAGCCCTTGCCGAAGAGCCGCTCCGCCAGCTCGACGAGCGGGCTCTCGCGCAGGTCGTCGGTGCCGGGCTTGAAGGACAGGCCGAACAGGCCGACCCGGCGCTTGCCGCTGCGCTCGACCATGTCGACCGCGCGCTGCAGGTGGTCGGCGTTGGACGACAGCACGTGGGACAGGATCGGCACGGAGACGTCGGCGCGCTGGGCCGCGTGGACGAGGCTGCGCAGATCCTTGGGCAGGCAGGAGCCGCCGAAGGCGAAGCCGGGCCGCAGGTAGGCGGGGCTGATGTTGAGCTTGCGGTCGGCGAGGAACACGTCCATGACCTGGTGCGGGTCGACGCCCAACGCCTGGCATACCGCGCCCAGTTCGTTGGCGAAGCCGATCTTGAGGCCGTGGAAGGAGTTGTCGGCGTACTTGATCGCCTCGGCCGTCGGGATCGGTACCCGGAACACCTCGCCGGGCAGGTCCTCGTACAGCGCGAGGACGGCGTCGCCGCTGGCCGGGTCGAGTTCGCCGATGACGGTCTTGGGCGGGTCGAAGAAGTCCCGCACGCTGGTGCCCTCGCGCAGGAACTCGGGGTTGACCGCGACGCCGAGCTCCACGCCGGCGGTGCCGCCGACGGCCTTCTCCAGGATCGGCACGAGCAGGTTGAGGCAGGTGCCGGGGAGCATGGTGCTGCGGAAGACGACGGTGTGCCGTCCGCCGCGCTCGGCCAGTGCCGCGCCGATCTCCTCGGTGACCCGCTCCAGATAGGTGGTGCACAGGCTGCCGTTGGGCTCCGACGGTGTGCCCACGCAGATCAGCGACACCTCGCTGTCGGCTATCGCCTCACGGACGTCGCGGGTGGCGCGCAGGGCGCCGGTCCGCACGACGTCGGCGATGAGTTCGCCGATCCGCTCCTCGACCACCGGGGCCTTGCCGTCGTTGACCAGGTCGACCTTCACCTGGTTGACGTCGACCCCGATGACCTCGTGGCCCATGCTGGCCAGGCACGCGGCCGACACGCAGCCCACGTAGCCGAGCCCGAAAACGCTGACTCTCATGACCCGTTACTCCCCCCAGGCAGGCCCTTGTGGCCTGCGGTCCGCGCGCCGCCGGTACGGCGGTCCCCACGCATCAGTACGCCCCCTGCCCATGGATCACCGCTCGCAGCGTCTTCCACAAGATCACTGTGTCCAGGGCGAGTGACCAGTCCTCCACGTACCGCAGGTCGAGGCGGACGGCCTCCTCCCACGGCAGGTCGCTGCGTCCGCTGATCTGCCACAGTCCGGTGAGTCCGGGCTTGACCAGCAACCGGCGCCTTATGTCCGGCCCGTACGCTGCGGACTCCTCCGGCAGCGGAGGCCTCGGGCCGACGAGCGACATCGATCCCGTGAGTACGTTGAACAGCTGCGGGAGCTCGTCGAGCGAGTACCGGCGCAGCACGGTTCCCACCCGGGTCACCCGAGGATCCCGGCGCATCTTGAACAGCAGTCCCGCGCCCTCGTCCTGGTCGGCCAGTTCGGCGCGTGCCGCGTGGGCCCCGGCGACCATGGTGCGGAACTTGAGAATGGTGAACTCCTGGCCGTTCTTGCCGACTCTGCACTGCCGGTAGAACACACCGCCGCGGCTGTCTCCCAGGATGAGCACTCCGACGAGTGCCATCAGCGGTGCGAACAGCACGAGCAGCAGTGCCGCGCCCAGCCGGTCGACGACCGCCTTGATGGCCCGGCGGGCCCCGGTGAAGGTCGGCATGCTGACCCTCAGCAGCGGGATCCCGAGCACCGCGTCGACGTGCAGGCGCGGGCCGGCCACCTCCATCAGCACGGGGGCCACGACCATCTCGGCATCGCTGCCTTCGAGGTTCCAGGCCAGCCGCTGCAGTCGGTCCGGGGTCCAGTGCGGGTCCGGGGTGACGGCGACGACGCGATAGCCGTCGCGGTGCACATGCCCGGCGAGGTCGGCGAGTTGGCCGACGACCGGTACTCCGTCGAGGTGGTCACCGTCGGGTCCGAGACCGTCCGTCGTGCACACGGCCTCGATCCGCCAGCCGAGGTGCGGGAACTTGCGGGTCCGGGTGATCAGGTCGCGCACCGTGTCCGGGCTTCCGGCGGCGAGTACGGGTCTGAGGCACTGTCCTTCCTTGCGCTGCTTGTGCAGCCAGAGGCGGAGCAGATACCGCTCGGTCATGGTGACGATCCCGATCGCGGGTATCGCGACGAAGATCCAGAGTTTGATGTTCCGCGAGGTGAGCGCTATCCCGCCGAGCGCGAGCACGACGGTCGCCGTGAACAGCGAGCGTCCCAGCCTGCGGAACTCCTCGGCGCCCTGGCCGAGCACGGCCGGAGCCCAGGCACGGCTCACCGTGAGGGCGGCCAGCACCAGCAGCTCGGTGCCGAAGGCCAGAATGCCCCACTTCTCATGCCAGTTGGCCGCGTCGCGCGCCCCGAAGAAGTTGCCTATTCCCGCGACCACCAGGGCGGTGGCCACCATGTCACTCGTGATGACGGAGCGGCGGTACCGCTGCTCCCAGTCGTTCGCCGGCTGGCCGATCGCCTCGTCCGTCAGACGCCCGCGCGCCGACGAAAAAGGGCCGACTAATCCCCCCTGCCGCACAGAAACCCCCCGGTCCCCAGTGGTGGTGCTTGGTCGGTGACTCTGTTCCCCCAGGAGACCCCCGTCTCCCGCACCGCGCCGTTCTCCCGCCGGAAGGCCCCCGCCTTCCGTGCACGGCCTTTCGGCCGTTCAGCGCTGTTCGAGTCCATCGTGACGGGAATCGACTCGCCTGCCGCGCGCCGCACGCGACAGCCTGCGAGAACCCGTCGACACCGTGGGTGCTCCCCTCACCCAAGGCCCCTCTTGGACTCCACGAATGGATCTCCCCACCTGCCGACACCAGGAAACGCCTGCTGATCAGCCACAACTCCCGATCAATAGATCATCATTTGTCGCCTCGTGTCCCAGCATGTGAAGCACGGTCAATCTAGACCATGAGGACCCCCCTGAAGAGGGGGATGTGTGGAATTTGTGCTTGATATTTGAAGTCGGCTCAACTGGCCGATGTTCGCCCCTAGTTGGCCCTGGAGGGCGGACACACCGTGTGACCTGTGCTGACGTGCTGTGTCCAGGGGGTTCGACGGCTGCGGCCGAACCCCCTTGCATCAGGCCCTTCTTGGAGAAAGTCGTCCGGATTCGATCAGCCGCCGAGTCCCTCCACGAACAGCCGGGTCAGGGCGGTGGGCGCCGTGATGGCGGTGCCGACGACCACGCTCGCCGCTCCCGCGGCCAACGCCTCGGCCGCCTGCGCCGGGGTCGCGATCCGGCCTTCGGCGACGACGGGTACGGCGACGGCCGCGGCCAGTTCGGCGACCAGGCGAAGATCCGGGGCGGTCTGCTCCGGCGATCCGGGGACGTAGCCGGACAGCGTGGTGGAGACGAAGTCGGCGCCCTGCCGGGCGGCTTCGATCCCTTCGGCGAGGTTCGACACGTCGGCCATCACCAGGGCTCCGGCCTCGTGCACGGCGGTGACGAGGTCGGCGAAGGTGCTGCCGTCCGGGCGCGGGCGCGCCGTGGCGTCGGCGGCGACGACGGCGGCGCCCGCCTCGACCAGGGCGCGGGCGTGCCGGACCGTGGGGGTGATGAAGACGCCGGTGTCGCCGTCCTTCCACAGGCCGATCACGGGCAGGCCGACGGCGGAGACGGCGGCCGCGACGACCTCGGGCCCGTTGACGCGGACGGCCGCGGCGCCGCCGTCCTCGGCGGCGCGGGTCATGCGCACGAGGGTGTCGGTGTGCCGCATCGCGTCGCCGGGCGGCGCCTGGCAGGACACGACGAGGCGCCCGGTGAGGGTGTCGGCGAGGGCGTCGGCGAGGGGGTTCGTCATCGGCTGGCTCCGGTGGTGCGGGGTGAGTGCAGGGGCAGGGTGCGGGTGAGCGCGGCGCCGCCCAGGACCGCCGCGTCGTGCCCGACGCGGGGCGCGCTCGGCGTCAACTGTGCGAGTGGCGCCATGAGTTCGGCGGCGAACGCCTCGCTCAACGCGTCCTGGTACAGCGGGCCGATCCGGGAGACTCCGCCGGCGACGACGACCCGGTCGGGGCCGAGGGCGTTGGCGAGGCCGCCCAGGGCGCGTCCGACGGCGCGGGCGCCGAGGGTGATGGCGGCCACGGCGTGCGGGTCGCCGCAGCGGGCGTACGCGGCGACCCGCTGGAGGGGGCCGGGCGCGGTCCCGGTGACGGCGGCGTAGTGCGTCGCGATGCCGGGTCCGGCCGCGATGGCTTCGAGATGGCCGGTGGCGCCGCAGGTGCAGGGCAGTCCGGCGGCCTCGGGGCTGGGCAGGTGGCCGAGGTGGCCCGCGATGCCGCGGGCGCCGTGCAGCATGCGGCCCCCTGCGGCGACGGCGCCGCCGACTCCGGTGCCCACGGCCGCGTAGATCAGGGAGCCGTCCGGCCCGTCCAGCGAGGCCAGTTCGGTGCCGGCGGCGGCGCGGACGTCGTTGTCGCAGGCCACGGCAAGTCCCGTACGGGCGGCGAGGCCCGCGGCGAGGGCGGTGCCGGCCCAGCCGCGGATGGTGTCGGTGGCGCTGGTGACGGTCCCGCTCACGGGGTCGATGACGCCCGCCGCGGCGACGCCGATGGTCTCGGCCCGCGCGTCGCGCACCGCCGCGGCGGCCTCGGCCAGGGCGTCGAGGACGGCCTCGGCTCCCTCGGCCGCCGGGGTCGGCAGGCTGTGCCGGGCGAGGATCGTGCCGTCGGCCCCGACGAGGGCGGCGTCGATCTTCGTGCCGCCCAGGTCGAGGCCGATGACCGGCAGGGTCCGCGTCATCGGACCGGCAGCAGGCCGGCCGCGCGCAGGTGCCGCTCGACGAAGGCGACGGAGTCCGCGCTCAGCTGGATCTGCGACACGGCGGTGGTCCCCTGCGTAAAGACGCCGAGCAGGCTCAGGGCGTGCTTGAACGCTCCGATGGCCGAGGAGTTGCGGCCCATCTCGCTCTCCGGGCCGGCGTCGACCAGGCCGAACAGCTCGACCAGGCGCTCCTGTTCCTTGACGGCGGTGTCCAGGTCGCCGCCGCGCACGGCGTCGTAGAGGCGGACGTAGCCGGCCGGGTCCACGTTGCCGAGACCGGGGACGACTCCGTCGACGCCCGCCAACAGGACGGCGTCCACGGTCAGTTCGGAGCCCGTGAGGATGCTGAAGGCCGGGGCCGGGCCGTCGGCGCGGCCGCCGCGCCCGCCCAGTTCGACGAGGAGCCGACGCAGCGAGCCCTCGTCGCCGCTGCTGTCCTTCAGGCCGACGATCGTGCCGTCCTCGGCGAGTTCCCGCACGAGTGCGGCGGAGAGCTTGCTGTGCACCGAGACCGGCACGTCGTAGGCGAACAGGGGAGCGTCGACCCGCTGGCGCAGGGTGCGGAAGTGGCGGGCTATCTCGACGGGGTGGGTACGGGCGTAGAAGGGGGCGGTGGCCACGAGGGCGTCCGCGCCCGCGGCGCGGGCCGCACGGGCGTGTTCGACGACGCGCGGGGTGGTCATGTCGATGACGCCCGCGAGGACCGGGACGCGCCCGGCGGCGGCCTCCACGACGGTCTCCAGGGCCACGGCGCGCTGCCGGTCGGTGAGGAAGGCGACCTCGCTGCTGGAGCCCAGCGCGAACAGGCCGTGCACTCCCCCGCCGATGAGGTGCTCGACGAGCCGGGCGAGGGAGGCCGTGTCGACCTCGCCCGCCGCGTCGAGCGGGGTGCACAGGGGCGGGACGACGCCGCGAAGAGGCTGGGACCAGGACATGGGAACTCCAGATGGTGCGTGGGTGGATCGGAACGGACGGGGCCGCCCTCGCGGGCGGCCCCGCGGGGGTTACTGGGTGGTGATGGTCAAGGTGCTGTCGCCGTAGGCGTGTTGGCGGCCGCGGACCTGGTAGTCGGCGGTGGCCTTCACGGCTGCGGCGGTGGCGGTCGCGGGCACGGTGACGGGCACCTTCACTGTGGCGCCCTGGCCCGGGTTGAGCGCGGGCACGGTCACGCTGGGCGCGGTGTAGCCGCTCGGCAGTGCGAGGGAGACCGAACCGGCGGGCAGCGCCACGTCGTTCTGGCTGACGACGCGGACGGCGACCTCGGTGGTGGCTCCGGCCTTGAGGGTCGCGGGCGGGGTGACGGTGACCGGCGCGCAGACCCCGCCGAGCCATTGCAGGTCGAACGACGAGTAGGTGATGTGCTGGTAGTTGTCGCGCTCCCAGAGCAGACCCATGCCCGCGTTCGCTCCGGTGCCGTCGCCGAGCGGGGTGAGGGTCGAGTACGCGGCCGACCCGGCCTCGACGGTCTTGCGCACCGGCCAGTTCTGGCCGTTGTCACAGGACAGCCGAACGGTGAGGTTGCTGCGCCCGCTGGTGGTCGCGGTGTTGCTGAACATGAGCCAGGAGGCGCGCGGGTGCGAGGCGTCGACGCCGGGCGCGAAGCGCGTGATCGAGCCGTTGTTGGCGGGGTCGGGCAGTTCGGTGTCCTGCTGGAGGGCGGTGTAGGTGACACCGCCGTCGCTCGAATAGGCCACGGTCCGGTAGGGCGCCGACCGGTTGTTGAGCATGATCCGCCCGTCGGACAGCTCGACCGTCTTGTTCTCGTCGCCGCCCGGGCCCACGGGCGTGCCCATCTTCCAGGTGGCGCCGTGGTCGTCGCTGTAGGCGCTGACCGCGTAGTTCGCGCCATTCTTCCGGATCGCGTACTGCTGGACCAGACGGCCCTTGTACGTGCCGTGGCGCAGCTGTATGCCTTCGCCGGATGCGGCGAACATGCCGCCCCAGGAGGGGTCCTTGATGTCGGCGGTGATGCGTTCGTGGCTCCAGGTCACGCCGTCGTCGTCGGAGTAGCTGTAGTCGGCCTGGAGGACGTTCGGATCGCTCTCGTCGTTGCCGGTGGCGGAGCCGAGGAAGCCCTGGTTCACGGAGGCCGCGTAGAAGAGGAAGATGCGGCCGGTGTCGTGGTCGACGAGCAGGCTGGGGTCGCCGTAGCCCTTCGGGGCGGCGTCCTTGCGGACGACCTGCTGGGCCTGCCAGGTGGCGCCGCCGTCGGTGCTGCGGCGCACCATCACCCCGATGTTGGCGGGCAGGTCGGCGAGGGTGGGGCGGGCGTCGTAGGCGGCGAGCAGGGTGCCCTGGCCGGTCCGGGTCAGGGCGGGGATGCGGTAGTAGGGCGAGCCGGTTCCCGCGGTCGCCAGGTCCTGCGAGGTGAGCGTGCCCGCGGTGGCGCCGTGGGCGCCGGTCGTGGTCGTGGCCACGACGGCGAACGCCGCGGCGAGGGTGGCCAGGGTGACTCTTCGCTGCATGAACGGACCTCTTCTCGGGTGGGGGTCAGACGAGTTGGGGGTCGTGCAGGGACCGGACATCTGCGGGGTGTCCGGGGTCGAGGAGTGCGCGCACCCATCCGAGCTGCTCGCGCCGGTGATGACCGCCGCCGCCCTCGTGGCCGTTGAACTCGTAGACGCGGACGTCCTTGGGGCCGGCGTAGCGGTGGTAGGCGGCGAAGCAGGTGGAGGGCGGGCAGATGTCGTCCATCAGGGCGATGGAGAACAGGGCCGGGGCGGTGGCCCGGGCCGCGAGGAGGGCCGCGTCGACGTAGGACAGCGTGCGGAACACGGTGTCCGCGCGGTCGCGGTACAGGCTCAGGTAGGCGGCGATCTCGGTGTACGGGCTCGTGGCGGAGATCCGCGCGGCCCGCCGGATGTCGCACAGGAACGGGACGTCGGGGAGGACGCCCGCGAGGCCCGGCACGAGTCCCGCCACCGCGAGGGCGATGCCGCCGCCCTGGCTGACACCGGTCACCACGATGCGGTCGGGGTCGATGGCGGGGTGGGTGCGCAGGGCGTCGACGCAGCGGACCGCGTCGGTGAACACCCGCCGGTAGTAGTGGTCTTCGGGGCGCTCGACGCCGCGGGTCAGGAAGCCGGGGACCGAGCCGCCGACGGCGGCCGCGTCCGGTGTGTCGCCTCGGGCCGTCGACCAGCCCTGGCCGCGGGTGTCCATGATGAAGTGCGCGTATCCGGCGCTGGCCCAGAGCAGTTGTTCGTGCGCGAGGCCCCGGCCCCGCCCGTATCCGAGGAACTCGACGACGCAGCCCAGCGGTTCGCGTGCGCCGGCGGGCAGGTGCAGCCATCCGCGGACGGGTTCGCCGTCGAAGCCCGGCACGGTCGCGTCGTAGGTCGTCACCTGGGTCAGGCCGGTGTCGACGGGCGCGAAGTGCGGGCGGGCGCCGGTGTCCCGCGCCCGGTCGAGGGTGTCGGCCCAGAACCGGTCGAGGTCCTCGGGTTCGTCGAGGTCGGGCCGCAGTGCGAGGCACTCGGCGAGGGTCAGGTCCGTCAGCGGCATGAGAAGAGGCCCCGATGGGTGTGGCGTGCGCAGGGCACGGCGGAAGGGAAGCGAGGGGGTCGACGCGGGGACGGATCATCACCGAACACCAGACGTCAGATGTCTGCTGTCAGGGGACTCTAGGAGTCCGCGTGACACCCGTCAAGAAGCACTGGCCGGGATCAACCCCGCAGAGAAGGCACAACGAAGACACAACGAGGTACCGCTCGGGCGGAGCGGTACCTCAAGCGTGAACGGCCGGGTCAGCGGCGGGCCCGCGCCTCCATGATCCGGCGGCGCACCGGCTCGTAGTGGTCGACCAGTGCCGCCTCGAACTCATCGGCGTCGCGGTCGCGCACGGCGTCCACGATGCGCTGGTGGTTGGCGATGGTGGCGGCCCCGTGCTCGTGCGTGAACACGTCGAGGTGCGGGGCGACGATGACGTAGACGTCCCAGAAGGCCGCCGACAGCTGGCCGATCAGGTTGTTGCCGAGCGGCGCGACGAGCAGCGTGTGGAAAGCCCGGTCCGCGTCGACGAACCCGTGCCCACTGCCCGCACCGGTCTCGCGCATCGTGTCCACGTACCCCTGGAGCCGGTCGACCTGCTCGTCGTCCAGCGCGTCGACGAGCCGCTCGGCCATGCCCCGCTCGAAGAGCTCGCGCACCTCGACGAGGTCCCACATGACCTGGAAGTCGTCGTCGGGGCTCAGCAGACCGCGGAAGGTGAGGCTCTCGACCAGGGCGGACAGGCTGAGCCGGCCCACGTACGTGCCGTGCCCGTGGCGGACTTCGACGATGTCCAGTGCGGTGAGGATCCTGATCGCCTCGCGCACGCTGGAGCGGCTCGCGCCCAGGGCCTCGCACAGGGCCGGTTCGGTCGGCAGCGGGTCACCCGGGCGGAGCTTGTTGTGCAGGATGTACGTCTTGATGCCGTCGACGACCTCTTGTCTGAGCGGCTGCCGCGCCGACTTGGGCGCCGGCATCACCGGCCGCGCGGACCCCTGTTCCACCGCCACCTCTTGACCCCTCTCCTTGACCGGACTACCTTCCCACACTATCAAGGCATCAGACATCATACGTCTGATGCGCAGTCTGTGAGGTTCTCACCACACTTGCTGCCAGAACGACCACCTCTCTGGTCATTCTTAGTCACCCTCTCCCCCGCCTGGAGGACTCCTTGCCCTCGCGCAGCGCAGCCGGCGTCGATCGCCGCACCTTCATGAGATACACGAGCGCCATCGGTGTGACGACCGCGATCACCGCAGGGTTGACGGGCTGCGGCGGCCCGGCTTCCAGCGGCGACGGCGCGAAGAAGTCCGCCGGCGGTGACACCGGCACCATCGAGGCCGGCCTGTCCTACCCGCTGTCCACCGGCTTCGACCCGATGATCACGTCGGGGGCCACCCCGTACGCGGCGAACATGCACATATTCGAGGGCCTGGTCGACCTCGACCCGGCCACCCTCACCGCGCACCCCGCGCTGGCCACGGCCCTGCCGAAGAAGATCAACGCGACGACCTACCGGGCCACGCTGCGCAAGGGCGCCACGTTCCACGACGGTTCCGCCGTCACCACCGAGGACGTGGTCTTCAGCTTCGAGCGGGTGCTGGACGAGAAGAACGCGTCGCTGATGGCGCAGTTCGTGCCCTTCATCGACAAGGTCACCTCCGTCGACGACAGCACCGTCGAGTTCAAGCTGAAGTACCCCTTCGCCCTGTTCCCCTCGCGGGTGTCCGTGGTGCGGATCGTCCCGAAGAAGATCGCGGGCGCCGACGCCAAGACGTTCGACGCCAAGCCGGTCGGCTCGGGCCCGTACCGCTTCGTCTCCGCGACGCGCGAGGACAAGATCGTGATGGAGGCCTACGACAAGTACAACGGGCCCCACCCCGCCAAGGCCAAGAAGATGGTCTGGCACCTGATGTCGGACCCGTCCGCCCGGGTGAGCGCCCTACAGTCCGGCCGCGTACAGGCCATCGAGGACGTGCCCTACATCGACATGAAGGGCTTCACCGGCAAGAACAAGGTGGAGTCGGTGCAGTCGTTCGGGCTGCTGTTCCTCATGTTCAACTGCAAGGACAAGCGGTTCGCGGACAAGCGGGTGCGCCAGGCACTGCACTACGCCCTGGACACCGAGAAGATCATCAAGACGGCGCTGCTCGGCAACGCCGAACCGGCCTCCGGATACGTGCCCGCGACGCACCCGGACTACCACAAGGCCGCGACCGTCTACACGCACGACGTCGCCAAGGCGAAGAAGCTGCTCTCCGAGGCCGGCGTCGGCAAGCTGTCCTTCACCCTGATGCTCACCGACACCGGCTGGGTCAAGGACATCGCCCCGCTGATCAAGGAGAGCTGGGCGGCGGCCGGCATCGACGCCAAGCTGGACATCGCGCAGTCCCCGGCCCAGTACGCCAAGGTCGACAAGGGGAGCTTCGACGTGCTGGCCGCGCCGGGCGACCCGTCGGTCTTCGGCAACGACGCCGACCTGCTGCTGCGCTGGTTCTACTACGGCTTCTGGCCCGAGAAGCGCTACGGCTGGACCGGTTCGGCCGCGTACAAGAAGACCAAGTCGCTGCTGGACAAGGCCGCGAGCGAGGCCGACGAGAGCAGGCGCAAGGAGCTGTGGGGGCAGGTCACGGACCTCGTCGCCGAGGAAGCCGCGCTCTACCCGGTGCTGCACCGTAAGCTGCCCACCGCGTGGACGAGTGACGCGCTCACGGGCTTCAAGCCGCTGCCGACGACCGGCCTGTCCTTCGTCGACGTCGGCCGCGCCTGACCGTCGCACCGCAAGGCCGCCGGGCCCGCCCCGCATCTGACCCGCGGGGCGGGCCCGGCCCCCAACCTCTAGGAACCTCACGATGGTTGCTTTTCTCCGGCTCGCGCTGCGCCGCGTCGCGATGATGCCGGTGATGATCCTCGGCATCGCGCTGCTGGTCTTCGTCGTCATGCAGTTCTCGCCGGCCGATCCCGCGTACAACGCGCTCGGTGACAGTGCGAGCCCCGCGGCGCGGGCCGCGTTCGCCGAGGCGCACGGGCTCAACGACCCTTTGCCGGTGCGGTACTTCTCGTTCCTGGGCCAGCTCGTGCGGGGTGACCTCGGCGTCACCGTGCCGCCCAGCCAGCCCGTGATCGACCGCATCGCGACGGCCTTCCCGCTCACCCTGCAGCTCACGCTGCTCGGTCTGGCGCTGGCCATCGTGCTCGCGCTGATCCTCGGCGTGACCAGCGCGATGTACCGCGACCGCTGGCCCGACCAGGTCTTCCGCGTCCTGTCGATGGCGGGGATCGCCCTGCCCTCGTTCTGGCTCGGCGTGCTGCTCATCCAGCAGTTCGCGCTGAACACCCCGCTGTTCCCGACCGGCGGCTATGTGAACCCGGCCGACTCCTTCACCGGCTGGCTGCGTTCGCTGGCTTTGCCCGCGATCTCGCTCGCGCTGCCCGTCGCCGCGTCGCTGGCCCGCCTCATCCGCACCTCGATGGTGACCGAACTCGACCGGGACTACGTCCGCACCGCCCGGGGCAGCGGTCTGCCGCCGTTCCTCATCATCCGCTCGGTGCTGCGCAACGCCCTGGTCACCCCGCTCACCGTCCTCGGTGTCAAGGTCGGCTACCTGCTCAGCGGCGCCGTCGTCATCGAGGCGATCTTCGACCTGCCCGGCATGGGCAAGCTGATCCTCGAAGGCGTCTCCGGCGGGGACGTCGCGCTCGTCCAGGGCACCGTGCTCACGATCGCCATCGCGTTCCTCGTGGTCAACGTCGTCGTCGACCTGCTCTATCTGCTCGTCAACCCGCGTATCAGGACGGTGTGATGCTCGCCCCACGCTCTCTCGCCGGGCGCCTCGCCCGGCCCGGCGCCCGGCTGCGCCGCCTCTCCCCGACCGCCCGTATCGCGTTCGGTGTGCTCCTGATCGTCGTGCTCGGCGCCGTCCTCGCGCCGCTGCTCACCCAGGACCCGCTCGCCACCGGCACGCCGGCCCAGGCGCCGAGCGGCGACCACTGGTTCGGCACCGACCGGGCCGGCCGTGATGTCTTCGCCCGCGTGGTGCACGGCGCGCGCTACTCCCTCACCATCGGCTTCGGCGCGACGCTCCTGGCGCTGGTCATCGGCTCCGTGCTGGGCGCGCTGGCGGCCACCTCGCGCAAGCTCGCCGACGAGGGCGTGATGCGCACGCTCGACGTCGTGATGTCGTTCCCGCCGATCGCCCTCGCGGCCGTCCTCGTCGCCGTGTTCGGGCCGAGCGTCCCGGTCATCATCTTCACCATCGCGTTCGTGTACGCGCCGTCGCTGGCCCGTGTCGTCCGCGCCAACGTCCTCGAGCAGTACGGCGAGGACTACGTCGCCGCCGAGCAGGTCATCGGCGCCCGGCGCGGCTACATCGTCGCCCGGCACGTCGCCGTCAACTGCGCCGCCCCGGTGATGGTGTTCGCCACCGTCATGGTCGCCGACTCCATCATCTTCGAGGCGAGCCTGTCGTTCATCGGCGCCGGTGTGCAGGACCCCGACCCGAGCTGGGGCAGCGTCCTCGCGTACGGCCGGCAGATCCTGCTGTCCGGCGGCTGGTGGGCCACCTTCTTCCCCGGCCTGTGCCTGCTGGTCACCGTGCTCGCCCTGAACATCCTGTCGGAGGGCATGACGGACGCCGCGGCGGCGCCGGACAAGTCCCGCACCGGGGGCGGCGACGAGGCCGTCACCGCGGTCCCGGCCGACGCCGCCGTGGAGCAGGGCGACGTGGACGCCGCGCTCGCCGAACTCGCCGAGCGTCTGTCGCACATCGAGCCCGCCGTGCCCGCGCTGCCCGCCGACGCGGCCGACCTGCTCGTCGTCCGCGACCTCGCGATCCGCTTCCCCGACCGGTACGGCGACACGCGCGTCGTCGACGGCATCTCCTTCACCGTCCGCGAGGGCGAGACGCTGGGCCTGGTCGGCGAGTCAGGCTGCGGCAAGTCCATCACCAGCCTCGCGGTCATGGGGCTGCTCGCCCGCAACGCCGAGGTCGAGGGCGAGATCCGCTACCGCGGCCGCGACCTGCTGACCCTGTCGGCGAAGGAGCGCCGCGCCCTGATGGGCCCGGAGATCGCCATGGTCTACCAGGACGCGATGTCGTCCCTGAACCCGTCCGTGCTGATCGGCACCCAGCTCAAGCGGCTCACCTCCCGCGGCGGCACCCGCACCCCCGCCGAACTCCTCGATCTGGTCGGCCTCTCCCCCGACCGCACCCTGCGCAGCTATCCGCACGAGCTGTCCGGCGGCCAGCGCCAGCGCGTCCTGATCGCCATGGCCCTCTCCCGCAGCCCCCGGCTGCTCATCGCGGACGAGCCGACGACCGCGCTGGACGTCACCGTGCAGGCCCAGGTCGTCGAACTGCTCACGCGGCTGAGGGACGAACTCGGCTTCGCCATGGTCCTCGTCTCGCACGACCTCGCCCTCGTCGGCGACCTCGCCCACCGCGTGGCCGTCATGTACGCGGGTCAGGTCGCCGAGGCCGGCACGACGCGCTCCCTGCTGACCGACCCGGCACACCACTACAGCCGCGGTCTGCTCGGCTCCGTCGTCTCCCTGGAGGCGGGCGCGGAGCGCCTCCACCAGATCCGGGGTGTGGTGCCCGCGCCCCGGTCGTTCGGCCCGGGCTGCCGGTTCGCCTCGCGCTGCGCCGCCGCCACCGACCTGTGCGCCACCACGCCGCCGGCCGCCGTCGGGCGGGGCAGCGCGGAGGACCACCGGTTCGCGTGCCACCACCCGGCGCCCGCAGCACAGCCCGTACCGTCCCTGGAGAGCACCCGATGACCGCGCTGCAGCACGCCCCGGAACGCGCCGGGGAATCCGCCACGGACCCGCTGATCCGGCTCGACGGCATCCACGTACGGCACAAGGCGCGCAGCGGCGGCATCCTGCGCCGCGACTCCGTGTACGCGCTGACCGATTGCTCCTTGGAGGTGCGGCGCGGCGAGATCCTGGGCCTCGTCGGCGAGTCGGGCTGCGGCAAGTCGACGCTGGCCCGCGTGGTCACGGGATTGCAGCGGCCCACCGAGGGTCAGGTGGCCTTCCGCGGCCGTGACCTGTGGGCGATGTCCGCGGCCGAACGGCGCGACGGGTTCGGGCCCGCGGTCGGCGTCGTCTTCCAGGACCCGTCCACGGCGCTCAACCCCCGGCTGCCGGTGCGCCGCATCCTGCGCGACCCGCTGGACGTGCACCGCCGGGGCACGCGGGAGGCCCGCGAGGCGCGGGTCCTGGAGCTGCTCGACCTGGTGGGCCTGCCCGGGCACACCCTGGACGCGACGCCCGGTCAGCTCTCGGGCGGGCAGCGCCAGCGGGTGGCGATCGCCCGGGCGCTCGCCCTCGAACCCGAGCTGATCGTCGCCGACGAGCCGACGAGCGCGCTGGACGTGTCGGTGCGCGCGCAGATCCTGAACCTCCTCACCGATCTGCGGACACGCCTCGGGCTCGGCATGGTGTTCATCTCCCACGACGTCCAGACCGTGCGCTATCTCGCCGACCGGATCGCCGTGCTCTATCTGGGGCGCGTGGTCGAGGAGGGCCCGGCGGACCAGGTCACCGGGCAGTCCCGCCACCCCTACACGGAGGCGCTGCTGTCGGCCACGCCGAGCCTGCTGGAGCGGCCGGACCGGATCGTGCTGCACGGCCCGGTGCCGTCGGCCACCCACCCGCCGACCGGCTGTCCGTTCCGTACGCGCTGCTGGAAGGCGGACGACGTGTGCGCGACCGTGTTCCCGGCCGCGGAGACGGGCGAGGACGGACGGCGTTGGCACTGCGTGCACCCGCAGGAGATCCAGCTCGGGGACGCGCCGGAGCAGTGACGGCGGTGCCGGTGCGGCGCCCGCGTGTTCTTCCTCCGGAGGGACGGGTGGGCGCCGCACCGGCATGTGCGCCGGAAAAGGCGCAGAGCGCGGGCCTGATCTGTCCCGTACGGTCGTCGCAACGAACGAAGGAACAGCGCCTCTCGGCCGGCGGTACTCCCGGCCCGGGGTGAGATCGGAGCCGTGGATGAAGGCCGCCCGCTTCAGTGTGTTCGGGGACCCCGACGTCCTCGACATCGTCGAACTCCCCGATCCGCACCCGGGCCCCGGCCAGGTGCGGATCGCGGTCCGCGCGGCCGGTGTCAACGCCAGTGACTGGAAGAAGCGCCGCGGTCTGATGGACCAGGAGCTTCCGCAGACGCTGGGCTACGAGGCGGCGGGCGTCGTCGACGAGGTGGGCGAGGGCGTCACGGACGTGGCCGTCGGCGACCGCGTCTTCGGCTTCTGCCCCGACGGAGCGGCCCAGGCGGAACTGGCGGTACTGGCCTTCTACGCGCCGATCCCTCCGGCGCTCGACTTCGCCGCTGCCGCCGCGCTCCCCAGTTCCGTCGAGACGGCGATGCGCGCCCTCGACCAACTGGGCGTCGAAAACGGCAGCACGCTGCTCGTGAACGGCGCCTCGGGGAGCGTCGGCAGTGCGGCGGTGCAGTTCGCCGTGGCCCGCGGTGCGCGGGTGATCGGCACCGCGGGTCCGTCGAATCACACATATCTGCGGTCGCTGGGCGCCGAGCCCGTGGCCTACGGTGACGGGCTCGCCGAGCGGGTGCGGGAGCTCGCGCCCGACGGTGTCGACCTCGCGCTCGATGTCGCCGGGAGCGGGGTGCTGCCCGAGCTGATCGGGCTCGCCGGCGGTCCGGAACACGTGCTGACCGTCGCGGACTTCGCCGGTGCGCGGGACCACGGGGTGCGGTTCAGCCGTGGCGACGACGGACGCGCGGTGCACGCGCTCACCGAGATCGGCCCGCTGATCGAGGCCGGGGGCTTCGCACCGCCCGTCGTGAGCACCTTCCCGCTCGCCGGGATCGCGGAGGCGCACCGGGCCGGCGAGAGCGGCCGGGTGCGCGGAAAGCTCGTCCTGCTGGTCGGCTGACCCTCGACATGGGTGGTGCCCGGAGAGACCGCTCTCTTCCGGGCACCACCCATGTCGTACGACGGTTCAGACGCCGGCGGGTTCCCGGGCGTCGGGCTTCGCCGTCTCGGCCAGGGGGTCGGGGCCGTCGGCCGGGAGCTGCGAGAGCGGGCCGCGCGTGTACTGGGCGGTGACCAGCGCCGAGGCTTCCTCCGCGGTGGAGACCGACGGCGGGGAGCCGGCCAGCGGCTGGCGCGCCGTCTCCTTCATGAAGAGGACGGCGACGGCGCCGACGACGGCCGCGAACATCATGTAGAACGCCGGCATGAGGCTGTTGCCGGTGGCGCTCGTCAGGCCCTCCATCACCAGCGGCGTGGTGCCGCCGAAGAGGGACCCGGCGACGTTGAACGAGATCGCGAGCGCCGAGTAGCGCACCTCGGTGGGGAAGAGCGCCGGCAGCACGGCGGACATCGTCGCGAGGAACGTCAGCAGGCACAGGCCGAGCAGCAGCAGACCGGCGTAGATCGCGACGTGGCCCCCACTGCGCAGCAGCAGGAACGCGGGCACGGTCAGGACGACGAAGCCGAGCATGCCGGTCAGCAGGACGGGCTTGCGGCCGACGCGGTCGGAGAGGGCACCGAGCGGGTGGACCAGGCACATCAGGACGACCATGACGACGACGAGGGCGACGAGTCCGGCGGTGGAGCCGTACTTCAGCTCGTCGGTCAGGTAAGTCGGCATGTACGACAGCAGGCCGTAGTCGGCGATGTCGTAGGCGGCGACGAGCACCATGCAGAGCATCAGCGCACGCCAGTGGTCGCGGAAGAACGGGCCGAAGCGGAACTTCGGGCGCTCGGCGCCCTGCTCCTGCTCGCGCTCCAGCTCCTGGAAGGCCGGGGTGTCCTCCAGCTTGAGCCGCATGTACATGCCGATCAGACCGAGCGGACCGGCGACCAGGAACGGCACGCGCCAGCCCCAGGAGAGCATGGCGCCGTCGTCCAGGGCGGTGGTCAGAACGGTGACGAGACCGGCCGCGCCGACGTATCCGGCGAGCGTGCCGAACTCCAGGTAGCTGCCGAAGAAGCCGCGCCGCTTGTCGGGGGCGTACTCGGCGATGAAGGTGGCCGCGCCGCCGTACTCACCGCCGGTCGAGAAGCCCTGGATGACGCGGAAGAGGAGCAGCAGCACCGGCGCCCAGATGCCGATGGCGGCGTACGAGGGCACGAGGCCGATGCCGAAGGTGCCGAGCGCCATCATGATCATGGTGAGGGACAGGACCTTCTTGCGGCCGATCCGGTCACCGAGCGGCCCGAAGACGAATCCGCCGATCGGCCGCAGCAGGAAGGCCGCGGCGAACGCACCGAACGAGGCGAGGGTCTGGGCCGTCGGGTTGCCCGACGGGAAGAACACCTTGCCCAGCGTGACGGCCATGTAGGAGTAGATGCCGAAGTCGAACCACTCCATGGCGTTGCCGAGCATCGCGGCCTTCACCGCGCGCTTGACCGCCGACTCCTCGGTCACGGTGATGTCGCTGCGCCGCAGCTTGGGGCTGCGCCGTCGCTCGATGACCCGGAACAGTCCCCTGTGGCGGCGTACCGCCTCCGGGTTCCACTCCGGCTCGGCCTCACTTGCCGCCTGCGTCGTCTCCGCGCTCACTGACGGATTTCCTTCCTCCGGCTTCCCTCCGGACGGGGGCGCGGGCCGGTCTCCCGGTGCGCCGCCTCCGGACAAGAAGGCAAACTCCTTCAGGCAGACCCGCATGCCCCCCGATCGGCACTTCCATGCAGGTCGAAAACACGGCGCCCCCGCGAGGAAGATCACACCCGCCCGTCGGACCGGTGCCCCATGCACGCATCCGCCCGCTCCCGGGACGCGCCGAAGAGGTGCAGGTCAGGGGCTTCATATCCGACATGACAACGGTCACCGGTGCAGCCTTTGCCGATGGTCGCGGCATGCGTTTGACTGCCATGAAGGCAACCGTCGACGGGGGAGGACGCGCACATGAGCCGGCACGACCACGGGCCGACCTCGGGGCACACCGACAGCCCCGGGGACGGTCACGACCACGGCGGCCACGGGCACGCCGGTCACGCGCACGGCGTCTCGGCGGACGCGGACCGCCGCTGGCTCGGCATCGCGCTGGCGTTGATCACGGGCTTCATGGCCGTCGAGGTCGTCATCGGCGTCGTCGCCCGCTCCCTCGCCCTGATCTCGGACGCGGCGCACATGCTCACCGACGCCGCGTCCATCGTGCTCGCGCTGATCGCGATGCGGCTGGCGGCCCGTCCGGCGAAGGGCCGCTTCACCTACGGACTCAAGCGCGCCGAGATCCTCTCCGCCCAGGCCAACGGGCTGACGCTGCTCCTCCTCGGTGTCTGGCTCGCGTACGAGGCGGTGCGCAGGCTGCTCTCGCCGCCCGAGGTCGCGGGCGGACTGATGCTCGCCACCGCGCTCGCCGGCATCGTCGTGAACGTCGCCGCGACCTGGTGCCTGTCCCGGGCGAACCGCTCCTCCCTCAATGTGGAGGGCGCCTACCAGCACATCCTCAACGACCTGTTCGCTTTCATCGGGACCGCCGTCGCCGCCCTGATCGTCGTCCTCACCGGTTTCGCCCGCGCCGACGCCATCGCCACCCTCGTCGTCGTCGCCCTGATGGTGAAGGCGGGGTACGGGCTGTTGCGGGACTCCGGGCGGATCTTCCTGGAGGCCGCGCCCGCGGGCCTGGACCCCGACGCCCTGGGCGACCGGCTCGTCGCGCAGAAGCAGGTCGTCGAGGTGCACGACCTGCACGTCTGGCAGATCACCTCCGGGCAGGCGGCCCTGTCCGCGCACGTGCTGGTCGAGCCCGGCGGCGACTGCCACGCCGTGCGCCGCACGCTGGGCGAACTGCTGCGCGACGACTACGGCATCACGCACACCACCCTTCAGGTCGATCACGCCCCGGAGCCCGTCCTCCAGGTCGCGCGGACCGGCGCCACCGGGGAGGACTCCCACTGCGCGGACTCCCACGGTCCGGTCCACCGGGACGGGCCGCACGCCCACTGACGCCCGCACCTCACACCCTCCGGCGGAACAATGCGGCCGCCCGCAGCGCTGTTCCTGATACCTGGCCAGGTATCAGTTGCGCGGACAAGACCGGCGGCAGGGCCCCATGGGGGCGGAGGAGTGTGAGTGTGATGGCGAGGTCAGGACCCGACGGGGCGCTGAACAACGAGGAAAGCTGTGTCGTGACGACGTGCGGGCGCAGGATCGCCGTGCACCGCATCCAGCTGGCGCCCGCGGGCACACCGATCGGCCGGGTCACCCTGGACGTGGGCGCGGACCGGGGCGGCGAGCCGGGGGTGTGGGCCTCCCTCACCAGCGCCGAGGCCCGTGAGCTGGCCCGGATGCTGCTGCTGCACGCCGACCTGACGGACGACGGCGCCGGTCCGCGGAACTGACACCCGGATCAACCGACGGGCCCCCGGGGCGCGTCCACCCGAGGCACGGCTCCGCGATGTCAAGACGTGAACCTTCCCCGGGTGTGCCCGTCGACGGCGGTGAGGTGAGCGGCGCGCGGGGCCGTGATGGCCAGGAGGGCCATGTCGTCGTGCTGGCCGTCGCCGACCCATTGCGAGGCCACCATCTGCACCCGCTCGGTGATCGCCGCCGCGGGCAGCCCGGCGCATTCGGCGAGCACGGCGCGCAGCCGCTCCTCGCCGAACATGCGGTCTCCCAGGGGACCGCCGTGTGCCTCGGTGATGCCGTCGGAGTACAACAGGCAGGTCTCGCCGGGCTGCAGGACCACGGTCGCGCCGGTCACCGTCATCTCGGGGAGCACTCCGACCAGCGTTCCGCGCGTCCTGGCCTCCTCGACCCGGCCGTCGGCCCGGACGACGAGAGGGGCGGGATGCCCGGCGCTCGTGACCCGCAGCCGGACCCGGTCCCGCTCGCGCACCGCGGAGGCCAGCACCATCGTGGCGAAACGGGTGTGGTGGGAGGAGAGCAGGGCGCTGTTGAGCAACGACAGCATGCGGGCGTGGTCGGAGGCGAAGGGCAGCAGCGCCTCGACGGTGTTGCGGATCTTGCCCGTGAGCACGGCCGCCTCAAGTCCCTTGCCGCACACGTCCCCGAGGATCGCGAACGCCTCGCCGTCCGGATCGTCCGCGGGGTGGACGTCGTAGAAGTCGCCGCCGATCCGCTCGCTCGCCGCGGAGGGCCGGTAGCGCCCCGAGAAGTCGATGCCCTGGGTCCGGCGCAGGGTCGGCGGCAGCAGTTCCCTCATCAGGACGTCGGTGATCCGGGTCTGCTGCGCGTATATCCGGGCGGCCGACAGCGCCGCTCCGGCGCGGGCGGCGAACAGCCGCGCAAAGGTCTCCTCCGCCTCGGTGAAGGCCGCTTCCTCGCAGTGGCGCAGCAGCACGATGGCGCCGGCGGGCAGGCCGTGTCCCGGGAGGGGGACCACGACCACCGAACCGATCTCGGACGCCGACCGGGCGAAGCCCTCGGGGATCGCCCACTCCGGTGTTCCTACGGGATCGATCCACCGGGAGGGCACCGGAGGAAAGCCCAGCAACGCCTCGCTCAGGCCGGGCAGTTCAGCGGGGTCCAGGACGAGGTGGCGCTGTGTCACGGAGTCCGCGGACGCCCAGGTCACCGGGTGTGTCCGGCCGTTGCCGACCCCCACGATGACCGCCGCGTCGGCGAGATGTGCGGCCGCAAGGGACGCGGTCGCCGCCATGCAGCGGTCCACGTTCAGCGAGGCCAGCAGTTCGCTGGACACCTCCTGGAGCAGGCGCGAACGGGCCCGCTCGCTCGCCAACTGGTCGCGGGCGGAGCGCAGATCCCGGTCGTCGACCAGCCACCACGACACGGCTCCGTCCGCGCGCCGGCTGGGGAAGGCCTCGACCGTTCCCTCACCGATCCGGCCCGAGGCCACCGCGCCTCGGCGCCGCGCGCCAGCAGCTCGGTGTGCGCCAGGGACAGCCAGCCGGGGGCCGTGTCCGCGAGCAGCGCACCGACCCGCAGGTCCTTGAGGAGTCTGCCCGCCGGATCGTCGCAGGACAGGACCCGGCCCGTGCCGTCCACCGTGACGGTCGGGTGGGCGGCCCGTCGGCCTGTCGTCGTGTCCGCGCCTCGTGGGCTCATTGGTTCCGTGGGGGAAACCATCACGCAGGGCCCGGCAATGCCGAGCCCCCACCACCCTTCGCCGCAGGTCCGTGGAGAGCAATCGGCGCTCTTCTCAACGGATTTGTACCGTTTTCCGACCGGCGCGAATTCTCATGCTTTCCATCGGGCAACAGTTGCATGGTAAGGGTTGCCCGGGCAACTGACACCCCTGCCGACGGCGGAGTTCTTGGGCGACCGGCCGGTTCTCGGCTCAGGCGGCCCGTCCTTCACGGCCGAACCAGTCGAGGCACACCACGAGGGCGTCGTCCTCCGCGTCGACGATCACGTGTCCCGCGAGTTCCTGGAGGATCGCCCGCGGCACAGCCGACGCCGGCAGCAGACTCGCGGCCTGGATCGCGCGTGCGAGCATGCGCTCTCCGTAGGCCTCGCCCGATTCGGACAGCGCCGAGTAGACACCGTCGCTGATGAAGAGGAGGCGGTCACCGGGACGCACGTCGAATTCCTGCACGACGTAGTCGGTCTCCTCGAACATCCCCAGGGGCAGTTGCGCCTCGAACGGGACCTGCTCCACCGCCCGGTCGCGCTGGCGCCACAGCTGGGGCGAGCCCGCGTCCACCACCCGCACCCGCTCCGTCGCCAGGTCGAAGGAGAGCAGCAGCGTCGAGACGTACCGCTCCCCGCGGTGCTGGGCGTAGAGCGCCTGGTCGGCGAGGGCCGCCTGGTCGGCGATTCCGATGCCGGCCCGCCGGGCGTTGCGCAGGGCGTTGACGGCGAGGTTGGTCAGGAGCGAGGCCTCGATGCCCTCCCCCATGCCGTTGGTGACGGTGAGCGTCAGGGTCTCGCCGGTCGCGGCCCAGTCGAAGTTGTCGCCGTGGATCGCGTACGCGGGTTCCAGCTGTGCGCCGATCGCGTACTCCGTGCGTGTGTAGGAGCGCCCGGGCAGCAACTGCCACTGCATCTCGGCGGCCAGGGTGAGCCGGCTCGCCCTGCGGGCCTGGAGGTAGACATCGGTGTCCCGGTCGGCGACGACGATCTCGTGCCCGAGGACCTCCGCGAGATCGGTGAGCTCGTCCACCTCCTGCGGCGTGCATCTCTCCTCCGGCACGCGCACGGCGAGGATGCCGAGTCTGTCGCCGCGGACGGTCACCGGCAGGAAGAGGTCCACCGATCCCTCGCCGCGCACGGTCCGGGTGTGGGGGTCCTGGCTGGCGAAGGCCCGGCCGGCCGGGCTGGCGTGCACGGGGACGGGCTCGGCGGTGTGCGGCAGCTCGGTCACCGGTTGCAGGAGCGTCAGGCTGTAGTCGGCCATCAGCAGGTCGACACCGACGGCTCCGTAGTGCTCGACCAGCGCCCGGCGCACGGTGTCCAGCAGGTCGAACGGCGCGGCGGCCCGAATGGCCCGCTCAGCGGCGAGGAAATTCGTCACAGACTTCTCCGATGGGGCGGGGCCGGCCACCGAGCGAGAAGCGGGAACGGGCGTCCGCCACCGACGATTCCCGCGCGGGCCGGGAACGCTCCTGGCGGCACGTTCTTCACCGGCCCGACGACAGCCACGATCCCAGCACGCAGCTACGAGCCGAGCGGGACGTCAAAAGATCACAAATATTGCCATGCGGCACCTATTTGAGGATTCTATCTCGCCAGGGGGCCGTCTCGGCACTGTCCGTGCGACCGATCGGAGGCGGCTTCCGGCGATCACTCCTGACCCCTCGTGCCCTCGTCAGGCGGTGGCTTCGGACACCTCTTCGGGACCGGACGCGGCGTCGTTCAGCCCGATGTGCGCGGCGGCCGCCTCCTGGAACTGCTCGAGACCCTCGACCAGGGTGCTCAGCTCGGCCGGTGCCATGGAGCGCAGGACCGACTCCAGCTCCCGGGCGCGCGAGGTACGGAACTCCTCCAGCACGGCCGCGCCCCGCCGGCTGAGCCGCAGGTCGACCTCCCGGCGGCTGGTGGGACTGGCGACCCGCTCCACCAGGCCGGCCGCTTCGAGCCGGTCGCAGAGCCGGCTGACCGACGACGGCCGGGAGCCGAGCGCCTCGCCGAGGGTCCGCTGATTGACCCGCTTCTGTCCCTCGATGACCGTCAGCGCCCGGAACTGCGAGGGCGGCAGCGGGCCCGCCAGAGCGGCGGCCTGGCCGCGGCCCCACAGGACCTCCAGCAACTCCGAGACGCCGCACGCCACCTGCGCCACTTGCTCAGGGGTGCGGAAGGGCAGACTCTGGGGCATCCCAGCACCCTCCCGTCAGCAAGTGAGGTCGGCCTTCCCCGAGCCTACCGCCGTCCCGGGACGGCGGTGCGACCCGGCCCCGCATCGCCCGCCCGAGCGGGCCGGCCCCATGTTCCGTCAGCCGGCCCGCCGCGTGGAGTCGCGGGGCAGCAGCGTCGCCTGCACCAGCCGGTGCCGCGGGTCCGACGTCGCCTGCCGCGGGTCCTGGATGAGGTCGATCAGCAGCTCCGCGGCCTGCTTGCCGATCTCCTCGGGGGCCAGGTCGAGCGCGGTGAGCGCCGGCCGGGCGCTGCGGGCGAACTCGCCGTCGGCGCCGACCACGATCTGTACGTCCTCGGGCACGCGCAGCCCGAGTTCGCGGCAGACCGCGAGGGTGGCGAAGCCGAACTTCTCCATCACCACGTAGAGGGCGTCGGGGCGGTCCGGGCGGGCCAGCAGTCGGTGCGCGGCCTCGGTGGAGTCGGTGCCGGGCTCGGCGCGGTCCATCAGGACGGGGTTGCCGGTGCGCGCGCACCAGTCGCGGTAGGCGCGGGCCGCGTCCTCGTCGTAGGACTGGCCGGTCGAGCCGGTGAGCAGGCCGATGCGCCGGGCGCCGGTGGCGGCGAGGTGGTCGAGGGCGGCGACGGCGCAGGTGGACAGTTCGTTGTCGACCCAGGGGAAGGCGTCCTTGCGGGACAGGTCGCGCCCGGT
Organism: Streptomyces sp. NPDC057694; assembly: GCF_042799415.1. Lineage (NCBI taxonomy): Bacteria > Bacillati > Actinomycetota > Actinomycetes > Kitasatosporales > Streptomycetaceae > Streptomyces > Streptomyces sp. NPDC057694. The sequence continues at coordinate 624,502 of NZ_JBHVIX010000001.1, forward strand.
GGTGACGACGGGGACCCCCGTGCCGGACAGCCGGGTCAGCAGCGGGTCGTCGGTGAGCGGGTCGATGACGATCGTGCCGTCGAGCGGGAGGGTGTCGAAGGGGCGGCCGTCCAGGGACGGCGGGACGAGCACGAGGGAGTAGTCGTGCGCCATCGCCGTCCAGGTCGCGGCGTTCACGATCTTGACGAAGTACTCGATGTCGGTGATGCCGCCCTCGACGGCGGTGCGGTGCGTCAGACCGAGCAGTCCGGTGCGGGCGCCGCGCAGCCCCCGGGCGTTGGGGTTGGCGCGGTAGCCGATCTCGGTGGCGACGGCCAGCACCCGCTCGCGGGTCTCGGCGCCGACCCGGCCCACCCCGTTCAGCGCGTGCGAGGCGGTGGTCACCGAAACTCCCGCACGGCGGGCCACCTCCCGCAGACCGCCGCCCTTCACCGAGGCCCCCCGGGGCGTTCCACCGCGCTTCGGCTGTGTGACGTCTGACATGGCGGCGAGCTTACAGGTTGACTGCCAAAACGTTTAGGCAGTACGTTCCGGACCGTTGCCAAAACGTTTAGGCAACGCTTCCGGCAGGCTCCCCGGTTTCGTCCGGGCGCCCGCCGCTCCCCCGCGCCGCACACCGCCGTGCGGACCCGGCTCGCCCGGATCGCGCTTCTTTCCTCCCCCGTACATCGCGTCCCGTCCCTCCAGGCCGGGGCGCCGGTCCGCAAAGGACTCCTGCCGCCCATGGCCGAGGCCACCGCCACCGCACCGCCCGGATCCACCACGCCCGCCGCGCCGACGTCCGTCTTCACGGTCGAGCAGCGCGGCATCGACGCCGTTCCCACCGCGGAACGCCAGGGCGGCCCCGGCCGCCTGTTCGGCCTGTGGGCCGGCACCAACACCACCGTGTTCACCGTCGTGTACGGCGCGCTGGTCGTCTCCTTCGGCCTGTCGTTCTGGTACGCGGTCGCGCTGATCGTCGTCGGCAACGTGCTGGGCTTCACCGTCACCGGACTGACGAGCCTCCAGGGCCCGCGCACCGGCACCTCCACGCACTCCGTCTCGCGCGCCGCGTTCGGCCCGCGCGGCGGACGGCTGCCCGCCCTGCTGAGCTGGGTGATGCTGGTCGGCTTCGAGGCCGGCGGCATGGTGCTGATCGTCCTCGCCGGGCTCGCCCTGCTCGACCAGGCCGGGATCAGCACGGGCACGCCCCTGAAGCTCGTGGTCATCGCCGTCGCGGCGGGGCTGCAGATGCTGCTGCCGCTGTCCGGCTACCACCTGATCATGAAGGTGCAGAAGTACTTCGCCTGGATCTTCGCCGCGATGTTCACCGTGATGGCGTTCCTCGTCGCGCCCAAGGCGGACTTCTCGGCGCACGGCGCCGCGCCGTCCCTGGTGACGATCTCGCTCGTCCTCGCCATGGTCACCGCGTCGGGCGGGCTGTCCTGGGCCGACATGGGCAGCGACTACTCGCGCTATCTGCCCGAGAACTCCGCGCCGCGCAAGGTCTTCGCGTGCGCCGCGCTCGGCGGCATGGTGCCCAACATCCTGCTGCAGATCCTCGGCGCGGCCGTCGCCACCGCGACGACGAAGGCGACCGACCCGATCTCGGGTCTGCCGGAGATCCTGCCCGGCTGGTTCATCACCCCGTACCTGCTGCTCGCGATCGTCTCGCTGCTCGCGGTGAACACCACCGACATGTACTCCTCGGGCCTGAACCTGCTGGCCGTCGGCATCCCGGTCAAGCGCTGGATGGTCGTCTTCATCGACCTCACGCTGTGCACGGCGATCACCCTGTGGGCGGTCTTCTCCGCCGACTTCTACACCCTGCTGTCGAACTTCCTCAGCCTGATCGTGCTGTGGCTCGGCCCGTGGGCGGCCGTCTATCTCACCGACTGGTGGCTGCGCCGCGGCCGGTACGACGTGCCCTCGTTCTTCCCCCGCGAGACCGGCCGCGACGGCATCTACTGGCACAAGGGCGGCGTCCGCCCGGCCGGTCTGATCGCGGTCCTGCTGGGATTCGTCGCGGCCGTGCTGTGGGTCGACTCGACGGTGTTCGTCGGCCCGCTGTCCGACGCGGCCGGCGGCCTGGACCTCTCCGTCTTCGCCGGCGCCCTCGTCGCTGGCGTCGTCTACTGGCTGCTCGCCCGCCGCACCGTCCGCGCCGAGGCCGAACTCGTCCCGGCCGCCTGACACCCCCTTTTTCCCGTGGCACCTCTTCACCTTCGTACGCGCATCGGAGCGAACCCCATGAACCACCCCAGCCTCCGCACCCTGATCGACGCCTCCGAGGGCGTCGTGAAGGCCGACCGGATCATCAAGGGCGGACAGCTCGTCAACGTCTGCACCGGCGAGATCTACCCGGCCGACGTCGCCATCACCGGCGACCGCGTCGCCGCCACCGGTGACGTCAGCGCGTACGAAGGCCCGGACACCGAGTTCGTCGACGCGAGCGGCAAGTACCTGACGCCGGGTCTCATCGACGGCCACCTGCACCTGGAGTGCTCCAAGCTGTCGGTGACGATGTTCGCCGACGCCGCCGTCCGCTTCGGCACGACGTCGGTCGTCTCCGGGCTCGACCAGTTCCTCGTGGTCGCCGGGCCCGAGGGGGTGCGCGAGGCGCTGCGGGAGGCCGACGCGAGCCCGATGAAGATCTTCTGGGGCGCGCCGTTCAAGACGCCGTACACCCTGCCCGAGACGACGGTCGGCTTCCGCTTCGGTCCCGAGGACCACGCCGAGGCGCAGAGCGGAGCCGACTGCTTCGGTGTCTGGGAGACCGTCGCCGAGTTCGTCCTGAACCGCGACGAGAAGGTGCTCCAGGCCCTCGAACTCGCGCACCGCAACCGGCTGCCCATCTTCGGCTGCGCGCCGATGGCCGCGCAGACCACGATCAACGCCCTGTCGGCCGCCGGTGTCCGGCTCGACCACGAGAGCTACACGGCGGAGGAGGCTCTGGAGAAGCTGCGCGCGGGCATGTCGCTGCTGATCCGCGAGTCGTCGGTGGCGCACTTCATGAACGAGAACGTGCGCACGATCACCGAGTTCGGCGCCCAGTCGCGCCGCGTCGGCCTGTGCACCGACGACATGCACGTCGCCGACATCATCCGCGAGGGCCACCTCGACAAGCTCGTCCGCATGGCGATCAAGGCGGGCGTGAAGCCGGTCGAGGCGATCCAGATGGCGACGCTCAACTGCGCCGAGATGTACCGCATCGACCACCTCGTCGGCTCGATCACGCCGGGCCGCTACGCGGACGTGCTGATCGTCGACTCCCCCGAGTCGTTCGTCGTGGAGCGGGTGTTCTCGCGCGGCGAGCTGGTCGCCGAAGGCGGTCGTACGGTCAAGGCCCCGCAGGCGCCCGAGCGCACCGCCGCCCTCTCCCCCGCCTTCCAGGTCGCCCCGGTGAGCGCCGACGGCATCGGTGTCGCGGCCGAGGGATCCTCCGCCGATGTGCTGGTCGTCGAGATGGACCGCACGGTGCCGTTCGTCCGCAAGGGCGTGCCGATGACGCTGCCCGTCGAGGGCGGCACGGTCCGCGCCGATCTCGCGCAGGACTCGCTCTACGTGACGGTCTCCGAGCGGTACGGCAAGAACGACGGCGCCACGGTCACCGCGATGATCAACGGCTTCGGGCTGCGCTCCGGCGCCATCGCCTCCTCCGCCGCGCCCGACGACAACAACATCATCTGCGTCGGCGCCGACCGCGCCGACATGGCCCTCGCCATCAACCACCTCTCGGCGGCCGGCGGCGGCCAGATCGTCGTCGACGGCGGCGAGATCAAGGAGTTCCTGCCGCTGCCGGTCGCGGGCATCGTCGCGGACATCACGCCCGAGGAGATGGCCGACGCCGAGGACCGCCTGGAGGCCGCGGCCCGCGCGCTCGGCTGTGAACTGCCGTCCGCCTTCGGGTATCTGATCTTCCTGGAGATCACCGCGATCCCCGAGTACGCCGTCACCGACCTCGGTGTCGTCAACTACCACTCGCAGGACGTCGTCGACATCCTGCGGCCCGTCATCACGCAGTCCGTCGCCGCCGCCAACTGACGCCCGCCTCCGAGGAGTTCACCGCTCATGACTGTCGACGCCTTCATCACCGGTCTGCCCAAGGCCGAGCTGCACCTGCACATCGAGGGCACCCTCGAACCCGGGCTGAAGTTCGCGCTGGCCGCCCGCAACGGCATCGAGCTGCCCTACGCCGACGAGGCCGCGCTGCGCGCCGCGTACGACTTCGACGACCTGCCCGGCTTCCTCACCGTGTACTACGAGGGCATGACCGTCCTCCGCACCGAGCAGGACTTCTACGACCTCGCGGCGGCCTACGCGGCCAAGGCGCACTCCCAGAACGTGCGGTACGCGGAGATCTTCTTCGACCCGCAGGCGCACACCGCGCGGGGCGTCGCCTTCGACACCGTCGTCCGGGGTCTGACGCGGGCCCTGGACGACGCGGAGCGGGCCACCGGCTTCAGGGGCCGCCTCGTGATGTGCTTCCTGCGCGACTTCCAGGCCGAGTTCGCGATGGCCACGCTGGTGCAGGCGCTCCCGTACAAGGAGTGGATCGTCGGCGTGGGCCTGGACTCGGACGAGGCGGGCAACCCGCCGGTGAAGTTCCGTGCCGTCTTCGCCCGCGCCCGCGCCGAGGGCTTCCGCCTGACGATGCACTGCGACGTCGACCAAAAGAACTCCACCGAGCACATCCGGCAGGTCATCGAGGAGATCGGCATCGACCGCATCGACCACGGTGTCAACGCGCTGGAGGACCCGGCCCTGATCGCGGCGATCCGCGAGCGCGGGCTCGGCCTGACCGTGTGCCCGATCTCCAACGCCCATGTCACCGACGGCATGAAGGCGGCCGAGATCCGCGCGCTGCTCGACCAGGGCGTGAAGGTGACGGTCAACTCCGACGACCCGGCCTACTTCCCCGGATACGTCGCCGAGAACCTGGCGGCGCTGCGCGAACCCGCCGCCCTCACCGACGAGGACCTCGTCCAGTTGCAGCGCAACGCCATCGGCATCTCGTGGGCGGCGCCCGCGGTGCGCGAGGAGTTCCTGGCGGAGCTGGCCGCGTACGGCACGACGGCGAACTGAAAAAGCTGACTGAACAAGCCTGGCGGCGTCCCCCCGTGGGACGCCGCCAGGCTTTCAACTTTTCTCAGTCGAATCGGGCCTTCTCAGGCCCCGGTCAGCAGGTTCCCTCGTCCGTCCAGGGGTTCCCGTCGGTGGTGGCCGGCTTCTCGTTCTGCGTCCACCACTTGGCCTTCCAGTTGTGGCTGTTGTAGCTCACCTCGTTGCCCGCGGTGTACACGGACGCCGCGCTCCACGCCGTCTTGCAGCCGGTGGCCGGCGGAGTCGTGGTGCCGCCGGACGTGGGCGGGGTCGTGGTGGGCGGGGTGGCACCCGCGAACTTCACCGAGTACTTCGCGAAGTCCCAGGAGTTCTGCGCGACGCTGGAGCACGTGCCGGACGTGCGCCCGCCGTTGTCGGCCGGGGTGCACTGGCGGTCGCGGTTGAGGGACCAGAAGGTGAAGCGGTCCATGCCGTGGCTCGTCGCGTAGTCGAGGACCGTCTGGAAGTCGGCCTGGGTGAACATCTCCCCGGTGTCGCTGCGGCCGTTCATGCCGGAGAAGCCCTCGTGGGCGTAGGCGGTGGCCTGGCTCCAGCCGAACGTGGACTGAAGGATCGTGTTGAAGTTGGTCAGGGCGGCGGTCTGCGAGGCCGCGCCGTTGAACCCGCCGTCGAACGGCATGATGGAGAAGTTGTTCGGCGTGAAGCCCTGCGACTTCGCCTCCAGGAGCATCTGCTTGCCGAACCAGCCGGTGCCGTCCGCCGTGCCCGCCGTGGTGACGGAGACGTAGAGCCCGGGGTTGTTCTGCTGGAGGATCTTCGCCGCGCCGATCTCGTTCTTGATCGCCGCCGTGTTCTCGTACTCCGGCTCCTCCAGGTCGAAGTCGATGGCCTTCAGCCCGTACTTGGTGATGGCCTGCTGGTACGCGGCCGCCGTGGACGCCGGGTCGGAGCAGGCCTGGCCGAGCTTGGTGCCGCCGTACCCGCCGATGGACACCGACACGTCGCCGCCCTTGGCGCGGATCGCGTCGATCTTCGCCTTCACGGCCGTATCGGAGGACACCGGCGCGGTGCCGTCCCACGTCGGCGAACAGCCGCCGCCGTTCGGGGCCAGGATGAACGCGAGCTGGAAGGCCTTGAGCCCCGTCGCGTCCATGATCGCGCCCGCGTCCGGCGGGTCGTTGTCGAGCGGCATCAGATAGGGGGCGGCGGCGTACCAGCGGTTGCTCACGTCGGCTGACGCGCCCGCGGCGTTGGTCGCCACGAAGGCGCTCGCGGCCAGCGCGACCGTGGTGACGGCGGTGGCAGCGCCCAGACATGCGCGAAGTCGTCTCACTCTGTACCTCCTGCACGGGGGGATCGAGGCGCTCGATGGGGAGTCGAGTGCGGACAGCTTCTTGAGAGTGAGGGGAGCACGTCAACGCATTGGACTGGACCAGAGAATGCTTTGGACTAGACCATGCGATCTCTTTGCCTTCCGGAAGGACGGATGCGACCGTCAGCGGATCAGCCGGCCGGCCGCTTCGGCCACGTACTCCAGCTCGCGCCGCACCTCGGGCGTCCATGTGGTGGGCCTGGAGAAATGAGTGGACAGCATCCCCGCCAGATCGCCCGAGGCGGACAGCACGGGCAGCGACGCGACGGCGTACACACCGGCGTCCTTCAGCACCTCGGCCGCGGGCGTGCCCACGAACAGCGGGGAGACACGGACGTCCTCCACGTAGACGGCCCTGCGCTGCTCGGCGGCCGCGCCACAGGTGCTGCCGTGCGCCTTCGCCTCGACCCTGCGGAAGAAGTGCAGGAACGGCTGGTGGAATCCCCGCTGGTCCGTGATGCGCAGGGACTGCGAGTCGGGGTCCAGCAACTGGGCGTTGCCCATCGGAGCCCCGGTCACGCGCAGTGCCGCCGCCAGCGCCTCCCGCATCACCAGCCGGTTGCGGCTCTGGGCCCGGTCGGTGGTCTCCGCGCCCGTGCCCGCATGGCGGCGCAGGGCGCGCAGCCTGCCGCTCTCGTGCAGTTGCCGCAGGACGGGGTCGTCGACGCCCCAGACCTCCAGCTCGCCGCCCGCGGCCCGCACCTGCTCGGCGACGGCCTCGACGAGAGCCACTCCGGCCAGCCCCACGAAGGACACCCGGCTGAAATCGAGGACGAGGCAGCGGTCGTGGTCGGACAGCTGCTGCCGCAGCGCCACCACGCCGCCCTGGTCAAGTCGGCCCGTGACATGCACGACCGTCCGCTCCGGTTGCGCGGCGACCGACACCTCGATGCCCGGCACCGATACGGACCACACCATGCGAGCCACCCGCCCCGACCGTGCTGAAGACGCACCACCAGCCTAGAGCCCGCACGGCCCCAAGACGACAACCTTCAGGTTCGGGGCAGCGCGGCGCGGATCCCGGGCCCGGCCGCCCCCGAGCGATGAGTCCCGCCGCGCCGAACGGTCTCTCTCTTCGACGGACCATTCACCCCGCGGACCAGGAGAAGCCCATGACCGCCACGTACACCTTCGACGTCTTTTCCAGCCTCGACGGGTTCGGCTCGGCCGGCGGCGACTGGACCGGGTACTGGGGCAAGCAGGGCCCCGAGCTGCTAGACCACCGCCTCGCGTCATACGGCAGCGAGCAGCGGATGGTCCTCGGGGCGAACACGTACAGGCTGTTCGCGCAGATGCTGGCCGCGAGCACCGAGGACTCCGATGTGCGCGACCCCTGGGTCACACGGATGAGGAGCCTTCCTGCGACGGTGGTGTCGTCGACGCTGGAAGGCCCCCTCGACTGGCCCGACGCCACCGTCGAGAAGGGTGACGCCGTCGATGTCGTCGCCCGGCTCAAGAAGGAGTCGGCGGTGCCGCTGCGCTCCCACGGCTCCCTGGCGATGAACCGGGCGCTGATGGCCGCCGGTCTGGTGGACCGGGTGCAGGTGACGGTCTTTCCCGTGATCACCGGCCGCACCGGGCTCGGCCCGGTCTTCGCGGGTGCGGAGGACTTCGATCTGGAGCTGATCGAGAGCCGGACGCTCGACGGCCGCGTCCAGGAGCTGAGCTACCGGCCCACCCTGCACCCGTGAACGTCAGCTCCCCTGCGCCTCCACCGGTGCGGGCTGCCCGGCCGGCTCGGCGGGCGAGGCCGCGGCCACCTCGGAGCTGCGGCCGCCCCGGTCGGTCATACCGGCCACGAGCGCGATTCCGAGACCGGCGACGGCGAGCACGGCTCCGGCGAGGTTGGGCGCGGCCCAGCCCCAGCCCGCCGAGATGACCAGACCGCCGATCCAGGCGCCGCCCGCGTTGGCCAGGTTGAAGGCGGAGTGGTTGGAGGCGGCGGCCATGGTCGGGGCGTTCTTCGCCTTGGCCATGAGCAGCATCTGGACCGGTGTGGTGATGAGGGAACCCATCGCCCCGATGAAGGTGATCGTCAGCAGCGCGGGAACCGTGCTGTGGACGGTGAAGTAGAACGTCACCAGCGCGGCGGCGAGCAGCGCGAGTCCCCCGTAGAGGGTCGGCCGCAGCGCACGGTCGGTGAGCGGCCCCGCGAGGAGGGTGCCGGCCGTCATGCCGACGCCGTACAGGGCGAGGACCAGGGTGGTGGAGGAGTCCGAGATGCCGGTGAGGTGGGTCAGCATCGGGACGAGGTAGCTGTACATGGCGAAGAAGCCGCCGAAGCCGACGACGGCCGTGGCCAGGCCGAGCGCGACCTGCTTGTTGCCCATGGCGCGCAGCTCGTGCCGGATGCCGGACTGCTCGCCGCGCGGCTGGTGCGGGACGAAGACGGCGAGCGCGGCGAGGGCGACGACACCGATGACGGCGACGGCCCAGTAGGCGGCGCGCCAGCCGAGCTGCTGCCCCAGCGCGGTCCCGGCGGGCACGCCGACGATGTTGGCGACGGTGAGCCCGAGGAACATCTTCGACACGGCGCGTGCCGCCCGGTCCGGGGCGACCAGCCGGGAGGCGACGACGGCACCCACACCGAACAGGGCGCCGTGCGGCAGGCCCGCCAGGAAGCGGGCGGCGAAGAGCGTGCCGAAGGACGGGGCGAGCGCGGACGCGGCGTTGCCGAGCACGAAGAGTCCGGTCAGGAGCAGCAGCAGCCGCTTGTGCGGGATGCGCGCGCCGATGCCGGTGAGCAGCGGGGCGCCGACGACGACGCCGAGGGCGTACGCGGAGACGAGGTTGCCCGCGTGGGGCACGGAGACATGGACGCCGTCGGCTATCTGGGGCAGCAGCCCCATCGTGGCGAACTCGGTCGTGCCGATGCCGAACGCGACAACGGCCAGGGCCAACAGGGCCAGCGGCATGGTGCGGGAGAGCCTTTCGGAGACATGCGGATTTTTTCGGGAACGTTCTTCGGGAACGTTCCAGGGTATTCCCCGCCGCTCAGGGCCAAAAAGAGCGGGGGCGCAACGGTCGTGACCTGCAGTGCAGCCGTGCCGTCCGGCCGCGCATTCCACGATCGGGGGCTCTCTTCGGTGATGTGTGTCACGACACCGGGATGGCGTCCGGCCACGCTGTGTCGTCGACGGTCAGGAACGGTTCGTCCGTCACCGTTCTCGGCGTCAGGCCGGTGAAGGTCCGGATGTCGCGGTGCAGATGCGACTGGTCGAAGTAGCCGATGTCCGCGGCGACTTGGGCCGTGGGCTCGCCCGCGACCAGGCGGTGGACGGCACGGTCGAAACGGACCAGTTTCGCGGCCTGCTTGGGCGGCAGGCCGAGTTGGGCGCTGAAGCGGGACCACAGGCGCCGTCGGCTCCAGCCGAGTTCGTCCGCGAGGTCGTCGACGCGGACGAGGCCGGGACGGCGGGCGATCCGCCGCCAGGCCCAGGCCACCTCCGGATCCACCGGCGGCTGCCGCGCGCAGCGGCGTTCGACGGCCCCGCTCACCAGGCCGAAGCGGTCCTCCCAGGTAGTGGCGTCGGCGAGCCGCTCACGCAGCCGGGCGGCCTCCCGGCCCCACAGGTCGTCGAGGCTCACCAGCGCTCCTGCCAGCTCGGCCGGGCCGGCGCCCAGCGCCGCGCGGGCGACCACCGGCGAGAGCCGCACCTGGAGACAGGCGATATCCGCGCCGTGCACCCGGACGGTACCGCCGAGGCCGAAGCCGGGCCCGGCGACGACGGCGCCTCCGGGGCGCGGCCCGGATCCGTCGTCGAAGGTCGACGTTCCCTCCCCGAACTCCAGCACCAGCATCACGGAGGGATGCGGCACGATGCGGAGTCCGTCATCGAGGCCGCCGGGGACGCCGAACCCGGCCATGTCGACACCGGCCGTCCGGCTGGGCCACCCCGGGCGGGCCACGTCCCACCGGGCCGGATCGGCCCGCCGACTGCTGGGGGAGCGCATGCGCCCATGGTACGAGGCCCGGTGGTGGAACATTCGTCCAATCCGGCGCCGGTCCCGGGCGGCGACAGTGACCGCATGACTCTTCCCACATCCGGCCAACAGCCCTCACAGGGCCAGGACTTGGCCTCGCACGAGGACGCGGTCCTGCCCCTGGACGACGGCGGCCTGTACGTGTGCCAGGACGGCCCGCGCACCGCTCCCGCACTGCTCCTCCTCCACGGGTCGGCGGCCGCCGTCGGATCCTGGCGGGCACTCGTCCCGCTGCTGACAGCGGCCCATCACGTGATCCGGATCGACCTGCGCGGACACGGCCGCTCCGCCCCGCCGGCCGGCGGCGACTACACGGTCCCCGGACAGGCCCGCACGGTGGCCGCGGCGCTGGAACGGCTCGGTGTCGACCGCCTCGTCGCCGTCGGGCACTCCAGCGGGGGCTACGCGGCGACCGCGCTCGCCGAACTCCGGCCCGACCTGGTGACGGGCCTGGTCCTCATCGACACCGGGCCGAGCCTGGACGCGTTCGACGGGCCGGACAGCGCGGCGATCGGGCCGGAGCAGTGGCCCCCGAGCGATGCCATGCTCCGCATGTTCGCGAGCACCGGGTTCCGCGAGGGCTTCGAGATTCCGCAGGACCTGGTGGACGACGCGCGCACCATGACGTACGAGGCGTTCGTCGGCACCCAGGAGGCGGCCCGGGCCTATCTGGCCGAGCGGACGCTCCCGGACCGGCTGGCCGTGCTCGGCAAGCCGCTCCAGGTCGTCTTCGGCGACCAGGACCGGCGCTGGCGTCCCTCGTCGGCGGCCGACTACCGGAAGGTGCCGGGAGCGCGGGTCGCCTGGCTGCCCGGGTCGGGGCACACGCCCATCCTGGAGGATCCGGCGGGCACGGCCGCCCTGCTGCTCGCGTTCACCGCCTCGCACGCGTGACCGGCAGCGCCGCGGTCGGCCTGCGGTGCCGCAGATGTACGAAGGTGCCCGCGGCCAGGGCCACGGCGGCGGCCGCCGCTCCGGCGAGCGCGCCGACCGAGGTCGGACCGGTCTCGGCGTTCTCAGCCGATGCCTGCCGCCCCCGCGACGCGCCTTCCGCCGTGGTCCTCTCCGCCGTGCCCGCGTCGTGCGCCCTGTGCATGGCGCTGTGGGCCTTGTGGCCCGCGCCGAGTGCGGCCGCCTCGCGGGCGGACTGCTCGCCGCCGGTCAGCCCGGTCACCTCTCCTGCTCCGCCGTCGAAGACGACGTCCGAGCAGGAGAAGAAGTTCTCCTGGCTGTCGGAGCGGATCCACTGGACGAACAGCATCTGGCGGCCGGTGCGCTCGGGGAGTTGAAGGTCCCAGTAGTAGTGGCCGTCCTCGGTGCCCGGGCCGCCCTCGTGCGGCGGGTCCTGGACGGTCTGCACCTTCTCCAGGTCCGCCCAGCCCAGCGGCTGCTCCGGGTCGAAACCCTCGTTGGTGACGTACACCTCGAACCTGCCCGGGTGATGCGCCCAGTTGCTGTACTTGACTTGAAGGGTGGCGCCCGCCGTGAGGTGAGTGAGGGGCCAGTCGGCGCGGGCCGCGTTGTAGGGCGAGAAGTCGTACGGGCTGCGGTCTCCGGCGCTGCACAGGGTGCCGTCCGGGACGTAACCCGCGCCGCGCCCGCCCGCGTTGGAGTCGAGTACCGCGAACCAGTTGTACAGCGGTGTCGTGCCCGCCTCCTCGACGGCGGCCTTGCAGGCGGGGTTGGTCGGCATCTGGGTGGAGGAGTTGGCGAGGAGGTCCTTGTAGCAGAGGTAGGTGCGCGAGCCGGGCATCAGGGCGACGCCGTGCGCGGCGGCCGGGGACGGCACAGCGAGCACGGTGGCGACGGCGAAGCCCGCCGCGCCGACCAGACCGGCCGCGCGCCGGGACCGGAGGGATCTCGCTGCACGGGTAGTGGTCCGGCCGGTCCCGGGGCGACGAGGAACTGCCGTACGGGGAGGAACCGTCATGGGAATGTCTCCTTCGGGAGGTCTCCGACGAGCGGTACTCCTCGTAGTCGTCGCCGGTACCGATTCGGTTGCCGCGCACCGGCGTAGCCTCGCGAGATCGACTGATCCAACTGATCCGCAGGGCGGGGGTTCGGGAAATGACGGAACGGCGCACGGTGCGCGTGGCGGGGGTCCGGTTGTCCTACGAGGTGTCGGGGCCGCCGGACGCCGTGCCGCTCCTGCTGCTGCCCGGCCTGGGAGAGGGTGCCGCCGACTGGGCGCCGGTGGCACCGGCGTTCGCCCGCGACCACCGGGTGTACGCCCTCGACCTGCGCGGGCACGGGCGGAGCGACTGGCCGGGACGGTACTCACTGGAGCTGATGCGGGACGACGTCGCCGCGTTCCTGGACGCGGCGGGCCTCGACCGGGTGCGGGTCGTCGCGCACTCCATGGGTGGCGTGGTCGCCTTTCTGCTGGCGGCGGCCGAGCCGGAGCGGGTGGCACGGCTGGTTCTGGAGGACGTGCCGCTCCCCCGCCCGCGGACACCGCCGCCGCTGGTCCGGCCCGAGGGAGACCTGGCCTTCGACTGGGAGATGGTGGTCGCGGTCCGGCAGCAGCTCGACACCCCGCCCGCGCACTGGCTGGAGCGTCTCGGCGACATCACCGCCGAGACGCTGGTGGTGGCGGGCGGGCCCCTCAGCCATGTCCCGCAGGACGGTGTCGCGGAGCTGGCCCGACGTATTCCCGGCGGGCGGCTGCTGACCCTTCCCGTCGGGCACCTCATCCACCGGGACGCGCCGGAGGAGTTCGCGACGGAGGTCTGCGCGTTTCTCGGGGCGTGAGCCGGTGCAGGGCGGCTGGATCAGTTGTCGTCCGTCTGCGGGCCGGTGGCCGCTTCTCGCGCAGTTCCCCGCGCCCCTGAGGCAGGCGCTTCGCGCCGCCTCCCCTTTGAGGCTGCGGCTTCGCCGCGCTTTTGATGGAGATGCCGCACGAAGTGCGCACTCCAGGGGCGCGGGGAACTGCGCGACCAGCCCCCACCGGCCCGCAGCCGACAACGAGCCCCGGTCCCGGCAAAAGGACCCGCGCCCACCCCGTGATACTTTCGCCAGGCCAGTCGTACCTTTGCACGGTCTGTCCGTGCACGGGTCAGGGAATCCGGTGAGAATCCGGAACTGACGCGCAGCGGTGAGGGTGACGGGCGGAGCCACAGCCACTGGGCCGGTGACACGGTCTGGGAAGGCGCTTCGCGCGGACGACCCCGAGTCCGAAGACCTGCTGGCGGCCCCCGGCGGCGTTCCGCGGTCCGGGGGTTGACCGTAGACCGGCTCCGCGTATGAGCCCTGGACGCAGAGGATCTCCCGTGCCGCCCGCCCGCACCACCCGTCACCTCCGCCGTACCGCAACGCTGTTGGCCGGCGTCCTCCTCCTCGCCGGATGCGGCGGATCGACCGGCGCAGGCACGGACGAGAAGGCGACGGGCGGGGTCACCGTCGACAACTGCGATACGAAGGTGCACGTCGACCACGCCCCTCGGCGTGCCGTCGCCCTCGATCAGGGGTCGGCCGAGATCATGCTGTCGCTCGGTCTGGCCGACCGGATGGTGGGCACCGCCACCTGGACCGACCCCGTGCTCAAGGGACTTGAGAAGGCGAACGCGAAGGTGCCGCGGCTCGCCGACCGCTACCCCTCCTTCGAGAAGGTCCTCGCCGTCGAACCCGACTTCGCCGCGGCCTCGTTCACCTACACGCTCAGCAAGGGCGGGGTGGCGCCGCGCGAGAAGTTCACCGAACTCGGCGTCCCCGCCTACCTCTCCCCCAGCGACTGCGCGGGCAAGAACAACAGTGGCGACGGCGACGGCGAGCGCACGAAGGCGCTCACCCTCGACACGGTCTACGGCGAGATACGTGACCTGGCGAAGATCTTCGACGTCGAGAAGCGCGGCGAGAAGCTCGTCGACAGCCTCAAGTCCCGGGTACACAAGGCCACTTCGGCGGCCGACGCCTCGGACGTCAGCGTGCTGTACTGGTTCGCGAATTCCGACTCGCCCTACATGGCGGGCTGTTGTGGTGCTCCCGGCGTCATCACGGAGGAGCTGGGGCTGCGCAACGTCTTCGACGACACGCATGAGGAGTGGCCGCAGATCGGCTGGGAGACGGTCGCGGACCGTGACCCGGACGTCCTCGTCATCGGTGACTTGACGCGCCGCTCGCAGTCGGCCGAGTCCGCCGCCCAGAAGATCAGGTTCCTGGAGTCCGATCCCGTCACGAAGAACATGACGGCGGTGCGCGAGAAGCGGTACGTGCTCTTGAGCGGGCAGGACATGAACCCGACGATCCGCACCGTGGACGGAGTGGAGAAGGTGGCCGCCGCGCTCGGCGAGTTCGGCCTCGCCAAGTGAGTGCCGCGACCCTGCGGTCAGGTCTCTACTGGACGGCGGGCGTCTTCGCGCTGTGTGCGTCCGTCGCCGTGGCGATCACCTTCGGGCCCGCGCAGATCCGCGTCGGCGACGTCTGGTCGGCGGTGGGCGCGCGCCTCGGCTGGGGCAGCTCGGACCTGACGCCGATCCGCGACGGCATCGTATGGAATCTGCGGCTGCCGCGGACGCTGCTCGCGGCCGTGTGCGGGGCCGGGCTCGCCGTGTGCGGCACGGTGCTGCAGGCGCTGCTGCGCAATCCGCTCGCCGATCCGTTCGTGCTCGGGGTGTCCTCGGGGGCGTCGACGGGCGCCGTGCTCGTCGTGGTCCTCGGGGTGGGCGGCGGCGCGCTGTCGGTGTCCGGCGGGGCGTTCATCGGCGCGGTCCTGTCGTTCGCGCTGGTGCTGCTGCTCAGCCACACGCTGGGCGGCACGACGGACCGGGTGGTGCTGAGCGGGGTGGCCGCGATGCAGTTGTTCTCCGCGCTGACCTCGTTCGTGGTGCTGACGGCCGCCGACGCGGAGACGACGCGCGGCGTGCTGTTCTGGCTGCTCGGCTCGCTCGGCGGGGTCGGCTGGACCGAGGTGTGGCTGTGTCTGTCGGTCCTCGTGGTCGCGCTGGTCGTGTGTCTCGGGTACGGGCGCACGCTCGACGCGTTCGCCTTCGGCCCGGAGGCGGCGGCCGCGCTGGGCGTCCGGGTGGCCCGCACCCGGCTGATCCTGCTGTGTGTGACGGCCCTGCTGACCGCGGTCCTGGTCAGCGCGGCGGGCGCCATCGGCTTCGTCGGTCTGGTGCTGCCGCACGCGGCACGCGCCCTCGTCGGTCCGGGGCACACCCGGCTGCTGCCGGTGACGGCGCTCTCCGGCGCGGTGTTCCTGGTCTGGGTGGACACGGCGGCGCGCACGGTCCTGGCACCGCAGGAGATTCCGGTGGGAGTGGTGACGTCACTGATCGGTGTGCCCGCGTTCGTGTTGGTGCTGTACCGGCGCAGGGCCGTCCGGTGACGGCCGGACTGCGCGCGGAGCGCGTGTCGCGGTCGGCCGGCGGCGCACTGATCCTCGACGGGGTGGCGCTCGCGCCGCGCCCCGGCACCGTGACGGGCCTGCTGGGGCCGAACGGCTCGGGCAAGTCGACCCTGCTGCGGCTGCTCGCCGGGGTGCTCGCCCCGGACTCCGGTGTCGTCACCCTCGACGGCGCGCCGCTCGCGGACGTGCCGCGCCGCACGGTCGCCCAGCGGGTCGCCGTGGTGGAGCAGCAGTCGGAGACCCTGGTCGAGTTGACGGTCGTCGATGTGGTGCGGCTCGGCCGGATCCCGCACCGTCGCGCCTGGTCGCCGGCGTCCGCGGCCGACGAGGCCGCGGTCCGTTCCGCACTGGAGCGCAGCGGACTGGCCGACAAGGCGCACCGGCTGTGGCACACCCTGTCGGGCGGTGAGCGCCAGCGGGTGCAGATCGCCCGCGCCCTGGCCCAGGAGCCGCGCGAGCTGCTGCTCGACGAGCCGACCAACCACCTGGACATCCAGCACCAGTTGGAGCTGCTCGACCTGATCACGGGTCTCGGCCTGACGAGTGTCGTCGCCCTGCACGACCTGAATCTGGCCGCCGCGTACTGCGCGCAGGTCGCCGTGCTGTGCGAGGGCCGGGTCGTCGCGGCGGGTGCGCCGGACAAGGTCCTCACCGAGGAGCTGATCGCGGACGTGTACGGGGTCCGCGCCCGGGTGAGCGTCCCGGAACCGGGCGAGCGGCCGCACATCCGATTTCTGGGGATCGTCGCGCGCGATTCCTGACCCGCTGACGGGACGGCCCCCGGGCGGCGCTCACTCGAAGCGGTCGGGATCCCCCGCGCCGCGCCGGACGACCTCGGCCTCGCCGCCCGAGAAGTCGATCACCGTGGTGGGCTCGGTGCCGCAGTCGCCGGAGTCGAGGACGGCGTCCACGACGTGGTCGAGCCGCTCCTTGATCTCCCAGCCCTGGGTGAGCGGCTCGTCCTCACCGGGCAGCAGCAGGGTGCTCGACAGCAGCGGCTCACCGAGCTCGGCGAGGAGCGCCTGGGTGACGACGTGGTCGGGGATGCGAACCCCCACCGTCTTCTTCTTGGGGTGCTGGAGCTGGCGCGGCACCTCGCGGGTCGCGGGCAGGATGAAGGTGTAGCTGCCCGGCGTGGCCGCCTTGATCGCACGGAACACGTCGTTGTCGATCATCACGAATCTGCCCAGTTGCGCGAAGTCCTGGCAGACGAGCGTGAAGTGATGTTTGTCGTCGAGCTGCCGGATCGACCGGATCCGGTCGACACCTTCCCGGTTGCCGAGCCGGCAGCCGAGTGCATAACAGGAGTCCGTGGGGTAGGCGACGAGTGCGCTGTCACGGATGCCGTCGGCAACCGCTCCGATGATGCGTGCCTGCGGGTTCGCGGGGTGGACGTCGAAGTACCTGGCCATCCGCCGAGCCTACGGGATCAGGAGCGGCAGACGACGGCGTGGACGGGCGCGGCGGACGGATCGTGCCGTCCGCGGTGGACGGAACGGCTGAGGGAAGGCGGATCGCGGCATGCACAGGACGGCTGTACGACGGCGGACGGCGCCATGCTCACCACAGGGGCGCGAGCACCGGCACAGACCCCCCTGGTCGCGCACGCGCGCTGCGGCGTACGGCGGAACACGACACTCCTGGCATGCACCGTCCGACGGATTGCGCGCACACGCGCGACAATCCCGACACCGCCCCACCCCGACCGAGCGCATGGACAGGTCCACGGACCATACTGGCTGCGCACCGACCGCCCACAGAACGACTCCATGACCTCCAAGAAGAACTCTTCCTTCAGCCCCGCCCCCGACACCGTATGGCTGTCCCGCGGGCGGCACCTCGGGCTCGAACCCGAGCAGGACGTCCGGCGCAACCTGATCGCCCTCAAGGCGGCCGGGGTGCTCGACGATTTCCTCGACCTGGACCCGGTCGAGGCGGCCCGTACCTCCGTGCTGCACCCGCGCGACGAGGACGCCGACCCGGGCCCGCTCGCCCGCCGGCAGTTCGAGGCGCGCTGGCGGGTCGCCGACGACGTCACGGTGCGCGCGCAGCTGACGACGTTCGACGTCGAGGCGCGCCGCAAGGAGGGCGACGGCATCGTCTGGGTGCTCGCCGCCGAGGCCGACCGGGCCTGGGACCTGGGCTGGCCGTCCCCCGCGACGATGTTCTGGCCGGACAGCGACCGGGTCGGCTGGGACCACGACACGGTCTCGGGGCTGCGGCTGCGGGCCACGAACCATCTGCCCAAGGACCCCGACGAACTGCGCCACCAGGTCCGGGATTGGACGCGGCGCAGCTGGTACACGCATGTCGTGGTGCACGAGGCGATGACGCCGGACGCACGCGGTGAGCAGCCGATCACGCCGTTCCTGCCGCCGGGTCTGCGGCACCGGGTGATAGAGCACCGGGCGTCGCCCGAGCAGTCGCAGATCGCGGATGCCGCGCTGAAGCGGGAGCTGAGTGTGCGGATGCCGCGCGGCGGCGCCGTCGTCCTGCCGACGCAGCCGCCGCTGCCGGGCTACGACGCGGACCGCGCCGCGGTGCCCAACGTCTTCCTGAACGGCAGCGAGCCGTCCGAACTCATCGCCAGGATCATCGAGTTCGCGACGCTGCCGAGGCCGCTGCCCGAGGACGCCGAGCAGGCCCTCGCCCGGCTGCGCAAGGGCTGGCACCTGCTGACGCCGGACGAGGAGCTGACGCACGCGCAGGACATGGTCGGCCGGTACGCCGAGGCGCTCGAGGCGATGACCAAGTCCCGTGACGCGTACAAGGAGGCGGCCGAGGCGGCCCAGTCCGCGCTGAACGAGGCGCGGCGGGGCGAGGGCGTGTCGGCGAGCCTGCCGCTGACGCCGCCCGGCACGAAGCCGGACGGCTCACCGCTGAGCGCGCTGACGAAGGCCTTCGGCCGGCGCCGCGACCCGAACAAGTAGGGCCGCGGCCCCTGTCAGTCCGACCCGGTCTCGCCCGGGTCGGACATGCGCAGCGCGATCTGCCTCAGCAGTTCGGTGGAGTTGACGTCGCCGTGTCCTTCGTCGTGCACCTTGGCGAGCTGGGTGAAGAGGAACGCGAACGCCTCGACGAGCGACACGCTGGCCGGCATGAGCGCGGCGATGGTCAGTTCCGCCGCCTCCTCCGCGGTGGCCCCGGCCGGGATCTCCACCGTCGGGAACACCTCCGACACCAGCCGTCCCAGCTGTGACAGGTCGGTGTCCAGTTCCTCTCCGTCGCTGAGTCTGCGTACCATCTCCTGCGTCTCGGTCAGCACACCGATCGCCCGCAGGATGATCTCCCTCTGTTCCATGCGGGGAGCCTATGCGGGCGCGGCGCCCACGCGTGCAACGTCGTCGCAACGTCCCGGCGCGGATACTCGCTCGCATGACCGACGTACCCCGCGTGGAGCTGACGTCCGCGGCCGCCGAACTGCTGCGGCGGCTGCGGGCGACCCACGGTCCGCTGATGTTCCACCAGTCCGGCGGCTGCTGCGACGGCAGCGCCCCGATGTGTTATCCGGCGGGCGAGTTCCGCACCGGCGGCTCCGACGTGCTGCTCCAGGACCTGACGGTGGCGGGGGTGGCGGAGCCGGTGTCGTTCTGGATGTCGAGGAGCCAGTACGAGGTGTGGAGTCACACCCGGCTCATCGTCGATGTCGTCGAGGGCAGAGGCAGCGGCTTCTCGCTGGAGGCGCCGGAAGGCGTACGTTTTCTGATCCGTTCCCGTCTGGTCGACACCCAGCCATCGACGGGTACCCCGTAGTCTGCTGAACTCCGTTGATGCAGACGAGAGTTGACAGCACGTTCGGCTTGAGAAGCAGGAGATTCCTCTCAGCTTTCGCGGTAGCGGGAATGCTGGCCGGAGCGGCCCTGGCGGGAGCCGCTCCGGCCAGTGCCGCGTCCGGGGGCGCACGGGTGGCGTCCGGCGTCACCTACTCCGAGTTCGACATACCGGCCGCCAAGGGCACCGCCCACGCCCATGTCCTGACCGTCGACCTGCGCGATCCGCGGGTGCGCGTCGATCTGCTGCACCCGGGCGCGGTGGGGGCGCGGGGAGCCGTCTCGGCGATGGCCGACGCGCGCGGGGCCGTGGGCGGTGTCAACGGGGACTTCTTCAACATCACGGAGACCCAGCACCCCGGCGTCGAGGCGACGGGCGCCGCGGTGGGCCCGGCGATCACGGGCGGGCACGTCCTGAAGGCCGCGGTGCCGGACGGCCAGCGGTTCGGGCCCGCCCTGCCGCCGGGCACCTCCACGCGGGACGTGCTCGGGGTCGGCGTCGACCGGCGGGCCCGTCTCGACAGCCTCGCGCTGGACGGCACGGTCCGCACCCGGGACGACTCGGTCGCGCTCGGCGGGCTCAACCAGTACGCACTGCCGGTCGGTTCGGTGGGGGCGTTCACGGCGGACTGGGGCAGCGTGTCCCGGGTGCGGGCCACCTGTGGCACGGACACCCAGCGGGCCGCGCCGTGCAGTACGGACACGTACGAGGTGACGGTGCGCCGCGGCCGGGTCGTGACGGCGGCGGACACCCCGGGCGGCGGCGCGATCGCCGCCGGGACGACGGTGCTGGTCGGCCGGGAGGCGGGCGCGCAGTGGCTGCGCAAGCTGTCGCCGGGCGATCCGGTGTCCGTGAGCCACCGGCTGGTCGCGGCCGGCTCACGGGTCCCGCTGAGCTTCGCCGTCGGCGGCTATCCGGTGCTGTGGGACGCCACGCCGCTGCCCGGTCTCGACGCGAACACCGCGGCGGTGCGCACGGCCGCGGGCATCGCCGACCACGGCCGCACCCTCGTCCTGCTCGCCCTGGACGGCGCACCCGCCTACCGCACCGGCCTGTCGATGGCCGAAGTCGCCTCCACCATGGCCGCGTTGGGGACGGACGACGCGTTCAGTCTCGACGGCGGCGGTTCGTCGACGCTCGTCGCGCGGGAGCCGGGGGCGGCGTCGGTCTCGGTCCTCAACCACCCCACGGACTCGCCCGAGCGGGCGGTGGCCAACGGGATCGGCGTGTTCTCGCGCTGAGCACTGAGTCCCGGGCCCCGGGTCCCGTCAGCTGTCGTGTACGGCCACCAGCCCGTTGAAGACCCCCACGTACGCCGTGCCGTCGGGACCGAGCGTCACGGGCGCCCAGTTGTTGTCGTAGGCGATTCCGGTCCCGACGAGTCGCTTCCAGCGGGTGTCGCCGGTGCGGAAGTCGACGGCGGTGAGGTACCAGGCGTCCACGCCGAGGGAGTTGGGCTCCTTGGTGTAGAAGTACAGCAGCCCGTTGGCGGTGGAGAGCTTCGGCACGGTGGACGGGGAGCGCACGCCGCTCTCCCACGCCGTGTCGCAGCCGCTGCCGTCGTCGCGTACGTCGATGCGGGTGACGCCGCCGACGACGCTGCGTCCGAAGGTGAGCGAGGTGATGTTCTCGTAGCCGTAGTTGTTCTCGACGACGAGGCTGTTTCCGTACGAGATCAGGGAGTTGTCGGTCGTGGACGCGCCGGAGCCGAAGACCGGAACCTTGCAGACGAGGCGTTCGTCGGCGGGGACGTCGGCGCCGCGCCGGTAGACGAGGACGTTCATGCGGTCGTCGGCGTTGTCGGTGATGGCGACGTAGTCGTCCTGGATGCCGAACAGGTCGGGGGTGGTGCCCGAACCCTGGTTCACGGAGCCGGGTTTGGTGCCCGTGCCGCGGTCGTACGTCTGGCGCCACACAGCCTTCGGAGTGCCGTCGGCGCTGGCGTCGAAGTTGTACAGGGCGTGGTCGGTGACGATCGAGACGCCGTCCTTCGCCACGGAGAACGAGTTCTGGATCTCCTCCCCGTCCAGGCGGATCGATCTGATGGTGCCGGTGGCGGGGTCGACGGTGCCGACGCGGCCCTGCCGGGTCACCCACCACACGCGGCCCTGCCAGTCCGGCATCACGGAGGTGACGGGGTCGCACGTGCCGCTCGGGTACAGGTTCGTCCAGGACGCGCAGTCGTGCGGGACGACGCCGGTCAGGTCCCAGTCGTCGGTGACCTTGAACTCCCAGCTGCCGTCCGCCGTGCGGGTGTGCGCGAGGCGCAGGACGTGCTGGCGGGAGTCGGCGAGGACGAGACGGTCCTGGTCGTCGAGGTAGGAGTAGGCGCCGCCGGACGTGTCCTTGAAGATCTTGGAGAAGTCGAGGGTGGTGATGGCCTCGACGGTGGAGGGGCGCTGCGGGAGCTTGTACTCGGCGAGGGTCGCGAGGCTGTGCGGGTCGAGCAGTTTGACCAGGAAACCGGTGAAGGTGCCGCACACGGTGACGATGCGGCCCTCCTTGTCGAAGGTGACGGTGGCGCACTCGCCGCCGAGCGCGGCCATCTGCTCGCTGGTGACCTGCGGGGCGTTCCCGTTCGGTCCGCTCCAGGGGTAGGTGCCGCTGCCCCAGCCGTCCCCGTGCATTCCGCTGCGGCCGTTCGCCGCGAGGTAGGGGTGCTGGTCCGGGGCCGTGCCGGGTACGGGGTTCGGCTGGGCCGGCGCACCTTCGTACTGCGGGACGAGGCGGTGGCCGGGGGCCTTGGGGATCGCGTCGGCCCCGGCGCCGGACGGGGCGACGAGGCCGAACCCCAGCACGGTCAGCGTGACGGCGAGGGTGCGGGCGAGCTGTCTGCGAAGCGGCATGCCGCGAAGCTAGGCGCCCTCCCTTGAAGTGTCCATGCAGATCAGGGAGTTGTTCACGAAGCCGCAACGATCATCGGGTGCCGGTCACGGTCTGAGGCTGCTGACCAGGCCCGCGGTGGCGTTGATGCCGTGGTGGATGGTGGGGGCCGCGGCCGTTCCGGCGAGCAGGAAGCCGAGCAGTACACAGACGAGGGCGTGGGAGACCTTCATGGCGCCGTTGCGCAGAATGATCACCGCGACGACCAGGAGCAGCACCACGAGGGAAATGGACAGAGACATCGCCGAACCTCCTCCGCCACGTCAACACCGTGGCTTTCGGCCGCAAGTGTGACGCAGCGGAGGGCGCCGGACGGGGCACGACCTGTCCCCCGAAAGAGTGCTAACTGCGGGTCACCGCGGCGCGGTCACCCGCCGTGGGGTCATCGGTCGTGGGCGTCGAGGAACGCTTCGAGGCCCGCGAGGTCGTCGGTGTTCAGGTGGTCGACGTCGGCGGCGATCAACTCGCTCCACACGGCGTCCCGTTCGGGCCCCGCGACATCGGGTGTGGCCCAGAAGCGGACGCGCTGCCCGTGGGCGTGGGCGGCGGAGACGATGCCGTGCAACTTCTCGCGTTCGGCGGCGGGGATCGGGCCGCTGCCCAGCCAGGTGAAGTTGTTCGTCCAGTTGTCGCTGATGAGCGGGATGAAGGAGGCGGGGTCCGCGGTGCCGAGGTCGGTGAGGCGGCCGTCGTAGAAGGCGCTGCGGGTGCGCTGGGCCGCGATGACCGGTCCGGCGGCGCGGTCGCCGGAGACGACTGCGGTGACGGGTCCGGTGTGCACCCGGCCGTGCGCGTACGTCGTGAACAGGCCTCGGTGACGGCGCAGTTGGCGGTCGAGCTCGCGGTAGGTGGCGTCGCCCTCGGTCTTGATGTCGATGAGGAGTTGCAGCGGCAGCCGCCATCCCCGGTACACCGAGCCGTGGTGGGCGCGGACGCGGGCGGCGAGCGGGGCGAGGTAGAGGGATTCGAGGGTGCGTGCCGGGTCGAGGTCGACGGGGTCGTGGGCGACGAGGAGGTCGCCGTCGACGAGGTAGATGTCGGCCTCGACGCTGTTGAAGCGGTGGTCGAGGGCGTCGAACAGCGGACGCGGGTGATCGTAGTCGTTGTGCGCGTGGGCGCGAAGCAGCGGGCGCGGACCGCGCGGCCGCCCGCCCGCGTAGGCGAGTTGTGGTGCGGCGACACCGGTGGCCAGTGCGGCGGCGAACGCGCCGAGGGCTCTGCGGCGGGTGGTCAGTGCCATGTGTGCCTCCCGTGGTGGGCCGGTGGGACACGGGTGAGTATGCGGGGCCCGTGGCACCGATGGGCAGACCTGGGAGGGGAGTTGGCCGGACCGCCGCCTGTGGTTCATCCGGGGCGGCGCGGCCGGCCGCTGCTTCGTCGTGGACGACGCGGCCTACTGCCCCCGCTCCCCCGCACTGCGCTCGACACAGAACTCGTTGCCCTCCGGGTCGTGGAGGGTCACCCAGCCTGTGCCGTCGGGGCGGCGGTGGTCGCCCTGGAGGGTGGCGCCCAGGGCGAGCAGGCGGTCGACCTCCTCGTCGCGGGTGCGGTCCTGCGGCTGGAGGTCGATGTGCAGGCGGTTCTTGGCGGCCTTGCCCTCGGGGACGCGGATGAGCAGGACGCCCACGGACGCGCTCTCCACCAGCGCCTCGGGGTCGCCGGGATGGTCATCGTCGGTGATGGCTCCCCCGAGCACCTCGGCCCAGAAGCCGGCGAGGGTGTAGGGGTCGGCGCAGTCGATGGTGAGGTGGCGGATGAGTGACGTCATGCCCGTGAAGGGATCACGGGGATGACGTCCCTGTCCATCGAATTGCGCCGGCCGTCGCTCAGGGCGCCCGGAGATCGACCAGTTCGGCCAGTTCCTCCCGGTGGCTGCCCGCTGTGCCGAGGGCGATCGCCGAGGACTTGGCGCGCTTGAGGTAGAGGTGGATCGGGTGCTCCCACGTCATGCCGATGCCGCCGTGCAGTTGCAGCGCCTCCTCGGCCACGTGCACGGCGACGGGCGCCGTGTACGCCTGGGCGACGGCGACCGCGACATCGGTGTCGTCGCTGCCGGTGGCGAGCGCGTCGGCCGCGTTGCGTGCCGTGGCGCGGGCGTTGACCACTTCCAGCCACAGCTGGGCGAGCCGGTGCTTGAGCGCCTGGAAGGAGCCGACGGGCCGGTTGAACTGGTGGCGCTCGCGCGTGTAGCGCACCGTCTCCGTCAACAGCCATTCGGCGGCGCCGAGTTGCTCGGAGGCGAGCAGTCCGGCGCCGGCGCGCAGGGCGCGCCGCACCGCGGGCGCGGCGGTGTCGGCGAGGAGCCGTCCGGCGGCCGCCTCGAAGGTGACGGTGGCCAGCGGCCGCGTCGGGTCGAAGGAGATCTGCGGCTCGACCGTGACCCCGCCGGCCGAGGCGTCCACGGCGAACAGGCCGCCGGAGGTCGGCACGAGGAACACGTCGGCGAAGGCCGCGTCCGCGACCCCGGTGACCCGTCCCGTCAGGGCGCCGCCCGTGGCACGTACGTCCGTGAACTCCCCGCCGGGCGCGGACGACAGCGGCACCGTGAGCGCGCCGACGGTGCGGCCCGAGGCGAGCGCGGACAGCACGGCGTCGGCTTCGTCGCCGTCGCAGGCGAGCAGCGCCTCCGTCGCGATGACGGCGCTCGTCAGGTACGGGACGGGGGCGACGGCGCGCCCCAGCTCCTCCAGGACGACGGCGGCCTCGCGGTGCGAGGCGCCCTGTCCGCCGCGCTCCTCGGGGACGAGCAGACCGGCCAGGCCCATGCTCTCCGCGAGGTTCTTCCACAGGGCGCGGTCGTGCGGCTCGTCGCTCTCGACGCGCGCGAGCACGGCGGCGGCCCCGCAGTGGTCGGTGAGCAGGTCGCGGACCGCCGAGCGGAGCGCCTCCTCGTCCTCCGAATACAGCAGATCGGGCTGTGTGCTCATCGGGAGAGGTCCTTCCAGGCGACGTCCTTGTCGGTGCGCGGCTCGGGCGGCAGGCCCAGGACGCGCTCGGCGACGATGTTCAGCAGGACCTCGCTCGTCCCGCCCTCGATGCTGTTGCCCTTGGCGCGCAGATAGCGGTAACCCGCGTCGCGGCCCGCGAAGTCGACGATCTCCGGGCGGCGCATCGTCCAGTCGTCGTACAACAGGCCCTCCTCGCCGAGGAGTTCCAGCTCCAGACCGCTGATCTGCTGGTTGAGGCGGGCGAAGCCGAGCTTCATGCCGGCGCCCTCCGGTCCCGGGTGTCCGGCGACGAGCTGCTGGCGCAGGCGTTCACCGGTGAGGCGGGCCACCTCGGCCTCGACCCAGAGGGTCATGAGGCGCTGGTGCAGGTCGTGGGTGCGCAGTTCGGGCCGCTCGCGCCAGGTGTCGGCGACGATGCCGATGAGGCCGCCCTCGCGCGGGATGCGCATGCCGCCGATGGCGACGCGCTCGTTGTTGAGGGTGGTCTGGGCGACCTTCCAGCCGTCGCCGATCTCGCCGAGCCGGTGGGCGTCGGGGATCCGGACGTCGGTGAGGAACACCTCGTTGAACTCGGCCTCGCCGGTGATCTGGCGCAGCGGCCGCACCTCGACGCCGGGGTCGCTCATGTCGCACACGAAGTACGTGATGCCGCGGTGCTTGGGCACGTCCGGGTCGGTGCGGGCGATGAGGATGGCGAACCGGGCGTTGTGCGCGCCGGACGTCCACACCTTCTGGCCGTTGACGATCCAGTCGTCGCCCTCGCGCACGGCGCGGGTGCCGAGCGCGGCGAGGTCGGATCCGGCGCCGGGCTCGCTGAAGAGCTGGCACCAGATCTCCTGGCCCACCCAGAGCGGCTTGAGGAAGCGCCGCTTCTGGTCGTCGGTGCCGTAGCGCAGGATGGTGGGGGCGGCCATGCCGAGCCCGATCCCGTTGCGCCGCGGGTCGTTGTCGGGGGCGCCGGCCGCTTCCAGCTCCGCCTCGACGACGGCTTGCAGGGCGCGCGGCGCGTCGAGGCCGCCGAGGCCCTCGGGGTAGTGCACCCAGGCGAGACCGGCGTCGAAGCGGGCGCTGAGGAAATCCTCGCGCGGGGTCGTCGCGACCGGGTGCGCGGCCAGGAACTCCTGGGTCAGGGATCGCAGTTGTGCGGCGTCGACGGTCATGCGGCGGCTCCTTCCGTACGGGCGTGGAGGCCGGGCACCACGACGACGCGGCCGGTGGTGACGCCGTCGGCGACGCGCTGCACGGCGGACGGCGCGTCGGCGAGGTCGACGCGGTCGCTGACGAGGGGCTTGATGGCACCGCGGGCGGCCAGCTCGGTGAGCTTCTCGTGGCAGTGCGGGATCAGCTGGGGGTTCTTCTGCGCGTACAGGCCCCAGTGCAGGCCCATGATCGAGTAGTTCTTCACCAGCGCGTGGTTGAGGGCGGGGCTCGGGATGCTGCCCGAGGCGAAGCCGACCACGACGATCCGGCCCTCGAAGGCGACCGTCTTGGCGGACTGCTTGTAGGCGTCGCCGCCCACCGGGTCGTAGACCACGTCGGCGCCGTGTCCGCCGGTCGCCTCCTTGACGGCGGCGATGACGTCGTCGGCGCGCCGGTCGATCACGACGTCGCAGCCGAGTTCCTGGGCGACCTTGGCCTTGTCCGGGCCGCCGACGACGCCGATGACCCGGGCTCCGGCGGCTTTGCCGAGCTGGACGGCGGCGCTGCCGACCCCGCCCGCGGCGGCGTGCACCAGCAGCGTCTCGCCCTCCTGGAGGCGGGCACGCTGGTGCAGGCCGAACCAGCCGGTCTGGTAGCCGATGTGCAGGGCGGCCGTCTCGGCGTCGTCCAGCGCATCCGGCGCGGGAAGCAGCGCGCGGGCGTCGGCGACGGCGTACTCGGCGAAGCCGCCGTACGGCAGGGCCGGATTGGCGATGACCCGGCGGCCGTCCTCGGTCTCGCCGCAGATCTCGACCCCGGGGGTGAACGGCAGTGGCGGCCTGACCTGGTACTGGCCGCGGCAGAGCAGCGCGTCCGGGAAGTTGATGTTGGCGGCGCGCACCTTGAGCAGGACCTGCCCCTCGCCGGGCACGGGGCGCGCGACCTCCTCCAGGCGCATCACCTCGCTCGGCTCGCCGTTCTCGTGCACTTGCCATGCCTGCATGCGGGGCCTCCACGGGACTGCTTCGTCGAACCGGGTTCGGCTGCATACTAAGCGGTCGCTTGCCGGTCTGTGAATGCCCTGCCCCCGCTCACTCCTCCTTCGCCCGCGTGGGCCGTGCCCGTACGTGCATGCGCTCGCCCTGCGGCCCGAAGAGGCTCAGGAACTCGGCGGGCCCCTCCCCCGTCGAGCCGAACCAGTGCGGCACCCGGGTGTCGAACTCGGCGGCCTCGCCGGGGCCGAGCACCACATCGTGGTCGCCGAGGACGATCCGCAGCTTCCCGGAGAGCATGTAGATCCACTCGTAGCCCTCGTGGGTCTGCGGATCGGGTTCCGTCACCCGGTTCGGCTCGATGATCTTGTAGGCCTGGAGGCCGCCCGGCTGCCGGGTCAGCGGGATCATCGTCCGGCCGTGCCGTACGACGGGCTTCACCCCCCGCACCCGGGGGTCACCGACCGGCGGGGCGCCGACCAGCTCGTCCAGCGGGACCTGGTGGGCGCGGGCGATGGGCAGCAGCAGCTCCAGGCTCGGCTTGCGCAGCCCCGACTCCAGGCGGGAGAGCGTGCTGACGGAGATGCCCGTGGTCTCGGAGAGGCCGGAGAGGGTGGCGCCGCGCTCCTTGCGCAGGGCCCGCAGCCGGGGCCCGACGCCGGACAGCACGTCGTCCATGCTCGCCTCCGGCTCCGCGGCGGACGCGTCATCGTGTGCGTTCATGAATCCATTGCAGTTTCGGCAAACGCGTTTGTCAATCCGGCGAGCCGCGGTGCACCGTCGAAAGCAATGGTCAGCCGATACTCAGACGAGGTGCATCCCATGAACGGCAACAGCAGCACCAAGAAGAACGCGTACGAGGTCGTGGTCGTCGGCGGCGCCACGGCGGGGCTTTCGGCGGCGCTGATCCTGGGGCGCTCGCGCCGCTCGGTCCTGGTCGTCGACGCGGGCGAGCCGCGCAACGCACCGGCCGCGCACATGCAGGGCTACCCGTCGCGCGACGGCATGCCACCGGCCGAGTTCCTGGCCGAGGTGCGCCGGGAGGTCACCGGGTACGGCGTGGAGCTGGTGTCGGACCGGGTGACGGCGGCCGAGCCGGACGGGTCCGGCGAGTTCGAGGTGGCGCTCGCGTCCGGCGGCCGGGTGCACGCGCGCCGCCTGGTGATCGCGACGGGCCTGGTGGACGAGCTGCCGGAGGTGCCCGGCGTCGCCGAGCTCTGGGGCACGGACGTCCTGCACTGCCCGTACTGCCACGGGTGGGAGGTCAGGGACCGCGCGATCGGCGTGCTGTACCGCGAGGCGACCGGCATCCACCAGGCGCTGCTGTTCAGCCAGCTCTCCGACGACGTGACGCTCTTCCTCGACGGCACGGACGCGGACGGCCTCCCGGACGACGACTGGCAGCTGCTGGCCGCCGCCGGCGTGAGTGTGGTCGCGGGCGCGATCGAGCGTCTCGTGGTGACGGACGACCGGCTGACCGGGGTGCGGCTCGCGGGCGGCCGGGAGTTCGCGCGGTCGGTGTTCGTCGTCCCGACCCGCACGGTGCCGAGCGACGCTCTGCTGTCCGCGCTGGGCGCCGTCACGAAGGAGACCCCGGCCGGGCCGTTCGTCGACGTGGATCCGACGGGGCAGACCAGTGTGCCGGGCGTGTGGGCGGTGGGGAACGCGGCCGGTCCGGCGGAGCAGGTCGTCAACGCGGCGAGCGCGGGGTACCGGGCGGGTGCCTTCATCAACGCGCAGCTGGTGATGTCCGACGCGGCGCGGGGCGCCGAGCGGCGGCGGGCCGGGGCGTTCTCACCGGAGGGCGAGCGCGCGGTGGCGCAGGCTCGCACCAAGTCCGGCGTCGCAGTGGCAAGTTGACGGTACAGCGGGTATCCATTCCCGCATGACGACGCCTGCCGTACCCGGACTGCCCGCTCCTCCCCCGCTCGGTGTCTCGGCGCTGCCCCCGGGCACGTACGACGGCCGGCTGGTCCTGGTGACCGGGGGCGGCACCGGGCTCGGCCGGGCGGTCGCGGCGGAGTTCGCGCGGCTCGGCGCGGACGTGATGATCGCGAGCCGGAAGGGTGAGCACCTGGCACCGGCCCGCGAGGAGCTGGCGGCGGTCGAGGGCGCGGGCAAGGTCACGGCGGCGACCTGCGACATCCGGGACGCGGGCCGGATCGCGGAGGTCTTCGACGCGGCGTGGGCGGCGCACGGCCGTGTCCCGGACGTCCTGGTGAACAACGCGGCGGCCAACTTCCCTGTCCCGGCGGAGGAGTTGAGCCCCAATGGCTGGCGTTCGGTCGTCGACATCACGCTCAGCGGCACGTTCTTCATGTCACGGGAGTTCGGCCGCAGGCATCTGGCGGCGGGCACCCCGGGGTCGGTGCTCGCGGTGGGCGCGTCGTACGCGTGGACCGGCGGGCCCGGCTTCGCGCACAGCGCGGCGGCGAAGGCGGGGGTGAAGAACCTGGTGGAGACGCTGGCCGTGGAGTGGGGCCCGTACGGCATCCAGGTCAACGGCCTGGTGCCGGGCCTCATGCCGCACGAGGACATGACACCGGCGATCCGCGCGAATCTGGACCGGGCCGACGACCCCGGCGCCCGGCAGCCCGCGCTGCGGGTGGGCGCGCCCCGGGAGCTGGGCTGGGCGGCCACCTTCCTCGCCTCGCCGTACGGCCGGTTCATCAGCGGGCACACGCTGGTGGTGGACGGGGCGAACTGGCAGCGGCGCGATCTGGTGAACGCGCCGGTGACGACGGTCCGCGAGCAGCTGGGGCGGGGGCCGTTCACGGCGGAGTGATCCGGTGTTCCCGGCTCACGCGCCACGGAACCGGGGGCTCTCCCTGCGGGCCTTCGCGGTGAAGCCCTCCGTCGCGTCGTCCGAGGTGAGGGTGAGGGCGGCGCTCATCGCCACCCGGTCGAGCGCGGCGTCGAGGCCCGCGTCGGCGTAGGCGTCGATGTCGCGTTTGACGGACTGCACGGCCAGGGGCGCGTTCGCCGCGATCTCCCGTGCCACCTCGCGGGCCGCCCCCTCCAACTCCGCTCCGGGGGTGACCTGTTGGAGCAGCCCCAGCCGCCACGCCGCGTCCGCGTCGATGCGCCGCCCGGTCAGTGCGAGGAACTTGGCCCAGCCGGCTCCGGCCTCGCGGGCGATGCGCAGATCGCCGCCCGCGTCGACCGCCACCCCCAGCCGCGCCTCCGGCAGGGCGAACACGGCGTCGTCCGCCGCGATCCGGATGTCCGCCATGAGGGCGAGTTCGAAGCCGAAGCCGAGGCAATAGCCGCGCACGGCCGCGACGACGGGCTGTGGCAGGCGCGCGAACGCGGCGAACCTCTCGTGCGCCCATCGGATGCCCTCGTAGTAGGCGCGGCTGCGGGCCGATCCGCTCTCCCCCTCGATCCCGCCACCGGGCGCGGTGACGTCGATGCCCGCACAGAAAGCGCGCCCCTCGGCCCGCAGCAGCACGACACGGATGCGGTCGTCGAACCGGATCCGGTCGGCAAGCACGCCGAGCTGACGGCTCGACTCCCAGCTCCAGGCGTTCAGTTTGGCCGGTCGGCACAGCGTGAGCACGCCGACGCCGTCCTCCTCGACGTCCAGGCGCAGCCGTCGCTCGTCGCCGTCGGGGATCAAGGTGTCGGTCGTGTCGAGCATGCGGCCCCCAGCCGGTCGTCGGCGTCCCTGGCGGCGCGCAGCGTAGCGGCCCCGTCCCGCACCTTGAAGAGCCACGCACCCCTCAAGGAGTAGACACTGTCTACGTCGATCGGGTAGACAGTGTCTATGCAGACAGAGGAAGGCCGTCCGGAATCCGGCGGCGACGGGGGCGGCCTGCGGGACCGGCTCATCGACACAGGGGTGGCCCTGGTGGACGCGGAGGGCGCGGCGGCCCTGTCGCTGCGGGAGATCGCCCGAAGGGCAGGGGTCTCGCACGGGGCGCCCCGCCGCTACTTCCCCACACACCTGGAGTTGCTCTCGGCGATCGCCCGCCGGGGCTTCGCCCAGCTCGGCGCGGAGGCGGGACGCGCCCTGGACGGGACCGGGCCGGAGCCGCGCGCCCGGCTGACGGCCCTGGCCGGCGCCTATCTCGCCTTCGCGGCGGAGCATCGCGGCATGTACGAGCTGATGTTCCGTCACGATCTGCTGGAGAGCGACGGGTTAGGGCTGCGCGAGACGAGCCTGCCTCTGTTCGGGATGTTCACGGACCTGGTGGCACGGGTACGTCCCGAGACCGAACCCGCTGTGGTCGCCGGGGCGTTGTGGGCGAACCTGCACGGTGTCGCCCAGCTGTGGGGCTGGGGCAGCCTTCAACTGGCTTCCGGTGCGGACGATGTGGCGCCGCTGCTGGCCGCGGTGCTCGACGCGCATCTGGGCCCGGAGCCCCGGTGACCGGCCGCGCCCATCGTCGCGTCACGCTCGCGGGCAGTGTCGTCGGCGCGGTCCTCGTGGCCCTCGACGGGACCGTGCTGACCATCGCCCAGCCCGCGCTCCAGCGCGATCTGGGCGCCTCTCTCACCCAGGTGCAGTGGACGAGCACGGGCTATCTGATCGCGGTGGCGAGTCTGCTCGTCTTCGCGGGCCGGCTCGGCGACCGGTACGGGCACCGGCGGCTGTTCGGATACGGGATGCTCGGGTTCGCGGCCGCGTCGGCGGGCATCGGGTGCGCACCCGGCATCGGCGCGGTGATCGCGCTGCGCGTGCTCCAGGGCGTGTGCGGGGCGCTGTTGCAACCGGCGACGCTCGGCATGCTGCGCGCCGCGTACCCGCCGGACGAACTCGGCATGCCGATCGCCCTGCGCACCAGCGCGATCGGCGGCGCGGCGGCCGCGGGGCCGCTGGTCGGCGGGGTGCTGACGGCGCATCTGGGCTGGCGCTCGGTGTTCTTCCTGGGCGTGCTGCCCGCCGTGGCGATCGCCCTGCTCGTCCTGGGCGCCCGGGATGCGGAGGAACCCGCGGAGCGGCACCGGACCGGTCTCGACGCGGGCGGCACACTGCTGCTCGGCGCGGCCCTCGCCTCATCGGTGACGGTGCTCGTCACCCTGCCCGGCGCGGGCTGGTCGGCGCCCCCGGTGGCCGCGCTGGCCGGGGCCTGCGCGGCGACGGCAGCCTTCGTCCGCCACGAGCGGCGCACCCCGCACCCGCTTCTGTCCCCCGCGCTGCTCGCCTCCCCTGTCGTGGCCTCGGCGCTCGGTGTCCTGCTGTCGGCTTCGGCGGCGCTGTTCGGCGCGCTGTTCACGGCGACGTACTTCCTTCAGGACGTGCTCGGCCTCGACGCGCTGGGCACCGCGCTGCGGATGCTGCCCGCCGCGCTGTGCATGGTGATCGCGGCGCCCCTCGGCGCGGTGCTGCTGCGCCGCTACGGGGCGCGCCCCACGACGTCCTGCGGGCTGCTGCTGATGGCGTCGGGCGTCTACGGGTTCGGCCGTCTGGACACCACGGCGAGCGGCTGGGCCGTCGCGGGGTGCGCGTTCGCGATGGGCGCGGGATTCGGCACGGTCATGGTCACCGCGACCGAGGTCCTGGTGCGCCGGGCCCGCCTGGTCGACGCCGGGGTGGCCGGCGGCCTCCAGCAGACCGCGATGAACATCGGCCCGACGCTCGGCGTGGCGACGGCGACCACGCTCCTCGCGACGGGCCGGGACTTCGTGGCGTCGATGGGCACGACGCTGACGGTGCTCGCGGGGCTGGTGTGCCTGGGGGTGCTGGCCGCGCAGAAGCTCCCGTCAGGGGAACAGTCCGCCGAGCCGAGCCCTAGTGCGGAATGCCGTCGATGAGTTCGCGGGCGCCCTGGCGCAGCAGCGCCACCGCGACGGACATGCCGAGCGTCGTGGGGTCGAGCGGTCCCGCCCATTCCTGGGCGTTGAGGACCCGCTTGCCGTCGGGCGTGAACACACAGGCCCGCAGGGAGAGGTCGCCGCCCCGCTCGGAGCGCGCGTATCCGGCCACCGGCGAGTTGCAGTGTCCCTGGAGGACGTGCAGGAACATCCGCTCGGCGCTCGCCTCCCGCCAGGTGTCGTGGTGCCCGAGCCCGCTCACCGCGTCCAGCGTGCTCTCGTCGTCGGCGCGGCACTGCAGCGCGAGGATCCCGGCCCCGATGGGCGGGCACATCGCGTCGGGCGCGAGCACGTCGGTGACCACGTCCAGGCGGCCGATCCGCTCGAGCCCGGACAGGGCGAGGAGCAGCACGTCCGCGTCGCCGGCTGCCATCTTCTCCATGCGCCGGTTGGCGTTGCCGCGCATCGGGACGCACTCCAGGTGCGGGTGGCTGGCGGCGAGTTGGGCGATGCGGCGGACCGACGACGTGCCGACGCGGGTTCCCTCCGGGAGTTCGTCGAGGCGGCGGCCGGCCGGGTCGATCAGCGCGTCCCGTACGTCGTCGCGCTTCAGGTACGCAC
This sequence comes from Streptomyces sp. NPDC057694, assembly GCF_042799415.1. NCBI lineage: Bacteria > Bacillati > Actinomycetota > Actinomycetes > Kitasatosporales > Streptomycetaceae > Streptomyces > Streptomyces sp. NPDC057694. Next base: position 658,360 of record NZ_JBHVIX010000001.1, read on the forward strand.
CGAATGTGCACCCTTCCGGCAGCGGCCGGTCCGCCGGTACGTCCTTCAGGCAGTGCACCGCGAGGTCGGCGCGGCCGTCGAGGAGCGCCTGGTCGACCTCCTTGGTGAAGGCTCCCTTGCCGCCGAGCACGGCCAGGTCGCCCATCCACTTGTCGCCGCTGGTGGTGACGGGCACGACCTCGGTGCGGATGTCCGGATGGAGCGCGGCGAGTTCGGCGCGGACGCGCTCCACCTGGGCGAGGGCCATGGGCGATGAGCGGGAGACGATACGGATCAACTCAGGTGCCATTCCGCCACGATAGTCGCCTCCGCTCGGGTGCCGGTTCATGACTGCGGAAGGTGGGCGTGTGCGGGTCGCGTCGTGGCTGGTCGCGCAGTTCCCCGCGCCCCTTATCGGGTTGTCGGTCGGCTGACGGCCGGTGGCCGCTTCTCGCGCAGTTCCCCGCGCCCCTGAAACGAGCTCCGCTCGTTCAGGGG